>JBGAPU010000116.1:0-18672 GCA_044221035.1 Chthoniobacteraceae bacterium | reverse complement strand
GCAAAGCGCGTGTAGTCGGGCCAGAAGATGGCGCCGTGCCTGCGGTATTCCGGGGTGTCGAAAAGGAACGCGGGGTCGCGCACGGGGCAGTTGTCCGCGTCGAGCAGCAGCACCTCGGCAAATGCGGAGTGCATGAGGGCGTAGCATTTCAGCTCCCAGCCGCCGAGCCGCCTCACGGGATGGATGCGGCGCATCGCCGCGCCGTCCACGCACACCGCGCCCAGCTCCGCGAGCATCGCGCGCAGGTCCGCGGGCATCTCGGCTTCGCCCAGGTGCCACACTTCCACGGGCAGCGCGCAGCGCAGATGCCGCAGCAGCCGCACGAGCACATACACCGAGGGAAGATACTTCTCCCCGCCCCCGCAAATCACAATCCCCCGCCCCGCAAACCTCCCCGCCGGAAACGGAAACTCCACCCCGCACACCGCATCCAGCATCCCCCGCCGCCGCACCAGCTCCGGCTCCGTGCCCGTGGCGGTCTTGATTTCCACGGTGGCACCGTGGGGGCGGGGAACTGACGGCACCGAGCGTCTGCGCGGAAGCAATGGCCTCCCGGCAGGGAGCCCGTTGCGAAGCGGTGAGTTTCGATGCGCGGCGGTGCTCATGAGTGATCAACGACGACGGTGCCGATGCGGATTTCAGGATCAGAGACGAGCCCTGAAACAAACCTCTTAAATCCTTTCACCGAGATATGCGGGTTGGAAATGGTCATGTATATCCCCCCGACTGGGCCTCTCACAAAAAATGTGGATTCCTTGCTTGGATCCCACTCGATGGGACGCCATCCCGCGAGCAGACCAAGACAGCGCTGGATGTCCAACTCATCGGCGTCAAAGGCACCCAGCGTTTCGGATGTCTCGGAAGAGGACATTCCGGGCTTCAGTGCAGTGAATCTTTGGAAGTCCATGTTGTTATCGGCAGTTGGTTGGTTGCTGCTTGCTCCGCGAGCAACCCGCGAAGGTCCGCGGGCATCTCCGCTTCGCCCATGTGCCACACTTCCACGGGCAGCGCGCAGCGCAGATGCCGCAGCAGCCGCACGAGCACATACACGGAGGGAAGATACTTCTCCCCGCCCCCGCAAATCACAATCCCCCGCCCCGCAAACCGCCCCGCCGGAAACGGAAACCCGACCCCGCACACCGCATCCAGCATCCCCCGCCGCCGCACCAGCTCCGGCTCCGTGCCGGTGGCGGTCTTGATTTCCACGGTGGCACCCGGCGGGCGGGGCGTGGCATTCACAGGACGCGGACGCGCTTTCGAGCGGGTCATGGAAATGGGGCGGCACATGCGAATCAAATCTCCAACTGCGCTCGGATTCCCGTCTCTCCAACTCGCGCCTTCTCCAAATCCAAAAAGACATGTGCGACGAGGTGAACCTCCTCGCTGGGTCGGTAATCAAACGTTTTCACAAGGAGCCTGTTCGAGCGGAACTCGATGGACACGCCTTCGTCGAGGTCGAGCGCGGTCCCTCCATCGATTGCAGCGTCAAACAAGTAGCCTGCCGGTCCACCGACATACTCCACATCGGGCGCGACAGTTTGTGAGGCATCCAGTTCGATTAGAGTCGGCGGCTGATAGCCTTCGGGAGCAAAGATGCATCGAAATAGGACGCCGACGACACCGTTTGCGTCGCACTTCGATGGATGCCACCAAGTCAATGCTGGCTCCCCGCCCAGAACCAAAGCGCTGAAGCCGTCCAGCTCGATCTTCTCGATCCATTCCTCACAGGAGCAAGCGGCCTCATACCAACGTGCCGAGGTCCATCGTTCGGCATGATTGTTCCCGAGCAAGACGAGAGGCCCCCCTCGGCTGCTAATGACGTCGCAATCGCAGTCCAAAAGTTCAATGGAAAGCTTTGAACTCATTTGCGATGGAAGGGCTCGTTATCTCTCATCTTAATTCCCGCCCGGAGATGCGGAGAAAGGCCCCGCCTGAGCTGTCGGGGTGGAAGTTTGCTGGGCGGTGGACTGGCTGACCCAGTTGGCGCTGGCGAGCGGGGGTGCGGGGGCGGGCTTGGATGCGGTCTTCTTCTTTTTCATGGATGGTTGGCGGTGGTGGCTGCGGTTTTGGTGAGATGCGGTGCGGCGAGTGCCCATTGCGCGCGGCGGAGGAACGGGGTGGCTCCGGCCGCGTGGTAACTCTCGACGGCGCGGATGACGTCGGCGGGAGTGATGAGGGACATGCAGCGGGGAAGAGGCGCGGGGGAATTCTGAATTTTGGATTTTGAATTTTGAATTTTCGGGCGCGGAGGGTGGACGACGTCGAGGCAGAGGCTGCGGTCGCGGGCTTCGTCGCCGTCGCCGAGGGGGACGGTGCGGGCCTTCCAGCATCCGCCATTGTCGCAGCAGGGCAGCGCGCCGAGGGTGTGGAGGAACTGGTGGTGCGGGTAGGCTTCCCAGTGCGAGGGTTCGCGCCCACCGGCGACGACGACACACGGGCGGTTCAGCGGCCGGCCGGCGCGGACGGGGACGGCGGCGGCGAGGTGCATGACTCCGGTGACGGGGCTGAGGACGCCTGCGCTGTGATGCACGAGCCGGACGAGCTGGCGCACGTCGGTCCTGCCACGGAGGTCGAGCACGCCGCGGAGGGCGGGGTGATGGTCGCCTTCGCGCCCGATCTGGACGAAGAGGATGCGGCCGCGGAAGTGATCGACGACGGACTGCCAGCGGTCGGTGCCCCACCATTTGATGGTGATGTCGCTTTTCCCCCCGGCGGCGATGATCCAATACGGGACGTCGGCGCCGAGGACTTCGGCGACCTGCGGGGTCCAGAGCCGCTCGAGGGGATGGAGATGGATGTCGCCGCGGAAGAGGCGGGGACGGATGCGGACGCCGAGGCGCTCGGCGAGGTTTTCCGTGAAGCTGTGGATGGCGTGGAAGGGGGCGGTGTTGCTGCCGTCGAGGAGCGAGTGGCCGCACTCGATGAGTTCGCCATCGCCGTCAGGGATGGGGCTGAGCCAGGGGTTGTGGAGCCAGAGATCGTCGTAAGGCGTGCGGACGTCGGTGAGGAATTTCCCCGGGTGCGCATGGTGCAGCTCGCGGACGGCGGCGGTGAGGAGTGTGATGTCGCCGAGCGAATACCAGCAGCGGAGGATGAGGCGCGTTTTGCCCGAGTGCGGATGGGGGAGAATGCGGGACTTCCGGGACCGCGAACACCGCTGCGCGGGTGCGTCCTGCTTCAGCCCCGTGCCACGGGGTGCGCGATTCCGGACGCTCTGGACCTCTGGGTGCATCGCGTGCGCGTCATGCAGATGTGGGAGGGTGCGGGCAAACCGTTGCCGCGAGTAGCACTCCGCCAGTTGAGCTCCGGGGACTCATGGGCGCGAGAATGTCCCCGGCGTTTGTTGTGTCAATGGGAATTTGCAGTTGTTCTTAAGCATCGGGCAAAGGGCAGGCGTCCACGGAGATGGCGGGCCGGGCGCGCAGTGCCGGGGCGGGCCGCCGTTGTCCTTGCATCGGCGAAATGGATGGCTCACACAGGCTGCTGTCGATTTCACCCGCAGGCAAATGTCCGACGACCAAAGCCGCATCCCGACCACGCCGCTCACGCCGCCCCCCGAGAAGGAGGAGGCGCATGAGGAGGAGATGACGCCGGCATTGAGTGTCTGGGGCACGAAGCGCCCGGGAAAGTGGCAGCCGCCCGCGCCGGAGGTGCTGCAGGAGGAATTCCCGCTGTATGAAATCCAGGCGGTGCTGGGGCGCGGGGGGATGGGGGCGGTTTACAAGGCGCGCCACCGGAAGCTGGATCGGGTGGAGGCGATCAAGATCCTGCCGCCGGAGACGGATGACGAGACTGCGGAGTTTGCGGAGCGGTTCAAGCGGGAGGCGATGGCGCTGGCGCGGCTGAACCACCCGGGCATCGTGGCAGTGCATGACGCGGGGGAGACTGCGAGCGGGCTGCGGTTTTTTGTGATGGAGTGCGTGGAGGGGACGGATGTGCAGAAGCTCGTGGTGGCGCGCGGCAGGCTCGAGCCGGGGGAGGCCCTGCGCATCACCAGCGCGGTGTGCGCCGCGCTCGCCCACGCGCACCGCCAGGGATTCATCCACCGGGACATCAAGCCGTCGAACATCATGATCGCGTCCGACGGCACCGTGAAGGTGACGGATTTCGGCATCGCGAAATCGACCGGATCGGAGGCGACGCTGCTGACGATCACCGGAAGCACGATCGGCACGTTCGACTTCATGGCGCCCGAGGCGAAGGACGCCAAGAGCCAGGTGAACGAGCGCGCGGACATCTTCTCGGTCGGCGTGATGCTCTACCAGATGCTCACGGGGAGGATTCCGCACGGGAAATACGAGGCGGCATCGCGCCTCGTGCCGGGCCTGGACAAGCGCCTCGACCGGATCATCGACCGCGCGCTGCATTCCGACCGCGAGAAGCGCTACGCGAGCGCGGAGGAGATGGCGGCGGCCGTCGCGAAGGTCGCGCGGGGCATGGAATGGGCCGCGGGCTCCGGGAAACGGAGGGCGATGCTTGCCCTGCTCGCCGTCGCCATCGCCGGAGGGGCCGCAGCATGGATGCGCTTTGCACCGGGCAAGGGCGGCGGCACAGGCGAAGCCGTCCAGCGGCCGACACCGACTCCCGCGCCGGACCCCGTGAGGCCGGAGATGGCAATCACGCCCGCCACCGCGAGCAAGGAGGCGCCCTTTGAGAACACGCTCGGGATGAAGTTCGTGCCGGTGCCGGGGGCGAAGGTTCTTTTCAGCATCTGGGAGACGCGCGTGAAGGACTACGAGGTCTTCGCGCGCGAGGGCGACAAGCTGAGGGGTGATTTGTGGAAGCTCGAGGAGAAGGACGGTGTGCCCGTGGGGCGGGAGCCGGATCACCCCGCATGCGCGATGACATGGGATGAGGCGGACGCGTTCTGCCAGTGGCTGACGAAGCGGGAGACCGACGCGGGAAAACTGCCGAAGGACATGGCCTACCGGCTGCCCACCGACGAGGAGTGGGACCGGGCCGTCGGCATCCCGACCGACATCGGCGCGACGCCTGCGGAGCGGAGCGGAAAGAACAACGACGACTACCCGTGGGGCACCGACTTTCCGCCGACGCGGCCCGTGGGCAATTACGGAGACAAGGCCTTTCACGACCAGCTCCCCAACTTCGGCGAGCGGTGGATGGAGGGCTACACCGACGGCTTTCCGACGACCGCGCCCGTGGGAACCTTCCCGCCAAACGCGCTGGGCATCTACGATCTCGGCGGCAACGTGTGGGAATGGTGCAGCGACTTTTTTGACGCGGCCCGCACGACGCACGTGCTGCGGGGCGGCTCGTGGGACAATTCCGAGCGCGGCATCATGCTCGCGGGGCACCGCAGCCAGCGCAAGACGGCCAACCGCGACAACAATCACGGCTTCCGCTGCGTGCTCGGTCCGGCTGCGAAAAACTGAGCGGACAGCGCCGCGGGAGTTGCGCGCGGTGAAAATCGCATGATAGATGGGCGCGCGTGCGACACCTCAAGGCCTCATTGATCTGCGGAGCCCTCACCGCCCTCCTCGTGGCCGGGCTCTTTGAACTGCACGCCTTTGCGCGGCTCGATGCGGCGCTCGCAGACTTCCTCGAACGCCCTTCTCCGCCGGTCGTCGAGCGCGGCCTCCAGTATTTCCTCGTGCTGCTGCTCTCCTTCGGCATCGCGTGGACGACGGTGGACCTGAACCGCATCCCGATGAAGCTCGGGATCGTCCTGGCCGCGCTCGCGGAGACGGTGGCCGCATCGTGGATCGCGAACCTGCACGGCGCGTATTTTTCGCCGTTCGCCGGCATCACCGCGATCCTCGCCGCGGCGGCTGGGGCGTTCTGGTTTTCGCAGACGCAAAGCGGCCGCCGCAAGCGCACGGCGCAGCAGCTGCTCGGCGACCGCGTCTCAAAGCGCACCTTTGCGCGGCTCGTGGACGGCAGCGCACCGCTGAGCTTCGACGGCGACCTGCGCGAGGCCACGGTGCTCGTCTGCGAGATCTTCAATCACGAGGAGCTGCTCGCGACCCTGCGCACGGAAAACTACGTGGCGATGACGAACTCCTTTTTGGAGAGCGCGGCGGATTTTCTCGTCGAGCGCGGCGCGTATCTCGACGAATGCGACGGCGAAAGCCTGCGCGTGGTCTTCGGCGCGCCACTGCCGGAATCCGACCACGGGCGCACTGCGTGCGAAGCCTCGCTGGCGCTCGCGGAGCGCCTCGATGCGGTGAACCGCGAGTGCCTCGACAAGTATGGAAAGGTGTTCGACTGGCGCATCGGCATCAACAGCGGCGATGTCATCTTCGCGGCCTACGGCTCGCGGCGGCTCGGCGCGCTGAGCGTGTCGGGCGAGCCGGTGGAATTCGCGCGCCGACTCTGCGCCGCGAACTCGATCTACGGCACGCGCACGCTCATCGGCGCGCGCACGTTTGCCCTTGCGGAGGAGGCCATCGAGGTCCGGCCGATGGAGCTCATCCAGCGACATGCGGACAGCTCGGGCCGCGAGGAGGTGTATGAGCTGATCGCGCACAAGGACCAGCTCTCCGAACCGCAGAGCGCGCGGCGCGACCTGTATTGGAAGGGCGTCGTCTATTTCCGCGAAAACCTCCTCGACCGCGCGCTCGTCACCTTCATGGAGACGCGCGAGAAATACGGCTCGGACGGCGCGGTGGAGTTCTACATCCGCCGCATCGAGCAGATGCAGCAGGGCCTGCCCGCGCTCGGCTGGGGAAATTCGCGCCTGTGACGCCGCGATGAAGCGCGTCGAGTATCCCGCCGCGATCCGCGCGCTCATCGCGGAGCTCAAGCGCATGCCCGGCATCGGCCCGCGCAGCGCCGAGCGCATCGCGCTCTGGATGGTGCAGGCGCGCGACGCGAGGCCGCGCGACATCGCCGCCGCGGTCGTCGCGGTGTGCGATCACATCCATGCGTGCCCGCAGTGCGGCTTCTTCACCTCGGAGAATCTGTGCGAATTCTGCGCCGCTCCCGACCGCGACAACGCGCTGCTCTGCGTCGTCGAGCAGCCCACGGACATCCTGCCCATCGAGCGCACGGGTGTTTTCCGCGGCCGCTATCATTCACTCGGCGGACGCATCTCGCCGCTCGACCACGTTGGGCCGGACGACCTGCGCATCTCCGCGCTCGTGAGCCGCGTGCAGAGCGGGCACCTTTCGGAAGTCATCCTCGCACTCGGCACGGACGTCGAGGGCGACGCGACGGCAAACTACATCGCCGAGCTGCTGCTGCCGTTCCCCGTCGCCATCTCGCGCATCGCGCAGGGCCTGCCGGCCGGCGGCGGACTCGAACACGCGGATGAACTCACGCTGAACCGCGCGCTCTCGGGCCGCATCCGGCAGAGCCGCGCGTCGTAAGCCTTGAGCACCGCGATCCACTGGTTCCGCCGCGACCTGCGGCTCAACGACAACACCGCGCTGAACGCCGCGCTCGCCGCGCACGCGCAGGTGGTGCCCGCCTATGTCGCGAGCGAATGGTCGGGCCCGCATCACTGGTGCGGGGCGGCGCGGCAGGAATTTCTCTGCGGCTCGCTGCTCTCGCTCCACAGGAATCTCGAGGTGAAAGGCGGGCGCCTCGTCGTGCGCGGCGGCCGTGCCGACGCGGCGCTGGAAAAGCTCGCGCGCGAATGCGGCGCGGGCGCGATCTACTTCAACCGCGATCCCGATCCGTTCGGCCGCGAGATGGAGCAGCGCGTCGCAAAGATGGCGGAGCGGCTCGGCATCGCCGTGCACAGCCTCCAGGATGTCGCCGCGCACGAGCGCGACGAAGTTCTGAACGGCGAGGGCCGTCCCTTCCGCGTCTTCACGCCGTATGCCCGCGCGTGGAGCAAATTGCCCGAGCCGGCTCCGACCGGCGCCGTGTCGCGCATCGCGGTGCCCGATGGCATCGCAGGCGAGCCGCTGCCCGCGCTGGAACGATGGAAATTGAAATCGAGCGCCGAGATTCCCGCGCCCGGTGAAGCCGCCGCGCGCAAACGGCTCGCGCGCTTCCTCGACGGCCCGATCTTCCTCTACGGCGCAAGGCGCGACCTCCCCTCCGAGGGAGGCACGTCGCACCTCTCGCAGGATCTCCGCCACGGCCTGCTCTCCATCCGCGAGGTGCTGCGCGAGTGCCGCCGCGCCGAGCGGGAGGCGAAGACCGTCGAGCAGAAGAACGGCGTGGCCAAATTCATCAGCGAACTCATCTGGCGCGAGTTCTACATGCAGGTGCTCTGGCACTGGCCCGACGTGCTCGATCATGAGTTTCAGGAAGAGACTCGCACCCTCGCGTGGCGCGCGCACTGGCGGCCCGAGGACGAGGCCGCGTGGCAGCGCGACCCGCAGGCCGCCGCGGAGTTTCAGGCATGGTGCGAGGGCCGCACGGGCTTCCCCATCGTGGACGCCGGCATGCGCGAGCTCGCCGCGACGGGCCACATGCACAACCGCGTGCGCATGATCACCGCGATGTTCCTCACGAAGGACCTCCGCATCTGGTGGATGCACGGCGAGAGCCATTTCATGCGCCATCTCGTGGACGGCGAAATCGCGAGCAACAACGGCGGCTGGCAGTGGAGCGCGAGCACCGGCACTGACGCCGCGCCGTATTTCCGCATCCAGAATCCGTGGTCGCAGACGAAGCGCTTCGATCCCGACGGCACCTACATCCGCCGCTGGGTGCCCGAGCTGCGCGACGTGCCAGCGGCGAAACTCTGCGAGCCGCCCGCCGGCCTCGCGATCGCAAGGGGCTACCCGCTTCCCATCGTGGACCACAACGCCGCACGCGACGCCGTGCTCGACATGTTCAGGAAGCCGCGGACTCCCGAGCGCTGAGACGCTGCGGGAAAGCGCGGCTAGAACGTGCCCTCCGGCGGCAGCGGAATGCAGATCGTCACGCGGTCCTTCGCCGAGTCCGGCGACGCGGCCGCGCCACGCGGCCTGCGCCCCGGCGCAGGTGAATCCCCGGTGCCGCTGCCCGTCGCGAAGATCTTGTTCTCCGCGATGCAGCCGAAGGCGACGAGCCACTTGCGCACCGCCTCGGCACGCGCCGCGGAGAGCGAGGCATCCGCGGCATCATCACCCGGGCCGTTCGCGCAGCCGCGGACGAGGACCGGCATGCGTGCGCGGGAGAGGAGCACCGCGGCGACTTCGTGCATGCCGATTTCCGCATCCCTGCCGAGCACCGTGCTGCGCGGCGAGAACAGCAGCTCCCCGCGCAGGCTGAGAATGAGAACCGGCACGTCCTGAATTCGCGGCGCCTTCGCTCCGCCCGCGGAACTCCTCTCCCTCACGCCGAGCGCCGCCAGATAGCTGGCGGGCAGGCTGTGGGTCCGCAGCACCGATTTGTCGCGGCGGACAGGCGCCTCGCTGCAAATCGCAAACCGGTGAACCGCACCCGCAGCGGCCTTGTGAACGGCCGCCGCCACCGCCGCAGGCGCCTCAGAAATCGCCCGCGCCGCCGCCAGCTCCCCGGCGCTCGGCGCCTTGACGGCCACCGCCTTCGCGTCCGCGGATTCCGACTTCAGCCGGATGTCCGTGCTGTTGAGCCGAATCGTCGTGTCGTTCAGCCGGATGGTCGTGTCGTTCAGCTTGAGCTTCGGCTCGTCGAGCTTCGCAAAGAGCAGATCCGCGCCCGATGCCCCCGTCTTCACACCCACATCGAGCGCCTTCAGGCGAATCGTCGTGTCATTCAGCCGGATGGTCGTGTCGTTCAGCTTCGTCTGCCGGCCGCCCACTTTTCCATCCAGCGGGTTCAGGCGGATGGTCGTGTCGTTGAGCTTCTTCTCCGCGCGCGCATGAGTCTGCGCGCCCTTCTTCGGCCCGTTCGCGGGAATGCCCGGGACACTCTGGGTTGTCGTTCCGAAATCGACAGGCCGCGACTTCGGGTCCACCTCGACCCGGACCGTGAGCGGCGACTTGCCGGCCTTGCGCGCCTTCTCCTCCGCGTCCGCCTCCCTCACCATCAGCTCCATCGCATCGTAGCCGGACCGGCCCTGCGCCTCGAGGATGTCACCCTCCAGCTTCAACTGCGGCGCCTTGCCCGTCACCATGCCGGCCCCGCCGCCGACACCGCCGCCGCCGCCCTTCGAGGTGGAAGGCCCGAGCTTCACCAGCTTGTCCGCCACGTCTGCAAACGTCGTCGAAACCGCGCCGAGCTTCCCGAGCATGTTCACCGTCTTCGTCCCGTCCTTGTCGGTCTTGTCGATGACGAGGCCCGCCATCTTCAGCACCGAGTCCTTCGCCGCGATGAGCTTCGCCTTCGTCTTGTCGTTGGGGTTCAGCGAAGGGCCGGCTGTGCCTCCTGCCTGCTTGTTCTTCAAGCCAAGCCACTCCGCCATGTCCTGCGCCTTCTCGATGAGATACGAGACGGTGTTGAGCTGCTGCTCCTTCTTCGCCTCGTCGGCTTTCGCCTTCACCTTCGGCACCTCCGCGATCAGCGCCGTCACCATCGCCGCCATGCGCTCGCGCTGCTTGCTGCCGACCGCCGCGGCGGTGCTCGTCGTGGCGGGGTTGCCGGGATCCTTTCCCTTGCCGTCCGTCTGGCCGCCCGTGCCGTTCTCGCCGGGCTTCGGCTCGCCGATGGCAAGCCCCCTCGTGCGGCGCGGCAGGGGCTTTCCGTCCTTGTCCAAAAGCGACTGCCCCAGCGGCGGCGGGGGCTGCAGCGGCTTCGGCTTGTAGAAGAGATAGACGGACCCCACGAGCAGCGCGAGCACCACACAGAGGACGCCGCCGAGCCTCACCAGAATCTGCCGCCCCTCCGAAGACCCGCGCGTCAGCTTCGCCGAAACATTCACGCGCTTCGCCCCGCCGCTCGGATCGTGGTGGCACATCAGGCACACCCACTCGTCCTCGCTGATGATCCACCGGAACGACTCCCCGGTGCGCTTCTGGCAGCATGGGCACACGTCCGGATCCCGCATCACCACGGAGGTGGCTGCGGCGTCCATGTTCTTCTTTCGAAAGCTCAGGGCCATGCGTGCGTCTCTTCTTTTTGCAGGAAAAAAAAATCCATCTGCCCCAAAGCAGGACACGCGCCATTTCGGATGCCGCCCCACGCTCCGGAAAAAATCCAACGGCCGCGAACGACCGCCCTCAGCCCCGGCTCTGCCGCATCGCCTTCTCGACCAAGATGGCCGCCAGCCGCTGCGTGGCCTCGTCGAGCGCCGCGACCGCCTTCTTCAGCGGCTGCGCCGCCCCGCCCGCGATCGCCGACTCCACTCCGGCGACACGCGCGGCGATGGCCTCCCTCTCCTCCACCGTCAGTTCGCCACCCGCCTGCTCCAGCGCGATGCGCACCGCGGGCAGCATCTCCTCCGCCTTCAGCTTCGCCTCGGTGAAGACGCGGTCGTTCATGTCCTCAAAGGCGTGCTCCAGCGAATCCTCCAGCATCTTCTCCACCGCCTCGTCGCTCACGTCCACGGCGCTGCTCATCTCCACCACGCGCTCGCGGCCCGTCTTCGTGTCGCGCGCAAGCACGCGCAGGATGCCGTTCGCGTCGATCTCAAACTGCACACCCACCCGCGCGTGGCCCTTCGGCGCCTGCTCGAACTCAAGGTCGAACTTCCCCAGCTCCCAGTTGTCGCGCGCCATCTCGCGCTCGCCCTGCAGCACGCGCACGAGCATCGAGCGCTGGCCGCTTACGGCGTTCGTGAACATCTCCCCGCGCTTGATGGGAATGGTCGAGTTGCGCGGGATGATGATGCTCATCAGCCCGCCGAACGTCTCGATGCCCAGCGACAGCGGCGTGACATCCAGCAGCACGACATTCTGCACGGCACCGCTCAGGATGCCCGCCTGAATCACCGCGCCCACGGCCACCGCCTCGTCGGGGTTCTGCGAAGTGTTCGGCTCCCTCCCGAAAATCTCCGCCACCACGCGGCGCACGAGCGGCATCCGCGTCTGCCCGCCCACGAGGATGATCTCATCCAGCTCCTCCGCGCGCACCTTCGCATCCGCCATCGCGCGCAGGCAGTGCGCGCGCGTGCGCTCCACGATCGGCGCGGCGATGCGCTCCAGTTCGGCGCGCGTGAGGGAAAGCGACACGCTCCCGCGGCCCGCCACAAACGGCAGCTCCACCCGCGCCTCCGTGCTCTCCGAGAGCCGGTGCTTTGCCTCCACCGCCGCCTCGCGCAGGCGCGCCAGCAGCGCCGCGTCGTGCGGACCCGCGACCTGCTCCGCGAGGTGCGCCACCAGCGCCGCATCGATGTCGTCGCCGCCGAGCCGCGTGTTGCCGTTCGTCGAGAGCACGTGGAAGACGCCGCTGCTCAGCTCGAGGATCGAAATGTCGAACGTCCCGCCGCCGAGATCATACACCGCGATCTTCGAGCGCTCGCGCAGCCGGTCGAGCCCGTATGCCAGCGCGGCCGCCGTCGGCTCGTTCACGATGCGCTCCACCGCGAGGCCCGCGAGTTCCCCCGCGCGCTTCGTCGCGTTGCGCTGCGCGTCGTTGAAATAAGCCGGCACCGTGATCACCGCCCGCGTCACCGGCTCGCCCAGCGCGCGCTCGGCATCCGCGCGCAGCTTCCTCAGCACCTCGGCGGCCACCTCCTCCGGCGCGCGGTCCGCACCGCCCGCATGGATCATCGCCGGCGCGCCCTTCTGCCCCGCGATGCGGTAGGCCACGTCGTCCGCCTCCTCCCCCGCGCGGCGCCCGATGAACCGCTTCGCCGAATACACCGTGTTCGCCGGGTCCGCCGCGCGCATCCGCTGCGCGGGCCGCCCGACGACCGGCGCGCCACCCGCGGGGAAATGCACCACCGACGGCGTCAGCCGCTCGCCGTCCGCATCCGCGAGCAGCACGGGAAATCCCGCCTCCATCACACCGATGAGCGAGTTCGTGGTTCCGAGATCGATTCCGACAATCACAGGCATCGCGCCCACGATGGCCGCGCACCGCCCGCGTGAGAAGCGCGATGTTTTCGCTTTGCCGCGCCGCGCGCTTCGGACTGAATCGCCCCAGCCGATGCGCATTCTCGACCGATACATCCTGCGGAGCTTCCTGGAGCCCTTCCTCCTCTGCTTCCTCGGCTTCCTGAGCATCCTCATCATCTTCGACCTGAACAACAACCTCGGCGACTTCATGGAGGGCCGGTCGCGCAGCTACCTCATCCTCACCTACTACGCGCACCAGCTCCCGCACTTCATCATGCTCTCGGTGCCGGTCGCCCTGCTCCTCGCGCTCCTCTACTGCCTCAGCAAGCTCTCCCGCTCGAACGAGATCATCTCCATGCTCACCGCGGGCCGCAGCATCCCGCGCATCCTCGTCCCCCTCTTCATCGTCTGCGCCATCGTCGCCGGCATCTGCACCGCGCTGAACTACGAGCTCGCCCCCCACGCCGACGCCATGCGCAACGAGGACATCATCCGCATCAAGATGGGCGACTCCGAGATGGTGAAGTGGAAATTCCACGTCGGCCACCTCGCCAAGGACCGCACCACCAACCGCCTCTGGTTCGCCAGCGTCTACCGCAAGAACCTCGACTCCCTCCTCACCACCCACATCACCCAGCTCGACAGCGCCGGCCGCCCCATCATCCGCTGGTATGCCGAATCCGCCGACTACGACGCCCGCACCGCACGCTGGATCCTCCGCAGGGGCAAGCAGGTCCAGTTCGACTCCGACGGCAACGTCACCGACACCACCGACGACTGGACCCAGGCCACCGGCTCCGACGCCTACCGTGTCATCGACGGCTGGACCGAGACCCCCTTCCGCCTCGCCAGCACCCGCATGGACGTCGAGCAACTCAGCGTCCCCGAACTCGCCGAATACCTCGAGGTCAACTCCGACTTCCCCCCGCGCCGCCTCGCCCCCTACCACACCCACCTCCAGCACCGCTTCGCCGTCCCCTTCACCTGCTTCTCCGTCATCTTCATCGCCGCCCCCCTCGGCATCGTCTTCTCCCGCCGCGCCGTCCTCGCCTCCGTCGCCTCCAGCATCCTCATCTTCTTCATCTTCCTCTTCAGCACCTTCCTCTTCCTCGCGCTCGGCAAAGGCAGCCACATCCCCCCCTTCGTCGCCGCATGGATGCCCAACATCGGCCTCGTCCTCGTCGGCCTCTACCTCCTCTATCTTCGCTCGACGAACCGCGAGGCCTTTGAATTCCTATCCCGCAGAAAATGACCAACGACTGGACCATCCAGGGCCGCGCGCCCCACTGCGCCATCACGGGCACCGCCTTCAATGAAGGCGACTACTTCTACACCCTCCTCTTCCATGAAAAGGACGGCTTCCGCCGCGAGGACCTCTGCGAGGAGGCATTCAGGAGCCGCGACACCACCGTCGCCCCCTTCTCCTTCTGGCGCTCCAAATTCGAGCCCCCCGCCCCGCCCGAGCCCGAGCCCGTCAGCAAGCAGACCGCCGAGGACCTCCTCCGCGCCTACATGGTGGAATCCGGCCCCTCCCCCGACCTCGCCAACGCCCGATACATCCTCGCCCTCATGCTCGAAAGGAAGCGCATCCTCCGCGAAATCGAGGTCAAGCGCGGCGACGACGGCTCCCTCACCCGCATCTACGAACGCGCCCGCACCGGCGAAGTCTTCATCATCCCCGACCCCCAGCTCCGCCTCGACCAAGTCGCCCAGATCCAGCTCCAAGTCGCCGACCTCCTCGGCGCCCCCGCCCAGCCCCCCGCCGCCGCCGAACCCGCGCCCGCGCCGGACGCCGCCCCGCAGGAATCCCCCGAAGCCCCCTCCCCTTCGTAGGCTCGCGTTCGCCGGCCGCAGCGGCCCGATGCGCTCCTACTGGCCGTTCACCTTCAGGCGCATGAAGACCTTCGTCTTCCCGGCAAGCGGCACGCTGAATGTGTGCGTCGTGCCGCTGCCGGTATCCGTCACCGGCGTCCAAGTCGGCGAGGTGAGGTCCGAGGTCCATTCCGCACCATAGGTCACACCGCTCACCCCGGATGGCTCGGTGAAGCTGCATTGGAGGTTGCCCCCGACGATCTGCGGCCTCGGCAACTGCGAGACATTCACCGTCGCGGGATTCTGCGCCGGTCCCGCGAAGGCGAACGCCGCGAGATTCGTCACACCCTTCTGGTAGGGGTCCGCATTGTCCGCCGCGCTGCCGCTGTTGCTCGTGGTTCCAAACCACGTCTGCCTCCAGTTGTTCAGCACCGTCAGTGTCGTGAAGGACTGGTTGGCACCGGCGCTGGAGCCCACCATGCTCGCAGCCGTGGTCCGGTAATAATAAGTCGTCCCCGGCGCCAAGTCCGTGAGCATCACGCTCGTGGCCTGCGGCAGGCTGCTGTTGGCGGGCACGACGGGCGTCGGAACCTGCGCGATAACGGTGGGAATCCCGCTCAACCCGGAGTTCTCCAGCGTCGTCGTTCCCGGGAGGGAGAGCGCGCCGAAGTTCGTCAGGCTCCCCACCCCGTTCAAATTCACGGTCCCATTCAGCGTAGCGGCGCCGCCAGTGAGCGAAGAAACTTCAAACATCGCCGCCGTCTCGGTCCCGTTTGGATTCACGATTCCATTCAGCACGGCAGAAGTGGCCGTGATGCCGGAAGGAAGATCCGTCTCCGCCCCGGGCGGCACTGCATTCACTACCTGCATCGCAATGTCCGACGCCTGCCAGAAATTGTCCCCCGGCTGGTAAGCAATCACGATGATCTGCCCAAAGCCGGTGACAGTGAGCTGGTCGCCGCTCAGCGTGGCCGCGCCGGTCACGATGAATGTCGCAGGCAGCCCGCTCGTGGTCGTGGTGGAAACAGTCCCGCTGCTTCCCACAGGAATGTTCGCCGGCACCGTGAGGCTGATTGCCTGGATGCTTCCCAAGGGCGGCAGGATCACATCCGGCACAAACGGATTGCGCCACGCGACTCCGATTTGCCCGATGCTGTTTCCACCGAAGCCCCAGACCGTCCCGTCCGACGTGAGCGCGATGCATGCGTTGCTTCCGCTGTTCGGCCCGACCGAAGTCCACGCATTTGAAATCCCGACCTGCACCGGCGTGCTTCGGTTCACAAAAGTCGCATCACCGAGCTGGGCGAACGAGTTCCCGCCCCAGGCCCACAGTGAGCCGTCGGACTTCGTCGCGTAGGAGCTGCCGTTGCCCGTCGTCACGCTTGTCCACCGGTTGTCGGTCCCGATCTACACCGGAGCAAGCTGCTGCTGCCCGGAACCATCGCCAAGCACACCGGCGCTGTTGGAACCCCACGACCAGAGCGTTCCGTCGGACTTGATCGCGAGCACGAATCGGTTCGGGGTGGAAGCGGTCAGCCACGATCCGCTCCCGACCTGTGCGGGAGAAAGCCGCGAGGTCGTCGTGCCATCGCCGAGCTGGCCGCTGGCATTGTTGCCCCACGTCCACAGCGTGCCATCTGTCTTGATGGCCGCCGATGAATTTCCGGCCGTGGAGGCCCAGGCTGCTCTCCAATTGGTGTCCGTGCCCACTTGGACAGGCGTCAGTCGCTGCGTGGTGGTTCCATCGCCGAGCTGGCCGTTCGTGTTGTCGCCCCACGCCCACAGCGTGCCATCCGTCTTCACCGCGAGGACGAAGTTGTTGCCGCACGAAATGCTGCGCCAATGGTTGTCCGTTCCGATTTGGATCAGCGTGTTGCGCTGGGTGGTTGTGCCGTCGCCGAGCTGGCCCGACGCGTTTGCACCGCAGCCCCACAGCGTCCCGTCCGCCCGCACTGCCATCACGTAATTCGACCCCGTGCGTGCCTCCTGCCACGTGAAACCGGCGCCCACCTGCACCGGGTCTGGATGTGGCAGGCCGTCGGAACTTCCGGTGCCGCGCTGCCCATTTCCGTTTGATCCCCAGACCCAGAGGGTGCCGTCGGTCCGGATGGCGCACGTGTTGTTCGAACTCGTTGCTGCGATGACCATCTGCCCGAGGCCCGGCGCAATCGGGAGAGGCACCCGCGGAACATAACCGAGCTGCCCGTTCCCATTGCTGCCCCACCCCCACACCGTCCCGTCGCTCCGTGTGGCCAAAGAGTGATTGTTGCCGGGCGCGATCATCTGCCAGTTGGTCGCGGTGCCCACTTGCGCGGGAATGGGATGCGCGGCCGTGTCCACCGAGTTGAGGCCGAGCTGTCCGAATGAGGCATTCGATCCCCACGACCACAGCGTCCCGTCCGTCTTCACTGCCAGGACAAAAGCGCCGCCGGGGCGGATGTTCAGGATGTTCGAGAGCGCGGTGAACTGCACCGGGCTGTTGCGCTGCGTCGTGGTCCCGTCGCCGAGCTGGCCGCTGGAGTTGAGGCCCCAGGTCCAGGTCGTCCCGTCCGATCTCCTCCCGATGCTGAAGGCAACTCCGGCCGCGATGCTGTTCCAGTTCGTCGCCGTTCCGATCTGCACGGGCGCACTGCGCAGCGTCGTCGAGCCGTCGCCGAGCTGTCCGTTGGCGTTCAATCCCCATCCCCACAGCGTTCCGTCCGTCTTCACCACCAGCGTGTAGTCCCGGCCGACCGCCAGCATTTCGGCTGACTGCCCCCAGTCGGTCAGCGTGCCGATCTGAGTCGGCGTGCTGTGCGCGTTTGCATCCGTGGTCCCCTGCCCGAGCTGTCCGCTGTTGTTCGCACCCCACGCCCACACTGTCCCGTCGCTCTTGATGGCGACCGTGTGCGACTTCCCCGCCGCCGCCAGCTTCCACGTCGTGCCGGGCACCTGCACCGGCGAAGTCCGCTGCGTCGTCGTCCCGTCGCCGAGCTGCCCGCTGCTGTTGAATCCCCAGGTCCACAGCGTCCCGTCCGTCCGGATGCCGACCGCATGATCGCCGCCATCGCAGACCGCCTTCCACGTCTTCACCGTTCCGATTTGCGCGATGATGTCGATCTTCGTCGTGCTTCCGTTGCCGAGCGTCCCGTTCCCATTCGCGCCGCACGCCCACAGCGTCCCGTCCGCACGAATCCCGTGCGTGTAGTCGCCCGATGCGCTGCCGATCACGCTCGATGAAATCTGCACAAACGCCGCCGGCGACACCGTGAACGTCTGGCTCACCGGCGGGGCCGCCGCATACGTCCCGTTCCCGTTCTGGCTCGCCTGAATCGTCACCGAGCCCGTCGTCCCCGTCAGCGTCACCACATTCCCCGCCAGCACCGCAAAGCTGCTCCCCGCCGTGATCGCATACGTCACCGGCAGCCCGCTCGACGCCGTCGCAGCCAGCGTGAAGGGAACATCCGACGTCTGCTTTGCCGGGATCGCGGGGAAAGTGATCGTCTGCGGCGTCGTCCCCTGTCCCTGCGGCGTCGCCGCCTGGTAATGCGCCAGCACGCGTGCCGCGCTCAGCTTCCCCTTGTAGAGCGCCACCTCGTCCAGCGACCCCTGCAGGAAATACTGCACCGTCCCCCGCAGGTTCATCGCCCCCAGCGCCACCGGCTGGTTGAAGTTCGACGACGCCGGCACGCCCCCCGCCTGCGTCACCGCCGCCGTCTGCCGCGCCCCGTCCACATAGAAGAGCACCCGGTCCGCCAGCAGCGCCGCCGCCGGGTCATACACATGCACGATGTGGTGCCATGCCCCGTCATAGATGTTCACGTTCCCGCCCGTCGGGAAAAAATTCACCTCGTAGCGCTTGTAGGCGTCGTCGCGGTAATAGAGCCGCAGCCGCCCCGCCTGCGATCCATACGCGATGTCCACCAGGAAGTCCGTGTTGTAGCCGCCGCTGTTCGCCGACCCGAGGATCACCTGATACGCCGTCGAGTTCGAGTCATTCAGCCAATACTCCACCGTGAACCCGCTGGTCATGCTGCTCCCGAAATTCCCCAGCGTCGTCAGC
>JBGAPU010000115.1:0-19007 GCA_044221035.1 Chthoniobacteraceae bacterium | reverse complement strand
ACGTGCAGCACCGCCCGACCGGACCCGACGCGGAATTCCGCTGCCGTCTCCCGGACATCGCCTGCGATGCCTGCCGCGGCTCCGTCATTTCGGAACTGAAGGAGGAACCCGGCATCCGCGCCGTGCGCTTCGAGGGCGAAGACCGCAAGGAACTCGTCGTCACCCACAGCGCCAGCCGCACGCCGGAGACCCTCCGCGCATCGCTCGCCCGCATCGGCTACCCCGCCGAGGCCATCGCCGGCGACGCGTCAAAGGCGCTCTCCCACGCCAAATGCGTCTGCCCCTCGGAGCAGGCCGCGGCACCCAAGCAATGAACCGGGAGGAACCGCGGCATCACCGTGTCCTCACCCCACTCGACCCAAACTCCAATTCATCCACTCATGAAATCAAAACCACGCTTCTTCAAACACCTCATCCTCACCGCGTCGGCCGCTCTGCTCACCGAGGCCTCCGCAAACGCTGCGCTGCTCTACAGCGGCTCGGCCTCCATCACACTCTCGGAGGGAGTCGCCAACGGCATCCAGGAGTTCGACGCGCTCTTCAGCGAGTCAACGACCCGCGCCAACACGCTCGCGCTGGCCGCGCCGGGAAATGCGCCCTTCACCGAGGGTGCAACCGTGCAGCTTGTCGATGCCATGCGGCCCTCGGGAGCCACATTGATCACCGGCGACGGTCGGGCGCGGCAGGCGACGACGCTCGACTTCGACCCCGGCAACATTCTGGGAAGCTGGTCCACCTCAAGCGACTCCTTCGGCTTCACAGGCAGCAGCACCCTGGGCGAGCAGATCGGCTTCACCCTGATGCAGCGCTGGACCGGCCCCTTCCCCGGCGCGCTGCTCTACGGCGATTTCGCGCTGCGCTACACGGGGTCGAAGCTGATGCTCACCAGCAACATCGACTTCCTCAACGCGGAGTTCGCGGAAATCGGCAGCCCGGTGGTGAATTTCTCCGGCAACACGCTGAGCATCTCCGGCGACCTGCTCATCGGTGAAGGTCTGGCATTGCTCGATGGCAGCGCCATTCCCGGCACGGACTTCGGTGACTTCAGCTTCACCGGATCGATCGCGCCGGTGCCGGAGCCCGCGACCACTGCCTTTGGCATCGCCGCTCTCGCTGCTGCGACGACGCGCCGCAGGAGGGCAAAGACGAACGCGTAACCCTCGCGATTTGGGGAGCCGGGCGCCACTGCATTGCATGGGGATGCGGTGCGTGGTGCCCGGCAGGCTCCCCGCCCGCGTCGCAACACCCTGACCATTCCCAATCACGAAGACATCCATCCAATGAAACGCAAGACACTCATCACAGCCCCGCTCGCGGTGCTGCTCTCCCTCGCGTGGCTCCCATGCCCCGGGGCAAAAGCCCTCACGCTCAGCAGCGGCTCGGCGACGATCACACTCTCGGAGGGGATCGCCGACAGCATCTCGGAGTTCGATTCGCTGTTCGATGCCGGGACGACCCGCGCCGACGCCCTCTCCCTGGCCGCGCCCGGAAATGCGCCGTTCACCGAGGGCGCCAGCGTCCTGTATTCCGATCCGATCCGGCCCTTCGGGGTGACGCCGCTGAACGACGCGGGGGGCACCACTCCCGGCACACCCGGAGCGTCCCGCACGAGGCAGGCGACGACGCTCGATTTCACTCCCGGCAGCGTGCTCGGGAGCTGGTCCACCTCGAACGACGCGTTTGGATTCACCGGCAACACCGTCCTCGGGGAGCAGATCGGCCTCACGCTGATGCAGCGCTTCACCGGCCCCTTCTCCGGCGCGCTGCTCTACGGTGATTTCGCGCTGCGCTACACGGGATCGAAGCTGATGCTCACGAGCAACATCGACTTCCTCAACGCCGAGTGGGCGGAAATCGGCAGCCCGGTGGTGAACTACACCGGCGACTCGAATGGAGGAACGCTGACGATCACCGGCGACCTCCTCATCGGCGAGGGGCTCGCCTTGCTTGATGGAAGTGCGGTTGTCGGCACGGACTTCGGCAACTTCTCACTCACAGCGACCGTCGTCCCCGAGCCGGCATCCGGCATCCTCCTCGGCTCCGCCGCCGTGGCGCTCTCCGCCTTGCGCCGCCGGCGCGGCGCCGCGCGGTAACACGTGCCGATGCGAGGCCGGCAGACAGCAGGCGCGCGCGCCTTCACGCTCATCGAGCTGCTCGTGGTGATCGCGATCATCGCGCTGCTCGCCGCGCTGATCATGTCCAGCTACGCGAAGAGCCGGCGAGCCGCGCTGCGCGTGCAGTGTATGAACAACCTCAAGAACTTCGCCGTCGCCGACCTTGGCTACTTCGCCGACAATGGCCAGTTCCCCGCGGTGGACAGCACGGTGCCCAGCAGCATCCGCGTGCAGCACATCACGATGATGGGCACCTACCTGAAGATGCCCGTCCCCACCGGCAACGCGTCGGCCTGGCCGAAACGCCCGAAGCAGCCCGTTTGGTTCAACTGCCCCATGGCGCAGAACTCCGGCTACGCCGAGGGCCTCACCGTCGGCGGCGGCGTTTACACCGGCTATGTCTATCTCGGCGGCATTGAGGAATCGCCGATGATCACCTCGGGCATGGCCACGCTCGCCGACCCCGAACACTCCGCCAGCAGCAGTAACCTCCACCGCGGCGTGCTCTGGGCCGACGTGCTCGGAGAGTTCAAAACCGGCGACCCGCGGCGCTTCGAGTGCTTCCACGTGGAGGTGGGGAAAAAATACAGGGACTTCCGTTTCCCGGCGAAGGAGATCGAGGGCATCCACCGCGCGTGGTCCGACGGCTCCGTCGAGTGGCTCCCCATCGAGAAGCTCCGCCTCACCGGCAACGGCAGCCCCGACCTGCAGATCAATCACGTCCTCGGCAACTACTACTACTGACCCACGCACTGCATCCCATGAACACCATTGATCCATTCACACGCCGCCGCTTCCTCCGCGCCGTCACCGCCGCGGGCGGTGCGATGCTCGCATCATCACGCGCGCCCGCCGCCGCGCCGGCAGATGCGCAAAAGGACGGCGCATCGCTCATGGCGGAACTCATGAAGCCCGGCGCCGAGAAAATATTCATCCTCCTCTATCCCGGCTTCACCGCGCTCGACGCCATCGGGCCGGAATACGCGCTCTCGTGCATGATGGGTGCGACCGTGCGCTTCATCGCCAAGACAGCGAAGCCCGTGCGCACCGAGTCGGGCTTCGAGGTCACGCCGCATCTCACCTTCGATCAGCTCCCGGAAAAGCCCACGCTCTTCATCGTGCCCGGTGGCACCATCGGGACCATCGAGGCCATCGCCGACGCCGACACGCGTGCCTTCGTCCGCAAGGCCGGGCTCACCTCGGAAATCGCCGCCAGCGTCTGCACCGGCTCGCTGCTGCTCGGCGCCGCGGGGCTGCTCGATGGATACGAGGCCACGAGCCACTGGCAGACCCTCGGCCTGCTCCCGCTCTTCGGAGCAAAGCCGAGCAAAAGGCGCGTCGTCGCCGACCGCAGCCGCATCACCGCCGCTGGAGTCACCGCCGGCCTCGATTTCTCGCTCGAACTCGTCCGCCGTTTCCGCGGCGACGCCTACGCGCAGGGCGTGCAGCTCCTCGGCCAATACGATCCGCAGCCGCCTTTCGCCGGAGCCGGCGACCCGGACAAGGCCAGCCCCCAGCTCGTCCAGCTCTTCCAGGAAATGCACCGCCCCATCGTCGGCAAATACCGCGACGCCATCGCCACCGCCGCGAAGGCCGAGGGCCGCTGAGGTTCCGGTGCACCCCGTCGGTGAGTGCGCGGAGAAAGTGCGTCAACTCCCCTCTTCGTATTCCAAGCACGTGAGCCAGATCCAGGCTACGGCGCAGCAGGTGTAAATCATCATGCGCGTGATTTTCGCGGGTTGGTCATTGCGGGCGGCCGAGTTCGGCTTCCGTCCAAGGGGTGGCGCGTGGTGAAGTTTCACCGCGGATATTCTGAACCGCCGAGGCATCCACCGTGGCTGCGCTGTGGCCCCAGACTTGGCGGATGTAGGTGAGGACGGCGGCGAATTTGCGGTCGTTTAGAAGGTCGGCGGGGGCATGACGCCGTTGAAGAGCGTGCCATTGACGCGAATGGGGCCGCCGACGCCGTGGAGCACGATGCGGATGATGCGCGTGGGATCGCTTTCCTTCACCCATTCGCTGCCGGCGAGCGGTGGGAAGGCGCCGGGCAGGCCGAGGCAGGTGGGTTGGTGGCAGGCGGCGCAGGTCTTGGCGTAGGTGGCTTCGCCGAGCTTCACGGGATCGGTGATGACGGCGTCGGCATCGGCGTTCTTCGCGGCGTCTTCACGGGCAGCGGCGCAGTGAGCGTGACCGTGTCGAATGTGAACACCCACTCGAAGCGGTGGCGCAGGCGCGGTGCGCCCCTGCCGGGGGAAAGGAGGAAATCGACAACGCCCTCGCCGCGATGAGCGCGAGCAGCGGCGCCACGGGCACCGGAAACTGCAGTGCGCTGCGTGCAAAAATCACCGTCGCCGCCTACCCCACCACCGCCACCCATCGGAGCCGCAGCAGCCACTTCATGCTGAGCGCGGGCGGCGCGGCATCCAGCGCGGAGGGGCGCTCGATTCGCGCGACCCACGCCGCGATTCGCGCGGCAAGGCCGGGCGTCTGCCTGTGGGCGTCGTCTGCGGTCATTCCTCCGTCTAGCCGATCCCGGCTGAGCTCGCAAAGGCCCGCGCTGCGGCGATTCGCCGCAGGCAGCAAAAAGGGCGCGCCCGCGGTGGCAGGCGCGCCCTTTGCGAAAATGGGGACGGCTTACTTCTTGTCCGGCTTGTGCTCGCTGTGGCAGGCCTTGCAGTCCACGGCGGCCTTGTAGCCGGCGGATGCGCCTTCCTTCTTAGCCAGCACGGCCTCCGTGGCGGCGATGAGCTTGGCGGTCTTTTCCTTGAACGCCGCCTGCTCGCCCTTCGGCGGCTTGCAGTCGAGCATCGCCTTGTAGGCGTCGAGCGCGGCCTTTACTTCGGCCTCGCTGGCGGTGCCGCCGACGATCTTCTCGCAGAGCTTCTTCTCGCCTTGGGGCGCCTTATGCGCGCAGGCCATGGCCTTTTTGATCGGATTGTCATCGGCCGCGAAGACGAGCGACGTGGCGACGATGAGTGCGGATGGAATCAGGAGTTGTGGGAGTTTCATGATGAGGGAGAAGCCGTGTAACGGGGCGGCGCTCCGATGCAAGGCGAAAATCAAGGGACTTTCAGCGAACATTGCCGCCAGACCTCGCAGACTCCCATCGTGTCCCGCACTCGGGGAGGCTTCCCTCGTCACCACTGGAGGGACCTTGTCCGAAATCCACCACGGCAGAAATGGAGTTCGGTCTGCACCAATGGGACAAAGCGAAGGAACAATCAGTCCCGCCCTTTCCGGGTCCGCGCTGGGGACCGTCGTCAGATGCCCACTCCGTCACCGCAAATCAGGAGCATCTCGTCGTCAGGATGCGGCTTCGGGATGACTTGGCCCGGGTAGGGCACGAAGCCGGGATCGCCGGGTTCGAGGTAGTATTCGAGATGGACGTTCGGATCGTCGGCGGTGAATGGCTTGCCGGTGAATGGATTGATGGAATCCCAGCAGAATGGCTTCATGAGAGGGCTCGGTGATGGTTGTTCGTCGGCGGGGCAGCGGCGGAAGCCTTCCCCACTGCGGATACGGTTCCCGAGGCAAATCGTTACACGGAATCTGCATTTATTTTGTATCAGTAGCCGTGGACACCGCAACGGGGCCGAATGCCGGGCGCGGCGTTGCCTTTGGCCCGTGCATCTGCGAGACGATGCGGCGCGCGATGAACGTGACTATTTCCTCCAGCTCCAGCCGCCCCGCGGGCAAAGGCTGCGCGACGGTGTTCCTCGGCCTGTTCGCCGTGATCGGGCTCGTGTTCCTCTGCTTCATGGGCCGCGCGGGATGGGACTCGGTGCGGCCTTACTTCTGGAAAAAGACGGACTGCGTGATCGAGTCGTCGCACATTGACGGGCACGGCGGCGACGCGGGCTTCAAGGTGCGCTACTCCTACGAGTTCGACGGCCGCAAATACACCGGGACGCGGCACACGATGGGGATGACCTCCTCCATGAACGAGGTGCTGGCACAGCGGCTCGTGCAGCGCTACGCGCCGGGACGTCCGGCCTATTGCCATGTGAATCCGTCCGCCCCCGTGGAGAGCGTGCTGGAGCGTGCGCCCCTCTGGCCGCTGCTGTTTGCAGTGGTGCCGCTCATTTTCTTCGCAGTCGGCGTGCTCGGCATCATCGCCGTGTGGCGGGCCAAACCAGTGGAATCCGGCGCTGTCTCCGACCGCCATCGCGGTGGCGGGAATGCGGTGCTCGGGCTGCGGGTTTTCGCGTCAATGTTCATCCTCGTGGGCGGTGGCGTCGGTTACGGGCTGTTTGTGCGCCCCTTGATGAAGGCGTGGACGGCATCCGCGTGGCCGGCGGTGCCGTGCGAGATCCTGACGAGCCGGATGTCGCATCACACCGACAGCGACGGCGGCTCCACGTTTTCGATCGACGTGCGCTACCGCTACATGGTGGGCGGGACGGAGTTCACCGGCACCGCATACAACTTCGACACGGGCAGCAGCAGCGGGCGCGAGTGGCGTGCGAACGTGGTCGCGTCGCTGCCGAAGGGACGGCGGACGGTGTGCTACGTGAACCCCGAGGATCCACTGGATGCAGTGCTGAGCCGGGAGGTGTCGTCGGACATGTGGTTCGGCCTCATTCCCGGAGTGTTCCTGGTGGTGGGTCTGGTTCTTTTCTGGAAAGCCCCGGCGCTGGGCCGGAAGCACTCGCCCGTGCCCGGCGGCGACGGGCTTCCGCTGCTGCCGCGCACAGGCTCCGCGGCGCCCATCGCGGGCGGCGGGACTTCGGGCGAGGTGGAGTTGAAGGCATCGCAGACACCCGGCTGCGCGTTTTCCATCATCCTGCTGATCGCACTCTTCTGGAATGGGGTCACGTGGGGCATCATGCTCGCGACCGGTCCGCGCGACTGGGGCACGCGCATTTTCCTCGGCATCTTCGTGATCATCGGGCTGCTGCTTGCAGTGGGGGCGTTCGTGCAGTTCCTCGCGCTTTTCAATCCGCGCCCCGTGCTCACGGCCGGCGCACCCGCGGTCCCGCTCGGCGGCTCGGTCGCGGTGCGCTGGCGCTTCACGGGCAATGTGCGCCGCATCACGAGGCTCCGCCTTTCCCTCATGGCACGCGAGGAGGCGACCTACCGCCGCGGCACGACGACGGCGACGGACAAATCCGTCTTCCTGAACACCGTGCTGCTCGAAACCGCGGACCGCGCGCAGATGCCCGGCGGCAGCGTGCAGGTGGAAATCCCGCGCGGGCTCATCCACACATTCACCGCGCAGAACAACAAGATCGTCTGGCTGCTGCACCTCCACGGCGACATTCCCCGCTGGCCGGATGTGGACGCGGAGTTCCAAATCACCGTGCTGCCGCGCGATGTCGCGACGCTCTTCCCAACAACGCCCTCCGACACATGATCCGCCTCGGCATCCGCGAAAACAGAACCGCCTTCCGCCCCGGCGAGACCATCGCCGGCGCGGTGCTCTGGGAGATGGGAAGCGCGCCCGAATCCGCGGAAGTGCGGCTGGTGTGGTTCACGCGCGGCAAGGGCACGGAGGACGGCGGCGTGGCGGAGACCGTGGTGCTCGACGCGCCGGCCGCGGCGGACACGCGGGAGTTCAGCTTCGATGCGCCGAACGGGCCCTACAGTTTCTCCGGCACGCTCATCGCCGTGCTTTGGGCGGTCGAGTTTGTGGTGAAACCGGGCGGCGAGCATCAGCGCGTGGAGATCGTGATCGCGCCGGACGCCACGGAGATCACGCTGCCGCGCATCGAGCAGCCGAAGCCCGCAGGTGCCCGCATCCGGCCAGCCTAGCGCGCAGCGCCGCCGCGGAGGACGTGAAATTCATTGGGCAGCGGGCCGGTGGTGCGCAAGAATCCCGCCCATGAAGCTCCGCCTCGCCTTCGTCGCCGTCTCCGCAGCCGCCATCTTCGCCGCGTGCTCCGACTCCTCCGCCGACTCCGCGGTGCCGAAGGATTACCCGCTGACGAAATGCCCCATCTCCGGCGAGACCTACGGCCACGGCGGCATGAAGGCCTGCAAGGTGACGCACGACGGCACCGACGTTTGGCTGTGCTGCAAGGGCTGCAAGGATGACTTCGCCAAGGATCCCGCGAAATACGCGCAGCTCGTGAAGGACGCCGCGGCAAAAAAGTGATTCACCCGCGCGCGGCCCTTTCCCTTGCCGCACCCGCGCGCCTCCGGTAAGGCCACGCCATGCAACCGAACAAGCTCAGCCTCGCCGCCATCGTCGCCGGAGTCGTGATGTTTTTCCTGCCGTGGGTTGAGTTCCAGTGCAAAGGCGTCCCCTTCGTCCGGCAGAGCGGGCTGCAGGCCGTGACCGGCGCGGTGAGCGTCGCGGATGAAATCACCAACGGCGCGAAGATGCCGCAGCGTGAAGGCGGCAAGTCCGCCGGCACCGCCTGGTTCATCATCGGGTCCGCCGCATTCCTGCTGCTCGCGCTGTGGACCGCGTGGAACTGCGTGCGCGACGACGTCGAGGACACGCCGACCGTCGCGCGCTTCGCCCTCGCGGCAGCGGCGTTCGTCGGCGCGCAGATGGTCATCGGCTTCCCGCTCGACAAGACTCTGCGCGAGGAACTCCAGCGCAGCGCCCCCGGCCGCGCGCCAAAGGACGCCATGGAGGCCGCGATGCAGGAGCAGATCAAGGGGAGCTTCCAGACGAAATACCTGCCGTCGCTTTACCTCTACCTCGCCGCGCTCGCCGTGCCCGTCGCGCAGTGGCTCATGACCCCGCGCAGGGAACGCGGCTCCGATCCCTTCTCCGCACCGTGACCGCGCGCTCCAATCCCTTCGCCACCTGCCACCTCGAGCGCATCCCCTTTCAGTTTCCGCCCGGCATGGGCTGGGACTCCCTGCTGCGCCGCATGGAGGAGCTGAGCTGGTGCGCGAGCTTCGTCGGCGGCCACGGCACGGGAAAGACGACGCTGCTCGAGCAGGTCGCGCCGCACCTGCAGTCGCGCGGCTTCGAGCCGGTGCTCTTCCGCCTGCAGACCGAGAGCGGCATGAAGGAGAAGGACCGCCTCGCGGAAAAGCTGCGCGAGGTGCGCAAGCCGCACTTCATCCTGCTCGACGGCGCCGAGCAGCTCTCCACGCGCCAGTGGCTCTCCGTGCGCGCCGCGGCGAGCAACGCGGCAGGCTTCCTGATCACCGTCCACCGCCAGAGCCGCCTCCCCGTCGCGCTCGAGCTGGAATCCTCATCGAAGCTCCTCAAGGCGCTCGTCGAATCGCTCACCGGCGGCGTTCTCCCCGACGGCGAGGCCGAGACTCTCTTCCACCGCCACCGCGGAAACCTGCGCGAGTGCCTGCGGGAACTCTACGACCGCTGGGCGGGATAGGGGGAATGACGAATGCAGAATGCAGAATGACGAATCACCCGGCAGTCGCTCATTCGTCTTCGTCATCCGTCATTCGTCATTCCCTCAACTCGTGAACGGCCCCGCGCATCCTGCCAGTTTCCGCCCCTCCCCCGTCTCCCCGATGTCAGATCCTGTCAGGTTCCCGCACCCTTGGGGCTCGGCACCGTCAAAACCTGATAGGTTCCAGCAGGCTGGAGACTCCCGACTGCGAAATCCTGTCAGTTTCTGGCACTGCGGAGACTGCTGACCCTCAAATCCTATCAGGATCCAGCAACCCGGAGACTCGGGAACGTCAGAACCTGACAGGATCTGACACCTGGCAGACTCCCGACCCCCAAATCCTGTCAGGCTCCAAGACAGACGAGCTTGGTCCGTCTCATCTTCTGACAGTTGTTGAGACATCCAAGCATGGTCACCATCAAATCCTGTCAGGTTTTGACACCCCGGAGACCACCGACCCCCAAATCCTGTCAGGATCCAAGACAGACGGGCTTGGTCCGTCTCATCTACTGACAGTTGCTGAGACATCCGAGCATGGTCACCCTCAAATCCTGTCAGGTTCTGACGCCCCGGAGACTGTCCGCCGTCGGATCCTGTCAGGTTCTGACACCTCTGAAGCTGGGCTTTGTCAGTGATTGCAAGACGTGAGGGCAGAGCCCACCCTCGCCATCATGTTGCGATTCTGGGCAGCGTTTCTCCCGCTCACTCAACTCATGCTCTGCACCGCCCGATGCGCGGACGACACGCCGTCCGAAAAGGAAATAGAGAAGGCCACAAAGGAGATGTATGCGTCCCACAAAAATTTGGATGGGCTGCTGCGAATGTGCGGCAAGGCGGCGAAAGTCGAATTGTTCGAAGGGTTGCCGCACCCATACTGGGACAAGGAGCTGCTGAAGAAGGAGGAAAAGAGACCCGATGTCTTTCAAAACCACGGCTTCGGATTCTACTCCCCGGCAATCAAGCTCCCGGACTCCGACCACAAGCTGCTCTTTTCCAAAGTCACCCGCGTGGATTCATACACACCATGGCTTGGACCAAGAGCCTGCGGTGGGTTCCATCCCGATTACCTGATTCGATTTCATGGAAGGCAGGGAGTGGTGGACCTGCATCTTTGCATGGGGTGCAGCATGGCTGTGTTCTACGGCCCGAAGACGAAGGCTGATGTGGACATCCATCCCAGTGTGCATGACGCATGGCGCCCAATTCCCTATCGCAACCTGATCAAGCGACCGCAACCCCCGGCACCCGCCGAACGGGCGAAACTTCTGGAACAGGCTGGAAAAGATGAGCGGGAATAGGCGCGCGTAGTCAGTCGTGCGGCAGTAGAGGCAGCACGCTTTTCGAAGGGCACTAACTCACGCCTCGGTGAACGGCCCGCCACCGGTATCGCTCACCAGCGGCGTGCTCCCCGACGGCGGGGCGGAGACGCTCTTCCACCGCCACCGCGGAAACCTGCGCGAGTGCCTGCGGGAACTCTGCGACCGCTGGGCAGGATGAATTGCGGGAGCGGCCGGTCAGCGCGGAGCAATCACCCGCCGGGCCGGTGCGCTCAAAAAGACCGTTGACCCCGGCAGTCCAAATCCCTACCTCACCCACCCGCATGAAAACCATCGCAACCCTTATCAAGTCCGCCGCCCTGATGCTCGCCCTCACCCTCTCGGGGTGCAACAAGGCAGACACGCACGAGCAAGTGCTGACGGACATGATCTCCCAGATCCAGAGCGCGGGCACCACGCTCGCATCCGCCAAAGACGCAGCGAGTGCCGACGCGGCAAAAGCCAAGCTGACCGCAGCCGCAGGAGAGATCGGCAAGCTCGTCGAGCGCGCGAAGAAACTCGGCACCCCCGACAAAGCCAAAATGGACGCCCTGAAGCCCCTTCTCGGCGACAAGATGGAAGCTGCGATGAAGACGATGGGAGAGCAGGCCGGCCGCGTTTCCAGCGATGCCACGCTGAAGAGCGCAAAGGAGGGCTTGGACGCCTTCGGCAACGCCATGAAAGAGCTGATGGGCGTGATGAAGTAGGCGCCTCGTCCGCCCTTTCCGAGCCGTCCCTTCCGGCGGCTTTCCATTTCTCATCGCCCCGTGCCGCGTGTGTTCGAGCGGCAGCACGGCAATTTGTAATCGTCTCCGCGGCGGCGAACCCGTGTTCGTGCGGTCGTTGATTCCCTGCCTGAGCCCATCGCGCAGTCCGCTCCAACACCGGGAGCGCGTATGGCTCTCGCCGCTCGCCGCGGAGGCAATGGCGTTCTGTTGCCGCCAGCGGACTACGCTTCTGTGAAAGGCCCCGCGCCGTTTGCCGCCAGCGCCTCGCGGACCTTCGCGCCATTCAGCGTCGCGACGTCCCCCTTCCCCTTCACCGCCAGCGCGGATGCGACGCCCGCGGCCTCGCCCATCGCCATCGCCGTCGCGGTGACGCGAGTGGATGCGTGCGCTCCGCGTGTGGCGGAGTGGCAGCGGCCGGCGACGAGGAGGTTGCCGAGCTTCTTCGCGACGAGCGAGCGATACGGGATGTCGTAGGGCGGCGGCTGCACCTTCTTCGGGTCGAAGTCGTTCGCGCTGCCGGTGACGGTCTTGTTCGGGTGCAGGTCGAGATACCAGCAGCCGGTGGCGATGGCGTCGTCGAAGCGCCGCCCCTTCATCAGGTCATCCTCATTCAGCACATGCTGCCCGGTGAGCCGGCGCGACTCGCGCACGCCGATCCACGGATACGCCTCGAGGAAATACGAGTCGGCAAATGCCGGCACATCGCGCTTCCACGCCTGGAACATCGCCCACGCATCGGCGCGCCCCTGCATCTCCGCGCGCGTGAGGTCGGCGGCGTTCGTCGGATCGGCGGGCACGCGCACGCCGTGGATGTAAACCTCGTCGTCGCCGTAGAGGAACATCACGCCGGGGCCGTAATAGAACGGCAGCTCGCCGCGCTCCTGCGCCTTCACCAGCGACTCGCGGCACACGCGGCTGATGTTTGGCACCTTCTTCACGTGCCCGATGCGGAAATGCAGCGTGAGTGGCTGCACCTCGGCGTTCTGCTCGAAGGGCGCGCCCGCCCACGCGGCGACATCCGCATCGCCCGTGCAGTCCACGACGGTGCGCGGCACGATATCCACGATGCCGTCCTTGTTCGCCACCTGCACCGACTCGATGCGCCCGCCCGCGCTCTTCGCGCCGCACACGAACGAATTGAAGAGCACGGTGAGCCGCTCCTTCTGCTCCGTGAGCAGGCGGTCGAGCAGCAGCTTGAACTGAAATGTGTTCCGGATCGTCGGGTTGTGCTTCTCGGTGTGCGTTGCGTCGGGCGCACACACGCCGGACTTCGACAGCAGCTCCAGCGCGATGCCGCGCACGACGATCCGGTGGTCCGTGATGTGCGCGATGCCGTCGAAGAACGGCAGGCCGACATTCGTGATGATGCCGCCCGCAAACGGCGCCTTCTCGACGAGCACCACCTTCGCGCCCGCCCGCGCTGCGGCGAGCGCCGCCGCCGTCCCCGCGCATCCGCCGCCGCACACGAGCACGTCGGTCTCAATGCGGCGCGTCCCCTTCACCGGCGCTGACTCCGCGCCTTTCGCCGGAACGATCGCCCCCGCCGCGGCGGCGACGGCGGAGGATTGGATGAAACGGCGGCGTGTCTGTGCGGTGGGTTTCATGCGATCACCGTAGCGTAGCTCTCCAGAGCTGCGCCACACTCGATCTTGCCCACGGCGAAACCATGCAAATCAGGATAGCTACGCTACCAGCCGCCACCATGCCGCCTCCACCCAGAAGAACGTCGAGTAGTAGAGCTTCGAGTAGTCGTAGTGCGCGATGACACGCTCCACGTCGGCCGCGCGTGATTTCAAAATGGCCGCATCCGGCGCGAGCGTGACGATCCACGCGGCGGATGTCGGCTCGCGCACAAACTCCGTCTCCTTCCCGCGGCGCGGCGACACCTTCATGAATGCGCGGAGCTGCGCGTGCGCGAGATCCTGCGCCTCCTGCTCGGTCTGCTGCGGCTTCCAGAGCGGCAGCATGGATGCACGCCAGTCCATCTCGAAGTGGCTCTTGTCCGCATTGTCGAACAGCTGCGCCATCGGCAGGCTCTTGAATGCGAGGTCCGCACTCGCCTGCAGTCCGCGCGCGAATGCCGCGCGCACCGTGTTGTCCTTCTCCATCTCCCAGAGCGCCCGCAGCGCGCCGACGCACGTGCAGGACGTCCACGAGTGATACTTCGCATAATGGAAGACCATCCCGCGCTCGCACACTTCGAGCCGCGAGAGCTTCTCCTCACCGCCGCGCTCGGCCAGCGCCGCGCGATACATCGCGTCCCATTTTGCGTCGCCGGTGAGCGCGTGCATCATCTTGCAGACGAAGATCAGCCGCGGCGCGCTGTCGAACGTGAAACCGCCGAAGCCGCCGCGCTTTCCGAACGGCGGCTCCGCGGGCATCGCCCACTTCATCGCGACGATCGCCTCCGCCGTCTCCGTGACATGCTTCATGATTTCGCGCCGCTCGTCATCCGTCGCGAGGCCGGAGTCGAGATACCGCCACAGCCCGAGGAACCAAGGCGACGACTGGTCGTTCGAGCCCATCGGATAATGCGAACGCCCGTCCGTGCTCACGCCGCGCCCGACGAAACCGCGCACGTCGCTGATGGAATTCAGCAGCAGCAGCCCGCGCATGAGCCGCCGCGCCTTCTCCGCATCCTCCGCGCGCTTCGTGTGCTGCCAGCGGTTCACTGCGGCGTCCATGTAGAGGCCGTTGAACATAGCGCCGTTCTCGATGGGTGCCCACCAGCCGAGTGCGTTCGGCTTTCCCTCGCGGCACTCCTCCGGCGTCGGCAGCGACACCGAGCCGTCGAGGTCCGTGAAATCAATCATCACCCCATGCCGGTCGATGAAGCGGCGCCAAATCTCCGCATGCGCCTGCTCGGCGGCGGACGCCACATCGGCTGCGAAACTCCTGCGAGGTAGAAATGCGGATGCAGCGGTTGCGAGGATCGTGCTGCGCAGAAAAGTGCGGCGGTTCATCTCATGCATGTCTGATTGCTTGGCAGTTTTGGTCCAGTCTTGCGGCGCAAACAAGAAGCAGGGGCGCCCTCGCCCCAAGGCTCGACGGGGCGACGGCGCACCTGCTTCTGGAGCTTTCGTGCCGCTCGTCCTTCATGCACCGCACGCCGTCGTTCATTTTTTCGCCGGGGGCTCGGTGAGGAGGAAGGTCATCAGGTCGCGAAGCTCATCCTTCGTGAGCACCTGGTCGATGCCCGCAGGCATGAGCGAGACGGCCATCGGCTCCGTTTTTGTAATGTCGGCCTTCTTCAGCTTCGCGACGGCGCCGCCGGGCTGCGCGATTTGGAGTTCATCCGCAGTCTCCGCGAGGCGCGTGCCGACGACGGCGCTGCCGTCCTTCATCGTCACCGTGTAGCCGACCGCGTCGGGGTTGATCGCCGCGTTCGGGTTGGCGATGTCCTTGAGCACGCTCGCGTAGTCGCGGTGGATCAAATTGCCGAGATCCGCGCCGACACGCACGCCCTCGCCGCGGAGCTGGTGGCAAGTCGCGCACGCAGCCTTGCCCTTGAAAAGCGCGCGGCCTGCCTCCCAGTTGCCGCCGGCGATTTCGGGGATGTCGCGCGTGAGATCATCCGGCGGCGCGGGCTTCGCGAATGGCATGAGGAAGCGCCGCAGCGGCAGCGCGCGCGGACGCGGGTCGCGGTTGGTAAAAAAGGAGACGTCGAGCGACTTCGCGGGCGTCGCGACGGTGAGCGTGAACGCGGGCCACACATTCTCGCGCGCGCCCTCGACGGTGAGCCGCGACTCGTGCTCGCCCACGCGCTCGATCTTCGCGCCGGTCGCTTCGAGTTTTAGCGCCGCGTCGCTCTTGAAAGTGACCGTGACCGTCTCCGGCTCGGGCGTGTAGTCGAGCTTCGAGAGCGGCTGCGTCGCCGGGATGAGCATCTGCCAGAGATCGAGCTGGGCGCGAAGCGTGAGTGTGCTGTGCTCATGTATTCCGCGCTGAGAAACGCTCTTCCAAAAGTAGTCTTGAATTGAACTACCGCGCGTGAACTCGCGTGCGACGACAAAATCGGGATGAGGGAGCCAACCCTTCAATAAATAGCCTCCTCCATCGCGATAATCTGCTTCAACACCAGATAGGTCATGCGACAAATCAAGAATACGACCGTGCCGGGGTTCAGTGACGCGCAATGCGTAATTGAAAGCAGTCGTGCGTGATTTAGTTGTGACAACGACCTCTCGTTGCTCACCGACAAGCTTGTCCATGTTAAGCGTAACCTTTTTCACCTCTACTACACCGCGCGGCTGGCGCTCTTGCATCTTCACCACCGCATACGGCGGACGAATCGTTTCAAGACGATCTGCCGCGGAAACGTAACGACCCGCTTCGCAGAACATCTTTTGCGCGAGCCCCCGCCATGCGTTGAGTTCAATCGGCCGATCAAAGACGACCACTGCCTCCGTATCACTTGTCGCTCCCGCGAGCACCGGCTGCGGTGCGGCTTTGTCCGTGTAGCTGATTTTGAAAATGCGCCCTTCGCCCTTCGGACCATTGCCCCAGTCGGGCTTGCCGGTGTGGCAGCAGACGACGAGGTCGCCCTTCGGCGAAATCGCGCAGTCCACGATCATCAGCCCGCAGCGCGCGATGAGCTGCGTCTGCGCGACGTAGCCGGCGGCGGTCTTTGCGAGCTTCGTGCGGTAGAGCTTGCCGCGCGATTCGCCGGTGACGATCGCGTCGCCCGCCCACCACTCGGGGCCGAAGCGGCCGCGGCCCGGCGAGGGACCGTTGAAGCGGAAGCCGCACGTGCTCTCGTGCTGCGGGCCGTAGTCGAAGACGCTCGGCTCATCCACCACGTCGGGCAGCCAGCGTGGGTGACGCGGCGGGAAGCCGAAGTGCCGCGATTTTTCCTCCGCGCCCTCCGCGCCAAGCGGGATGTGCAGCAGCTCGTCGAACGGATTTCCATTCGGCACCCATGTCGCGCCCTCCTGGTCGGTGCCGAAGAGGTCGCCGTATTTGTTGAATTGCAGCGACATAATGTAGCGCAGGCCGGAGTGGAGCTGCCTCACTTTGCTCTCAGGCGAAATGCGCCCGTTGCCGTCGGGCAAAAACTGCAGGAGGCAGCCGCGGCGCTTGTCGGTCGAGTAGTGCGCGACGCCCTGTTTGTCGTGCCAGTAGGCGTTGTTGTAGCCGGCGTTGCCCATCGTGGTGAGCAGCGAGCCGTCGGGCGCGAACGCGAGCGCCATCGAGCTATCCACGCGGCGGTGGTTGAGATACGGCGCCTTCACGAGCTCGGGATCGTCGAAGCCCTTCACGACCGTCTCGCGCTTGTCGGGGATGCCGTCGCCGTCCGTGTCGCGCCAGCGGATGATTTCATCCGTGAGCGTGGCGTAGAGGTCGCCGTCCTTCACCGCCACGCCGAGCGGGTAGTTCGCCGTCGTCTCGGGGGAGAAAGTGTCCACGCGATCCTCGAGCCCGTCGCCGTCCGTGTCGCGCAGCACGTGGAAGCGCCCGTCGTATCCGCCCGCGAAGAGGCGGCCATCCGGCGCGTATTCGATGTTGTTGAGCGAAGTGAGCTTCACCGGCAACTCGCGCACGGTGAAACCCGGCACGAGCATCTGAACGCCGGGCGCGTTGTCTTTGGCAAAAGGCGGCTCGGGCTGCTTGTCGGGGACGGGCGGGATTGGTTTGTCCGCGGCGAATGCGGAGGCGGAGGCAAGCAGGAGGGCGAGGCGTTTCATCATCTGGCGGAGGAGGAGTTGCTTGGCTATGCGCCGGAGTCCGCGGCGGCAAATGCAAACTCGGAGGCGCGACGAACAACCACGGAGGTCCGCAGAGGCATGCACAGAGGAATCACAAAGTCTCCGTGTGCCTCCGTGCGTCCCTCCGTGTCCCTCTGTGGCTCCAGTTTCGCTCCTGCAACGATGCCGCGTGGGCAATTCCACGCCTTGGCCGCGACTTTGCTGTTCGCAATCCGCGCAGCTCTCCGCTACACAACTCGAAAAGCTCCCCCGCCACCACCATGTCCCCTTTCCTCGCGGAACTCCTCGGCACCGCAATCCTCGTCACCCTCGGCGACGGCGTCGTCGCAAACGTCCTCCTCAACAAATCCAAGGGCCGCGACGCCGGCTGGATCGTCATCACCGCCGGCTGGGCCTTCGCGGTCACCATCGCGGTGTATTGCACCGTCGCCATCAGCGGCGCGCACCTGAACCCCGCGGTCACCATCGCCATGGCCGCGATTGGAAAATTCGACTGGGCGCTGGTTTCCACGTATCTCGGTGCGCAGATGCTCGGCGCGATGCTCGGAGCCGCACTCGTCTGGCTCGCGTATCTCCCGCACTGGAGGGAGACCAGCGACCAAGGCGCGAAGCTCGGCATCTTCTGCACCGCGCCAGCCATCCGGAATGCTCCCGCAAACTTGCTCACGGAGATCATCGGCACCGCCGTGCTCGTCATCGGCCTGCTCGCGATTCTCACGCCGCAAAATCTCCTGCCAAAATCCGGCTTCACCGAAGGCTTCGGCCCCGCGCTCGTCGGCGTCCTAGTGTGGTCCATCGGCGTCTCGCTCGGCGGCTCGACCGGCTACGCCATCAATCCCGCACGCGACCTCGGCCCGCGCATCGCGCACGCGCTGCTGCCCATCGCGGGGAAAGGCGGCTCCGACTGGGGCTACGCCTGGGTGCCTGTGCTGGGCCCGATCCTCGGCGGCGTCGGTGGCGCGCTGATCTACAAGTTGCTCTGGATCGCGTGAGGGGCGCGCAATTTTGAATTTTGAATTCTGGATTTTGAATTGGCGCCCCATGAAGGAGAACCTCATCCAGCAGAAGAGCTACGAACTCGCCCTGGCTGTCATTCCCCTGTGTCGCGAGCTTCAAACGAAGCAGCACGAATTCGTTCTGAGCCGTCAATTGATGAAGGCCGGCACTTCGGTTGGTTCCAATGTGGAGGAATCGCAAGCCGGACAAAGCCGGGCGGATTTTCTCTCGAAGATGAGCATTGCGGCAAAAGAAGCACGCGAGACGCACTACTGGCTCCGGCTGATCCGCGACGCGAAACTCCTGCCTGAGAAATCAGTTCGTCCCGTCCTCGATCTCGCGCTGGAAGCCCGCCGGATCCTCACTGCCATCGTGAAATCCACAGGCGAATCCTGAATTCAAAATTCAAAATCCAACATTCAAAATTTTCCATGCCCTACATCCTCTCCCTCGACCAAGGCACCACCAGTTCGCGCGCGATTCTCTTCGACCACGCGGGCTCCATCGCCGCCGTCGCGCAGAAGGAGTTCCGCCAGATTTTCCCGAAGCCCGGATGGGTCGAGCACGACGCGAATGAAATCTGGTCCTCGCAGGCCGGTGTCGCGACGGAGGTGCTGGAGAAAATCGGCGCCGCGCCCGCGGACGTCGCCGCCATCGGCATCACGAACCAGCGCGAGACGACCGTCGTGTGGGATCGCCGCACGGGACAGCCGATCTGCAACGCCATCGTGTGGCAGGACCGCCGCACCGCGCCGATGTGCGACAAGCTCCGCAAGCGCGGCCTCGCGCCGCTCATCCGCCGCAAGACCGGCCTCGTCGTGGACGCGTATTT
>JBGAPU010000009.1:0-96065 GCA_044221035.1 Chthoniobacteraceae bacterium | reverse complement strand
TCGCCGAGGCGGGTGGTGACGAGTTGCTTGAGGTCGAGCGGCATCGCGGCGCGGACTCTACGCGGGAGGAACGACAATGCGAGCGGGTTTTCCGGGGCTTACCCGTGGATGTTGAACCACTGCCGGCAGTAGCCGCACTTTACGTCGCCCTTCGGCGAAACATCCGCCCCCTCCCCGAGGCCGGCGCCGCATGCAGGACACTTGTAGCGGGAATCTTCACCCGTCTGCGCATCGCGCCCCGCTGAACCCGCCTTTCCAGCCGAGGGTGGCGCGCCTTTCAGCGCGGCGAAAAATGCCGCCCCGCCGACCGCGACAAATACGAGCGCGATGAAACTGCCGAAGAGCTTGAAAAACAGCGGTGGTTCGCCGAACCCCCGATGTCCCCAGAGGAAGCCAAGGACCGTCAGACCGATCCCTCCGAAGGCGAAGCCGAAAACGCCGCCAATGAAACGGCCCGGCCCCGCTGGAAGATTAGGTTGCGGCATTGCGGGCGGGGGCTTGGTCGCGGTCGGACTCCGAGTTCGCCGCTACTTCGCAGGAATCTCGTTCAGCGTGTAATACGCGACGGGGTGCAGCACGGGGCGGCCGTCGGAAGAGCGAACACCGTCGAGGTGCAGCTCGTGGATGTCGCCCTGCGAAAGTTTGCTCCACGTGAGGCGCACGGATTTCCTGTCTGCGCTCACGACGGCCTTGGTGATTTGCGGGATTTTCTCGTCCACCTCAGGTCCGCCGTATGCCTCGCGGTAGGCATAGACGAACTGCCGCGCGCTGTAGCTCTTCGGGTCGCCTGCGGTCTTCTCGTCCACCGGCTGCGTGAACGTGAGCTCGAAGCCGTCCGGCTTCGCGTGCATCTCGTGAATCTCGAACGGCACCTTGCCGGTCCAGTCCACGCGCTCGAAGGAGAACGGCTGCCCGCCCTTCGCTCCCCAGCCGCGGTCGCTGCCACCGGCAAAGAGCTGGCCCTTTTCATTCATGCGCCCGCCGATGAGGCCGGACTTGAAGCCCTTCATGAATGGAATGATGACGCCCTGCTTCACGCCGTTCACCGTTTCGAGATAGGCGCGATTGACAGTCGAGTGGCTCTGGTCGGCGATGAAGAGCTGTTTCTCGAACGGGCCGAATTTTCCGCCGCTGAGGTCGGGAACGATGAAGGACGACGAGTTGCCCATCTTGCCATACGGGATGTAGAGCGCGGGAGGGACGAGCTGCTTGATGCGCTTGCGCTCGGCGTCCATGCGGTCCGGGTCCACGTGCGGCGCCTTGTCGCCGCGCTTGCGGTCGCCTTGGAAGGCCTCCGGGATCGGGTCCACGGGCTGCGGGCCCATGTTCGGCGCGAGCGAATACCACTTGTTCCCGCCGGGGTGCCCTTGGAACGAACCCGGCACGAGATGCTGCAGCGTGCAGGCACCATGCCAGGGGCCCTGGTTGTCGGTGTAATAGACCTCGCCGTCGTAGTTCACGAGGATGCCGCCGGGCGAGCGGATGCCGCTGCACGTGGGAACCATCGTTCCGTCGGGCTTCACGCGCACGCACCAGCCGCGGAACGGCACCTGGCTGCTGAACGAACCGGTGAGGCAGAGCACGACCCAGATATCGCCGTTTTTGTCGAAGCGCGAGCCGAACGAATACTCGTGGTAGTCGCCGCTCACGCCCCATTTGTCGCACACGGTCTCAAACTTGTCGGCGCGGCCATCGCCGTCCGTGTCCCTGAGGCGCGCGACTTCGTAGCGGTTCGTGGCGTAAAGCGCGCCGTCCTTGTAGGCGAGGCCGAGCACCTCGTGCTGGCCGCTGGCGAAGAGCTGATACTTCACATTCGCCGGCTCGCTGTCGGCGTTGCTCACCGTCCAAATTTCTCCGCGGCGCGTGCCCACGGCGAGCTTGCCCTCTGGCAGGAGCTCGATCGAGCCGACCTCGAGTGCCGTGCCCTTCGGCGTCTCGAAGGTCGTGATTTTGTAATAGTCGGACTCCTGCGGGTCTGCGGCGCGGACGAGCGAGGTCGCGAGGATGAGGCCGGTGAGGATGCGGAGAGATTTCATGTGCGGGAAAATGGAGTGCTCAGTGCGAATGTGAGTGGCTGCCGTGGACGTTCGGCCACGAATAGGTGACCACGATCTCGGCGCGGGCGGGCAGCGTGAGGTTGCCGCCGTCGAGTTTCGCGCCATCTGCGGCGACGATGAACTTGTTCTCACCCGGCAGCTCGAAGCGGTCGCCCTCGACAAGGAATGCCGAGCCATGCGGGGAGATATTCCTGGCGGCCGCGATGCGGAGGAGCGCGCCTGCTGGGATTTTGCCGTCGAGCTTCAGCGTGCGCACGAGCTTGCCGTCGCCTGCGAGCGCGTCACCGACGACTTCATACCACTCGCTCACCTTCACGCCCTGCCACTCGTAGTGAAAGACCGGGCTGCGCTTCGCATCGAGCTCATAGCCGCGCCACGTGTAGCCCTCGGCGCGGCAGTTCTGCTCGACGACCGGCCATGTCGCGCCGGCGGCGGCCACTGCGAATGGCGGCGACATTGGTGCGGGGCGGAACGCATCAAAGCCGAGCGGCGGCTGATGCCCGCCACCACGGCTGTTCCAGTGCCGCGCGGCATCGATGAAGGCGCCGCGCCATGCGATCGCGAGGTTCATCGTTTCCGCGCTCCACGCGACGTTTGCATTGCCGGGGAATCCGACGCCGATGCCGCGGTTTCCTGCGGCGGTGATGAAGTTGCGGTAAATCACCGGCTCATGCGCGACAACAAGCGGCATGCCCGTGGTCTCGTCGCGCTTCTTCGGCTTCGCGTTCGATTTCCACTCGGGGTGAATCCACTTCGAGAGCGGCGTGCTGATGAAGCCCGGCCCTTTCCACGCCGCGAACAGCTCCGCGCCGCCCTGCGCCTGAAAATACTCGAGCCGGAAATCGTGCGTGCCCTGCTTGAGCTTCACCTTCCCCTCGCGAATCGGGCTCGCCGGATGAATGCCGTCGTGCTCGACGACCGGCTTGCCGTCGATCGCGATGCGCCCGCCGTCGTCCGACGCGAGGTAGAAGGAATAATCGCCATCCTTCGGCGCCTCGATCTTGCCGGTGAAAACGACACCGAAGTCGTTCTTGTAGTCGTCGAGCTTGAGCTGCACGAGGCCGTCCGTCACGTCGCCCTCGCGGTGCGGCTTCAGCTTGGAAAAATCCGGCAGCGTCTTCCACGCTCCGTGGAAGAGCTGGAATTTCAGCCCCGTGAGCCCCGGCCCGCGCTTGCCGACTTCGCCCACAGTCATCTTGCCGTTCATGATCGCCGCGTGCCCGGGGAACGTGCACACGTAGGGATACACGCCCGGCTTCTCCGGCGCGGTGAAAGTGAGCGTGTCGCTCATCTTCGGCTGCACCGCCTTCGAATGCAGCCACAGGCTCTTGTCCTCCGGGATCCAGTCGCGCTTCACCGCCGCATCCGCATTTTCGACCTGCTTGTTCGCGATCGCGATCGCGTCCGTGCCCGGCTGGAAGAGGCAGAGGTTGTGCGGCATGTCGTCATCGTTCTGCAGCACGAGCTTCACCTTCTGGCCCGGCTTCACGTCGAACTCCGTCGTGTCATACTTCATCTGCGCGCGGAGCGTCTTGATGGTGATGGTCACATCGTCCGCGGCAAAAGCGGCGAGGCCGCCGAACGCGAGCAGCGCGGCGAGCGTGGGTGTGGTGCGTGGAATGGTCATCGCTGGATGGATTTCGTTGTTTGGAAAATGGACTGGGGCCGGGTGGCGCGAAGCGGCCGGGCGGCGGCGGACGTTTCATCCAGCACGCACGCGGACTCAACGCCGGATGCGGATCACTTCTTCACCGGCGGCGGCGTGCCCTCGCTGTCGGGGTCGGTGAGGTTGAGCGGACGCACCCAGATGTTGCGGTAGCGCACGGGATTGCCGTGGTCCTGCAGGCCGAGGTCGCCGTCCTGCGCGCCGCTATCAAACTCGCGGCCCCACTGCACCACGGTGCCGTTGTGAATCACCGAGATGCGCGCCTTCTTGATCACCTTGCCGCTCTCGTCCTTCTGCTGGCGCTCGATGATGATATCATACGTCTGCCACTCGCCGGATACGTGTCGTTTTCAAATGAATCGAGCACCTGCACCTCCGGGAATCCGCCGATGAACACGCCGCTGTTCCCGCGCCCCTGGCTGTTCCCCTTCACCTCGCTCGGCGCGGCCCACTCGATGTGCCACTGCGTGTCGCCTTTGATCTTCTCCCGCGTGCGGATCGAGCCGCCCTTCGGCACGATTTCAAAGTAGCCGTTCTCCACCTTCCAAAGCGGCTTGTCGTCCGCATCCGCCCCATCCTCCCTGCGCTTGTCGCGCTTCCATTTTGAAAGATCCTTCCCATCAAAAAGCACGATCGCATCCGAAGGCGGCTGACCCGGCGCGGCCTGCGTGCTCATGCCCGGCGGCGTGATGACACGCGGACGCGGACGGCTCATGTCGCCGTGCTTCCACTTCCCGCCCGGAGCGAGGTTTTCCTTCTTCGGCTCCGGCTTTTTCTCGGCGGCGGGGTCGGCCGCACAGACGAGCGTGGGGCTGGCGGTGAGCAGCGTGGCGGCTAGGAGGAGATTACGGCGCATCATGGCGTGAGTTTGGTTGCGCGCGGACAACTGCGGCGCGCAACCGCCATTAGGAATATTTCCCCGGACTGCCGCTCAGGGCGTCGTCACGCGGATGTTCCGGAACCAAGTCGGATCGCCATGCTCGGTGAGCATCAGCTTCCCGTGGCCGGGCGCGAAGCCCTCCTTGCTCTTGAATTTGCTCTTCGCGATCCGCGCCTTCCAGTCGTCGCTCTTCGTGTCCGCCGACGAGCAGAGCTTTCCATTCAGGTAATGCTCGATCTTGCCGTCCTTCACCACGATGCGGCTGCTGTTCCATTCGCCGACGGGCTTGAGGTTCTTGTCCTTCGCGGATTCGACGATGTCGTAAATGCTGCCCGTATTGTGGCTGCCGCCGCGGAGGCCATCGGCGTGCTTGTTGTCGTCGATCATCTGATACTCGATTCCGAGCCACTCCTTCCCGCCGATCTTCGTCACCCAGAACTTGATGCCGTTGTTCCCGCCCTCGGCCAGCTTCCAGTCCCACTCCAGCGTGAAGTCCGTGTATTCCTTCTGCGAAAGGAGCAAGCCGGCGCCCTTGCCGGACAGGTGAATGACTCCGCCCTCCTCGGTCGTCCAGCCGGCGCCCGGCTTGCCGCCATTGGCATCGGTGAAATCGGCGAGTGTCAGCGTGGCGGTGTCCGCAGCCGCGAACGAAGCGGCGCAGAGCGACAGAATGGCAGTGAAAAGGGAACGGTGGATTTTCATGAGGTGAAGCGGTGTGGGAGTGAAATGCGGCGCACCTCGGGCGGATGCACCGGCGCAGGGGAGCATTTCCACTTTGCGGCCCAACGCGAGCACCAATTCTGCACGAGCATCCGTGCCGCTCGGATGCGACGGGCAGCAGACAGCGCGCGGAAATTTCATCCCTTGCCGCCTCCGGCGAAACGGGTATCGGTGCCAGACCATGCGCCGCCTCCGCATCATCACCGCGGTCATTCTCGCACTGCTTTGGGTGCCGAGCGCGGGCCACTGCCTGCTCGCGGCGACGTTCCCGCAGATGTTTGGCGCGTGCTGTGAGTGTGAATCGGAAACGGGCGACGGGCATGAGGAGCCAATGGACGAGGGCTCATGCACGCAGTGCGTGACCTTGGAGACCGGAGTGAATCTCTCCGTCCTCTCCCCCATCCCCGTTCCGGTGCCGCCTTTCTGGGAGGAAGACGCGCTCACCCGGTGGGTGCGGCGCGCGGCTGAATTGACGGCCATGGAGACCGCCGGGCTCCCAGAGCGGGAGCCGGTGTGGAGTCCGCCGCCTCTGCGGACGGTGACATTGACCAAGGCCCGCCCGGTGCGCGGGCCGTCCATCGCAGCGTAAGGCCGGGCCCGTCCAGGCCGGCTCATTCATCACGCCCACAGGCGCATTGGCGCGCCCGTGTGGTTCCGCCGCACCCGGCCGGGTGCATTCCCACGCAACGATTTCCTCCACACCATCATGATCCAAATTCTCACACCCATCCTCCTTCTCGTGAGCGCCTGCGCCGCTCGCGCGCTGACGCTCACACCGGAAGGCGCGACAGACTACGCGCTCTTGCACAACCCACAGCTCGCCGCCGCCCGGCTGCGCATCGAGGAGGCCCACGGACGGCTCACCGCCTCGGGCCGCTGGGCAAATCCGGAGGCGGAATTCGATTTTCGCCAGAATCCCCGCGCTCCCGAGCGCGCTTTCGGTGTCGCGTGGATGCAGAAATTTCCCGTCACCGGAAGGCTGCGGCTGGAAAAGGCCGTGTCGCGCGCGGAACTCGCCGCGGCGGAGGCCGAAGTGCGCGATGCAGGTTGCAGACTCGCCGGGGAGGTGCGCGCAGCGGCGGTGAAGCTGCTTGCCCTGAAGCAGCAGCGCAGCCTGCGCACGCGGCAGATCAAAAACAGCGAGGAACTCACGAGCTTCATGGGTAAGCGCCTCGCCGTGGGCGAAGCCTCCAATGTGGACGTCGCACAGATCGGGCTGGAGGCCAAGCAGCTCGCGACACAGGTGCTCCAGCTCGATGTGGAGAGGGCCGTCCTGCTCGGCCAGTTGCGCCCGCTGCTCGGCATGTCCGCCGGCGAACCGCTGGAAATCACCGGCACGCTTGGTGAACCCGGCGCGCTGCCCGCGAAGGGATCAGCGCCCGACGCGCGCGGCGACTACCGTGCGGCGCAGGCCACGGCGGAGGCCGCTCGCCAAGCCGTCGATCTGGCGAAGGCGAACAAATGGCAGGACATCACCGCAGGCGTCACGGCCGAGCATGCCCGCACGGAGGACATTCCGAGCGGGTTCAAGAACGACGTAATGCTCGGCATCAAATTCAGCGTCCCGCTCCCGCTCTGGAACAAGAACGAGGGAAAAATCCGCGAGGCGGCTGCGGCGGCGCAGCGCCATGAAAAGGAAGTGCAGGCGCTCGCCCTGCAGATCGCCAGTGAGGCCACAGCCGCGCGCGGCGAGATGGCCGCCCTCGCGCGCATCATCGGAGACATTGACGAAAAGCTCATCCCTCAGGCCAGAAGCATCGAGGATCAGCTCCGCGCAAGCTACTCCACCGGGCTCACCACGCTGGCGGAAGTCATCCGCGCGCGGGGCAAGCGCTTCGAACTCGAGGCGCAGCGGCTCGATGCCCTGCGCGACTACCACCTTGCCAGGGCGCGCCACGCCACGGCCAGCGGAGTGATGCCCGGCATCAAAAGGAAATGAGCGCGGCGCTTCTCGTCACCGTCCGTCCGCTCGCGCTCGCGGGTCTCAAATCCTGATCCACACCATGAAACTGAAAACTTTCCTTCTCACGCTCTGCCTCACTGCCGCGTCGTTCGCCGCCGTTGATCCGAACCGCGCGGCGCTTCTCGTCATCCTCGACGAGACGGCGGTGAAAAACCTGAACCTCTCGACCGTCGAAGCCGAGGAATCCGATTTCGAGGAGACCATCTTCGCGCTCGGCCGCATCCGGGTCGCCTCGGGCCACAAGGCCGTTGTGAGCAGCCGCGTCCCCGGCCGTGCGATCTCCGTCGCTGCGCACATCGACACGAAGATCGAGAAGGGCGCGGAAGCCGTTGTGATTGAAAGCCGCCAGCCAGGCGATCCGCCGCCGAGCGTGCGGCTGCTCGCGCCAATTTCCGGTCACGTCTCCGCGGTGAAGATCGCGCCCGGCCAGCCGGTCGAGGCCTCGGACTCGCTCATCGAAATCGTCGATCTGAGCAGCGTGCACGCCATCGCGGCGCTGCCGGAGCACCTCGCGCATCGCGTGCAGATCGGACAGAGAGCCCGCATCCGCGCGGCGGGGTATCCCGACAAGGAATTCGTCGCGGAGGTCGAGCACCTCGGCACCGAGGCCGATGCAGCCACCGGGACCATCGAGGTCGCATTTCACGTCGAAAACCCCGACACGCTGCTGCGGCCCGGAATGCGCGCGGAATTCTCCATCGTGACCGGCAAGCGCGAAGGCGTGATGAGCATTCCCACCGAAGCGGTGCAGGGCGATGGCGCGCAGCGCTTCGTCTACATCGGCGACTACGAGCTGAAGAACGCCTACGTGAAGACGCCCGTCGTGCTCGGCGCGCAGAACGACCGCAGGGTGGAGGTCGCCAGCGGCGTGCTGCCCGGTGACCAAGTAGTGACCCGCGGAGCCTACGCCCTCGCCTTTGCAGGCAAAGGCAGCATCTCGCTGAAGGAGGCGCTCGATGCCGCGCACGGGCATCCGCACGGCGACGATGGTTCGGAACTCACCGCGGAGCAGCAGAAGGCCGCCGCGCAAAAGGCCGGCGGCGCAGGCGCGCCAAGTGGCCGCGGGACGGGCATGACTCCGCTCACCATGTTCTTCGCCGGCACGACCGCGCTGCTCTTCCTCCTCGTCGTCGCGCTCGGCGCAAAGCTCCGCAAACGCACCGCCTGACGCGCCATGCTGAACCGACTGATCCAGCTCTCCCTGCGACACCGGCCGCTCGTCATCGCGCTCGCGATTCTGCTGCTCGTGCTCGGCGTGCAGACCACGCGCGACCTGACCGTCGAGGTGCTGCCGGACATGACGAAGCCGACCGTCACCATCCTCACCGAGTGCCCCGGCCTCGCGCCGGAGGAAGTCGAGACGCTCGTCACGCAGCCCATCGAAGCCGCGGTGCAGGGCGTCGGCGGGCTCGACCGCCTGCGCTCGAATTCCGACGTGAGCCTCTCGCTGGTCTTCGCGGAATTCGCGTGGGGAACCGACATTTACCGCGCCCGCCAGCTCGTGCAGGAGCGGCTCCAGGCCGTCGCCGGAAACCTCCCCGAAGGCATCCGCCCCGGCCTCACGCCCGTGTCGTCGCTCATGGGCGAGATCCTGCTCGTCGGTCTGCGCAGCAAGGAAATGCCCGCGCGCGATCTCCGCACGCTCGCCGACTGGACGGTCGCGCGCCGCCTGCAAAGCATCGCGGGCGTCGCCGAGGTGCTCACCATCGGCGGCGGCGTGAAGCAGGTCCACATCATGCCCGACCCGCACCGCCTCAGCGCGATGGGCGTCACCTTTGCGGAACTCGAAGCCGCGGTGGCCAAGGCCGCGAACAACTCGACCAGCGGCTACCTCACCACCAGCACGCAGGAAATCATGGTGCGCAATCTCGGCATGAGCACCGACCTCGACGACCTCGGGAGCACCGTCGTGAAGACGCTGGGCGACCGCCCCGTGCTCATCAGCGACGTGGCGCGCGTGGACTTCGGCGTGCAGCCGATGCGCGGCGATGCGAGCGTGAACGGCGAGCCGGGCGTCATCCTGAGCATCGACAAGTCGCCCGGCTTCGACACGCTGAAGCTCACCGGGGCCATCGAGAAGGCGCTCGCGGAGTTGAAGCCGTCGCTGCCCGCGGGCGTGGAAATCGAGCTGCTTTTCCGCCAGGGCGATTTCATCTCGCACGCCATCGGCAACCTCAAGGAAGCCATCCGCGACGGCGCGATCATGGTGACCATCGTGCTGTTCCTCTTCCTGCTGAATTTCCGCACGACCTTCATCACGCTCACCGCGATGCCGCTGTCGTTCGTCACGGCGATGCTGGTCTTCAAATGGTTCGGCGTGTCGGTGAACTCGATGACGCTCGGCGGGCTGGCCGTCGCCATCGGCATGGTCGTGGACGATGCCATTGTGGACGTGGAGAATGTCTTCCGCCGCCTGCGCGAAAATGCCGCGCTGCCGGAGCCGAAGCCTAAGCTCCAGGTCATCGCCGCCGCCTCGGGCGAAGTGCGCAACAGCATCCTCTACGCGACGGTGCTCATCATCCTCGTCTTCCTGCCGCTGCTCAGCCTGGAGGGATTGGAGGGCCGGCTCTTCACGCCCATCGCCATCGCGACCATCGTGAGTATGGCCGCGTCGTTCGTCGTGTCGCTCACGGTCATCCCCGTGCTGTGCTCGCTGCTGCTGAATCCGCGCAACCGCGCCATCCGCCCCGAGCCGGACGCCGGCTCGCCGACGCACGTTCACGCGCATGGCGACGGCTTCGTGGTGCGCGGGATGAAATGGATCGTCGAGCGCACCTTTCTCCGCGTTGCGTTCGACGCCCCGTTCGCCGTGCTCGCCCTCACCGGCGTCCTGCTCCTCGCCGCACTCATGCTGTATCCGATGATGGGCAAGGACTTCCTCCCCGCCTTCAACGAGGGCAGCGCCACGATTTCGTTCGCGAGCGCACCGGGCACTTCGCTTCAGCAGAGCAACGCCATCGGCGACGCCGGCGCGAAGCTGCTGCTCGAAATCCCCGAGGTGAAAAGCGTGGGCCGCCGCGCGGGCCGCGCCGAGCGCGACGACCACGTGATGCCCGTGTCGGTGAATGAGTTCGACGTCGAGTTCAAGGACGGCGGACGGCCGCGGCAGGAGGTCTTTGCGGAGATTCGCAAAAAGCTCGGCAGCGTCCCCGGCACCTTCACGAACGTCGGCCAGCCCATCGGCCACCGCCTCGCGCACATGCTCAGCGGCGTCTCCGCGAAGATCGCCGTGAAAGTCTTCGGCCCCGACCTCGAAGTGCTGCGCGCGAAAGGCGCGGAGATTGAGAAAATCGCGAAGGAAATCCCCGGCCTCACCGACATCTTCCTCGAGAAGCAGATGCCCATCCCGCAACTCCGCATCGAGGTGAACCGCGAGCGCGCCCGGGCCTACGGCGTGCAGCCCGGCGCCGTGAACGAGCAGCTCTCCACCCTCCTCGGCGGCAAGGTGGTCACCGAGCTGCGCGAAGGCCAGCGCACGATCGACCTCGTCCTGCGCCTGCCTCCCGAGTGGCGCGACTCGCCGCAGAAGCTCGGCGACCTGCTCATCGAAACAGGACCCGGCATCGCCGGTGGAAATCCCCGGCGCGTCCCGCTGCGCCTCGTCGCAAACGTGCATGAGAGCAACGGACCCAATGTCATCAACCGCGAGAACACCCAGCGGCGCATCGTCATCGGCGCGAACACCAGCGAGCGCGACCTCGAATCGCTCGTCATGCGGCTGCAAAATGAGGTGCGGGAAAAAGTGCACTTTCCTCCCGGCTACTACCCGAGCTTCGAGGGCGAATTCAAAGCCCAGCAGGCCGCAGCGAAGCGCATCGCCATCTTCTCCGCGCTCGTCCTCGTCGTCATCGCCTTCCTGCTCTACGGCTACTTCCGCAGCGCGTCGCTTGCCGCGCAGGTGCTGCTGAACATCCCGCTCGCGCTTATGGGCGGCCTCGCGCTCACGTGGCTGCTCATCAACAACATCTCCATCGCCACGCTCGTCGGCTTCATCGCCGTCGCCGGGGTCGCCGCGCGCAACAGCATCATGATGCTCTCCCATTACCTCCACCTCATGAGGCACGAGGGCGAGGGCTTCACCCGCGAGATGGTCACCCGCGGCACGCTGGAGCGGCTCGTCCCCGTGCTCATGACCGCGCTGAGCGCCGGCATCGCCCTCATCCCGCTGCTCCTCGCCGCGCACGAGCCCGGCAAGGAAATCCTCCACCCCGTCGCCGTCGTCATCGTCGGCGGACTCGTCAGCAGCACCTTCCTCGACCTCGCCGTCACGCCCGCCGTCTTCTGGCTCTTCGGGCGCCGCGCGGCGGAAAAAGCTCTCCGGCTGGACGCCCCGGCCGCGCAGTAAAAACCCAAGACCAACAACCCACGCAACAACCCAAAGACCGACAACCCACATGAAAACCATCGCACTCGCCACCCTCGCCTCCCTGCTGCTCTGCCTCACCGCCTTCGCGCAGGAACGCGTCACCATCGGCCCCAACGGCGGCCGCCTCGTCCCGCTCGCCTCGCCCGCGATGCCCGGCGCCGAAGTCATCTTCAAGGACGGCGCGCTCACCGTCGGCCTCTTCGACAAGGCCCGCAAACCCATCGCCCTCGGCCAGCAGGTCCTCACCATCACCGCCGGCGAGCGCACCGCACCCAAGAAACTCGAGGTCGTGAAGAAGGGCGACCGGTTCACCGCCGTCGCGCCCCCCGGCGAGGGTTACTGGGTGATTTTCCAACTCCGGGAAACTCCCTCCGCCAAGCCCCTCACCTTCCGCGTCCACTACGACACCGCGCCCTGCGCCGAGTGCAAGAAGCCCGAATGGCTCTGCACCTGTGCCCACTAGGCCGGCCCTTCATCGTCCCCAGTGTCCCGAGCGCCGGTGGTTTCGCTGCGCTTCACCACCGACAACATTCCTGATGTCCCTCGGGGACTCTTCGGGACTGGGAGCGTATATCCCATGCCTATCCGGTTGCTTGCCAAGCCGGGGTGGAACGCGACCTCCGGGCGCGTTTCCTGGAGTTTCACCCGGCAGAAGCGTGCCCGGAGGTCACGCTCCACCTTCCCACCTCGCGCATTATCAACCAACCGGATAGGCATGGTATATCCCGCCTTGTTGGCCTTCCTCCTGAAAAAGCGGCAAAAGCATGGGTGAAACGATGTTTTGCATCTCGGATTTTGTAAATCCGACCTCGGATTTTCCAAAACCGACCTCGGCAACGGGCTTCCGAGGGCGGATACGGGAAATCCGACCTCGGCGACGGGCATCCGGGGCCGGATACCGGAAAGCCGACTTCGGCGAACGACGTCCGGGGTCGGATGCGGGAAAACCGACATCGGAGACGGACATCCGGGGGCGGACGCGAGAAAGCCGACCTCGCCAAGCGGCATCCGAGATCGGATTTTGCGAAACCGGGAACGGACAGCGTTCGGCGAGACCGCAATTGCCAAAACCGGGCCCGGATACTGGCAACCCTAGGTGGGGAAAACGAAGCGCTGAATCGGCGGACGGGCTAACTGGCTGTGGCGTTGTGAAGCGGTTCGTCGCGCGGCAGATACTCCGCGGAACGTGGGATGTTCCCGGTGATGATGTGGTTGCCGCAGGGGCCGATGGGTGCGGTGACGCCGCAGAACCTCGACGATGCCATCGCGACCACGGCGCGGAACCCGAGCGGGATCGGGCCTTTCACCGGCACCTTCAGCGACCCGCCGACGCAGGCGGTGATGATGGCGCACGCGGCGTATCTGGAGACGTCTCGCCAAGCGCTGCTGCGGTAGCGGGACCGCCGCGGCGGCTAGGCGAGGATGTCCTTCACCACGTCGCCATAGACGTCGGTGAGGCGCATGTCGCGGCCGCTGAAGCGGAAGGTGAGCTTCGTGTGGTCCATGCCGAGCAGGTGCAGCATCGTGGCGTGGAGATCGTGGATGCTCACCTTGTTTTCCACGACCTTGTAGCCGTAGTCGTCGGTGGCGCCGTAGGTGACGCCGCCCTTCACGCCGCCGCCGGCGAGCCACATGGTGAAGCCGAAGGGATTGTGGTCGCGCCCGTTCTTGCCCTGCGCAAACGGGGTGCGGCCGAATTCACCGCCCCAGACGACGAGCGTGGAGTCGAGCAGGCCGCGAGACTTGAGGTCCTTCAGCAGGCCGGCGATGGGCTGGTCTACGAAGCGCGCGTTTTTCTCGTGGCCGTCCCGGAGGTTCGCGTGCTGGTCCCAGCGGTCGCCGGCGCCGTTCGGGCAGGTGAGCTCGATGAAGCGCACGCCGCGCTCGACGAGCCGGCGCGCGACGAGGCACTGCGTGCCGAAGGTCTTCGTCTGCGCGAGCGGCGCGTTGAGGCCGTAAAGCTCGCGCGTCGCCTCGGTCTCGCCCGCGATGTCCATGAGCTCGGGCACCGCGGCCTGCATGCGGTAGGCGAGCTCGTAGTTCGCGATGGCGCTCTCGATGGCGTCGAGCCTGCCCACGCGCGACACGACGCCGCGGTCGAGCTTGCGCATGAGCGCGAGCTTGCGGTTCTGCAGCTCGGCGCTCGCCTCAGTCGGTGTGACGTTCGCGACGGCGGTCGCGCCGGTTTTGAAAATCGAGCCCTGATACGTCGCGGGCAGGAAGCCGCTGTTGAAATTGTCCAGCCCGCCCGGCGGGATGAGCCCGCCGTTCAGCACGATGAAGCCGGGCAGGTCCGCATTCTCGCTGCCGAGCCCGTAGCCGGCCCATGCACCCATGCTCGGGCGGCCCTGAAGGCCGCTGCCGGTGTGGAGGAAGTAGTTCGCGTTTGTGTGCTCGGAAAACTCGCTCGTCATCGAGCGCACGATCGCGAGGTCGTCCACGCACTTCGCGACGTGCGGGAACAGCTCGCTCACCGGCGCGCCGCACTGGCCGTATTGCTGGAATTTCCACGGCGAGCCGAGCGTGCTGCCGTTGTTGTTGAACTGCGTCGCCTCCATTTTCATCCCGAAGGGCCTGCCGTCCTCGGCGGTCAGGCGCGGCTTCGGGTCGAAGGTGTCCACCTGCGACGGCCCGCCGTCCATGTAGAGGAAGATCACGCTCTTCGCCTTCGGCGAATAATGCGGCTGTCGCGGGGCGAGCGAATTGTGCGGCTCGGTGCGGACGATCTCGCCGAACGACTTGTCCGCGAGCAGCGCCGTGAGCGCGAGCGCGCCGAAGCCGTTCGCGCAGCGCGCGAGCATCTCGCGCCGGGTGAGCGCCCGTGGGATTAAGTTTCCGCAGTGGTGCATGGCGGCAGTGTGGTGGGTCGTCTGGAAAAGGGCGCAGCCTGTTCGTTTGTCAACGCCTCCCGAGACAAGCCACGCGAAGGCGCGGGCAAAGGCCCTATTTTGCCAGCGGCAGCGTGATCGCAAAAATCGCCCCGCGCCCCGGCTCGGAGCGCGCGCGGATGTGGCCCTTGTGCGCCTCGATGATGCGCTTGCAGATCGAGAGGCCGAGGCCCGTGCCGGTCTTCTTGCCGAAGGTGGCGAACGGCTGGAAGAGCCGCGCCGCGATCTCCGGCGCGATGCCGGTGCCCGAGTCCTCGACCTCGACGTTCAGCTCGTCCCCCGCGACCTCGAACCGCAGCGTGACCGCGCCGCCCTTCGGCATGAAGTCGGCGGCGTTGTTGATGAGGTTGTAAAACGCCTGCATGAGCCGGCGCTCGTCGAGATTCACCGGCACCTCGGGCGGCGCGGTCTCGCAGACGATCGTCACGCCGCGGTCGGCGGCGAGCGGACCGACCTCCTCGACGAGCACGCGAACGAACTCGTGGAAGCCGGTGGGTGCCAGCGTGACCGTGCCGGGTGTCTGCCGCGTGAAGTCGAGCACCTCGTTGATCATCGTGGTGAGGCGGCGCACCTCGCGGCGGATCATGCCGGCGACCATCGTAAGCGCCTCGCGCGGCGTGCCCTCGGTCTCCGCGACATCGGCGGCGACGCTGATGATGTTCAGCGGGTTCTTCAAATCGTGGACAATCGACTGCGCAAACCGCCCGACGAGCGAAAGGCGCCCGGCTTCGAGCAGCTCCTCGACCTGCCGCGCATTTGACTCGCGCATGCGCGCGGAGAAATCGCGCATCACCGCGAGAACGAGGTCCGGCGACTGGGAGAAAAGCCGCAGCGCCTCGGGGCGCGGCAGGAAGCGCAGCTTCGAGTCGCAGTCGGCCCGCGCCGTCGCCGAGCGGGGCTTTCCGTCGATGAGAGACATCTCGCCAAACATCCCGCCCGGCCCGATGCGCGAAAGCACCCTCGGCTCCGCGTCCTTCACGATGCTCAGGATGTCCACGCGGCCCTCGTCCACGACATACATGCCGTTGCCCTGGTCGCCTTCGCGGAAAATGATCTCGCCCGCCGCCGCCTCGATCGCCTGCGCCGAACCGGAATGCCGGCGCAGTTCCGCGTCGAGCAGCGTGGCGAACGAGTCGTCTGTCGGGATGGGGTCCATAAGCGTTTGACGCGCCGAGGATGGGCCCGCCGCAGCGACACTCAAGCCCGGAGCACGGCTGTCACCCAAGAGTTGCGTTTGCTCTTTCCCCTGCCGCGGAAATGCCGGGCGCGTGCCGGGTCGCCTCAGTTGAGGTAGATGAATTCCTTCACGTTGAAGAGCACGTGCGCGAAGTCGGCCCACGACTGCTCGGCGGCCGTCTGGCTCTTGCCGTAGAGCGTGCGCTGCTCGGCGAGGAAGGTGTGCGCGTCGGCGAGTTCGGCAGTCGTCGGCGGGCGGCTGAAGGCGGCGAGATACATCTGGCGCACGCGCTGCGGCTCGTCGGCGTTGGGGAGTCTTTTCGACCACAGCTTCGCCTGCTCGACGACGAAGGGATCGTTCATGAGGATGAGCGCCTGCGCGGGGACGTTGGAGACGTTGCGGCGGCCCATCGTGTTGAACGGAATGGGCGTGTCGAACGCGAGCATCATCGGCGAGAGGAAATTCCGGCGCACGGCGATGTAGATGCTGCGGCGGCCGTCGCCATCGAGCGGGCCGCTGCGCGAGGGCTTGCCGCGGCCATCCATGAAGGCGCTGAGAAAAATCGGCACGGGCGGGCCGCCGAGTTTCGCATCGAGCCGGCCGGAAATCGCGAGGATGGAATCGCGGATGGCCTCGCCCTCGAGGCGGCGGAGGTTCGCGCGGTGCAGCAGCAGGTTCTCCGGGTCGGCCTGCTCGGCGGCGGAGTCCGCGGGCGCGCTCGACATCGCGAAGGTGCGCGAGAGCACCAGTTCACGGATGAGGCTCTTCAGCGACCAGCGCTGATCGCGCATGAAGCGCGAGGAGAGATGGTCGAGCAGCTCGCGGTGCGACGGCGGCTGGCCGAGCACGCCGAGGTTGTCGGTCGTCGGCACGATGCCGCGCCCGAAAAGGTGATGCCACACGCGGTTCACAATGACGCGCGAGGTGAGCGGATTTGCCGGGTCGGTGATGCGCCGCGCGAGGTCGAGGCGTCCGCTGCCGTTCGTGATGCGCGGCTGCTCGGTGCAGGCGATGGCTTCGAGGAAGCGACGCGGCACCTGCGCGCCCGCGAGTTTCGCCTGGCCGCGTGCTAGCAGGAACTCGTCGGCGCCGCTGCCGTCGAACATCGCGGGTGCAGTCTGCGACGCCGGGCGGATGCGCGCGGTGAGCACGGACTGTTTCGCGAGGAAGGGCTGCGCGGCGTCGGCGAGCTGCTTGCGCGCGGGGCTGCCGGCGGGAGCGAAGAGATCGAGCTTCCGCACGAGCCAGTCGGCGAGCGGTGCATCGTCGGCGATTTTGTCCGTGCGGATTTTCTCGCACACCTCGGCGAGCATCTTCTGCGTGGCCTCGGCGAGCGAGACGGGCGAGACGATTTTTGCATCGTGCATCGCGGCGAGCTGTCGCGCGGAGACCTCGCCGGGGAGCGGCGGCTTTTCCGCGGACTGCACGACCATCGCGACAGCAAAGTCGCCATCGTCGCCGGGTGAAAACTCCACGTGCAGCCGGTGCCCCTCGTAGCTCTTCAGCGAATGATCGATCCACTGCCAGCGGCTGCCTTCGCCCTTCCACTCGTGGAGCAGCGCGCCATGCAGCGGGCCGGCAACGATGAGGTGCGAATTCACCGCGGCGTAAGCGCGCCCCGACCCCTTCACGAGATACCACAGGCGCTCGCCAGTGAGCGTGACTTCCGGCGTGCGCAGCGTCTGCTCGGAGCGCTCCCAAGTGCCGAGCTTGCCGTGGTCGTGCGCGACGCCCTTCGTCGTGAGCGATTTCCACGCGGCATCGCGGACGGCGGCGCCGCGCATCTGGATGCCGAGCAGCGGCTGTTCGGCGGCTGCGCCGAAAATTGGGTCGCCTGCGAGCCGCGGCCCGGAGCCGAAGCTGAAGCCGTCCTGCATCCACGGCGTGGCCGGCAGGCCGCCTTGCGCACCGGGGCTCGTGTAGTCGGCGACAATCTGCGCCGGCGAAAACTTCAGCGGCGCGCCCTCGCGCTTCTCCAAATCCGCGAGCACCGGCGCGAATGCCTTCGCAAACGCCTTGGTCTCGTCGGTCTTCGGGTCGGACGCGATTTTCGCAAACGCGTGCAGCGGGCTCAGCGGGTCGGTCTGCACGAGCTTCAGCTCGGCGGCGAGTCGCGCGACAAACGCGGAGTCGTTCGCGCCTTCGTCGGGCAGCAGCGTGCCGCCCGGCGACCGCAGCACACCGCGCGCGGCGATGAGCGCATCCGCCAGCCGCGAGACGCGCGGCTCGATGGCATCGGCCACGTTTTTCAAAAGCGCCGCGCGCATCGCCGTGCGCGCGGCGGAGAGTTGCTGCGCGATTTCGCGGTGCGCATCGAGCGTCTCGAACCGCGCCTGCCGGTAGCCGCTGCTGATGAGGTAGCCCTGCATCGCGTAGTAGTCGCGCTGCGAGATGGCGTCGAATTTGTGGTCGTGGCAGCGCGCGCAGCCGAGCGTGATGCCGAGGAACGTCTTGCCCATCACGTCGAGGCGGTTGTCCATGCGGTCCGTCTCGTCCTGCCGGATGTCCACGGGCGAATGCACCTCCTCGCCGAGGAACCAGAAGCCCGTGCCGACGATGGATTCGTTCGCGCCGGTGCGCGGATTGATGCGCGGCGGCAGCAGGTCGCCCGCGATGTGCTCGGCGGCGAAGCGGTCGTAGGGAATGTCGTCGTTCAGCGCGCGCACGACATAGTCGCGATACTGCCACGCGTTCGGAATCTCTGGCTCGAACTCATGCCCGCGCGTCTCCGCGTAGCGCACAAGGTCGAGCCAATGCCGCGCCCAGCGCTCGCCGAACGCGGGCGAGGCGAGCAGACGGTCCGTCGCCTTTGCGAGCAGCGACTGGCGATTGGTTGCGGGTGAGTTGTATTCGCGCGTGAATGCCTCCACTTCCTCGGGCTTCGGCGGCAGGCCGGTGATGGCGAAAGTCGCGCGCCGCAGCCAAGTCGAAGCATCCGCATCCGGCGCAGGCTTCAGCTTTTTCTCCTCCAGCTTCGCGAGAATGAAGCGGTCCGCATCCGTGCGCGACCAGCTCGCGAGCGACGCATCCTTCACCGTGGGCACCGGCGAATTCAGCAGCGGCTGCCAGCACCAGTGCTCCTGCCTGCGCTTGCCGATGTCGAAAACTTCCTTCTTCGCCACCTTCGCACCCGCCTCCTTCGGCCAAGGCGCGCCCGCCTTCACCCATGCCTCGATGTCCGCAATCTGCGCCGGCGTGAGCGGCTTCTTCGGCGGCATCTGCATGTCCGTGTTCTTCCAGCGCACGGCTTCCACGAGCAGGCTCTTCTCCGGGTCGCCCGGAGTGACGGACGCCCCCGTGTCGCCACCCTTCAGCAGCGCCTCGCGGCTGTCGAGCATCAGCCCGCCCTTCAGCTTTTCCGAAGTCGAGCTGTGGCACTTGTAGCACTGCTCCGCGAGCACCGGCCGGATGCGCTTCTCAAAAAACTCCACGCTCTCCACAGGCTCGGCCGCAACGGAAATGCCGCACGCGAAAAGCGGGATCCCCGTGCCCAGGATTCGGGCGGTGCGTAGTTGGTTCAGCATGAAAAGCACGACTGAATCTAACCCTCGTGCGGTCTGTTACGGAGAACCAATTTCCACCAAGTCCTCTCCGCCTTCGAGCAACCCGAGCGCGGTGGAAAGGTGCTGCGAGAGGATTTGCTGAAGCGCGGCTTCCGAAGTGTTGCCACATGTGAGCCAGAGAATCTTCGGTGGGCTCCCGTGCTGTTCCAGCAGGCGCACGAAGTCGCTGTCCTTGGTCAGCACAACGGCATTGGCCGCGCGCGCCGCCGCGAAAATGTCTTCGTCACTCGCATCGCGCAGGTTCAGTTCACGCAGCGGAGCCGCCTCGACCGGAAAATGAGCGGCAATCCACCGGGCGGTTCGCGGCGACAACTGCGCGTCCACCCAAATTTTCATGCCGCGATGAGCGGGTGGTCCATGCGCCGCCGCGCATACATGAGGCACGCCTTGAGATCATCCGCCTCCAAGTCCGGCATCTCGTCGAGAATCTGCGCGGCATCGAGGCCGGCGGCGAAAAGATCGAGCACATCCACGACGCGGATCCGCATCCCACGGATGCACGGACGGCCTCCGCACTGCTTCGGATTGATGGTGATACGGTCTAGCAAGGTGGCCATGCGGGATGAGTAGCGGAGAAATGCGGCTGCATCAACGGCGATTCAAGAACTGGGCTTCTGGGACAAGCGGTTGTGGTAGTCAACAACCTCAGGGGAAAGACGGTGATTCAGTTTTGTTGTGAGCGGATAACAAACTCCATCCATCTCGATGCGTTCACAATCCAGAAAGCGCGGAATGCGAAAATCGAACATCGCATGGTGATTGGGGCACAGAACCAACATGTTATTGATTGTGTCCAAACCGCTGTGATCACCGCCCAGTGGACGAACATGATGAACCTCAATGTAAAATGTGCCGTCCGATACTTGAATGCGCGTTCCGCAAACCTGACAGCGATACTCGTGAAGCTCTTTCAGGGCACGAGCTCTCACAGTGTCACGAATGATTCGAGAAACATGAGTTTTGAATTTCTTCGGAGGCTCCGAAATGTCGCTGGGAGAAAGCAACACTTCTTGGAAACGTGAACGTTTCGACCGGACACGTTGCGAAGGAGCACCCATGATTGGGATGCTGATTTGAAATTCGAATTCCTTCGGGGCCCCTTTCGGCGTTGTCTTTGTGAGATAAGCGAGGTTGCGGAGAAGATCTACGACTTCATACCTCGTAGCATTCGCTTCAGCTATTCGAACGTTGGAGGCTTTAGTTATCTCGTCTTCAGTGACCTCCAGAAAAAGTGGGCCAGTGTAGCGTGCTTTTCGGATTTTGGCGGCGATGCTGAACAACTGGTAAAAAGGCTCTCCAGTAATGACGCACATGTCGAATGCACGTTTTGCACCAATCTCTTTCTTGTGCGCCACGAGTTCTGGCTCGGAAAACGGGACGTGTTGAATACCCATCTGGAGCAACTGCGACTTAAAAATCTCCTCCCGATTCCTCAAGTCACGATAGGTGACATCAACCCCTTCTTCACGCCTAACGTGCTCTCGCAATTTTTGTGTAACGAGCGCAATCCTGCGCGGCTGAAGCGAGGTGATGTGCTTATATATGGTCGGTATAGTTATGCGCGCCATGAATTGAGAAAATAATTACTTTCCCCGCTACTTCATCGGCGCCCCCTCGATCGGCGCGCCGTTCGTGTCGAGGATTTGGAACTCGTGGATGCCGCTTTTTTTCTCCCGCTCAAACGTCCACACGACCTTCTTGTCGCGGGTGACTTCGAGGAGCTTCACCTTCTGGTCGCCGGCGCCGTAGCTGGTGATGACGGTGTTGCCGTTCGGCAGGCGCTGCGCGCCGCACGGGTCCTTTAGCAGCGGTTGGGGAAGGTCGGCGTTCGTGAGCTGCCAGACGATTTTGCCGTCGGCATCCACCTCGACGACCATGTTGCCGTGCGTGAGGTTCACGAGCGTGTGGCCGTCCGGCAGGCGGATGGCGGTGAAGGGCCACGCGTCCTTCGGCTCGGCGGGCGCCTTGAATTCCCACGCGATTTTCCCCTCGGGCGTGTATTCGCGCACGACTTTGTCGAGGAGCTGCGGCACGAGGTAGTTGCCGTTCGCGAGCTTGCGCGCCATGCGGCTCTCCATGTGGTGGTTTGCGGTCTGGCACTGGAGCGGGACCTCGACGGCGATTTTGCCGTCGCGCGTGACTTCGAGGAGCCGCGGCTTCGCGCCGGCCTCGGTGAGCATGATGTTGCCATTCGGCAAAAGCTGCGCGGTGTTCACTTCCGACTGCGTGCCTTTGAACTCGAAGACGACTTTGTTCTCGCGCGTCACCTCGACAACCGCGCCGCCGGGGTAGTCCTTGTTCTTCGAAAGCGCGAGCAGCAGATTGCCATTCGGCAGCACGAAGCCGTCGCGCGTGCCCGCGGGGTAGCTCCAGAGCGGCTTGCCGTCGTTGTCGAGGATCGCCGTCTCGCCGCCGGCGATGAAAAACGAGTGGGTGATTTTCTGCGGCGCGGTGTCCGCGGCGGAAAGCGTGGATGCGATGAGGAGGGAGAGGAGGAGGCTGCGCATGGCGTGATGGTGTTCGCGTCCGCGGCGTGGCGCAAGCACCCGCACCGTGATGCTTGCCTCACCGCGGCAAATCTCCGAAATGGATTCCGCCCCCTTCCCCGCCGCATCGAAACCACCGCCATGAAATTCCTCCGCTCCCTGCTCCTCGCGCTCTGCCTGCTCGCCGCCTCCGCATCCGCCGCCGACCAGCCGAACTTCATCGTCATCAACATCGACGACCTCGGCTATGCGGACATCGGGCCGTTTGGCTCGAAGCTGAACCGCACGCCGAACCTCGACCGCATGGCGCAGGAAGGGCGCCGGCTCACGTGCTTCTACGCCGCGCCCGTGTGCTCGCCGTCGCGCGCGTCGCTGATGACGGGCTGCTGTCCGAAGCGCGTGCTGCCGATTCCCGGCGTCCTTTTTCCAGCCGGAGCGGCCGGCCTGAACCCCGCGGAACGCACCGTCGCGCAGCTCCTGAAGGACGCCGGCTACGCGACTGCGTGCATCGGCAAATGGCACCTCGGCGACCAGCCGGAGTTTCTGCCCACGGCGCGCGGCTTCGACTACTACCTCGGCATCCCCTACTCGAACGACATGGGCACACGCGCCGAGGGCTCGAAGAGCAGCCTCGGCGAACGCATCCCGGACACGGTCCCGACGGCCTCGGCGCAGGCCTTGAAAAACGCGCAGGGCGACGACGAGACGGGCCTCAAGGGCAACAGCCAGCCGCCGCTGCCGCTCGTCGAAAACTCGACCGTCATCGCGCGCGTGGGGCCGGACGAGCAGCAGGGCATCGTGGAGCGCTATACGACGGCGGCGGTGAAGTTCATCCAAGCGAACGCGTCGAAGCCGTTCTTCCTCTACCTCCCGCACAACGCGGTGCACTTCCCGGTTTATCCCGGCAAAAAGTGGGCTGGCAAATCCCCGAACGGCATCTACAGCGACTGGGTCGAGGAGGTGGACTGGAGCGTCGGCGAAGTGCTCGACACGCTGCGCCGCCTGAAGCTCGACACGAAGACACTCGTCATTTTCACCTCCGACAACGGCGGCACCCAGCGCGCGGTGAATGCACCGCTGCGCGGATTCAAGGCGAGCACATGGGAGGGCGGCATGCGCGTGCCGACCATCGCGTGGTGGCCGGGCAAAATCCCTGCGGGCACGAGCACCGACGCCATCACCGGGATGTTCGACGTCCTGCCCACCCTCGTGAAACTCGCGGGCGGCAAAGTGCCCACCGACCGCAAGCTCGACGGCGGCGACATCTGGCCGCTGCTCGCCGGTGAAACGGGCGCGAAGTCGCCGCACGAAGTCTTCTACTTTTTCCGCGGGATGAAGCTCGAGGGCGTCCGCTCCGGCCCTTGGAAGCTCCGCCTCGCTGCAGCAGCGGAGCCTGCGGCGAAGAAGAGCGACCCGAAGACAAAGACCGGCGAGGACCAGCTCTACAACCTCGACGCCGACATCGGCGAAACGAAGAACGTGGCCGCGGAAAACCCCGACGTGATGAAGCACCTCCTCGCTCTCGCCGACGCGATGAAGGACGACCTAGGCCTCAACGCCGCCGGCCCCGGCGTGCGCCCGCTCGGCCGCGTGAAGAGCCCGCAGCCGCTCATCGGCGGCGACGGAAAAATCCGCGCGGGTTTCGAGCCGAAGTGATCCCTACGGCAGCCAGCGGATGCACGAGGGCATCGGCATTGCGGCCGGCTCGCCGGCGGATTCGAGGCCTCCGGATCTCGGTTCGATCCGGAAGACCGCGACGTTGTTTCCCGGCATGTTCGCGCAGAGCAGCCACCGGCCGTCGGGCGTGATGATGAGGTTCTGCGGACCTTTGCCTAGGCTCGGCGCGATCGCGATGAGCGAGAGTTGGCCGTCGTCGCCGATGCGGAACGCCGCGATGCTGTCGTGGCCGCGGTTCGTGCCGTAGAGGTAACGGCCGTCAGGCGTGATTTTCAGGTCGGCGCAGTAGCTCTTGCCGGTGAAGTCGGCGGGCAGCGTGGAGATCGTCTGCCGCTCCTTGAGCGCGCCGAACTTCGCGACGTAGTCGAAGACCGTGACCGTGTTCTTCAGCTCGTTGATCACGTAAGCGAGCCGGCCGTTCGGATGGAAGGTGATGTGCCGCGGACCGGAGCCGGGCTGCATTTTCACGAACGGCTGCGCGTCGCCCGGGCTGAGCGTGGCTTTCGCGGCGCCAAGCCGGTAGATGAGCACCTTGTCGATGCCGAGGTCGGCCGCGAGTGCGAAGCCGTTGTCCGGGCTGACGACGATGCTGTGCGCGTTCGGCCCCTTCTGCCGCGCGGGGTCCACGCCGGAGCCGCTGTGCTGGATGAACGACACCGCCTCGCCGAGCGAGCCGTCCTCCCGCACCGGCAGCGAAGCCACGCTGCCCGACGAGTAGTTTGCGACGACGACGGTTTTGCCCGTCGAGTCCACGTCGAGATAGCATGAGGCTCTGCCGCGCGATGACTGCGCATTCAGGCGCTGGAGCTTGCCGGTGCGATCCGCGATGCGGAATGCGGCGACGGATTCGTCCTTCGGGCCACCGAACTTCTCCGCGTCGATGGCGTAGAGGAACCTCCGGTCCGGCGAGACCGCCATGAAGAACGGGTTGCTGATGTCTGTGGTGCGCTCCAGCGGATGCAGCGCGCCCTTGGTCCCGTCGAATCGGAATGCGTGGATCGCGCCCTTGTCGCCCGGCGCGAAGGAAGAGATGAAGACGAGCGGCTCATCGGCGCGCGCGGAGGCGGCGAAGAGTGCGGCGAGGGCGAGGATCGGGAGCAGTTTTTTCATGGAATGGGAGTGTTGTAGGAAAGACTTGAGGTCATGCATCGGCGGCGCGCGGCGCGCGGTCGAACACACTGCGGTCCGACTTCAGCATCCACCAGCTTGTGGCGGAGACGACGTAGAGCGCGCCGAAGCAGATGAGCACCGCATCCCAGCTTCCCGCGGATTTCAGCAGCCACGGCACCGCGATCGGAAACACCGCGGCGCCGATGTTGCCGCACATGTTTACCGCCGCGCTCAGCGTCGCGGCGTGACCACCGCCCATGCTGATGACCGCGGCGCCGAGGCAGGGATTCGCCACCGCGGCGCAAAACATGCCCGCGCTGATGACCAGCACGGCAAGCGTCGGGTCCGCGACAAACCAGGCGGTGAAGATGAGCGCCGCGCACAGCAGCAGCGCGACCACGCACAGGCCCTGGCGCGCGAGCTTCGCATTGCCCGTGCGGCGCAGGACGGCATCCGAAAGGACCCCGCCCGCCATGCAGCCCGTCACATCCGCAAACAGCGGCAGCGTCGCGAGCCAGCCGGAGCCGAGGATCGTCACGTGCCGCGCCTCCTGCAGATACGTGGCGAACCAGCTCGCAAAAAAGATGTAGCCCGCCGCCCGGCAGAACTGCTGGAGGCAGAGGAATGCGAGCGCCGGGCTCGTGAGCAGCAGCCGCCACGGCACCGAACCCCCGCTGTCCGCAACCGTCGGAGCATGCTGCGAAATGAGCGCTCGCTCCGCGTCGTTCACGGACGGGTGGCTCGCCGGCTCGTCCCGGTGCCACCACGCAAACCATGCCGCCCACGCCAGCCCCGGCAGCGCATACAGCGCGAACATCCACTGCCATCCGCACTTCACCACGAGCCACGCGGTGAGCGGCGCCGCCACGATGCTGCCCGCCGACATGAACCCGCTGAACGCACCCGCCGCCGAAGCCTGCGTTGCGCGCGGAAACCACCGCGACATCACCATCACGCCCACCGGCACGAGCCCGGCCTGCGCCACGCCCATGAAGGCGCGCGCGCCGGCCATCACCGCAAAATTGCCCAGCGCCATCCCGGCCGTCGCGAGCGACCACAGCACGGCGAACAGCGCAAACGCCCACCGCGCGCCGACCCGCCGCGCGAACATCGCCGCGGGAATCTGGCAGAGCGCATACGGCCAGAAAAATGCGCTCATCATCAGGCCCGACTGCTCCTTCGTGATTCCGAGCGACGTGCGGATCGTGCTCTCGGCGGAGACGACGCCGTTCCTCACGAAATACGCCAGCGCCGCTGCGCCGCACAGGCCGGCGAGCACGAGGTGGCGTGTTCTGGTGGGGCGCATCGGTCAGGGGAATTGCGGCGTCACCAGTCGGTCACGGAGCCGTCCGCACCGAACTCGCGCAGCAGCACCTCCTGCTGGAACGGATGCTTTTTCACCTCGGCCTCGTTGATCGTGATGCCGAGCCCGGGCTTCGTGTTCGGGCGCACGATGCGTCCGGTTTTCTCCACGGTGAATCCCTCCTGCACCACGTCCGCGCGCCACGGCACGTCGTTGTGCACCGTCTCGCAGATGATGTAGCTCGGCTGCGAAAAGCCGAACTCCAGCGACGCCGCGGTGCTCACTGGGCCCTGCGGGTTGTGCGGCGCGAGCGCGATGCGGTGCGCCTCGGCAAGCGCGGCGACTCTCTTCGCCGCGCTCAGGCCGCCGCAGTGCGTGATGTCGAGTTGGCAGATTTCCACCGCGCGCTTGTCGAACAGCTCGCGGAACGCCTCGAGGTGCGTGACGCGCTCTCCGCTCGCGACGGGCGTGGTGAGCGCGGCGTTGATGCGCGCGAGGCCGTCCACGCACTCGGGCCAGCACGGCTCCTCGAGAAAGTAGAGCCCGTAGGAATCGAGCGCCTTGCCGAATTTCAGTCCCATCGCCGGGGACGGGCGCGCGTGGCAGTCCACCATGATGTCGATGTCCGGCCCAACCGCATCGCGCATCGCGGCGACCGCGGCCTCGGCGGCGCGCACGGGCTTCTGGCCCTCGATGGGCATCGTGCTCGGCACGGCCATGCTCTTGAAGGCCGTGTAGCCGTCCGCCACGGCCTGCTGCGCGAGTTCAGCGAAGCGCTTCGCGTTGTCCGCCGGCGTCTGGTAAAAGTCCTCCATCTTCCCGCCGCCGAGGTGGCAGTAGGTCCGGACGTAGTCGCGCACGGGGCCGCCGAAGAGTTTCGAGACCGGCATGTTCGCGACCTTGCCGACGATGTCCCACAGCGCGAGGTCGATGCCCGCGATCGCCGTCGCGCGCACGATGCCGTTCCCGTGCCAGAAATGCTGCCGGTGCATCATCTGCCACAGGTGCTCGACGCGTGTGGGATCCTCGCCGACGAGAAGCTGCGAGATGTCCTCGACCGCACCCACGACGCTGCGCGTGTGCCATTCGAGCGTCGCCTCGCCCCAGCCGATGAGCCCCGGCTGGTCGGTGACGACCTTCACAAACACCCAGTTCCGCATCCGCGCGTGGCAGACGAGCGTTTCGATTTTGGTGATCTTCATGCGGGGATTTTTTCTGCGATGGATTCGATGAGCTGTTCGAGGCTGCCCGCGGCGACGACGGCGATGCTCTCCTGGTAGATGCCCGTGCCGTAAAGCTCGCGCGGCGGCAGATACGATGCGCCCCAGTCGGCGGCGATGGATGCGACGACAATCACCTTGTCGGGAAAACGGCGGCGCAGTTCCGTCTGCAGCAGGCTGTAGCTCTCGCCCTGCACACCCAGCCAGAACGCGTCGCCAATGCGCCAGAGCGCGACCCGCAGCGGGTATGAATCACCGGTCGGCATCTGCGCGATGCGGTGAAGGAGGCGCTGCTTCCGCTCGGCCATCGCGCGGCAGTCGGCGGCGCGGACCGCGTCCCCCGCAGCACGCGCGGCCGATTCTTCGGCGAAGAACAGATCGAGCTCCGTCTGCGTCTGCGCGGCAGTCGGCTGGCCGGGGCGATACTTCAGCGGCACGCTCCAGCGGGTGAGGCTCCACTCCGCGCGCGCGGCGAGCTCGTTGTCGGAAAGCGGTTCGTGCTTCCACGCACCAAGCGTCGCGCCGGACACCACGGGGCCGGCGTAGCAGAACTTCGTGCCGGCTTTCGGCAGCGCGGTGAACGCCGAGAGGGCGGCAAAGCCCAGCTCGCGCCCGTTGCGGTCCGCGATCGCGGTGTCACCGACGAATCCCTCGCGTGGCCCGAGTTCGCCGCTCGCGCCCTGCAGGAAGAGGCACGGCGCGCCGGTTTCGCGCTCCACGGTCTCGCGCATCGCGCCGATGTAGTCCGGGCTGATGAGCGTGTTCTCCCACGCGAGCGTCGTCGGGTGGCAGGCGTAGTTCACGATGTTTGCAAGCACCTTGCCGTCGTCCCGCGTGACGCGAGCGACGACCACCGTGTCGTCCGCAGGCGCGCCCGGAACGAACCCGCAGACAAACTGCCGCCGCGCCTCGTCCCAAAAATCCCGGTGCGCCGCGAGGCTGCACCGCCCGCGGCCATACACGATGCCCGCAGGCGCGAGCGACGCCACGCAGCGCCGGACGAGTTCGCCGGCCCGCTCGGCGAGCATCTGCAGATACGGCGGGATCAATTCCCCTCCCGGCAGCGCCGCGCGGTCCATCCCCATCAGCCCCGCGCCGTGCGTGTGCGAAAACACCACGAGAATCTCCTCCCTCGGCACGCCGCCGATTTTCGCCGCCTGCTCCACGAGCCGCGCATGCTCCGCCGCGCCCATCACACAATGGTCGAGCGCGAGCACGATCTGGCGCCCGCCATCCCCACTCAGCGGCGCAAACACCGCGGCGGTCGCGCGCAGCGGACGATGCACGCCAGTCGCGCGCTCGTGTTTCGCCGCGCCCCACATCCGATGATAAATGCCGACAGGCGGAGTGATGTCGCACCATGCGAGCGAAAAACGGCAGCGGCTCTGCGGCGCGGGCGCCTCGGTGGGGGATGGTGTGGGCATGGACCTCCAGACAACACCGATGCGCCGATTTTGAAAGACTGCCCGATGGCAAAATCACGCGCGCTTTTGCCGCCGCGGACGCAAAGAGACCGGGAATCCCGCTGGTTTACTCAGCGCGCCGCGACGGCGCCCCTTCACGAACCAGCGACTCCGAAATCTCCACGCATGACCCGATTCCTCCTTTTCCTCGCCGCGCTGTCGCATTGGTTCGCCGCGCCTCTCCGCTCCGCCGAACTCCGCGCCGGCGTCGCGAGGGTGGACATCACCGACCGGTCCGCCGGGCCGGTGAACGACCCCTGCTTTGCCAAGGCGCTCGTCCTCCAGAGCGGCAACACGCGGGCGGTGCTCATCACCGTGGACGCCGTGGCGATTGGCGAAATCGGGAGAATCCGGAACGACTTCCTCGCGACCATCCGCGCGGAGTTGGAAAAGGACCCCGGCATCCCGCCGTCGAACGTCGTGGTGAATGCGAGCCACTGCCACGGCATCGTGCGGGCCGACACCGCGCAGCTCGCCGTGCAGGCGGCGCGCGACGCGGCGAAGGCGCTCGTGCCGGTGAAGGTGGGCGCGGGGACTGGAAGCGAGAGCCGCATCAGCGAGAACCGCCGCATCAAGATGAAGGACGGCGGCGAGGTGGACATGCGGCGCGCGTATTCGATGCCCCGGGACGAGGACGTCGCGGGCGTGGGGCCAATCGATCCGCAGGTGGGCCTGCTGCGGCTCGACCGCGCCGACGGCTCCGTGCTCGCCATCGTTTACAACTTTGCCTGCCACCCCATCATGAACCCGCCGAACAAGGGCAGCTCCGCGGACTTCCCCGGCTTCGCATCGCGGACCATCGAGGACGCGCTCGGCGGCGGCGCCATGGCGTTCTTCGTGCAGGGCTGCGCCGGCGACATCAATCCCGTCCGCTACAAGGAAGTGAGCCGCCCGCCGGACGCGGAGCCGCTCGGGACGATGCTCGGCGCGGGCGTCCTCGCATCCGCGAGGCAGATTCGCGCTGGGGACGACGCCACGCTGCGCGTGAGCAATGAATCCATCGCCCTGCCCCGCGCCGCGGACTACGAGAAGCGCATCGCGGCCATTGACGCGGAGCAGGTCAGGCTCGTCGCCGCACTGAAGCCCACGAACATCAACTTCAAAAGCTTCCTCCCGCTGTTCATTCAGCAGCGCCTCTCGCCCGATTTTCCCTCGCACCACGTCCAGGGCTACCTGCACGACCAATCCCTCGGCCGCGACGGCATCGGTAAGCTCGATGCGGACAACCGCGCCAGCGTGGACGCGTATCTCGCGAACCTCGAAGTCATGGAGCGGCTCACGCGGCTGAATGTGAACCGCGCGCTGCTGCGGAGGCACCTCGCCGAGACCCGCGCCGCCGGCGACGCGCCGCTCCGGGTCGAGGTGTGCGGCCTGCGCATCGGCGGCTTCAAGCTCGTGACATTCCCCGGCGAGCTCACCGTGCAGGTCGGCCTGAACATCAAGAAGGCCGCCAACGATCCCACCGCGTTCGTCGCCGGATACACAAACGGCTACATCTACTACACCCCCACCGTCGCGCAGCGGACGAACTCCGGCTACGCGCAGGAGGACTGCGACACGCTTGTCGCACCCGATTGGCAGCAGATCTTCGAGGCCAAGGCGCTCGAGGTCCTGAAGCGGCTGAAGTGAAACCCGCACGCGCGCTTCGCCGCATGGCAAACCGCACGCCCCTCCGGCTCCGGCCGAAGGGTGAACCGGGGGGCGGAGAGTGGCGTGCCTCGGATCTCCCCCAGCTCACGCCCCTCGGCTTCTCCGGCACTGAGCATTTGACGGCACATCCGCCCCTCCGACAGGCACATTCAGCGACCCGCCGACGCAGGCGGAGTTGGTGGCGTTTGCCGCTTACGCGGAAACGCGGCGCGCGGGGCAGGGGCGGCAGGGGCGCCAAGGCCGGGAAGGCGTAGGCTGCCAGCGGCGCGGACGGCGTCGAGCATGGCCACGATGTCGGGGAGCGTGCGCTTTGACGGTTGCTCGATCATGTCGCAGAGAACGGCGATGCAGCGCTCGGCGAAACGATTCGGCGACCAGCCAAGCGCCGCGGCGTAAGGCTTCATGCGGTCGCCAGTGGGGGCATGGATGCGGAGATTGAAGTAACTGGTCATGGCGGGAATGAATTGGGGAGCGGTGACGTGGTGCAGGATGAAAACTGCGGTGGAAAAATCAACGGCTTGCGGCCGCCGCGCTGGATGGGCGCAGTCGCACCCTGCGCGCTCAGTTTTCCAATCCCAGCAGCCCCAGGCTGTCGCGGTGAATCATCGCCTCGATCTGCGCGGCATCGAGGCGCGGGAGCTTGGTGCCTTCGAGCATGTCGTTCAGCGCGCGGATGCCGGCGATGGAGGCGTTCACGGTCGTGAAGGGAAAATCGGTGCCGAAGAGCAGCTTGTGCCACACGCCGTATTCCTGCGCGAGCATGAGCGAGTTGTAGAGCTGCCACGGGCGGTAGTGCAGCGCGCTCACGTCGGCGAAGACATTGGCGTGCTTGCGGATGGTCGCGATGCAGTCGCCCTCATACGGGTGGCCGAGGTGCGCGAGGATGATCTTCACGCCGGGGTGCCGCACGGCTACGGGCTCGATGAGGCGCGGCAGGGTGAAGGCGAGAGGCGCCTGCGCGACGAAGGTGGTGCCCGTGTGCAGGAGCACCGGCAGCGCGTGCTGCTCCGCATACTTCCACAGCGGCTCGAGCCGCGGGTCGTCGGGGCTGAAGCCGGCATACATCGGCAGCAGCTTGATGCCGCGCAGGCCGAGTTCCTCACGGCCCGCGCGCATCTCACGCTCCCAGCCGTCCTGCGTGGGGTCCACGGAGAGGAAGCCGATGAGCCGCGCGGGGTCGCGTGCGACGAATTCCGCGATGTGGGCGTCGTCCACCCACACACCGCTGAGCCGCGCCTTTCCGCCGAAGACGACCGTGCGGGTGTCGTCCGGCGCGGTGGCGCGGTAGGCGTCGTAGGTCACGCTGAGATCCACCTCGCAGCCCGGCCGCGCGCGCTTTGCCTGCGCGATGAAGTCGGGCGTGAAGTCCGACGGGAAGCGCCACGCGTGGCTGTGGATGTCGATGATCATGGCGGAGAGGCTAGCCGCGCCGGACCCAGTAGTGCTGCTTGTGTCCGCGGTTGATGAATCCCTCCGCGAGCCGATGGGCCTCCACTTCGCTGGCGGCCTCGCACATCACGAACTCATTGCCGTTGTCGTCCGTGCGGCAGACGTGCCACTTCGTGGAAGAACCCGGCCGCGTGGCAGCAATCATCTCGTCGAAAAGCTCGTCCACCCTGCTCCTCGTCTGGTCGTCGAGACGGAAGCCGACCGGACCGCGCACGATGGTGTTTTTGAAAATGCCCTGGCGCACGAGCAGGTGCTTCTCCACGGCGAGGTAGGCGTCGAGCGTCTTCTGGAGGTCGATGAGCTTCGCGAGCGGCTCGTGGATGGACTGCGCGGTGCGCGCGTCGCCCCGCTGCAGCGCGCGCCACAGCGCCACGATGCCGCGGATGAGGTCCGCGCCGGGCATGGTCCCCGCGAGGCCGTGCGGGAAAGTTTCGATCAGCGCGATGCCGCCGCTGCCCTCGTAGCATTTTGCCCGGCGCCCGGACGCCTCGCGCAACTGCGCCAGCCTCTCGGCGAGCGGCGGCGCCTCGGGCTTGAACTGCACGCGCTCCGGGCCGAACTCCTCCATGAGCCGCACCTGCAGCGCGATGCTCATCGGCCGGCCGACGTAGCCGCTCGCGTCCTGCACGATCACGGGGATTTTCACCGCGCGCACGAGGCGGCGGTAGTAGTCCGCGACGGCCTCCTCATCGAGCACCACGGCGACGGGCGGGATCGCCATCAGCATGGTCGCGCCGCATTGCTCCGCGTGGCGCGCATGCCGCTCGGCGACGAACGACGACTCGGCGCCGGCGCTGATCACCGTGACGCCGCGCTGGCCGACCGCCTTGCAGACGAACGCGCACACCGCATCGCGCTCGTCGCTCGCGAGGCGCAGCGTCTCGGAAACCATCGCCATCACCACGCCGTCCGCGCCCTCGTCGAGCAGCCAGTGCAGCTCTCGCTCGAGCGTGGCGAAATCCACCGTGCCGTCCTCGTGGAACGGCGTCTGGAAGACAGGCAGGATCATGCGTGGAAAGCGGGGCGCACCCGCGGCGCAGCGGGCACCGTGCGGCCGGCTACTTCTTCTTCGCGTCGGCTTCGGCGACGATCTTCCTCCCCTCCTCCGCGCTGAGCTCGCGGACGAAGATGTTGCGCCAGCGGATTTCGCCGCCGTGCGTCTGGAGCATGATCGGGCCCCTCGCCGGGAGCGGCTTCGCGCGGTCCCAGTAGTTCTCCATCGGGTTTCCATCCACGACGAGCTTGTCGTTCAGCCACACCCACGTGCGCGCGCCGACCTGGATGATGCGGAAGCTGTTCCATTCGCCGAACGGCTTGTCGGCGAGCACGAGCGGGTCGCGGCCCGGCGTGTTCGGCGTGTTGTTGAAGAGGCCGCCGGAGCCGAGGTGCGGTTTGCGGTCCGGCTTCTTCTCATCGAAGACTTGGTTTTTGTCCCAAATCTGCACCTGCGGCGCGCCGCGGAGGTAGATGCCGCTGTCGGCGTGCGGCACCGTCTTGTATTCGATGCGAAGCTCGATGTCGCCCAGCTCCGCGTCGGTCGTCGCGTAGGGGCCGGTGCCGGCATTCACGAGCTCGCCATTCTCCACCCGCCAGTGGTTCGGGAAATCTTCCCGCTGCTTCTTCAGGTTTTCCGCGAGCTTGTCGCCGGTGAGCTTCGCGGACGAATGCGGATTCCAGCCATACCAGCCGGCGAGGTCCTTCCCGTTGAAGAGCGCGCGGAATCCGGACGGCGGCGCAGGGTCCGCGGCGTGGAGCGAGGTGAAAAGGAAAGTGGAGAGGATGGCGGCGAGGGCGATTTTCATGAGGGGTTTGGATGAGTTGAGAGTGGGCACCGGCGATGCGCCGGAGATTCAGCACATTGAATCCGCCGACGCGGCAATCTGTTTGTCGCTAAATGCTGCGATGCGGCGGCCCGTCGCGGTTTTTTCCCGCAGGCGAATCGGGCGGCCTTCGCGGCGCGTATGTGATTTCCAATCCAATCCCGCAGCGGCGAGCCGGTAGAATGAAGGTGCCCTCCGCCACCTCCTGCCATCGTCCCCTTCCATGAAACACCTCCTCCTCGCCGCCTTCCTCGGCATCGCCACCGCATCGGGCGCGGACCCGACTCCCACGCTGCACCCGAAGGCTGAGCGCCTGCCCTTCACTCATCAGGGGCCGTTTGTCGCGACGACGGATGGCAGCGTGCTGTGCATGGATTCCAAAAATGCGCTGCGCAGCAACGACGACGGACGCACCTGGACCGGCACGCCGCTCTTCGCCGAGCCCGCGAAGTTCAACGTGAGCAACGAGCGCGCGCTGCTCCGCACCCGCGAGGGTGTGATCATCTCCGCGTGGATGAACGGCGCCGAACGACGCCAGCCCGCAGGATGGCGCTGGGGCGACAAGGGTGTGAGCTGGCGCGACTTCGTGCTGCCAACCTACACGTGCCGCAGCACGGACGACGGGAAGACGTGGGAAACCCCGGTGAAGCTCAGCGAGCCGTGGTGCGGCTGCATTCACTCGCTCATCCAGATGCGCAGCGGGCGCATTGTTCTCGTGGGGCAGGAAATCATCCCGCAGTGGCGGCACGCCACGGTGATGTGGGCCTCCGACGATCTCGGCAGGACTTGGCAGCGCGGCGACGTGCTGGACTACGGCGTCGGCGCGCACGATCACGCGGGCTCCATCGAGGGCAGCGTGGTCGAGCGCAGGGACGGCTCGCTTTACCTGCTGCTGCGCACGGAGTCCGGCTGGCTGTGGGAGGCGACTTCGCGCGACGGGCTGAAGTGGGAGGGGCTGAGGCAGTCGCAGATCCGATCCGTCACCTGCTGCCCGCAGCTCTCCCGGCTCGCCGACGGGCGCATCGCGCTGCTGTGGAATGCGCCGCCGCGCCACGCGCCCACGAGCGGCTCCAGCCGTGCGGAGCTGTCGCTCGCATTTTCCGAGGACGAGGCGCGCACGTGGTCAAAGCCCGTCGTCGTCGCGGCCAATTACTCGCCGGGCGGGCGCGTCTCGTATCCCTACCTCCACGAGCGCAGGCCGGGCGAACTGTGGATCACCACGATGCAGGGCGGCCTGCGGATGAAGATCAAGACCGCCGACCTCGGCAGCGGCGAGATTCCCGTCTTCAAACCCGCGCCCGCACCCGCGCCGAAGCCCGGCGGCATCGTGATGTTTGGCGATTCAACGACCGCGCTGCGCGGCTCGGTGCAGAAGGTGTATTCCATCCGCGTGGAGGAGGCGCTGCAGGGCATCGGCTCCTCCCTCACCGTCCACAATGCAGGCATCGGCGGCAACACGACGCGCGATGCGCGGAAACGCTTCGAGCGCGATGTGCTCGCGCATCAGCCGCTCGTGGTCGTGATCCAGTTTGGCATCAATGACTCCGCCGTGGATGTCTGGAAGAAGCCGCCTGCGACGGAGCCGCGCGTTCCTCTTTCCGAATACATCGGAAACCTCCGCGCGATGATCGCCGCCGCGCAGGAGAAGAAGGCGAAGGTGATCCTGATGACGACGAACCCGCTGCGCTGGACGTCGAAGCTCAAGGAACTCTACGGCAAGCCGCCCTACGACCCCGCGAGGGACGACGGCTTCGACGCGGCCAACCTCGCCGCCTACAACGACGCGCTGCGCAAGCTCGCCGCCGAGCTGTCGCTGCCGCTCGTGGACGTCCGCGCCGCGTATCCCGAGTTTGCCGCGAAGCACAAGACGACCGTGGACAGCCTGCTCCCCGACGGGATGCACCCGAACGACCTCGGCCATCAGCTCGTCGCCGAACTGCTCGCTCCGGCAATCCGCAGCGCGCTCAAGCGCTGAGCGGCTACTTGGCGGGCGGGGGCGTGATCGCCTTCCCTTCGTCGAGAAACTCCAGCGCGCGCTCCAGCCACGGCGCGGGCGGCGGCGCGTGGGCGACCCCGGGCGCCTCGAGGTAGGTCACATTCGCGAAGCCCTCCTTCCGGTAGCCCTGCTCGAACACGGCCTTGGTGTTTGCGCGGTTGAAGTCCTTCTCGCCCGTCACCAGCGCGTAGCGGCCGGATTTGCGCGCGATGGCGAGCACCTGCGGGTCGGGGATGAAGTTCGCGCCGAACGCATTTTTCCCGTCGCGGATGTCCTCGTAGAAATTGACGCCCATGAACGGCGCCGCGCCGGTGAACATGTCCGCATAGGCGACGCCGAGCATGCTCGCCACGCGGCCACCGCCGGAGAAGCCGCTCACATAAACGCGCCGCGGGTCCACGTTGAAGCGCTCGCGCATGCCGGCGTTTGCCACGACCGCGAGCCGCATGCGGTCGAAGATGCTGCGCGGGTTGCCGGACTTGAATGCGCCGACGAAGAGGAGCTTCCGCGCAGCGAGCACCGCCTCCCATTCCGCAGGGATGCCCGGCGCGTCACCGGGCGAAATCCACACGAACACACCCCATGGCTCGGAGTGCCGGTAGGCCGCGGGAATGATGATCTGGAACTTCTCCTTCGACACGTCGAGCGGTGCCGGATCCTCGACGGAATGCACGCGCATCTTCAGCTCCACCGCGTCCGCCTGAATCGGGAGCTTGGAAAACTGCACGGTGCTTTTTCCCGCGGTGAAGGGCGGCAGTTCCGCGCCCTGTGAAGCGACCGCGCAGAAGATCGACGCGGCGAGCTGCGCGGCTACGAGGATGTTTCGGAAGTTCATGGTCTGTCGTGGTGGACGCGGAGCGCTACTTGGCGGGCGGCTGCGGCTTTGCCTTCTCCGCGGCGTCCGGCTTTTCCGGCGCGGCCTTCTTCGTGAGCTTCTCGATCTGCTTCTCCAGCTCCTCCGCCTTCCGCTGGAGGTCCTGCATCTTCGTCCAGACATCCTTCAGCTCCTGCGGCTTCGCCTGCTCCGCCTCGAGCTGCTGGATGGATCGCTCCGCGGCCGGGCGCACGGCGTCCCTCCACGGCTTGTCCACTGCCGCGAGCGGCTGGAGCAGCGCGAGCGCCTTCGGATTGCGGAGCGTGCCGAGCGACCTCGCCGCCGCCGCACGGATCTCGCTCTCCGGGCTGCTGAGCTGCCGCGCGAGAAACGCGAGCACCTCGTCGCGGTTCGGATGCTTCTCGCCGCGCGCGAGGAACGCGAGCGCGTCGAACACCTGCGCCTTTTCCCGCGCGGTGAGTTCCTGGAGGATCTGCCCAAACTGCCTCAGCATTTCCGGCACAGCCGCGCCGTCGTCCTGCGCACGCAGGGCGGCGATGGCGGCCGCGGCGACGGTGTTCTGGTGGTTTTTCACCGCGAGGAATTTCCGCAGCGCCGCAGACACGTCTGAATCACCCGGGCGGCCGCCCCAGGTGCGGATGATCGCCGCGAGCACGAGGGGATTTTTCTCCCGCTGCGACTGCTCCCATAGCGCGCCCCACGCCTCCGCGTGCGGAAATGCGGAGAGCGCCTCGACAACGGCCAGCCGCACGCGCGCATCGGGCTGGTTCACACTCTGTGCGAGCACCGCGCGGGTCTCCGGCGTGTTGATCTTCTTCAGCGCCTTCGCGGCCTCGCTGCGCACGCCGTGGAAGGCATCGCCGTTCAGCACCTGCTTTAGCAGCTCGATGCTCGCCGCGTCGCGCTTTCCGCCGAGAGTCTGCACCGCGAGCATGCGCCCGATGACATCCGCGGCGAGCTGGCGCTTGAGCATGTCCGGCGGCGGCTGAAACTCCACCTTCGCGAGCAGCGTGTAATCCGGGTCCACGCGGACGAGTTCCGGCTGCGCGGGCAGCGGAAAATGGAAATCCTCCTCGGTCTTCGACACCACGACTTTGAAATCCACGGGCTTGTCCTGCCCCTTCACGAGGAACCGCACCGGCACGTCCACGCGGAAGAGCGGCACCTCGCCGCCGACCTTCTGCGTCTGCCGCACGGTGAGCTTCGCCAGCTTCGACGACGCATCCCACGCGTAGTCCACCTTCAGCTCCGGCACGCCACCGTGATGCAGCCATTGGTCGAAAAACTGGTCGAACGACAGCCCCGACCGCTCCTCGAGCGCGGCCTGCAGGTCGTCCGTGGTCACGATCCCGTTGCGGTGGCGCGTGAGGTAGGTGCGGATGCAGTCGCGGTAAAGCTCCGGGCCGAGCCGGCTGCGGATCATGTGCAGCACCCACGAGCCCTTCGGATACACGCGGTAGCCGAACTGCTCCATCGGATCGCGGTAGTCGCGCCACACGATCGGATGCGTGTCGGGTGCATTCAGCGGACCCTGTGCCTCGTTCCAGAGCGAGTAGAGCATTTCATCGCGCCCGCCCCGCTCGCCCTCGTAGAGCACGGTGTAGTAGCTCGCGAATCCCTCGTTCAGCCACAGGTGCGACCAGTCGCGGCACGTCACGAGGTCCCCGAACCACTGGTGCGCCGTCTCGTGCGCATCGAGCCGGTGCAGCGAGCGGAGCTGCTCGGTGTCGCTGCGGAAAAGCAGGCGCGCGGCGTTGAACGTGCAGCTCGTGTTCTCCATCCCGCCCGCGGTAAAATCGAGGCAGTAAACTTGGTAGTATTTGTCCCACGGGAACGGCACGCCCGTCTCGCGCTGGTAGAAATCGATGATCTTCCTCGTGTCGCGAAAAGCATTCTCCGCCTGTTCGCGCTCCGACGGCGGCACGAGCACTGCAAGCGGCAGCGCGCCCGCCTTGTCCTCGATCTTGTGAAAGTAGCCCGCCGCCAACGCCACGAGGTAATTCACGTGCGGCTTGTCCTGCTTCCAGTGCCACGCGATGAGACCATCCGCGTCCTTCGCCTTGCCCGCGAGCGAGCCGTTCGACACGACCTCCATGCCCTCCGGCGCGTGGCAGATCACCTCGCTGGTGAAGCGCTCGTTCGGGTAGTCGTAGCACGGGAACCAGTAGCGGTGCTGCTCCGCCTCGCCCTGGCTCCACACCTGCGTGTCGCCCTCCTTGTAGCCGATTTCCGGCGTGCGGAAATGCAGCCCGACCTCCGGCTGCGCGTGGTAGGTCACGCTCAGGCTCGCCTCCGCGCCGGCGGCGACGGGCTCCTTGAAAACGAGGATCAGCTTTTCACCCGTGACCTCGTGCTCGGCGAGCACGGCGCCCGTGGTGGTGATGCCCTCGATGGTCAGCCCGACCGCGTCGAGTTCGAGCCGGGACAGCGGCTTCGCGATGGGCTTGAAGCTCAACGTCGCGGTCCCGCGCACGGTGCGCTTCGCGAAGTCGGGCGTCACGTCGAGCTTCAGGTGGAGCACGTCCACGAACCGGTCGCGCGCATACTTGCGGCCCGGCTTGTCCGTCAGCGGCGCCGGCAGCAGATGGCTGCCGTGGCGGCAAATCTCCACGGTCTCCGCCGCGAGCGCCGCCGTGGCGCAGCATGCGAGTGAAAGGAGGCACGGGAGGAGGTGGCGCGTCGTCATCCCGGATAGAAACACTGCGGGCCGCCCGTCTGACAACGGCTGAATTCGGCGCCGCGCCGCCCGCGCGTCAGTTTGCACCCGAGGCGCTCCACAGCGCCGCACGGCGCTCGTCCTTGCTCATCCAGCGCATCTTTTCGACTGCCGCAAAAAAGGCGCGCAGGTCGCCGCCATGCATCCGCAGCAGCCGCTCGAAGCCCGGCACGAGTTCGTAGTAGGCGGCCACGGTGCCGAGCCGCGCGTTGTTCCATGGCACCGAGCGCTTGCGGTCGTGCCGCGATGCATCCCGTTGCCCGCCGCGGAATTGATCCAACCCGCCATCCAGTCGCGCGAGGATTTGCGCCTTCCCGCGGCGCATTTGCTCCGGAGTTTGCGATTTGTCCGAGTAGAGGCGCTTCAATTCCTCCCGCACGCCGAGCAGCAGGCGCACGACTCCGCGGTCCCGCCGCAGCCCCGCCTCGTAGCGGGCCAAGCCCCGCGCGTCACCCTTCGCCTTCAGCCAGCGCCGCACGCCCTCCTCGGCGACCGCCGTGGCGAATGCCTCGTTGAACTCGGTGTCGCCCGGCAGAAAGAGCTGCACGTGCGTGAGCTCATGGAAAACGAGTTCGGCCAGCTCCGCATCGCCGCGGTGGAGGAAGGTGTTCAGCACCGGATCGCGGAACCACCCGAGTGTCGAGTAAGCCTCCACGCCGCCTACGTGCACGTCGTAGCCGCGCGCCCGCAGCCGCGCCGCCTCCGCCTGTGCGTCGGCCTTCGCGAAATAGCCCCGGTATTCCAGCCTCCCCAGCAGCGGATACCACCACGTCTTTTCCTCCGTCGAAAACTCCGGCGCCGCGCACACCACCCACGACACCTGCCGCCTGCCGATATCCGTGAAGCGGTCGTAGAGCCTCCCCGCCGGCAGGCCCAGCCGCGCGAGCGCAAATGCCCTCGCATCCTGCGTGACCGCCAGCTTCCGCTTCGTGTCCGCGGCGACGCGAGCATCCTTCATCACATCCGCGACCGGCCGGGCCTTCTCCAAAATCTCCCGCTGCCCGCGAATCGCCTGCCGGTAAAACCCCACCGTGCCGCAGCCGGCGAACGCCGCACACAGCAGTGCGGCTAAGACGGCAGCCCAACCCTGGCGAGCGCGGTTCATGCATGCCATCTCGACGGTTCTCACCGGCACGGCGAATCAAAAGTTTCCGAGCCGCCTTGCCCCGGCACGCTGCGAAGGCCAGCCTCCCGGCACCGCAGCCATGAAACGCCTCCTCCTTTTCGTCTGTTTCTCCCTCGCGCCGTTTTCATGGGCCAAACAGCGACCGGCCGCCGATGAAGCCTTCACCGCGGCGGTGGAGCGGCTCGCGGATGTAATCGCGCCCCGCAATCACAACGCCGCGCGCACTTTCACGGCGACGCTGAGAGTCGTCCGCGCCCCGATGAAGGAGGCCGCCGGCCGCACCGCCGCGCTCGCATTTCAGGCTCCAGACAAGCTGCGGCTCTCCGCGGAAGTCAGCGGCTCGCAATACGCCGTCGGGCGCGACGGGCAGGAAGTCTGGATGAGTTCCTCGGCGAAAAACTGGGGCATCATCGGCAAACCCGGCCTGCTGCGGTTCGCACGTGACCCCGCGAGCGCCGACCACACCGCGCTGCCGCCGTTCGCATTTCCCGAACGCGCTAAGCTCGCACTGCTCCCCACGCTCTGCGGCTTCGAGGAAAAGCCCCGCGAAACGGTGCAAGGCCGCGACTGCCGTGTGATCGCAGCCTCGCCCACCTCGGCCACGCGCACGGCATTCAAGCTGCCCGCCATCACCATCACGCTCGCGATTCCCGAGCCCTTCGGCACCGACGACGTGCCCGTGCGGATCGAGGCAACCGACGGCGCCAAGATCGACGTGGCGATCGAAATCGCGGATGCGAAGTTCACCGCGCCGTGGACGCCGCAGCAGTGGAAAATCCCCGCACAGCCGGGGCAGAAAATCGAGCAGGCTGCGCTCGGCCACTTCGTCCGCGCGGCGCAGGCAGTCGCGAGCGGCATCGGCTCCAGCATTCCCGCGCTTCCGCCGCCCGACGGCTCGCGCAGGCTCGTGGCGGCCGAGGGCAGGGGCCGCCTCGAAATCCACGACGGCGTGCGCGTGCTGTTCCTCGCAGGCACGCCGGAGGAGATGGGCCGCCAGCAGGGCACGCTCGTGAAAAGGGAGGTCCGCAACCTGGTTGACCGCATCCTCTACGGAGTCGGCGTCGGCAGCTCGGTGGCGAAGGGGCGCTGGTTCTTCGGCGAAATCGAGGAGGCGCAGTCGCGGCTGCAGAAGTTCATGGACCCCCGCTACCTCGCGGAGATGGACGCGATGTCGGACGCCGCCGGAGTCACGCGCGAGGAGGGGCGGCTCGCGAATTATTTCCCCGAGCTGTTCCACTGCTCCGGCTTCGCGCTGCTCGGCACCGCCACCGCGGACGGGCGCATCTATCACGGCCGCGTGCTCGATTACCTCAAGGGCGTCGGCCTCGAGCAGAACGCCGTGGTCGTCGTCTGCCAGCCCGATGTCGGCAACGCGTGGGTCAACGTCGGCTACTGCGGCTTCATCGGGAGCGTCACCGCGATGAACGAGAAGGGAATCTCCATCGGCGAAATGGGCGGCCGCGGCGAGGGCCACTGGGACGGCAAGCCGATGGCCCAGCTCCTCCGCGAGGTCATGGAAAAATCCGGCACCATCGAGGAAGCGCTCGCCATCATGCGGCGCGGCCCGCGCACCTGCGAATATTACTACGTCATCGCCGACGCGAAGTCGAAGCGCGCCGTGGGCATCAAGGCGACGCCAGAAATCTTCGAGGTGATCGAACCCGGCGGCACGCACCCGCAGCTCCCGGAAGTGGTGAGGGACTGCGTGCTTATGAGCGCCGGCGACCGTTACAAGGAGCTCGTCCGGCGCACAAAGGACGGCTTCGGCAAATTCGACGCCGACAGCGCGCGCGCCCTGATGACCCGCCCCGTTTGCATGACGTCGAACATCCACAGCGTCCTCTTCGCACCCGACACGCTCGACTTCTGGGTGGCCAACGCCGACGGCAAGAACGTCGCCAGCCACACCCACTACCGGCACTTCAACCTCGGCGCGCTGCTGCGCTCCAAGCCCGCACCGGCGGCTGCCGCAAGCGCTTCTGCCCGCTGAAAGCGACAGCGCCCATGTGCTGCAAACCCGCCGCTGCAACCACTCGTCGCCGGGCTTCGACATGAAGGTCATCCGCTGCGCCAGGCTTCCGCTGCCCGTGGCCTTCGCGGAGTTGCAGGCCGAAGCCGCGGCGCTGCCAGCGCGCTGGCTCCCGCATTTTCAAACGACCCAATACGACGGCGAGTGGACGGTGCTGCCGCTGCGATCGGTCGGCGGCTCTCCGGATGAGGCGCTGCCCTTCGCGCTCGGGGGAGCGCCCGCGGAATACGCGGCGACGCCACTGCTCGCACAGTGCCCGGCCATTCAGGGATTTCTGGACTCCCTCGCCTGCCCGGTGAATTCGGCGCGGCTGCTGAACCTCCGGCGCGGCGCGCTGATAAAGCCGCACCGCGATGTGGAGCTGGCCTTTGAAAATGGCGAGGCCCGCATCCATGTGCCGATCTTCACGAACCCGGAGGTGGAGTTCGTGATTGATCGGAAGCGCGTGGTGATGGAGCCGGGCACGTGCTGGTATATCAACGCGAACCTCACGCACCGCGTCGCCAACCGCGGCGGCTGCGACCGCATTCACCTCGTGGTGGACTGCGTGGTGAACGACTGGCTGCGCGCGCAGTTCGCGGGCGCGGAGGTTTTTCATTCGGAGCTCCGGCGCGACCCGCGCGAGGCTCGCGAGATGATCGAGCTGCTGCGCCGGATGAACACGCCGGCCGCTCTGGGGATCATCGCCCAGATCGAGGAGGAACTCGCCGCGGGCGAATAGGACGGAGCGGCAGCGGGCGCGTCACTCCCGCAGCCAGCGCGTCATTGCCGGATAGGGCTTGCAGCCGCGCGCGGCGGCCTGCTTCGGCTCGAACGTCAGGCCCATCCATTGCAGCAGCGGCGCCGCGAGGAAGCGGCCCGCGCGGAAGTTCTCCAGCAGCGACTCGGAGCCACCGTGGTAACCCTGCTCATGGAAGACCACGGCGGGATCAATCCCGATGTGCAGCGCGGCGGCGTAGGACCACGCGATGGAGGCCATCTCCTCGCCTCCGCCGACAGCCAGCTTGCCGCCACATGCGGCGCGCTCGGCGGCGGGCGTGACCGCAAGATGGCCGGCCTCGTGGAGGATGTCGCCGGGATGGCGCAGCCGCGCCTCGTCCACGACGATGCGCCCGGCGTCGAGCGCGAGGCCGGGGAGGAACGCAGTGTCGTCGAGCGTTGCTTTCCCAACGGGGATGCCGATGCCGCGGAGAAAAGCGGCGATTTTCTCCACGAGCGGATCGGCAAATGGCTCAGTCGTGTCGTTCATGATTCGCAGAGCTGGCGGCGTGAGGGGCCGATGACGGTTTCGCAGAACTCGCGGAGCGCCGCGCTGGCGGCGCGCTGCTTTGTCTCGGAGTCGGGCGCAAACTCGACGGAACGCGTCGCATCCTTCGCATTGAAGCGCACCGCGCCGCGCATCGCCGCGCGGTCGGCATCAGTGGGCGCGATGCCGAAGTGCGGGGCGATGCGCGCCTCCACGGCGCGGGGCAGCTCGGTGTAGTTGAGCGTGAGCGAGCCGGGCGCGCTCGCGGCGGCGGCGGCGTGCGCGAAGATTCTGGAGAAGACAAACTTCGTGTAGTCCTCGCTGCCGGTGATCGGGTGCGGCAGGGCGCCGAGGGATTCCGCGGGAATCGCTCCGGGGAACACCGCCTCGCATGGCGAGGCGAGGTTGGACACGAGCACCTCGACGGGATCGCGATGCAGGACGAGGCGCGGGACATGCGGGAACATCTCCGCGATGAAGCGCCAGGCGAAGATTTCGCGCAGGCCGAACTTGAACACGGACGCGGTCTCCACGCCGGACGGGCGGCCGTAGAGCCGCACGAGCGCCCGGAATGCGCAGGCTCGGTCGCCGGGCGTGAGGCGGGGATCGTCCACGGCATCCATGAGCGGGCATGCCTCGGAGATGACGATGAGCCGAGGTATGCGCGCGAGCATCTGCGACACGAGCGTGGAGCCGCAGCGCGACACGTGGAAGATGAAGCCGCACGGCTCCACTGCAGGCTCGCGCTCCGCGGCGTTGACCAGTTCATCGAGCGAAGTGGTGCGCTGGAGGAGGCGGGCGAGCGGAGACTGCAGCGCGGTCGTGACTGTCTGCGTGAAGAAGGGATCGTCGAAGCGCGTCACTCCGAGGCGGCTCCACAGGAACTCCGGCTGCGCGGTCCTGCGATGGACATGGATCGGCGTCCAACCCGCGAATGAGCGCGGCATGTGCGGCCCAGCCGTGCTCACAGAATGCACCGCTGGTGCCAGAGGAGCGCCCGTTCACGGAGCAGCGCGAGCACGTCCCCGGCGGCCACGCGCAGACCGCGCTGGCCGGCGAGGGAGGCGCATTTTTCAGAGAACGCGGCGTCGGAATTCTCCCCTGCTAGCTGGCGCACGAGCGACGGGTCGTCGGCGACGACCTCGATGAATGCGGCGAGATCCGGCGCGGGACTCATGCCTTCGCGGGCGCGGCCGGGCGCACCATCTTCCAATACACGCCGGTGTCGCCCTTCTCCTCGAATCCGAGGCGGCGGTAGAGCGTCAGCGCGCGGTTGAATTTCTCCACGTGGATCACCAGCGGTTTTCCCGCGGCGTCGGACTCGGCGATGAGCGTGCGCAGCAGCGCGCCGCCGATTCCCGCTCCGCGGTGCCCGGGCAGCAGCGCGATGTCGAGAATGCAGATTTCATCGTCGCGGCGATGCACGTAAAGGCGGCCCGCAGGCTCGCCGGCGAGGAGGATCAGGTCGTATTGGGCGTCAGGGTAGTTCGCGTGGTAGTCCTGATGCTGCGCGCGGAACTGCATCTCGATGAACGCCGTTTTCTGCTCCTCGGTCCACGGCACCAGGGCGAGCTCCTCGTCGCGCGTGCCGCGATACACGCGGCGCAGGAAGGCGGCGTCGCCGTCCGCGGCTGGGCGGAGTGTGATGCCGTTCACCGTGTTCATGGGGTGGCGGGAAAGGGCGGGCGCGTTGCGAGGCCGAGACGCTTCATCTTCTCGAAAACATCGGGGTCGGGCGCGTTCAGCGCGAGCATTTCTGCAGCGGCGAGCTCGGGGGAGAAATCCTGCGTCTCGCTCCCGCCGCCGCCAGCGAGCGTGGCGCTCCAGTGGTTCGTCTGCGCGGTGAGCGCGAGGCGGAACTCCAAGTCGCCAAGGGGCTGCGCAAAGGGCCGCACACGGTAGGCGGTGGCGGACCACGACGGCGTGTCCATCGTGCTCACGGCGAATCCGTGGCCGAGAGTCATCTCGGCCCAGACGACGAAGCAGTTCAGCCGCCCGGCTTCCTGCCGCGGCCAGCGCGCGGCGAGATTTCCGAGCGGCGGCTCGGCGGTGATGCTGCGCAAATCGGCGCGGACCAGAGCTGCGGGCGCGGTGAGAAGCTCGAGTGGCTTTTTGTCTGTGAGCGGCAGCGGGCCGTGGAGCATGAGCGATTCGAACCGGCGGAAGCCCCCCGGGATTCCGGCGGGGAGCCTCTTCGCGCGCGGCTGCCGCAGATGCGCGCCAGCGGCCATGAGCGCCACTGTTTCGGGTATGAGCGCGCCGCCGGGTTTCAGGAGGCGCTCGCGGGCATCGATCATGATCTCCGCGATCTGCTCGTCGAAGATCACATGGCCGATGGTTTCCGAGACGACGACGTCGAATTCGCGCGCCAGCGGCACCCGCCGCGAATCGCCGGTGATGACTTCGACGCGGTCCCCCACGCCGTGATCGCGCGCGAGCGCGCGGATGAGGCCGGCAAGCATGGGCATCATCTCGACGGCGACCACCTTCCCCGCGCCGAGCTTCGCCGCAGTGACCGCCCACACGCCGGTGCCCGAGCCGATGTCGAGCACCGTGCAGCCGGGCTTCACGGCGGCTTTCAGCGCGCGGTGGAATGCGCGGTTGCGCGGCGCATCGCGCAGAAGCGCCTCATGGATGCGCAGGAGCTCGCAGGCGTGCTGGCTGGCGTGCGTCATGGCGGATGCTGGTGCCATCTCCGGCATGGGGTCGATGATGCGGGGCGCCGCCCGCGCCAGCTAGTTGCGCGACGGGAAGATGCCTTGGAGCGCGATGACGAAATTCACCCCGAGATACGGCTGCATGTTGTTGTGCGGCTGGCTGCCTCCGGCCGCGCCGATCGCCTGCACGTTCATCTGGGCGGCAGTCCCGACCGCCGCCTTGTAGAGGGACGCGGGCACGCGCCTTGAGCCTGCCACTCCCCACACATTGCCCTGCGGACTGAGCTGCGGCGCCGGATTCGGCGACGTGGAAAGACAAGCAGGCACGTGGGTGTGCGCCGGCAGTTGCGTGACGCCGAGCGTGATGGTCGGGGCACCACCCACTTCGCCGAGAACATAGTCCGGAAGCCCCGGACCCTGTCCGGGACCGAGCGGCACGGCACCCTGAAAATTTGGCAGGGCAAAGGTGGTTCGCCCATCCCCGCCAAAGGTCGTTCCCAGCAGTGAGAAGAGCGCCGTGTTTTGGGCAATGCTGAGGATCTGGCCATTGCACAGGGACCAATTGCGCGGTGCAAAGGTGCCGGCGAAGATTCTGATTTCGGCGATGAAGGGTTCAGACATGGGAGCGGCGCGGCTGAATTAGTTGCGAGATGGGAAGACGCCCTCAAGCGCGATGTAAAAGTTCACCACCAGGAAGGGCTGCATGTTGCTGTGCGGCTGCCCGCCGCCGGCAGCGCCGAGCGCGGCCGGTGCCATGGCCCCGTTTTGGGACACGGCGTAGAACTGGTTTCCCGCCGCCCAGAAGGCATTCACCGGCGAGGAGGAGTCCGGGGCGTCCGCACTGGCAGTCGCCAAATGGGTGTGAGCCGGAATTTCAGCCGCGATCAGCGTGTGGTTCTCCTCACCGGCGGACTCGCCCAGAACGTAGGAGCCCCCGTTTCCGGTGCCGGGATGCAGGGGGGCGCGTCCGCGGAGATCCGGGAGGCCGAATGTCACCGTCCCGTTGCCGCCGTAGGTGGTGCCGAGGATGGAGAACAGCGCCGTGTTTTGCGCGATGGGGAGTATCTGGCCCTGGCAAAGCGCATAACCCCGCGGGGCAAAGTTATACCCACCCATCCTGATTTCGCCGATAAATGGTTCTGCCATAAGGTGCGATTCTAGTTTCTGGACGGATAGATGCCCTCCAGGGCGATGATAAAATGGATGGCGAGGAAGGGCATCATGTTGGCATGCGGTTGATTTCCCCCGGCGATGGATACCGCCGCGGGATTCATGCTGCTGTTGGAGGTCGTCGCGAACTGCGGAAGTCCCGTGTTGGCATTGGCCGCCCAAAAATTGCCCCCCGGTGCCGTGGCGGTGCCCGCAGCAGTGCTGCATGCGACGCCGTGCGTGTGGAAAGGCATCGCTGCCGCCGCGACCGTCACCGTCGGCGTGCCTCCTTGTTCGCCGATCGTGCGGTCCGACAATCCGGGGCCTTGTCCCTGCCCAATCGGAATTCTTCCCCGGAGGTCGGGGAGCGCAAATGTCGTGATTCCATCCCCCCCGTAAGTGGTGCCCAAAAGGGAAAACAACGCAGAGTTCTGCGAGATGGCCAGCAACTGGCCCTGACAAAGGGCGTATCCCCTCGGCGCAAAATTGCCCGCGAATATTTTGATCTCACCAAGAAAGGGTTCAGCCATGGGAACTAGGTGATTTTGAGGTTAACTGAAGACTGCCTGAAAGCACATGCCCCGCTCATCGGGCCCGATCGGGACGAGAAAAATGTGCAGGGTGTCGTGGTTCGGGTGCTCGAACTGGTAGATGCCCTGCGGCAGGTAGAACTGCGTGCTCGCTGCCCGAAACAGGAGCGAAAACGGCTCGCGGGGCGCTCCCTTGCGCACGGCTTTGCTGGATGGCGTGGCCTCGATTAGCTCGAATTCCGCGGATTCCTCGGTGCCCCAGCTCACCCGGAACTTCGTCCCAACGCTCCCGACAAACTGCGCGGCGCTCGTGAGCGTCTTCAGCTTTTCAGAAATCGCCTCGAAGGTGGTGGCCATGATCAATGCGCGGACTTACGACTGCTCGGCCCGGGAGGTCTCCGGGACGAGATTCTCGACTTCAAAGAGCTGCCCGCCTGCGCGGAAGATCGTCACATTCCCGGCTGCGCGGAGCTCGGACACCCCGGCTTCCTTGGCGAGAAACATGGCCGTGGTGAAACTCGCCAGATCCCGCAGGTGCGCGCTGATGCGAACCGCACCGCCCACACTGCCGTGAACGATGATCCGATCGCTGTATTGCCGGACGAACCCCAGCGCCGTCTGCTCCGCCGCGGAGGCGGCGCCTGTGAACGGCATGACCAGCGCCCCTGCGGCAAGCACGCCCGCCTGAAGAAAATGCCTGCGGTGGATGGATGACTTCATGGATCGAAGAGTTCGCGGGAGTTCCGCGCGCAAGAGGCTCAGATGCGCGGGCAGATGTCAAGCGGGTGGATGCGTTGCTGCGCAAAGTTCACATCCGCCCCGGCGGTTTCAGCTTGCCGTCATTGCCGGAAATCCTTTCCCTCACCCCATGGAACTGTGGGCCACCCTCTTTCTCTCAGGCACGGCCCGCTGCTGCCGCCAAGTGTTCTCGCCGTTCCTCCAGTCCATCACTCACACCATACGCTCATGAAGTCATTGCCTCGATTCCCTTCCCACCTCCGTGCCCGGTTCATCGTGCTTTGCTGCATGCTCCTTGCCGCCCTCGGACCCATCGCTCCAGCGGCGGTCTATGTCGTGGACAACACGGCGGACGGCACAAACTCCACCCCCAGCAGCGGCACCGGGACGATCGGCGATCCCTACCACATGACCAGCCTGCGCGGCGCCGTGCTCCACGCCAACGCGAACGGCGCCGGCCCGCACACGATCAACGTCCCCGCCGGCACCTACAACCTCTCCGCGACCAACCCCTCCACGCCAGCCACCACAGCCACAAACGGCTTCAGCGACCTCCAGGTGGGCAGCCATCTCAGCACCGTCACCATCACCGGCACGGGCGGGACGCCGCTCATCCACCAGACCATCGCCGGGACGGACGTCATCACCACAGGATTCAAGGCCGACCTGTCCCCCGCTGTCGTGAACCTCACGCTGAACAACCTCGAGATCACCGGTGGCGGCTTCACGGGCATCTTCACCGGGGCCGACGACGGCACTAACCGCAGCAGCACCACGATCACGAACTGCAACATCCACAACAACACGAACGCCGATGCGTCGTTCGGCCAGGGCGGTGCCATCCAGAACGCGGCCGGCAGCCTCACGGTCACGAATTCGACGTTTGCCAACAACTCCGCCACGAACGCCGCCACCGGGCAAGGCGGCGCCATTTACTTCAACCTTCCCAGCGCGAGCGGGCCGGGCTCGCAGGGCGACCTCACCATCACAGGCTGCACCTTCACCTCAAACACCGCGTCCGTCGGCGCCGGCTTCCCCGCGGGCGGCGCGGTTTTCGTGAGCGTCCTCTCTAGCGGAACCGCGATTTCGATCACGGGAAACAACTTCGTCTCCAACTCCGCGACCAGCGGCAGCGGCGGCGCCATCGCGCTGCTGAACACGACCCGCGCGGCGAACATCAACTTCAACCGCTTCATCAGCAACACCGCCACCAGCGGAAGCGTCCTCAGCGCCAACACCTCCACAGTCAATGCCAACGGCAACTGGTGGAGCCGCAACACCGGCCCGGACGTGAATGAAATCACCGGCAGCGCCGTCACCGCGGCGACCTGGCTGCAGCTCAAGCTCACCGCGCTCGCCGCCACCGTGCCCGCCAGCGGGAGCACGACGCTGACAGCCAGCTTCCTCAGCGACTCGGCGAATGGCGCCGTCTCCCCTGCAAACCTCACAGCCCTGGTCGGCAAGCCGGTGTCGTTCAACGGCGGCGCCTTCGGCTCCATCTCTGGCAGCCAGACCTCCATCCAAGCCGCCGGCACGGCGACGGCCTCCTTCGATGCTTCCGCCACTGCCGGCCTGAGCAACCCCTCGGCGATCGTGGACAACGCCTCGGCGAGCGTCGGAGTGACGGTTACCGGCTCGGTCACGCTGAACACCGGGAACCTCCTTCAGTCCGCGCCCACGATCACAATCAACGGGACCGGCTTCTCCACGACACTGGCGAACAACAGCGTGGCTTTCTCCAGCGGCGCGGGCAATGTCACAGGCGCGACAACCACCTCGCTCGCCGTCACCTTCACCACCCCCCCCGCAACAGGCTCCCTGACGGCGGTGGTGACGACAAATTCCGTCTCCAGCGGGGCGCCGGTGCAGGTGGCGACCGTCATCATGGCCGGCCCTCCGGATCACCTCGCGTTCGATGTGCAGCCGACAAATTCCGTCGCTGGAGTGGCGATCTCGCCGGCGGTGACGGTGCGCATCCTCGACTCGAACGGAGTGCAGACGAACAGCACGGCAAACGTGACGCTCGTCATCGGGACAAACCCCGGCGGCGGGACGCTCTCGGGCACGACTACGGTTGCGGCGGTAAATGGCGTGGCGACTTTCAGCAACCTGAGCATCAACAAGGCAGGCACGGGCTATACGCTGGCGGCGTCGGGCACAGTCACGGGTGCGACGAGTGGCACCTTCAACATCACGCCCGCCGCCGTCTCCGCCCTCAGTGTCAGCGCGCCCGTGAGCACAAATGCCGGCGCCCCGTTTGGCACGACGGTGAGCGCGACCGACCAATTCGGCAATGTGGTCGCGAGTTACACGGGGACGGTGCATTTCACCTCGACCGACGCCGGCGGGGGTGTGGCGCTGCCCGCGGACTACACCTTCACCGCGGGTGACAACGGCGTCCACACCTTCACGAACGGCGTGACTCTTGTGACGGCGGGCGCGCAGACGCTCACGGCGACGGACACGGGCAACGGGACGATCAGCGGTGCGGCAAATGTGACCGTGCTCGCGGGGGCGGCGACGCATCTGGTGGTGACAGCTCCGGCCACGACGCTGCCGAATGCGGCGTTCGGCGTCACAGTCGCAGCGAAGGATGCGTTCAACAACACCACCACCGGCTATACGGGCACGGTGCATTTCACAAAGACGGACAGCGCCGGCGGCTCGGCGGTGCCTGCGGATTACACATTCGTCGCCGGGGACAATGGCGTGCATACTTTCACCAATGGCGTGACGCTCGTTACGGGGGGCAGCCAGACCGTGACGGCTACGGATACCGTCAACGGCGCGGTCACCGGATCGGCCAATGTGACGGTGATGCTGCCGCCGTCGATCGCGGCGGCGTTTTCGCCGGCACAGGTTGTCGCGAACACCCTCAACACCAACCCCAACACCACGCTCACCTACACGATCACGAATCCGAATGCCGTGCCTCTCACAGGCGTCGGCTTCACGCAGACCCTACCCGTGGGACTCACCGTGGCGAGCGGCACGGCGACTGTCGGCGGTGGCACGCGCACACTGACGAGTCCGAACACCATCTCGCTCACGGGAGCCACGGTGCCGGCGAACGGCCAGCTCGTGTTTGGCGTGCCGGTCACCGGTGCGACGGTCGGCGTTTACAACAACGTCACCACGGGTGCCGTAACTTCGGCCAATGGCGGCACCGGCAATACGGCGACGGCGAACACGCTCACTGTCGTTGGCGGGCCGACCGTGGCGGTCGCGTTTGGAACCGCGACGTTCGGGACAGGCGAACTGACCACGCTGACCTACACGGTCACGAATCCCAACACGACTGTCGCACTCACCGGCCTCGCCTTTAACGACGTCCTGCCTGCGGGCCTCGTGGTCGCGAAGCCCAATACGCTCGTGAACAATCTCGGCGGCACGGCCACCGCGGTGGCGGGAACCAATGTGGTCAGCCTTGCCGACGGCACGATCGCGGCAGGTGCGACTGCGACTCTCACCGTGAATATCACCGCCCTGACTCCCGGCGTGAAGACCGGCATGTTCACGGTGCTCACCTCCACCGAGGTGCCGGCGCAAACGACGTCAGCGACGCCCGTGCCGTCCAACTCGGGTATCAGCACGCTCACCTTCGCGAGGCAAATCTTCACTGGCACTGTGGACGCAAGCGATCCCACCCAGACGGGCCGCATGAACCGGTTTGCCGTTGTTTCGACAATTGCCGCGCCCAAGGCCTTCCCTGGCAACTTCACCACCACCGGCGCGCGACACTATGACTCCTACACAATCGCCAACACCACTGGTTCGCCGCAGGGTGTGAATGTGTGGTTTAACACGAGTGGCACCAATGGATTTGTCGCCGCCTACCTCGACAGCTATAATCCGACCAGCTTGGGCACCAATTACCTCGCTGACGCCGGCTCCAGTTGGCTGGGGACGGGCAGCTTCGGCTTCACCATCCCGGCAGGTCATTCAGCTGTCATCGTGGTGCATGAGGTGAATCCAGACGCCGGCTTCAATTACGTCCTCGGCATCAACACGCCGATCCCGCCGGATGCCGCCGGGGTCGCTGCGCTGCCGAGCGTCACCGTCATACCGAAGCCGTTTTTGGTTCAGGATTTCGTCGGGCCTTACATCCCGGTCAACACCGCGACCCCGCTCACCTTCAGGCTGATCAACACGGGTCCGTCGGCGTTCACGAATGTGTCCTTCACGGAAACTCTGCCTGCGGGGCTCACCATCGCGACGCCGAATGGCTTTGCCGGCAGCGTCGGCGGCGGAACCCTCACCGCGAACGCCGGCTCCAGCACGATTTCCTTCGCAGGGGCGACCGTCCCGGCAAACAGCCATGTGCAGTTCACCCTGAATGTCATCGCCACCACACTTGGCACCAAGATCCTCACGAGCAGCCCTGTCACTTCCACCGAGGCCGGCAGCGGCGGATTCTCCTATTCCTGCGTGGATGTAGTGGCGCCGCCGCTCCTGAGCATGTCGTTCAATCCCGCGCAGATCCCGATCGGCGGCACCTCGTCCCTAGACTTCACCATCGTGAATCCCGCCGGCAACGCCATCCCGCTCACCGGCGTCGGCTTCACGCTCACGTTGCCCGCCGGCCTCACGGTCCCCGATTCGGTTATCCCGGTCGGCGGTGGATCGCTCTTCACGAACGTGCCCACCAGCATTTTGCTCAGCGGCGCCACCGTCCCGCTCGGCGGCCAGCTCCAGTTCAGCGTGAATGTGACCGCCCCCGGCTCCGGCGCATTCAACGCGACGACCGGCCCGGTGACCTCCGTCGAAGGCGGCAGCGGCCTCGCCGCGACCGCCACGCTCACCACAAACCTGCCGCCCGTCGCGGGCCCATTCACCATCGTGCGCTACCCCACGCAGCCAGTGAAAGTGACCAAGACCCAGATTGTCACCCTCGGCAGCGTGTCTGATCCCGATGCGGGCGACACCGTCTCCGTCCAGAGCGTCGGCACCCCGGCCAACGGCACCGCCGTCATCTCGGGCAACTTCGTCTTCTACACGCCCAATACCGGCTTCACCGGCGCGGACAGCTTCACCTACACGGTGGCCGACAACCACGGCGCCACGGCGACGAGCACCATCAGCGTCGCCATCGTCACCGACAACGCCGCGACGAACAACATCGCCAGGTTCACCAAGACTCCGGGCGGCCCGGCCGAGGTGGACTTCATCGGCATCCCGAACTTCTCCTACGGCATCCAATATTCCGCGACGCTGACGCCGAGCCCCACCTGGGTGAACATCGGCTCCATCACGATGAACAGCGTGGGCTCCGCGCATTTCTCCGACACGGACCCTGTCCGCATGGCCGCACCCCAGGGCTACTACCGCTTCATCTACCCGGCGCCGTAGCCGCTGGACTGCCACCCCAAGACGTGAACCTCGAATCCATACCCATGAAGAAGCCGATCCTCACCGCATTGTTCCCCATCGCCGCGCTCGCGCTGGGCCTGAGCACCTCTCCTGTCAGCGCGCTCGATGAGACGTTCAACTTCACACCGGCGCTTTCGGTTCCAGACGGCAGCCTCGTCGGCACGATCGATGTGAGGAATCCGGGGTCGCTCATCAATGTCATCCAGAGCGTGACGGTCGGGATCAACATCACGGGGCTGCCGGCAGATCCGGCATTCAACGGGGATCTCTACGTCTATCTCAGCCACATCACTCCGGGCGGCGCCGGCCTCACGGTGCTCCTGAACCGCGTCGGCATCACCGGCGCATCACCGTTCTTCGGGTATGCGGATTCCGGGCTGAACATCACGCTGAGCGATGCCGCCTTGACGGACGTCCACGCCTACCAGACGGAGACCATACCCGCGGCCGGGGCACCGCTCACCGGCACCTTCCAGCCGGACGGCCGCAACATCTCCCCGACGAGCGCCGGCGCGCTGTTCGATTCGGCACCGCGGGCGACCCTGAACGGGACATTCGCCGGCCTGAGCGCGAAGGGCGACTGGACGCTCTTCCTAGCCGACGCCGTCGGTGGCAGCCAGCACGTGCTGAGCGACTGGACGCTGAGCATCAGCGGTCTTTCCGGGCCGTTCTACTGGAAGGGCGCCACGGACGGCGTGTGGGCGACCATCGGCACCGGCGTGTCGCCAAACTGGACCGCCGACGCGGGCGGCACCACGGCGATCCTTGCGACGCCCGACGCGCTCTCGGATGTGATTTTCTCCGCGGGCGGCGCGGCGAACCAGAACACGACGCTGGGGCAGGACTTCACGGTGAAGAGCCTCACCATCAGCGACACGGCGGCGGTGACGATCAACTCCGGCGCGGGCGGCCCCTACACGCTGACGCTCTCGGGCAATGCCGGCACGGGCATCGACGTGCAGGCGGGCGCGGGCGCGGTGAACATCGGTGCAAATGTGACCCTGGCGGGATCGTCGGACACCATCACTGTCAACAACGCGGCGGGCCTCACGATCAGCGGCACGCTCGACGGCGGCAACCTGAACAAGCAGGGCAGCGGCACGCTGACGCTCTCGGGCAACAACACCTACACGGGCTACACCTACATCGACGGCGGCGGGCTCACCGTCACCGGCTCCATCGGCGGCGGCAGCAGCACGAGCGAGCTCATCGTGGGCCTCAACAACGGCGGAACGAACCTCACCATCTCCGGCGGCGGCGTGGTCACAAACGGCAAGAGCACGGTGGGCTACAGCGCCTCCTCCGACAACAACACCGTGGTGCTCACCGGCGCGGGCTCGCAGTGGAACACCTCCTCGACATTCTACCTCGGCTGGGACGGCGCGGGGAACATCATGACGGTTTCCGACGGCGCGAAGTTCACGCTGAGCGGCTCGGGAAATTTCGACGCGGTCATCGGCGCGAATGACGGCTCCAACGACAACAAGCTCACCATCACCGGCACCAACTCGCTGTTCACCAATGTGAGCTCCCTCATCCCGCCGGTTGCCTCGACGCTCTACGTCGGCCGCAGCGGCACGGGCAACGAGATGGACATCCTCGCCGGCGGGCGCGTGGAGAGCTTCAATGCGCGCATCGGCGGGGGCGCCAGCTCGAACGGCACGACCGACAACAACAAGGTGCTCGTGGACGGCGCAGGTTCGCTCTGGAATGTCGGCGGCACGCTCCGCGTGGGCTCAAACGGCACGAACAGCAACCTCACAATCTCCGGCGGCGGTGTCGTGAACGTCACGGGCAACACTTTCCTCGGCTACGACGCAACCTCGACGGGCAACACCGCGCTGGTGACCGGCACGGGCTCCCTCTGGAACGTGGCGGCGCTGAACATCGGGCGCCTTGGGGCGAACAACACGGTGACGGTGGCCGACGGCGGCGCGCTCTCGGCGACATCGATCACGCTCGGCCTCCTCGCAGGCTCCTCCGGCACGCTGCAGATCGGCAACGGCGCGGGCGCGGGCACCGTGACCAGCGCAGGCGTCACGACCGGTGCGGGCACCGGCACGGTGGTCTTCAACCACACCGACGCGGCCTACACGTTCGCACCGCTCATCGCCGGCACCACCTCCGTGCAGCACAACGGCAGCGGAACGACTTCCCTCACCGCGGCGAACACCTACACGGGCACGACGACGATCTCCGCGGGCACGCTCAGCGTGGGCCTTCTCGACAACGGCGGCGCCGCAAGCGGCATCGGCCAGTCCACGAACGCGGCTGCGAACCTCGTCTTCGACGGCGGCGCGCTGCAATACACCGGCGCCACGGCGACATCGGACCGCGCGTTCACGATCAATTCCGGCAAGACCGCGACGTTCGACATCACGCAGGCCGCCACGAACCTGACGCTGGAAGGCGCGACCGGCGCGGCCACCGACGGCGCCCTCGTGAAGATCGGCCTCGGCACGCTCACGCTCGCGGGGACGAACACCTACACCGGCACGACCAGCGTGAATGCGGGCCGGCTGAACATCAACGGCTCAACCAGCGCGGGAAGCCAGGTGAATGTGGCCACCGCCGGCACGCTCGGCGGCAGCGGCACCGTGAACGGCAACGCCACGCTCACGGGCAACGGCGTGATCGATTTCGGCGCGACCGGCAACATCGCCGGCACGCTCGCGGTGACGGGCGGCAACTGGAACGGCCAGGGCAGCGTGGCCGGGCAGGTCACGTCGAGCAGCGGCAATTTCAACATCGGCGCCGGCGCAAACCTCACGGCGACCACCGGCGTCGCGGTCACCGGCGGGACCATCTCCGCGACGGACGGCACGGCGAAGCTCACCGGCAGCCTGAACTACACGAGCCCGGCGAGCTCCGATTTCGGCGGCGAGATCGCGGGCGCTGCGAGCACCGTCACCATGAACAACGCTGACAACACCGGGGCCACCTACTTCCGCCTCTCCGGAAACAACACCTACGGCGGAGTGACGGCGGTGACCTCCGGCGAGTTGGTCGCCAACAGCAACAATGCGCTCGGCGCCACGACTGCGGGCACGACTGTCGCGAGCGGGGCGTCGCTCTGCATCAATGCCGGCGTGAGCATCGGTGCGGAGGCGCTCACGATCAGCGGAAATGGAATCGCCTATCCCGGCTTGACGCTGGGCGCGGTGTTTGGGGGAGGCAACGGAGGCGGCACGAGCAGCTACGCGGGCCTCATCACGCTGGCCGGCCCCGCGACCATCGGCACCAATGGGCTGCCGACGGTTTTCAACCTCACAGGCGGCATCGACACCGCGGGCAGCACGCTCACGCTCGGCAGCGCCGGCTCGCCCGCGGCAAACTCCATCAACATCAGCGGCGCGCCAGTGAGCGGCGCAGGGAACGTCGTGGTGGACACGGGCGTCACGTCGTTCGACGCGGCGAACACCTACACCGGCTCCACGGGCATCATCAACGGCGGCGTGCTGAAGGCGACCGTCGCCGGGGCGCTGCCCGCGCCTCCGGCGGATGGCGGCGTCGGCACCACGCGCTCGGCCCTCGCACTCGACCAGACCGGCAGCGGCGGCTCGACTCTCTGGCTCGCAGCCAGCCAGGCCGTCGCTTCGCTCGAAGGCGCCGGATCGTCCACGGTGAATCTCAACTCGAACACGCTCACCATCGGCGCAGGCGCGGGAAGCTCGACATTCGCGGGCGCAATCGTCGGCACCGGCGGACTGACGAAGGATGGCGCCAGCACGCTCGTCCTCTCCGGCACGAACACCTACACGGGCGCAACGACGGTGAGCGGCGGCACGCTCGTCGCCTCCTCCACGCAGGCGCTCGGCGTGAATTCCGCGGTGACAGTGAATGCGAACAGCATCCTCGACCTCGCCGCCAGCAACACCATCGGCTCCCTCTCCGGCGGCGGCGCGAACAGCTTCGTGCGCGACATCCCCGGATCCGGCACCGTGGTCCTGACCACCGGCACGCTGAACACCGATGCCACCTACTCAGGCATCGTCGAGGACGGCGCCGGACAGCTCGCCGTCGTGAAAGTCGGCACCGGCTCGCAGACCTTCACCGGCACGAACACCTACACCGGCGGCACCACGCTGAATGCCGGCACGCTCATCGCCGGCAACGCGAAGGCCTTCGGCTCCGGCAACCTCACGCTGAACGGCGGCACTCTGCGCACGACGGGCGGCCCGCTCGCCGTGGACATCGGCGCGGGCAACATCCAGTTCAACGGCGGCACCTACGTCGCCAACGTCGGCGGCACCGCGCCCGGCGTCACGCACGACCAGCTCAAGACCACGGGCGTCGCGGCCATCAGCGGCGGCACCATCGCCCTCGTGCAGCAGAACGGCTTCGTGCTCAGCAACGGCACGAAGGTCGTCCTGCTCCTCGCCGCCGGCGGCGTGGTCGGCGGCACGGCGGGCGGCACCGCCCTGCCCGCGGGCAGCGTCACGGGGCTCGCCGCGTTCAGCAACTCGCCGCTCCTCATCCCCACGGTGAAGCTCTACACCGACAGCGTCGTGCTCGAAGCCGTGCAGGGCAGCTTCGCCGGCCTGCAGGGCACGCTCGGCTTCACGCCAAACCAGCTTGCAGTCGCCAGCGCGCTGGACGGGCTCACCGCGCTCACCGGCGGAAAGACCGGCATCATCGCGGAGCTCGACTTCCTCAACAGCCAGCCGCTCTCCACGCTCCCCGGCAACCTCGACAAAATCGCGCCCGACGAGCTCACGGTCATCTTCGACATCTCGCGCTCCCTCGCCATCACGCAGTCGAACAACCTCCTCCAGCGCCTCGACGCACTGCACACCGCGGGCGGCGGCGGCTCTGGGAGCGGCGCGGGCGGCTCCGCATTCAGCATCAGCGCCGGCAGCGTGGGCGGCGCCTCCTACGGACCGGTCGGCAAGCCCGGCAAGGCAGCCCCTGCCGCACCCGAGGACCGCTGGGGCCTGTTCATGATTGGCAGCGGCGAGTTCACCCGCATCGGCAGCACGACGAACGCCGCCGGCTACAACTACGAGACTGGCGGCATCACCGCGGGCATCGACTATCGCATCAACGATCACTTCGCGCTGGGCCTCAGCCTCGGCTACGTCGGCACAAACGCCACGCTCGCCAACGGCGGGACCGTGGATGTGGACGGCGGACGCCTCGGCCTTTACGCCACCTACTTCAACAGCGGCTTCTACGTGGATGCAGCCGTGAGCGGCGGCCTGAACAGCTACAAGACGCGGCGCGTCACGCCGAACAACACCATCGCCACCGCAAGCCCCGACGGCTCGGAAGTGGATGTGCTCCTCGCCACCGGCTACGACTGGAAGGTGGGCAGCCTGAAGGTCGGCCCGCTTTTCACCTACCAATACACCGGCACCCGCCTCGACGGCTTCACCGAGACCGGCGCATTCGCACCGCTGAGCATCCGCAATGCGAGCTCCGAGAGTTCGCGCACGACCGTCGGCTTCCGCGCCACGTGGGACGCGGTCATCGTCGGCAGGCGTATCCGCCCCGAAGTCCGCGCCGCGTGGCAGCATGAGTTCGGCGACGTCGCCCACCAGCTCACAAGCACCTTCGCCACCCTCGGCGGCAGCCCCTTCACCGTCACCGGTCCCATCACCGGCCGCGACAGCCTGCTCATCGGCGGCGGCGTCACCATCCAGTGGAGCGACCGGTTCGCCACCTACTTCAACTACGACGGGGAAATCGGCCGCAGAAATTACGAGTCCCACTCCGTCTCCGGCGGCTTCAGGATTCAGTTCTAGGCGTGGCAAACGTGCGGCGCGCCGGAAGGGCGCAGCCGGCTTCGAGCTGCCGTCAGCTCCATGAATTGGCGCGACCGGGCCGGCTCAAGCCGGGCTGGTTGCGCCGAGGAACGGCACTTCCATTCGAGCCTAGCCGCGCCTCGCCATGCGCCGACGGCTGCGATGACCGAGCAGCGCGCACAGCGCCACGGTGCCGATGAGCACCGCCGCCGCGGGCTCCGGCACGGGCACAATTTCGAACTGTCCGGCTCCAAACTGCACCGCCATGCCTGGACCGAACCCGTCGAAATTGATCCCCGCGATGGGCACACCGGGCGTGAACCCGGGATCCGTGCTGAACAGGAGCCGGTCCTGTGTCGCGTCGCCGCGCGTGTCGGCGAGGTCGCCGGGGTTGAAAAGCGACCCCGTCCATCCGCTGATGGTCAGCGTGGTCGTCCCGGCGATGAGCGCGGCCGCCGTCGAGCTTTCCAGCGCTCCGAAAAGCAGCGTGTTCGTCGTGCCGGCGCCGAAATCCACCGCCGAGTTCGCGCTCAGGGTGAGCGAGGCAAGCGTGTTTGTCCGGCCAGTCTGCGCGTCGCCCACTTTGAGAGTGCCGCCGCCGCCCGCATAGGTCGCGGCGGTATTCACGACGTTGTCCGCATTCGTGCCGCTGTCGAGCAGCAGGGTCGCGCTGGAATTCACCGCCACCGCATTTGTGCCGCTCAGGCTGCCGGTGACGGCGAGCACGCCGCCGTTCACCGTCGTCGCACCGGTGTAGGTGTTCGCGCCGCCCATCGTCTGTGTTCCGGAGCCGGTCTTTGTGAGGGACAGAGTCCCCGTGTAAGCGGTGGCGGTCGCGCCGGGCGCAACTGTGTATCCGTTCATGAGGATGCCGCTGAAGCTTCCGCTCGCGTCGCCGTTTCCAACCGTCAGCGTGTTCGCTGCATTCGCGGCGACCCACGCGGAGCCATTCCACGTGAGGGACGGGTTGTTCACCACGTAGCCGCCGGTGGTGGAGTTCAGGCCGTTTACGGACTGGTCGAAGCCGCCCATGTCCAGCGTTCCCGGCGCCCCGATCAAATTCGAGGAACCAATGGAGGTGCCGCCATTGATCGCCGCTGCGCCGAAACCGTCGCCGACGATCGTGACGTTCCCCTTCCCCGCGCCGCTCGGCAGCGCATCGGCGATGCCGAGCTGGAGCGTGCCCGCGTTGATGGTGGTCGCGCCCGAATATGTGCTGCTGCCGCTGAGAATCTGCGTGCCCCCGCCGGTCTTCGTGAGCGCCACGACATTCCCAGCGCCGCCGTCCGCGATCACGCCGCTGAAGTTGTTCAACCCAGTCGCGTTCACTCCGGCATCCGCCGCCGCCACCGAGTAGGCGGAGACGTTCACGTTGTTCCCCGCGCCGAGCGTGAGGGTGAAGGTGCCCGCGAGGCCGCTGTTCGTCACCTGCCCGCCGCCTGCGAGGCTGTCGAAGCTCTCCGAGGTGGCCGTGCCGCCGCCGAGATTCAGCACTCCGCCGCTTCGCACGAGCACGCTGCTTTGATCATGAATCTGATCGCCGCCCGTGCCGGTGATGTTTGCGGTGGTGCCGGAGTTCACGATGAGCGCGGCGCCGAACACCGCGGCTGCGGTGGACCCTGCAGCCACGCCCACGGAATGAACAGTGCCGCTCGAGTTCTTCCCGAGATTCACCACGCCGCCCACCACCTCCAGGCTGAGGGACGGGTTGTCGTTGCTGCCGCCGAAGGTCAGCGTGCCTCCGCTGGTCTTCTGCAAAATGCCGGCGACGCCCGCGACGCCGGTGATGCCCTGCGCAGTCTGCGTCATCGTCACGCCGCCGGGCACATCCAGCTTTGCGTAGCCGTTCACCGTCATGCCGTAGATGAGGTTGTTCGTCGCGGTCTGGCGCAGCGTGCCGCCGTTCAGGATGATGTTGCCCGCGCCGGCTGTCGGGTTTCCGAGGTTCTGGCTCCCGGCGCTGCCGTTCGCATACTCCACGGTGCCGGCGTTGATGATGAGCGCGCCGGTGTGGGTGTTCGCCCCCGACAGGACGAGTGTGCCGGGGCCCGACTTGCTGATGGCTGTCGCCGCGCCCTTGATGACGCCGTCCAAAGTGAGCTTGTTCGCGGTCGGATCGCCGCTGCCATAGGCGTGCACCATGACCTCCGCGCCCGTCGCGCCCCACTGGCCGGGGCCGATGAGCGTGCCGGAGCCGTTCGTGTTGTCAAAGAGCAGGCCGCCGGAGGAAACCGTCTGGACGACTCCGGTGTTGACCGTGATGGTCTGCGTGGCGCCAGCGGGTGCGAACTTCATCGAGTTGATCGTCTGGTTCGCAGTGACCATCTGGTCGCCCGTCAGCGAGTAATTGTCCGCGGCGGTCGAGCCTGAGCCGGGGAAGCTGACGTTGTATCCGCTGAAGGCGACGAGCGCGCCGCCGGACTGGGTGACCCAGTCAGCGCCGTTGAACGTCGCGTAGCCGCTGACGATGCCGTTCGCGTTCGCCACCGTGGAGCCGATGGTGTTGGCGCCGCCCGCGGTGGTCGTGGCGAAATTCACAGTGCCGCCGAGCAGCGCGGTCCGCGTGAAGGTCGAACCGAGGTTCAGCGTGAGCGCCTGGGTGGCGGAGTTGTTCGTGAGCCGGATGGTGCTGCCGCCGGTGTTGAACGTGAGATTGCCAAACCCCTGCGTGAGCGCGAAGGCGTTCGCGGCGTCCTGAATGATCTCCAGCGTGCCGCCGCCCGCGAAGGTGCCGCTGGCCGCGCTGAACGCGACCGGGAGCGGAGTGGTGTCCGGGAAAAAGCGGTCTGCGGCCGCGGTGAGCGCGCCCGACGAGGAGTCGAGCTTCAGCGCGCCTCCGCGAATCGCCAGTCCAGGAGTGAAGGTGGCGGCGCCGGTGAAGTTGTTCTTGTTCGTGACCACCAGCGTGCCGGCGTCGGTCTTGATGAGGTTGCGCGCGGCGGTGTTCGTGCCCTGCGCGTTCAAGACACCGGCCAGTGTGAGCGCGCCCCCGGTGCCGACACGGAATTCGAAGTTGCGGTCGCCGGTGAAGGACATCGTGCGCGCTGCCGCCAGGGTCACCGCCCCCGTGCCGGGCTGGAGGCGGAGCGTCGCCGTGTTGCCCGCGGCGCCACCGCCGCCCATCGATAGATTGCCGCTGCTGCCGAATGAGGCGTCGGAGTCGATGATGAGCGTCGTCGTGGAGTTGATGATCGAAGTGCCGTTGTAGGTCTTCGGGACACCGCCGTTCGCCGCTGTCGTGAGAGAGCTGATGAAGCCGCTGGTGCTGGCGCTGTAAGTCAGGCCCGAGGTGAGCGCTCCGTTGTTCACGTTGCCGAGAAGCAGCGCCTGATGGCCCGTGCGGGAAACAACAGCCGGCGCTCCCGCGGAATTCGAGATCGTGATGGTGCCGAGGAACGTGATGCCTCCGCCATTCGTCGTGTTCGAGACGCCGTCGTTGCCCGCATCACCCGCGAGCACGACACTCGTGGCACTGCCGCCCCACGCGATGTTGTTCGACAGGTAATGTTCGCCATTCACCGCGCCAAAAGTCCGTGTGGAGGCGCCGGTCATCGTGATCGTTCCGGTGCCAAGCGCTGCGTTACTTCCGATCGCGAGGTTTGAATTTCCGATGCCGTTGCCGCTGAAGTTCATGCCTCCGCTGAAGTCGTTCGGTGCGGTGATCGTGAGGTTGCCGAATGTCATGTCGAGCACGCTCGCGCCGGTCAATTGGTTGGGGCGGTTCAGCACGAGCGTCGTGGCGAGCGTGTTCGCGGCATCGCTCGCATACGGAGAGCCGCCGAAGAGATAGGCTCCTCCCGCCGGCGTGATCGTGCCACTGTAGGTGATCGCCTTCGCAGGCAGGCCGAACGCATACGCGGCGAGGCGCATGTTCGGGAAGCTGGTGAAGTCCAGGTTCGCGCTGCTGCTCGCGCCGAGCGTGAAGGCGCTCGTCGCCGTCGACGGGTTCACGATGCGGCTGCCAAGGCTCGCGATCGGATTCGTGTCCCCCGCCACTCCGACGGCGGAATTGCCACCCGCCAAGGTCGGCAGGGTGATGTTCGCCCCGGAGCCGGGAATGGAGCTTGCACTGCCGAAAATGAGCGTGCCTGCGGTGACTGTGACGGTGGTCGGCGAGGCGTTGTTCGTGCCCGTGAGCACGAGCACGCCGCTGCCGGTCTTGGTGAAGCCGCCGCCGGCTGTGCTGGTGAGGTTGCCGCTGAGAATGGCGTCGTAAGGCGTGTTGCCGTGCTTGTCGTTCGCGGAGAAGACCTCGATCGTCCGCATCACGCTGCCGAGGTCGATGCCGTTCTGAAAATTAACCGCGCCGAGGTTGGTCACCGAGTTCGTGACGTTCGCGACGCCGAACTGCAGCAGGCTTCCATCCGGCACGAATCCTCCGCGACCCCAAGTCAGGGTTGCACCCGCTCCGCCGAGATTCACGTTCCAAGTGGTGTTGGCAGAATTGTTCGAGAAGCCGCCATTGCCCTCCCAGTGGATCTGCCCGCTGCCGTAACCGAGGTTTCTCGTGAAATTCACCGGCGTCGTCACGCTGCTCTGCAGAATCGCGCGCTGCGTTCCGGTGGCGGCAAAGATCAAATTGCCGATTGTGGCGGCGCTGGTCAGGCCGCCCGGAATCGCGGTCGCGGCGGAGAAGTCCAGGACGCCGCGGGTGATCGTCGTGGTGCCGGTGAAGGTGTTCGTCGTGGCGAGCCGGAGCGGCCGGTCATCTCCACCGAAGCTCAGGACAAGGCTCGTCGGTCCACCGGACCCATCAACAAGACGGGTGGCGAGGATGGTGCGGCGGACCGCGGTCCCCCCGGTCAGCGTCAGGATGCGCGCACCAGTTCCGGACGTTCCAATATCCGCAGCCGTTCCGAATGTCCGATCCGCGCCGAAAGTCCCGGACACGTTCAGCGTTCCACCACCCGCCCCCAAGTTCAGCGCGAGAGCCAGGCCTGCATCCGCCGAGAAGGTGAGCTGGCCGCCGTTGAGCGTGATGCCGCCGGTGCCGAGCTGGTTGGCCGCGCTGGCGGTCAGCGTGCCCTGGTTGATGACGGTGCCCCCGGTGTATCCGTTCGCAGTGGCCAGCGTGACGCCTCCGCTGCCGGACTTCACAAGCGTGACCACACCGGTTCCGTTGTTGCTGATGGCCGAGTTGATCGTCAGCGCGTTGGCACTCCAGTTGAGGAGGTTCAGCTCGCCCGCGGTGTTCGCGGCACCGCCGGCGGTCAGCACGCCGTTGCCTGCCGCGGAGCCGATGGCTGTCGCTGCAAGCCCAGTGGGCATGAGGATGGCGCCGGTGGAGCCGAGGCGGAGGATGTTCGTGGCTGCGGCGAAGCTCGGCGCGGCCGCGAGCTTGATCGTGTTGTAGTCCACTGTCGCGGTGTCCACGCTGTTACCCGTTTGGAAGAGGGCATTCTGCGCGGAGCTTCCCGCGCCCGTTGCGCCGCTGACAGCGGTGTAACCGGTGTAGGCGACGATCTGGCTGCTGCCATTCACCGTGGCGAAGTCCGCGCTGCTCACCACCGCCCAACTGCCGAGGATGCCGGTGGCGTCGTTGGTGTTCGTGGTCGTGGCGCTGCCCGTGGAGGGCGTGACATTCAGCGCGGTGCCTGCGTTCCGGGTGATCGCACCCAAGCTGAGCGCCAGCGCGGGAGTGGTGCCTCCGATGGTGATGCGCGCGCCGCCGCTGACCGTGGTGTTGTTGAACGCCTGCGTGTTCGCCGCGGTGGAGCCGGTGAGCGTGAGCAGAGCCGAACCGATGTTCAGTGCGGACGACGCCGAGATGATGTTGCTCAGCGGGGCGCCGGCGGCGGTGAAATTCAAAGTCACGCCACCCGCGCTGACGGTCGTTGCACCGGTGTAGGTGTTGGCGCCCGTCAGGGTCAGCGTGCCGGTGCCTGCCTTGGTGAGGGAGAGGGCGCCGCCGCCGCTGTTGCTGATGATTCCGGAGAAGGTAGATGTGGCGTTGGTGTTCCCCGCCACAAGGGTGACAGCGCTCGCCGAGGCGTTGTCAACGAGACCAGCGCCTGCGAGGCCGTTGATGGTTTCGTTGAAGCCGTTCAAGTTGAACGTCGCCCCGGCGGAAACCGTGACTGCGCCGGGCAGCGCGGCACCGTCCGGGATGAGGTTCGCGGCACCCAGCCGGAGAGTGCCGGCGACCACGTTCGTCCCGCCGCTGTAGGCGTTGCCAGCGGCCGAGAGCACCAGCGTTCCGGTTCCAAACTTGTTCAGCGCCGTGCCGCTCACCGTGGCGGCGACGTGGCTCAGGCTGCCGGGATTGTTCACGACCGCGGAGCCGATCGTGAGAGTGCTGGCTCCATTGTGGAAAACATTGAGTTCGCCACTCAGCGGCGCGGCGACCGTGCCGGTGACCGGGCTGCCCGCGATTTTGCCGGAACCGCTGAGCGTCACCGCACCCGCGCCGCCGGTGATCAAAATGCCGCCGGCACCGATCATGTCCGTGCCGGTGAGCGTCAATGTCGGCGCCCCCGTGTTGAAGCGCAGCGTGTTCACGGTCGAGCCAGTCCAGTTTCCGCTGGCAGTCACATCCACGTTGTTGGCGGCGCTCGAAAAATCGTCCGCCACGTAGGTCGCTGGGACGATCGTGGAGCCGGAGAGGTTCGCCCAGTCGGTGCCGTTCAGCGTGACGAACGCGATCCCGCGCGAATCGGTGACGACGCCGTTCGTGACCGTGGAGCCCGCGGCCTGCACCACCGCGGAGCTGAGGAGCGACACGTTCAGGCCGCTCGCATTTCCGCGCGTCAGCGCGGCGAGGTTCACCGTGAGGCCCGGAGCACCCGCGCTCGCAGACACCTGCGAAAAACTGTTCGCGGAGAGCGCGGTGGACGCGAAGGTCTGCGTCGTCGCATCCACAGTGTCACCAAGAACGCTGAGAGTGCCGCCGCCGAGGACAAGCGGGCTCGATGAAGAAATGATGTTCGAGGAGAGGGCGGACGCGTCGAAATCCAGCACGAGCGTGCCGGCGTTCACCGTGGTCGCGCCGGTGTGCAGGTTTTGTCCGGTGAGCGTGAGCGTGCCCGCCCCCGCTTTGGCAAGGCCGCCGGTCGTCGCGGTGGTCCCGCCGCTGAATGCGGAGCTGAGGTTGTTCGTGCTGCCGACGGTCAGCGTCAGCGCGGCGGTGATGTCCACGCTGCCCGCGCCGTTGAGCGCGCCGATCGTCTGCGTCGCGCCCGCGCCAAAGGTGCCGCCGGAAACCACCGTGACATTCGCCTGGTTGCCGAGCGCGGTCGCGTTTGTGGAATTCAGCCGGCCGCCGCTGATGTTCACGGCGGTTCCATTCACGAGGCTGGCAGCAGCGGTGCCGAGAGCGAGGTTTCCGTTGCCAGTCTTCGTGATTGTTCGGGCGATGCCGCCGTCGTTCAGCGCGCCGAGGGTGAGTTGCGTCGTCGTGGTCCCGTTGGTCACGTCGAAGGTGGGGTCGCCGCTCAGCGTCGTGGCGCCAAACACGAGGCTCTGCGTTCCCGAATCCGCGATGCTGCTGACCACCGAGAGCGTCTGCCCGCCCATCGCGAGCGTGCCCAGCGTGTGCGCGAGGCCGGCGCCGGCAGTGAGGCGTTCCGTCGAGATGGTGACATTCCCGGCGATCGTCGTGTTCCGGGCGCTGTTCCGCGCGGTGCTGTTCGCAAGCTCGAGCCGCCCGCCATTGAGGATGAGCGTCGCGGCGCCGGTGCCGAGACCCGTCGTGCCGCCGTAGATGTTGCGGAGCGTGCCGGCATCCAGAGTGACAACCCCCGTGAAGGTGCTCGCGCTTCCGAGGATGAGCGTGCCCGTGCCGTTCTTCGTGAAGCCCTGCGGGCCGCCGCTCTCGCCGATGGCTCCGAGGGTGGCCGCCGCGAGCGCGCTGCCCGAGTTGTTCACGGTGAAAGTGGGCGAGCCCGTGAGCGTGACAGCGCCGGTCGTCAGCCCCGCGGTGCCGCTGGTGACATTCGAGCCGGGCTCGACCGTGAGCGTGAGCGCGCCGATGGAAACCGTGCCGATCGTGGACACGAAGCCCGCGCCCACCGTGGAACGATCCACCTCGATTTTCGCGCTGCCGCCCATGGTGATGTTTGCGCCGTTGAACGTGCCGGCCGCCGGGGCCGCGAGGGAGAGCGTGCCGGCGTTGAGATTCATCGCGATGCCCGCGCCGGTGGAGAGCGCCTGAAGCGCCTCCAGCCGCAGCGTTCCGGCGGCGAGCGTGGATGTCCCTGCAGCGGCGGAGCGCACCGCATTGGCGGCCAGCACCACGGTGCCCGCACCGTTCTTCGTGAGATTGAAATCACCCGACAAGGCGCCGCTCACCCGGAGCGTGCCCGCGGCGTCGGTGACATTCCATGCCTGCGCCGAGCCGAGCGCGACTGGCGCGGAAATCTGGGTGAGGGCCGGAGCGCCCGCCTGCACATCGATGCCATCGGTGCCGATCGTCAGCGCGCCACCGGCACCCGGAGCCACGGACACTGCGCCCGTGCCGGAGTTGATGACTTTCAGGCCCTTGATGGAGATTGCGAAGTCGAGCGTCGTGTTAATGGCCCCCGCGCCCGCGTTCGTAGCACTGAAGATCACGGTGTCGCCGGACGCCGGGGTGTATCCGGCCTCGATGGTGCCAGCCGCATTCGTGGCCCAGCTCGTGTTGCCGCCGTTGTAATCCGACCACGAGGGAGTGCCGTTGCCCGTCCAATAGAGGTCGCCAACCCCTCCCGCAGCGACTGTGAGCGAGAGCTGCGTGGGTATCGAGGTGTCCAGGGTGTATGCGAACCCGCCCGGCAGGAGTCCGAGGGCGACATTGGAAATTCCCACGATGTTGTTCGGTCCGGTAAAAAGCGTGTAGCTGCCCACACCGAAGCCGGCGATCGCCTGCGCGTTGATCTTGCCGCCGCCCGCATTGGCGGTGAGGACGCTGCCGCCGGAGAGCACGATGCTGTCGGACGCCGTGCCGAGTTGGAATCCGAGCGAGCCGCTTGTGGTGGCGCTGCCGAGCGTGATGCCGACGCCGGCCGGCACATTCCACGCCGCCCCGACTCCGTCCGCATACAAGTCCAGCGTGCCATTTCCCGTCGCACCCACCTGCACGGACGAGGTGTTCTGTATGGCCGTCGGCGTGATGGAAAGGGAGCCGCCGTTCACCGTGGTTGCGCCCGTGTAGGTGTTCACGGCGGTGAGGGCCAGAGTGCCGCTGCCGACTTTCGTGAGGCCGCCCGACACATTTGCGGCGGTCGTCACCGTGCCGACGGCGGCCCCGGTGCCGCCGCCACCTGACAGTGTGACCGTCGGTGCCGAAGTGTAGCCCACGCCAGGATTCGTGACGGTGATGCCTGTCACCTGCCCGTAGGTCCCGCTGGAAGGATCCAAATCCACCGTCGCATAAGCCGAGGCCCCCGAGCCGCCGCCGCCCGAGATATCGACATAGGGAGCACCGATGTATCCGCTGCCGCTGCCAGTCAGGCTGATGCCCGTGACGCCATTGCCCGTGGGAGCCTGAATCGGCTGCGCAAGCGTGACAGCGAACCCATTCGTGTCGATGACCGCGCCGCCCGCATAGGATCCGAACGCGCCGTTCGACCGGAGCGTGAGCGTCGTCGCGCCACCCGTCCCGTTGAATCCGATGAAATCCGCCGTGGCCGCCGCGGCCTGAAGCGTGCCGCCGTTGAAGTTGACGATCCCATTGGTGGCGGTTGCTACCGCGTTATACGCCTGAATCTGATTTGTCCGCAGCGTGCCGGCGTTGAGGTTGAGGAGCCCGGTGCCCAGGCCTGAACTGGTGTTCACCTGGCCAAATGACACGTTGCGCCCGGTGTTGATGACCGTGCCGCCGGCCACCGTGAAGGCGCCGAATGAAGTCGCCGCGCCCTGATACGCGATGGCGAGGTTTTGCGATGCGCCAGTCCGGTCGTAGGTGCCGCCGGTGATCACCGCGTCAAAGCGGTTGTTTCGCAGGAGCAGCCACTCGCTGTTGTTGACCGTGCCGCCGGTCTGCTGCCACACGCCGAACGCCGTGGCGGCGGTGGATGTGCTGGTCTCGATGCGCCCCGTGTTGAGGGTGCCGGACGACACGAACACTCCGCCGTAACCGCCATTGCCGAACACGAGGCCGTTGCCCGTGCCGGTGCCGGTGGAGGTGGCGGTCCCGCCGCTGACCACAACCGCGCCGATGCCGGTCGCGTTATTGCCGACGTTCAGATTCGTGGTGGTGAAGCTGCCGCCCGCCGGCACGCGCAGCAGGCCCAGTGTGGCGGCAGTGTTGCCGACCGCGGTGTTGCCGGCGCCGGTGGTCGTGCTTCCAGAAATCACGAGCACGCCGGCGTTTACATTGAGCGCACTCGCGGAGGTCACCGTTCCGGCCAGGCTCAGGATGCCGCCGCCGAGCTTCGTGATGGCGCCAGCCGGAGTGAGGTTGATGCCGATGGAGAAGTTGTTGGCCGGATCCGCGATATCGAAGCCCGAGGCACCGGCGAGATTCAGGGTGCGGCTCGCATTCCAAGACGTGAAGGACGTGCCGGTGACGCGGAGGATGCCGCCATTGACCATCGCGAGTGCGCCGGAGACCGCGCCGATCCTGTCGTCCGACGCGACGGCGAGCGTGCCCGCGGCGATGAGCGTGCCGCCGGTGTGGAGATTGGTGCCGCTGAGAGTCAGCACGTTGGTTCCGAGTTTCACGATGCCGCGCGGCCCGGCGGCGAGGCTCGTCGTGTAGTCGAAATCGCCCGCTGTCGTGTCAATGCCGACGCCGGAGGTGGACGCGAGGCTGACACCGGCGAGCGCGTTGACGTAGAGCGCGTCCACATCCGCTGTGCTGAAGAACCCTGCGCCGCCGACACCGAGCCCGAGCGCCGCAGTGGCGGCGACGGTGGTCGTGCCGGTCGCCGGCTTCGCCGCTGTGGTGCCATAGACGAGGATGCCTTCGTTCACCAGCGTTCCGCCGGTGTAGTCGTCCGTGCCGGAGAGCGTGACGATTCCCTGGCCGATTTTCGTCAGCGCCACGGTGCCGCCGCCATTGGTGATGTTGCCCGCGTAGCTGCCGGACGACGTGATGAGACTGCCGTTGCCCACGGTGAATGTGGACAGCGTGCCGACCGCGCTGTTCCGCACGGTGCCTGCGGCTGCGCCTGAGAACGTGCCGACGGCTTGGTTGGTGCCGTTCAGGTCCAGAATGCCGGTCGTCATCGTCAGCGCATTCGTTCCCGAGCCGAGGGTGCCGTTTCCGCCGAGCATCAGCACGCCGGCCGCGCCGTTCACAGTGGTGGTGCCCGTGTAGGTGTTCGCGCCGGTGAGCAGCAGGGTGCCCGCGCCGGCCTTCGTGATGCCGAATGCGCCGCCCGCGGACGTAATGGCGGAAGTGATGGTCAGATCCACGGCTGCATTGATGCTGTCCGCGACAGTAAACGTGCGGCTCGCCGCTCCGAGTTCCAGCGTGCCGCCCGTGATGAAGGACGGGAGGAAGCCGTTCGATGCGGTCCCATTGACGGCGACCGTGACGGCGCCGCCCAGCGTCAGCACACCGCCGGTGCCGATATTGACTCCGGCCTGGCTGGTCGCGGTGGACGTGGTCCCGTAAATCGTCAGCGTGCCGCCCGTGGTGTGGTTCTTTCCGTCGAGATCCAGCAGCGCCGTCACCGGTCCGGCGGCGTTGCCAATCGTGATCGCACCCGCGGCCAGCGCGTTGTTCACCCCGAATTTGATGGTGCCATTGCTCAGCGTGACGGTGCCGGTGAACAGGCTGCTGTTCGCGAGCGTCAGGATGCCCGTGCCGGTCTTGGTGAGGGTCATGTTTGCCGCCGTGCCGGTCGCCTGAAGGACACCGGAGTAGGTGGTGGAGATGTTGTTCCCACCGACGGAGAGGGCGCGCGCCGTGGCGCTGGAATTCACGATATTCCCCGCGCCCTCAATGCTCCCGACAGTGAGCGTGAAGTCGTTCATGTCCACGAGGCCGCCGCTCGCGACATTCAGCCCGCCGCCGGCAGTCGCGTTGATGAAGGTGTTCACGCCGCCTTTCAACGTGGCCCCCGCACCGACGGAGACCGGCCCCGTGAGAGTGGCGGCCGCGTTGATCTGCAGGATGCCGGTGTTCGTGAGGCTGAGCCCGCCTGCGCCGGAGATGATGCCGCCGACGGTCAGCGTCGTGGCGGGGGCGATGTCGAGCTTCGCCACTCCGCCCGTCACCGAGAAAGTGTGTGTGCCCGCGTTCAGGTCCGCCGTTGTCCTTAGGGTCGCGCCGTCATTGATCGTGATGGCGGAGGTGGCGGTGGCGCCGAGCTGGTTGACGTTGCTGACGCTCAGCGTGCCGTTGTTGATGAACACTCCGCCGGTGAAATTGTTCGCCGAGCCGAGCACGAGCGTGCCGGCTCCAGCCTTCGTCAGCGTGGATGCCCCGGCACCGTCAATGATGCTGGAATTCACCGTGAGGGAACCGGCTCCGTATTGGTGAATGACGAGGTCGGATGGCGAGGCGGTGTTGCTCGCCAGCGTGCCGCCCGTGATCGTGTAGTCCTGCGCGCCCGCGAAAAGAAGGCCGCCCGCGGTGAGCACAAGGCTGCTGCCTGCAAGGTCCAGCGACTGGCCGGAGGCGCTCGTGAGCAGCTTCAGCGTGTTCGTGGTGCGGCTGCCGCCCATCGTCGCGCTGCCGGTCAGAATGGAGTTGGCCGTGTCCGTGCCCGCGGTCGTTGTGAGCGCATCATATTGCGCCACGTAGGTGCCGAGGCCCTTGATGGCGTTGCTTGCGGTGCCGTCGTTGGTCGCCCAGTCATAGCTCGTGCCATCGGTGTAAATGTAGCGTCCGCCGAAAATGCCATTCGTGAGCGCCGTCGAGGTGGTGGTCACCGAGGTGGTCGCGGGTGCATTGATGAGCAGCGAAGCACCCGCAGTCGTGACGTGCGTGAGCGTGCCCAATGCGAGCGTCGTCCCCGCGCCGCCGCTCGGCGTCATGAGGATCTGGCCGCCGCGCGCTCCGACGGTGATGTTGCCGAGACCCTGGGACACCGTGGCTCCGCTGCGCCCGGTGATTTGCAGGCTGCCGCCGGTGAGCGTGAGCGCGCGCGAGGCGAGAATGTTGCCAGTGGCCGAGCCGTTCAGCGTGTAATCCACATTCACCGTGCCCGCATTCAGCGTCCAAGCACCGGTGGCGGTGCCGGGGGTGCTGGAGGTGACCGTGAGGGTGCCGCCGCCGGTCTTCGTCAGCGTGAGGTTCGCCGGAGTCGTCGCGTTGAAGGAGCCGGAGAATGTGGTGTTCTGCGCGCCGCGGAGATTGCCGATTGTCAGCGCCGCCGCCGCTCCGGTATTGGTCACGATGCCGGCACCGGACAGCGAGGCGACGGTCGTCGCAAAGGCGTTCACGTTCAGCGTGCCCGCCGCAGCGATGCTGAGCTGCGTGCCCGACGGCAGGAAGGCAGCGATGCCGCCGTTCAATGTGCCGTCGCTGATCGTGGTGGAGCCTGAGAAGGTCGAGGCCACGCCGAGCTGCAGCGTGCCCGGCCCGGTCTTCGTCAATGACCCCGGCCCGATGATCGCCAGAGTGCCGACGGTCAGCGTCTGCCCGGCGGTCGTCACCTCCACGGTGCCGCTTGATGCACCCAGCGCGATGCCGTTGGCCATGGTCGCGGTGCTGCCGGTGAATCGCAGGGTGCTGCCGTCCAGCGTCACCCGGCCGGTGCCGAGATTCGTGTTGCTCGCGATGCTGAGCACACCGCCGCTGACGGTGGTCGCGTTCACACTCGCGTTGTTCGTTCCGGTAAGCGTCAGGACGCCTGCGCCGATTTTCGTCAGAATCACCCGGCCCGTCAGTCCGGCGGCGACCGACAGCGTGCCGTCCACCGTGAGGGTGTTCGTCGCGGTCACGTCGATGATTCCGCCACCGTTGCCGATGACGGGCCCGCGGTTCGCACCGAGGCTGAAAGTCCCATCCGCGCTGAGCGTGCCGCCCGCGAGAGTCAGGGTGTTCGTCACGGAGCCGTCGCCGAGATTCCCGGCCGCGCTGATGCTCGTGACGCCGGAATAGAGATACACCGGACCAGAAAAGGTGTTCGCGCCACCGATCGAGAGCGTGCCGCTCCCGAGCTTGCTGAATCCAAACGCGCCGCTGACCACGCCGGTGTTGAGCAAAAGATTTCCCGCACCGGAAACGACCGCGCTCGCAGCGAGGACGACATCGGATTGGATAGTCGCCGCGGTGGCCGCGCTCGCCACCGTGAGCGTGGGCAGCGTTCCGCCCAGCGTGAGTGCGTTGCCGCCGCCGCTGATCGTGTAGCCGCCGGCGTTGAAAAGGAGACTGCCTGCGGTGATCGGCGCGCCGAGCGTCACCGTGCCCGCGGTGCCGGTGAAGACCGCCGTGTCACTGCCATTCACCCACGCCACGTCGGAAGAGACACCATTCCACCAATTCAGACTCGCCGTGTCCCACGTGAACGGCGGAACGGTGTTGCCAAGGCCGGCGCCGCCAGTGGTGTTCCCCGCGGGGTTCGCATCGGAGTCCCAGTAGTAGGACGCCGCGGAGACTTCCGGCTGGTGAAGAAACATCGCAGCGAGGACCGCCGCGGATCCGGCGAGAATTCGGTTGCGTCCGGAATGGCGCTGGGATTTGCGGCAACGACGTGGGGCTCGGTTCGTTTTCATGGTGGGTGGGAAATTTGGGGGATCTCCTCCGCGTGCTGGAACCGCAAGCGGGGGGCATCGGAAAAAGTGACCTGAGTGTAATTTCGTTAGGTCCACATTCCGAGCAAATTCTGGCAGGGATCTGCATTTTGATGCCACCCTCCGAACGCAACAGACACAGGCAAATCCATGGATCCCCTCCACCAAGCCACTCCCGGCATTTGATGGCGGAACCTACGGGGCTCGAACCCGCAACCTCCGCCGTGACAGGGCGGCGCTCTAACCGATTGAGCTAAGGCTCCGAAGAAGGGCCGGGACATTACCGGCGCTTTTCCGCCGGGCAACCACTTTTTTTCCCCGAAAAAACCGGGCCTGCGGGTGGACTCGGCTGCGCCCGCGGATATGAGTGTGGCCCATGCATTTGAGCTTCGACGTGGCGGTCATCGGCGGTGCCTTTTCCGGCGCGGCGACGGCGCTGCTCATCAAGCGGCGCAGCCCGGGTCTGCGCGTCGCCATCGTCGAGAAATCGGAGGTGTTTGACCGCAAGGTGGGCGAGAGCACGACGGAGGTGAGCTCGTGCTTCCTCACGCGCGTGCTCGGGCTCACGAACTACCTCGGCCACCACCAGCTAGCGAAGCAGGGCCTGCGGATGTGGTTCGCCAACTCCGCGGACGACGCCTTCGACCAGTGCGTGGAAATCGGCGCGCAGTTCAATTCTCGGATGCCCGGCTTCCAAGTGGACCGCTCGACGCTGGACGAACACGTCCTTTCCCTCGCCGTCGCCGCCGGCTGCAAGCTGCTGCGCCCCGCGAAGGTGGTGAAACTGGAGCTCGGCGGTGCAAGCAACAACCTGCTCGAAATCATCTCGGGCGGGGAGAAGCAGCAGGTGGTCGCGCGGTGGCTCGTGGATGCGAGCGGTCGCGCCGCCGTGATCGCCCGCAAGCGCGGCTACATGGAGGCACTCGCGGAGCACCCGACCAACTCGCTTTGGGCGCGGTTCACCGGCGTGAAGGACTGGGACAGCCTCGAGCTGCGCGAAAAATTCCCGAAGTGGGCGAACGCCACCGTCGCCGCGCGCGGCTGGGCGACGAACCACCTCTGCGGCCCCGGCTGGTGGGTGTGGATCATTCCGCTGAAGGGCGGCGACGTGAGCGTCGGGCTCGTTTACGACGAGCGGCTCTACACCCCGCCGGAGGGCTCGTCGATTGGCGAACGCATCCTCGCGCACTGCCGCGAGCATCCCGTCGGGCGGGAAATCCTCTCCGATGCCAAGGCAATCGCCGGCGACGAGCGCGCCTATTCGCAGCTCCCCTACCGGGTCACGCAGGTGATGTGCGACGGCTGGGCATGCGTGGGTGACGCCGCGGGCTTCCTCGATCCGCTCTACAGCCCGGGTCTCGATTTTTGTTCATTCACCGCTCAGGCTGTCGCATCGCACGTGGCCGACGCATGCGAGGGAAAGACGGTTGACGTGCGCGGCTACAACCGCCGCTTCGCGTTCTGCTTCCAGAGCTGGTTCGACTGCATCTACCGCGACAAATACCAATACCTCGGCGACGCGGAGCTGATGGCCGCGGCGTTCCTCATGGACATCGCGACGTATCACCTCGGCCCCGTGAAGCAGGTTTTCTCGGATCCGGCGACGATGTTCGGGAAGTTCCCGTTCGATGGAATCGGCGGCCGCATCGCGTCCAAATTCATCGCCTTTTACAACCGCCGCCTCGTCGCGCTCGCCCGCAAGCGCATCGCCGCGGGCACGTTCGGCCGGCGAAACAAGGGCTGGCGGCTGCTCGTCCCCGGCTTCACTCCCGCGCCGGGCACGAGCGGCCGACTGCTCCTCAAGGGCATCCGGCGGTGGCTGTGGATGGAGTTCAAAGCCATCCTGCGGCGCACACCAAAGCAGGCGCCCCCAGCGCCGCCACTTCCGGAGCCGGCCCCGAAGCCCGAGGAAACGACAGCCGCAGGCTGAGGCCGCAACGCCCTAGCTTTTTTTTGCGAAGCTGATTCTCTTTGCCGCTCTCCATGCCGGTCAAAAGCAAGCTGCTCGTCGTTGATGTCGCTGCACTCGGTTGGAACCTCGTGTCGCATCTGCCCGAGTTCCGCCCGGTGCAGCCGATTTTTCCGGCGGTGACGTGCCCCGTGCAGGCAGCGTTCCGCACCGGGACCACACCGTCGCATAACGGCCTCGTCGGGAACGGCCTCTTCTTTTCCGACCTGCGAAAGGTGCTGTTCTGGGAGCAGAGCTCGGCGCTCGTCGAGGGGCCGCGCATCTGGGAGGATTTCCGCACCCGCGGAAAGAAGGTCGGCATGATGTTCTGGCAGCAGAGCATGGGCGAAGCGGTGGACCTCGTGATGACGCCCGCACCGATTCACAAGCACAGCGGCGGCATGATCCAAGCATGCTACACGAAACCCGCTTCGCTGGAGGAGCAGGTGAATGAACGCGTCGGGCGCCCGTTCAACCTGATGAACTACTGGGGCCCGCTCGCGAACCACAAATCTTCCGACTGGATCGTGGACGCGACGTGCGCCGTGATGGAGATGCCGGATGTCGCGCCGGACCTTCTGCTCACCTACATCCCGCACCTCGACTACGATCTCCAGCGTTACGGCCCCGTGAGCCGTGAGGCGGATCAGTCGCTCGATGTTTTGCTCGGCTATCTGCAGCGGCTTGAGACGAAGGCGGCGGAGTGCGGCTACGAATGGCTCGTCTTCGGCGACTACTCGATCGAGCAGGTGCGCGACGGCGCGGTCTTCCCAAATCGCCGCCTGCGCGAAGCGGGGCTCTTCGGCACGCGCACGATCGAGGAAATGGCCTACACGGACTTCTTCACGAGCCGCGCGTTTGCCGTGTGCGACCACGGCTTTGCCCACGTCTACTGCCGCGACGAGGCATCGAAGGCTGCCGCAGCCGAGGCGCTGCGCACGCTGCCGGGCGTCGCGGAAGTGTGGGACAAAGCCGAGCAGGAGCGGCATGGCATCGCGCATCGCCGCAGCGGCGACCTCGTCATCACCGCGGCGGAGAGCTCGTGGTTTGCCTATCCGTGGTTCACCGACCGCTCCGAGGCGCCCGACTACGCGAGCCACGTGGACATCCACAACAAGCCCGGCTACGACCCGTGCGAACTTTTCTTCGGCTGGCCGCCTGGCAGCGTGAGCTTCGACACGCGCAAAATCCACGGCACACACGGCAGCAACCGCCCCGGCCTCGAGGTCGCCTGGGCGTCGTCGCTGAAAATCCCGCAGCTCCCGGTGACGCAGCTCGACCTCGCGCGCGCGGTGCAGTCGTGGATGGAGGGGCAGCAGTGAGCGAGCAGGCTCGCACCGTCGCGCAGAGCCTCGCGGTCACTTGGGAATTCCCGGTGACGTTCACGCACGGCCTCTTCCGCGCGGACAACCCCGTCCTCCTCGACACGCTGTGCCGCCTGCCCGAGGAGCGCCGCCACCGCGCGATGGTGTTTGTGGACGCGCATGTCGCCGCCGCCCGACCGGGTCTCGCGGAGGAAATCACCGCCTATTTTTCCGCGCACCCCGCGCAGCTGGAGCTTGCCGCACCGCCGCGCATCGTCCCCGGAGGTGAGGCGGTGAAAAACGACATCAAGCTCGTCGAGGACTTCATGCGCCTGATGCTCGATGCCCACATGGACCGGCAGTCGTTCATCATCATCGTCGGCGGCGGCGCGGTGATGGATGCCGTCGGCCTCGCGGCCGCGCTCGTCCACCGCGGGCTCCGGCAGGTGCGCGTGCCCACGACCGTGCTCGGGCAGAACGACGCGGGCGTCGGCGTGAAGAACGGCATCAATTTCATGGGTGGAAAAAATGCCATCGGCTCCTTCGCGCCGCCGTTCGCCGTGCTGAACGACTTCGACTTCCTCGTCTCCCTCCCGCAGCGCGACTGGCTCTGCGGCGTGGCCGAGGCCTGGAAAGTCGCCATCATCCGCGACCGCGAATTCTTCGCGTGGCTCACCGCGAATGCTGAGAAATTCCCCGCGCGCGACGCTTCGGCCATGGAACACCTCGTCTTCCGCTGTGCACACGAGCACTTGGAGCACATCCGCACCAATGGCGACCCGTTCGAATACGGCCGCGCACGCCCGCTCGATTTCGGCCACTGGTCCGCCCACAAGCTCGAGCTCATGTCTCGCTTCGCGATCAGCCACGGCGAAGCGGTCGCATTCGGCGTGCTGCTCGACTCCGCCTATGCGCGTGAAAAAGGCTGGCTCTCGCGGGAGGAATACGATGCGATCGAGCGCGGCCTGCGCCGCAGCGGCTTCCCCCTCTGGCACAGCGAAGCCCTCGCGCGCAACGCCGCCGGCGAACTCGAGATCTTCGCCGGCCTTCGCGACTTCCAGGAGCACCTCGGCGGCGAACTCTGCGTCACTTTTCCGCAGGGCATCGGCGCGCGTTTTGAAATGCACGAAATTGACCTGCCGCTGATGGAGCGGTGCCTGAACGGCTTGCGGCCTGCTCTACAAAGGGAGGCACGCCACGACTTCGCCACGAAATGATCCTCCAGCATCAGCCACCCCTCCACCTCACCTACTGCCTGAACATCCATCCCGGCGAGAGCTGGGCGGAGAACCTCGCGGCGATCCGCGAGAAGGCGGCGCGCGTGAAGCAGTTCGTGTCGCCGGACCGCTGGTTCGGCCTCGGGCTGCGGCTCGGCGCGCAGGCTGTGTCCGACCTCACGGCGAACCCCGCGCTTCGCAACGAGGCGCTCGCGGCCTTCGCCGAGCACGAGCTGTATCCATTCTCCGTGAACGCGTTTCCCTACGGCCAGTTCCATGCGGGGCTGGTGAAGGAGAACGTCTATGCGCCCGACTGGCGTTCCGCCGCACGGCGCAACTACACGATGCAGGCCGCCGACATCCTCGCCGGCTGGCTGCCCGAGGGCGTGGACGGCTCCATCAGCACCGTGCCCGGCTCATTCAAGGATTGGATCTCCAGCCCCGCGGACGCGATCTCCATGGCGCAGAACCTCGGCGCCGTCGCCGCATATCTCGCCGCGCTGCGCGAGGACACGGGCCGGGAAATCCACCTCGGCCTAGAACCCGAACCGTCATGCTATCTCGAAACGACGGCGGAGACAGTCGCGTTCTTCCGCGACAGCCTTTGGACCGAAGGCGCGGCCGCCGTGCAGCGAATCCGCGCCTGCGATGCGGCGGAAGCCGGGGAGATTGTCCGCAGGCACGTCGGCGTCTGCTTCGACACCTGCCACGTCGCGCTCCAGTTCGAGGACCCCTTGGAATCGCTGCGCGCCTATCGCGCCGAGGGCATCCGCATTTCCAAGGTGCAGCTCAGCGCCGCGCTGATGACCGGCGGCGGCGAGGACTCGTGGAATGCGCTGCTGCCGTTCTCGGAGGGCGTCTATCTGCATCAGGTGAAAGGCCGCACGGCCGGCGGCGAAATCCGCTCGTGGACCGACCTGCCCATCGCTCAGGCCGATGACGACGGCAAGAACGGCCTCGATGAAGTTCGCGTGCATTTTCACGTGCCGCTCTTCTTCCAAGGCAACGGCCCCCTCTCTAGCACCGCGTCCACCCTCACGCCCGATTTCTTCCGCGAACTCCGCAAAGGCGCGACGAGCCATGTGGAAATCGAGACCTACACCTTCGACGTGCTGCCAGCCGACATCCGTCCCGCCGACGTGGTGAAGAGCATCTCGCGCGAGTTTGCCTGGGTCGAGGAGCACCTGTGAGCCCGCTCAGCGCGGGCCCTGCACCCGGCGGTATTCCGCAGGGCTGCAGCCGGCGAGCGCGGTGAAGACACGGGTGAAGTAGTGGCGGTTCGGGAAACCGAGCCGGTCGGCGATCTGCTCGATGCTCTCGTCGCCGAGCACGAGTGCCTCCCTCGCAAGCCGCACGCGCTGCTCGCGGACGTATTGCGCGGGCGTCACACCGGTGTGGACGCGAAAGGCCGCGGCAAATTTTCGCACACTCATTCCGGCGCGCGCGGCAAGACGGTGGTTTGCTAGGTCGCCTCCCGGCTCGGCCTGGATGAACGCGCAGACTGCCGCGAGCGTGCCGTGCCCGGATGAATGGAGCGGGACGTCGAGCTGGCGGAAGGCCGCATGCAGAACAGCGGAGGCGGCATGGTGAAGACGCTGGTCCCTCAGCGGCCCGGCCTGCGTGCGGGCGAGCAGCCGCGCGTCGCGCAGCAGCGCGGACAATGTCGAGTCCACCTCGATGCGTATCGGCTCCCGGAGCTCGCGCGGGCGGTGCGGCGTCACGGAGAAATGAATCCAAAAATGAGACGCCGCACGCGGACCGTGGCAGTCAAAAACAGTGTCCTCGGGAATGAGCAGCGCATGTTTTTTCACGAGCGGAATCCGGCGTCCGTTCCATGCGATGAAATTGCCGGGTGTCGTGTTGTGGTAGAATCGCCAGAAGGGGCTGTCCACGCCGGGATGATTCCATCCGCGCAGGCGCTCGCGAAATCCGCAGTCATGCACCAGAAAGCGGGCGACCCCGTGGCGCGCGATGCCCGTGAGGTCGTTGCCCTGAGGGGTGACGAAGTTCAGGTAGCGGCGCTGATTCGGCATTTCGCGGCTGGATTGGACACAAACCGACAAAGCACGAATGGCCGTCGCGGTCACCACTGAAACGACCCGCCATTCCAGTCTTCGTTTCGCCCTCGATGCCGGAAAAGACACACCTTTTGCCGCTTTGAGCATATCCGGACCACCATGCTTGACCGACTTTGCGGGTCATCTCTTCATGAATTCGCTGCCGCTCGCCACGTCTGCGCTGCTCCTCGTCGCCCTTTCCGCTGCCAACACCGCCAGCGGTGCCGAGAAGCTCGGCTACAACCGCGACATCCGGCCGCTGCTGTCGGACAAATGCTTCTTCTGCCACGGGCCGGATCCGAAGAACAGGAAGGGCGACCTGCGGCTCGATGACCGCGATGCGGCGGTGAAGGCGAAGGCGATCGTTCCGGGCAAGCCGGACGAGAGCGAAGTGATCTCGCGCATCTGCACGACGGATGCGGACGACCACATGCCGCCGGCGAAGTCGAAGCTCGAGAGCTGCACGCCGGCGGAAATCGCGATGCTGAAGCGCTGGATCGCCGAGGGTGCGGAGTATGAGCCGCACTGGGCGTTCATCCCGCTGAAGCCAGTCGCTGCGACGAAGCCGGACGAAGAGCTGCCGATGGACGCGGCAGTTTCCGCCGCGCTCGCGAAGCGCGGATTCACGCTCCAGCCAGAGGCGGATCGCAACACGCTCATCCGTCGCGTGAGCTTCGACATCACGGGTCTGCCGCCGACGCCGGAGGAAGTTGCCGCTTTTGAAAAGGACAGCGCTCCCGGCGCCTACGAGCGAGTCGTGGACCGGCTGCTCGCTTCGCCGCGCTTCGGCGAGCGCATGGCGGTGGACTGGCTCGACATCGCGCGTTACGCGGACAGCTACGGCTTTCAGGTGGACCGCGAGCGCGAAATGTGGCCGTGGCGCGACTGGGTCATCCGCGCGTTCAACGACAACCTGCCGTTCGACAAATTCATCACGTGGCAGCTCGCGGGCGACCTGCTGCCGAATGCGACGGAGGATCAGATTTTGGCGACGGCTTTCAACCGATTGCACCAGCAGGAGAGCGAGGGCGGCAGCGTTGAGGAGGAATACCGCGTGGAGTATGTCGCCGACCGTGTGCAGACGGTGGCGACGGCGTTCCTCGGGCTCACGTTTGAGTGCTCGCGCTGCCACGACCACAAATACGATCCGGTCACGCAGCGTGATTACTACGGGCTCTTCGCGATGCTCGGGAACATTGACGAGGCCGGGCTGTATTCGTTCTTCACGCCGAGCATGCCGACACCGGCGATGCCTTTGCTCGATGCAGCGGCGAAGGCGAAGCTTGCGGCGCTGCGGAGCATCGTTGCGGACGAGGAGAAGAAGACGGCGGCGCTGCGCAAGGCGAAGGAGCCTTCGTTTGCAGAGTGGCTGAAGTCGCGGCCAAGCGAGGTTGCGATGCCGGGAGAAATCGGGCGCTTCGATTTCGACAAGCTGGAGAAGAACCAACTCGCTAATGCGCTCGACGATAAGAAGCCGGCAAAGCTGAAGGGCGAGAACAAGCTCGTGCCGGGCGTGCATGGGCAGGCGGTGGAGTTCACCGGTGACGACGCGGTGGATTTGCCGATTGGAAATTTCCGCAGCAACGAGCCGTTCAGCGTGTCGCTGTGGATGAAGACGCCGGACAGGAAGGTTCGCGCAGTCGTCTTTCATCGCTCGCGTGCGTGGACCGATGCGGCGAGCCGCGGCTACGAATTGCTCATCGAAGACGGGAAGCTGAAATGGTCGCTCATCCATTTCTGGCCGGGTGACGCGATTTCGATTCGCGCAAAGGAGCCGCTCGCGATCAACGAGTGGAAGCATGTCGTCGTGACGAATGACGGCAGCGGTCGTGCTGCGGGTCTGCGCATTTTTGTGAATGGCGCGCCCATCGCGACGGAAATCGTGCGCGACAGACTTACTCGCGACATCACTGGCGGTGGCGGCGACAACATCGCGCTCGCTGAGCGCTTCCGTGACCGTGGATTCAAGGGCGGCGCGATTGATGACTTCCGCGTTTTCACCCACGCGCTCTCACCGCTCGAAGTGCTCTCCAATTTCAAACCCGATGCGGCGTCAGCGATGCTCGCGAAGGACGCGAAGACACTCAGCGAGGCGGAACGGACAGCGCTGTTCGACTACTTCCTCGCGACTGCGGATGCCGACTATGCAAAGCAGCTCGGCGCACTTTCCGCGGCGCGTGGCGAGGTGGTGAAGTTTGCGAGCGGGCAGAAGGAAATCATGGTGATGCGCGAGTTGCCGGAGCCGAAGCCGGCCTACGTGCTTTTCCGCGGCGAATACAACCAGCGCCGCGACGAAGTGCCGAAGGGTGTGCTTGAGTGGCTTTCGCCGCTGCCGCAGGGCGCGCCGAAGAACCGCCTCGGTCTCGCGCAATGGCTCACCGACCCGCGGCATCCGCTCACGGCGCGCGTCACGGTGAACCGCATCTGGCAGAGCATCTGGGGCCGCGGACTCGTGAAGACAACGGAGGATTTCGGCAGCCAGGGCGCGCGCCCGCTTTACCCCGAGGTGCTCGACTCGCTCGCGGCGCGGTTCATCGCGGGCGGCTGGAATACGAAGGCGCTCGTGAAATCCATTGTGATGAGCCGCACGTATCGCCAGCGGAGCATCGCCGACGCGAAGACGATGAGCGACGACCCCGACAACGAGTGGCTCGCCCGTGGACCTCGTTTTCGCCTCGCGGCGGAAATGGTGCGCGACAATGCGCTCGCATCCGCCGGCCTGCTCGTCGAACGCCTCGGCGGAGCGCCGGTGAATCCGTATGAGCTGAGCGAGGGCTTCAAGCCTGCGAACCCGAGCGGCGGCGACGGCGTGTATCGCCGCAGCCTTTACACGAACTGGCGCCGCACGAGTGCACCGCCTGCGATGGTGGCGTTCGACGCGCCGCGCCGCGCGGTGTGCATTTCGCGGCGCGAACGCACGGATTCGCCGCTGCAGGCATTCATCCTCCTGAACGGCGTGCAATACGTTGAAGCCGCGCGCGTGCTCGGCGAAAAGTTGCACAAAGAGGCAAAGGGTGATGTGCGCGCGATGGTCGAGCAGGGTTTCCTCCGCTGCCTAAGCCGCAAGCCCGACGCGAAGGAAACCGATATCACGACGCGGCTCTACAACGAACAGCTCGCGCACTTCCGACAGTCACCGGCGGAAGCGGAGAAGCTGCTGAAAGCTGGCAACGCGAAACGCGACGCCGCCATCCCTGCGCCGGAAGCCGCCGCCGCGGCGGTCCTCGCGCAGGCACTTTTGAACCACGATGAATGCGTCGTGAAACGCTGAGACACCATGAACGATCCGCTCCTTCTCAATCGTCGCCACTTCCTCAATCGCTTCGGCCTCGGCCTCGGCGGAGTCGCGCTCGCGGAGATGCTTTCGCAGCCCCAGCTATCAAACGCCGCGCCGGTGCTCGACACGGGCGTGCTGGGAAAGCCGCACTTCGCGCCTCGGGCGAAGCGCGTGATTTACCTCTTCATGTCCGGCGGGCCGTCGCAGCTCGATCTCTTCGACTACAAGCCGCTGCTGAACAAGCGCCACGGCGAGCAGCTTCCCGATTCGGTGCGCGGCGGTCAGCGGCTCACGGGCATGTCGGGCAACCAGTCGTCGATCCCGCTCGTGGGATCGCCGTTCAAGTTTTCGCAGCACGGCAAGGGCGGCGCGTGGGTGAGCGAGCTGCTGCCGCACACGGCGAAAGTGGCGGATGAATTGTGCTTCGTGCGCTCGATGTTCACCGAGTCCATCAACCACGGGCCCGGCGTTACTTTCATGCAGACCGGCACGCAGATAGCGGGACGCCCGAGCATCGGCGCGTGGCTCAGCTACGGGCTCGGGCAGGAGAATGCGAACCTGCCGTCGTTCGTCGTGATGATCACGAAGGGCAAGGGCGGCCAGCCGCTCGGCGCGCATCTGTGGGGCGCGGGATTTTTGCCCACGCGGCATCAGGGCGTGATGTTCCGCGCGGCGAAGGATCCGGTCCTTTACCTCGGCAATCCCGACGGCGTGAGCGCCGACAGCCGCCGCATGATGCTCGACCGGCTGCGCGAGCTGCACGAGCACCAGTTCGCCGGCACGCCCGACACGGAAATCCAGAGCCGCGTGGACAATTACGAGATGGCGTTCCGCATGCAGACGAGCATCCCGGACGTGACCGACATCTCGAAGGAGCCAAAGGAGACGCTCGACCTGTATGGCCCCGACGTGACGAAGCCCGGCACCTTCGCCGCAAACTGCCTCCAGGCGCGGCGGCTCGCCGAGCGAGGCGTGCGTTTCATCCAGCTCTATCATCAGGACTGGGACCACCACGGCGGACTGCCCGGTGCGCTGCCAAAGCTGTGCAAGGAAACCGACCAGCCAGCCGCCGCGCTCGTCGCCGACCTCAAGCAGCGCGGGCTGCTCGACGACACGCTCGTCGTGTGGGGCGGCGAATTTGGTCGCACGAACTACTGCCAGGGAAAAATCCAGCCGAACTTCGGACGCGACCATCACCCGCGCTGCTTCACCGCGTGGATGGCCGGCGGCGGCGTGAAGGCCGGCAGCGTGTTTGGCGAGACAGACGAGTTCGGCTACAACATTGTGAGCGATGGCGTGCACATCCACGACTTCCACACGACGATGCTGCACCTGCTCGGCATCGACCACGAACGCCTCACCTACAAATTCCAAGGCCGCCGCTACCGCCTCACGGACATCCACGGGAAGCTCGTGAAGGGGCTGCTGGCGTAGCGGGGAGTGGGCGAGGTCGAAAACCCCGCCTACTTTGTCCGGCCGCTGGCCTTGCGGATGACGGGCTCCATCACGTCTGACTGGCGGAGGAAGCCGAGATCGTTCGGGTGTGAGGCGTCGGTGGCGCCGTCGGCGTCGTCGCCGAGGAGTTTGTCGCCCTCGATGTAATAGAGATTCTTCACGCCTTCCTTCACGAGCGCCTCGTAGCTTTCGCGGAGCGCGGCGTGATTGTCGGTGTGGAATTGCGCCTTCTTTGGCGTGATCCACGAGTTGGTGAAGCGGCGATCCTCGACGAGCACGATGGGCGTCTCCGGCTTTGCCGCGCGGAGCTGCTTCACAAGCGGAGCGCATTTTGCGCGGACGTCGGTGGGCTGCATGTTTGGCAGGCAGTCGATCACATAGACGGAGGCGTCGATCTTCGTGAGAAAATCACCGACGGCGGCATCCATGCGACCATTGCCGGAGAAGCCGAGGTTCACCACGGGCATATCGAGCCGGCGACCGAGAATTGCCGTATGCACCATGCCTGGCCGCGACGCACACGCACCATGTGTGATCGACGTGCCGTAGAAAACGATCGGCTTCGCGCGAGGTGAGAACCCCTCGAATTTCGCGCCTTTCGGAACGCCGATTTCGAGCGACTCGACTCCGTTGTAGAGCGGGAGATACGCGGCGTATTCGCGTTCGCCGGGCGCGAGGTCGCCGATGATCTGTGCGCTCACGCTTTGCGCAGCGGGCTTCGTCACTTGCACCCACTTCCACTTCCCGTCCTTGTCGCGTGCGTAGAGGTCCACGCCGCTCACGCCGGTCGGCGGCATGTGCGGCATTCCGAGGTTCGCCTTCACGAGCTTGTAGCGGGCGTGGATGGACGGCGCGTCAGTCTTGAAACGCACCATCATGCCCGCGCTGTCGCGGCTGAGGCTCCATACCGCGGGCGTCACTTTTCCCTCGGCAGATTTCGGCAGGCGGTCGAAGTAACGGTAGCGCTCCATGCCGCCAAACTCGCGGCCCTCCACGCCCCATTTCGTCACGTCGTGCCAGTCGAGGTTTGCGTCCGCCTGCTTGTTCACGCCCATCGCGGGGTCGAGCTTCGAGACGTCGGCAGGTTTCGCGGGCGCGGGATTTTGCGCGGTGGCGAATGCGGCGAGGAGGAGGAATGCGGGGAGGGCGATGAGTTTCATGAGTGGAGGCGCAGGAGGATGATTGCTTCGCCGGCGTGGTGCGAGCGGAACATTCGACGATAGCGGAATCTGAGCCGCGGCGTATTCACCGCTGGCGCCGAGACTTCCAAGAGAGCGGCTGCAGCTTGACCGCAGCATGAACGCTATTTCGCGCCGCGCTCGATCCAGCGGTAAGCCACCAGCGAGTTCTTCCGAAAATACTTCTCCGCAGCATCGCGGCCCTTCGCATTGAAATACTCGCTCACGATTCGGAACTGGTCGGCATAGGTCCCGCCTTTTTCCGACACCGGCCAGTTGCTGCCATACACGAGCCGATCCTCGCCGAAGCACTCCCAGCAGTGGTCGAGCACCGGCGCATAATAGGCCGTGTCGCGGGGCGCATTGCCGCGCTGCCTGTTCGACGCCTCCGTCTGCTCCTGCAGCGCGGACACCTTGCAAAAGACATTCTTCATCCGCCCGAGCGCCTTCATGCCGTCGCGCCACTCGGGTGTCAGGCGCGCCGGGTCGCCGGCGCCGCCGACGTGGTCGACCACGATGCGCAGCGCAGGAATTGCCGCAGCGATGTTTGCCGCGGCTTTGTGGATCGCCACCCCGCCGTTGACATCCAGTTGCAGCCCTGTGTCCGCGAGAAGCGAGAGGCCGGCGCGAAACTCCGGCTTGTCCACGTTGTCGAGCAGGTTTGCTCCCGAGACACGGATGCCGCGGAAGATCGGATTCGCCGCGAAGCGCTTCACGTGCTTCGCGAAGTCCGCCTCGTGCGGCAGGAGGTGGCCAACAAAGCCGACGATGCTCTTCTCACGTGCCGCGAGGTCGAGAATCCACGCGTTGTCCTCGAGCCACGCGCTCGCCTCGACGACGACGGTCTCGCGCACACCGTGCGGCTCGGCGACGGCGAGCCAGTCCTGCGGCAGCACGGTCCGGTAAAGCGGCGTGCCCTTGCCGGGCCACGGCACGCCTTCCTTGCGCGAGGGGTCGTAGAAATGAGTGTGGGTGTCCACGACTCGCAACGCCGGCGCGGCTGCGCGGCTGGAAAGCGAGGCGGCGATTCCGGCGGTGGCCGTGGCTGCGTGCTGGAGGAAGGTGCGGCGGTTCATGGGGAATGTGTGGTCTGTGTGATCGGCGCAGACTTTGCTCGTTACTTCAGATTCTCGCGCAGGAAGCGGAAGAAGTTTCCGTGGAGGATTCCCGTGATGTCTTCGGCGCTGTAGCCGCGCTTCGCGAGAAGTCCGTCGAGTTTGGCGAGGTCTGCGATGCTGCTGAGGTCCATCGGGGTCTGCTCGGTGCCGTAGCCGCCGTCGAGGTCGGTGCCGATGCCGACGTGCTTCGCATTGCCGGCGAGCTGGCAGATGTGGTCGATGTGCTCGCAGATTTTCTCGATGCGGAGGCCGAAATCCTGCGGCTTGGAGACTTTGTGGTGCCAGCCATGCACCATCATGATTGCATCGAACGCCATGCCGATGACCGCGCCGCGCGCGACGAGCTCCTTGATTTGCTCGTCGGTGAGCTGGCGGTTCCAGTCGGCGAGCGCGCGGCAATTGTGATGGCTCGCCCACACGGGGCCGCTGAAGTGGTCGAGAGCGTCGCGCATGGATTCGTCGCAGAGATGCGTGACGTCGAGGATGATCCCGAGCCGTTCCATTTCCTTCAGCAGCTCGCGGCCTTTCGGCGTGAGCGGGCCTTCGGCATCGGTTCCCTGGCCGTAGATGCCCGGGCCGTAATGCACTGGACCGAGCGCGATGAGGCCGTCGGCGCGGCATTTTTCGAGATGCTTCCAGCTCAGAATGGAATCCGCACCTTCGAGTGAAAGCAGGTAGCCGATGGGCAGCTTCGCGGCCTCCTCGTCGGACGCCGCGAGCCATTTTGCGGCGTGCTTTTCCACATCGGCCCAAGTGCGAAGCTGGAGCATTTCGCCGCATTCCTCCATCACGCGGTAGTAGGCAAGCTGGCCCTGCGTGTGCGCCCAAGCCTGCTCGGGGCTGCGCCAGCCGGGGAGGTTGTGAAAGCGTGGCGAGTAGCGGGCAATCTGCGTCGCGACGATGACGCCGATTCGCCCGCGCCTCAGCTCGGGAAAACAGACCGTGCTGCGCGCGCGGTGCCGTTCCGCCGACGGAATGATGAATGGGTCACCAAGCTCGCTGCGGCGCATCTTCTCCTGCGTCCAGCGCTGGTCGCGGTTGAACTCCATCGCGTTCATGGAGATGTCGAGATGGCAGTCGAAGATGAGTTTCGGGGCGGACGTCGGGGTGCTCATGGTGAGGGGAGAAATAGCGGGAGCCGGCGAAGGAAGAAGCAATTAGTGAGTTGCGGCAACTTGTGCCGCGGCTCTCTCGGAACGCCACGGCCGAACACGCTTCACTCCATTCAGGACGCGGCTGCGATCGCTACAAACCCGACGGGTGGCGGACGACACCGCCCTTCATCGCCGGGCGACTATGAGTGGTCCAGCGCGGGCCCGTGGCACCGTTGCCATAGCCGGTGTCGAAACGCAGGCCGGCGACGACGAGGAAGACATGGCCGTTGCGAGCATGCACGCTGATCCATTTTCCATCACCGCGGGAACCGTAGCGGCGAAAGGCACTCGATGTCGTCGGCTCGTCGAGGAGCCCCGCCTCGCAGAGGACATACGAGGCGGCGCCCGAGCAGTCGTAGGCGCTGCTGAGCCCGCGCGTATGGCCCGCGCCGTAGCAGTAGGGCAGACCGGCGATGCGGTTGCCGGCTTCGATAACTTCCTTCACCCGTTTCGGGGCGCCATCTGGTGCCACGGCGAGGCTGCCTTCGAGTGTGGCGGTTTTTCCCGGGATGTATTGGTAGGAGTAATGGCGCGAGCCGCCCACACTGCAGCCGGCAAAGACCATGGCAAAACAGGCGACGACAAGGAGAAGGGTGCGTTGCATTTGGGTTGGGCTGTTTGGCAAAGCCGGATTCATGCGCAAAACCCCGGACAGCGAAAATGATTTTTGCAGATGCTCACTCCGGCGCCTCGGCGAGGCGGGCGCGGTAGGTCTGCCGCGCGTGCTCGTAGGCGGCGCGGGCGTCGCCGAGTTCGGCGGGAGCGATGAGCTTTTCCTTCTGCGACCAGCATTGGTCCACGGATTTCAGGCACCACTCGAGGCTGCGCTTCTCGCGCACGGGTTTGCCGCCGACGGTCACCCAGATTGGATTCGTGTGGGATGACGGGAGAATGCGCAGTGCGACCCAACTGCTGCGCTCGATGGGCACGTCGAAACGGATGTCGCGCAGGGCTCCATCGGCAGTGATGTTTTTCCGCGCGACACTGCGGCCGTTCACGAGCAGCTCTACGGGCACCTCGCGCGTGTCGCCGATGCGCGCGTGCTCGATGTCCCAATACGGCTTCTGCTCAAGGTCGCCCTGGCGGATTTCCGGGTCGCGCCTTTCACCGAGCCGCGCGGCGACGCGTGCGGTGATGTTGATGCTGCCGGGGCGCAGGAGTTTCAGCTCACTGCCGTTCACACCAACCATTACTCGCTGCAAAAATGGGACGCCGGTGGCCTTATCGATCTCGCCCGCGCCGCTCGCCTGAAAATCGAGCAGGTGGCTCTTGCCCTCGCTCACGTAATTGCGGCCGGCACGAATGCCTTCGCACCAAGCATCGTAGTTGAGCTTGTCACTGACTAACACGTAGCTGCGGCCGAGGCCGACGCGCTCGCCGTAGATGCACGGGAAATCCGTCTCGCCGCTGATGCGCGTGCGGAAGCCGGCGTTGAGCGTCTGATACCAGATGTTCAGCTCCCACAGCGCGGGCGTGTCGGCCATCGAGAGGAAGTCCACAGCGGGCACCAGCTTGCCGTCAGGGCCGGGGACTTCGTGCGTCACGTCCACGATGTATTCGTTGGCGCCGATGCCGTTGAAGGGCGGGATCACGAAGTTGAACGGCTCGTTCGTGGCGGACTTGATCGCGCCGGCGCCCTTGTAGGGGCCGCTGCGCGCGGGATCGTCCTCGGCAATCGGCTGCAGGCCCCAGCCGCTGTGCGCGGGACCGACGAGCGCGCCCTGCTTTTTCGCCCACTTCAGCGTGTTGAGGCAAAGCGTGGGCCAGTGCTCGGTGGAGTCGCCGCCGGGATACATCTGCTCGCGCAGGCGCAGCAGGCAGAGGTGACCGCTCTTGTGCGAGCCGAAGCCGCTCACCTCGACGTCGTAGCGGATGATGTAGGGCCACTGCGAAACGGCGTCCTCCTTGCCCGTGAAAAACTGCTTCTGAAAATCGAAGCACGGTCCCCACGTGAGGTTCGCCCCGATCTTCAAATCCTCGCCGCGGCAGTGCCTTGCCATGTCCGGGGCGAAGACGCCCTCGCTCGGATTCGAGTAGTGTTTGCAGCCCGCGGCGTGGATGTGGTGGTCGCCGCTCCACCAGCCGAACTTCGACGGATCGATCCAGCGCTTCACTTGGAACGACAGTTCACGCGTGTCTGCGCCAACGGTGACGCTGCGCGTCTCGGTGAGCGACTCGGGGCCGCGCGAGAACTCGATGGTGTATTGCCCGTCGGGCAGGCGCACGGTCTCGCCGTCGTCGCGGTAGATTTGCGGGTGAAACCAGAAATCCGGCGTGAGGCGCTTCGCCTGCGAGGGATAGACGCGCTGGCCGTGGTCGCGGATGAGGAAACAGCCGGTGGTCGGCGCGCCGTTCTCGTCGCGCACACGCAGCGTGATCGCGCGTGCGGGCGCACAGTCAAAGAGCACGTCCGCATCGCTGCGGAACCCGAGGTCCTGCGTGCCCTGCCCCACATCGAACGAGAAGCGAGCCTCGCGCTTGCCCGCGTCGCGGCTGTAGAGCGACACGAGCGCATACTCGACGGCGAGCCCGCTGAGCGCGGGCTTCATCGGCGGCTTCGTGAAAAGCTCCACGTCCGTCCAGCGCTCCGCGAACGGCGGCTCGCCGACAGGCTGCGGCTTCTTGCCCGCCGGAATGCCGGTCGAATTGTAAACCGGCTGTGCCTGCGGACTGCGGATGCGCAGCGGCGCCGTCGCGCCCGCCTCATTGATCACTTTCACAAGAAAGAGCCGCCAGCCCTGCTCCAGCCCGAGCGCCCGTGCCGGTCCCTGCACGGCCTTCACGCGCATTTCGGGATTGATGTTCACGACGAACATCACGCGCGCATCGAGAAGCGCCTGGATTTTCGCCACGGCCTGCGCGCGATCCGGGATCTGCGCCGCAGCTTCGAGCAGTTCGCGATCACTCTTCGAAAACGGCTCGCCCAGAAACTCCGCGGCCTCGAACACGCGGCGCGCCTGAGCGGCGAGCGGCTGCACCTCGACCTCCGCGACAATCGGCGCAGGCTCGCCGCGGAGCCATGAACTTGAGGCTACCAGAAGCAGCGGAAGGAGGGATGCGCGCATGGGCCGATGATGCCCCCCGCCCCTCCGTGCGCCAGATCAAAGCCGCGGCTACACCATTTCGAGCTGTTCGCGGCAGAGCCACATCAGCGCCTTCACCCCAAGCTCCGGCAGATTGAACGGCTTGCCGACGAAATCATTGCCCCCGCTCAGGCTCGCCTTCGCCTTGTTCTGGAAGGTGGCCATGCCGGTGAGGAACACGATCGGCGTGGTCTTGTATTGCTCGAGCGCGCGCACCTTCGTGCAGAGCTCAAAGCCGTTCATCTCCGGCAGCCCCACATCGAGGAAGATGAGGTTCATCCGCGAGCTGCCGAGCTTCTCGAGGGCGCGCGAAGGCGACTCCGCGCATTCGCTTTTCAGACCTGCAAGCTGGAGCGCGGAGGTGATGAACTGTCGCGCGCCGTCCTCGTCGTCCACCACTAGCAGCGACGCGTCCGCGGGGTCGGTGAGGCGGCGGAGGCACTCGGGTTTCGCGATGGTCGCGAGGAAGTCGAGCGCCTGGCCGACAGTGCGGATCGTCGAGGGATTGAGCTGGCCGGGCGTGTGGTTCAGGTCGTGCAGGAGCATGTCGAGCGAGCCGGCGATCTGCGCCAGCGGCTTGTAGGGAAGCAGCGCGGTCTTCTGGGCGAATGCGTGCGCGAGATTCCACAGCTCGTGCAGCGTCGCCAGCTCGGGCTGCGACGCGGCGATGCCGGGCAGGCAGTGGCGCATGCGGTTGATCGAATCGATCGCGTTCGTGAGGATTGCCTCCACCCAGAAGTCGTCCGGGCGGAAGATCTGGGCGTCGGCGGGATTGCCAATCGCCGGCATCCCGAGACTGCCGCGGGCGGCGTCCACGATCGACACAATCGGGTTGCGCCCGGGGAGAATCGCCCGCGTCGCTCCGGCCTGAGTCGCCTCGTTGGCCATCTGTCCCAGCAAGTTCGGGAGCACAAGAATCGGGAGTTGCTCGTTCACTGGATCGGCCCGGAGCGCCTGCAGGAAATCCAGCGCGCTGCCATCCTGAAAGACAACATCGAGCAGCACGATGTCCGGCTTCTTCTCCACGACGAGCTGCGCGGCCTTGGCGAGCTCCCGCGTTGCAAAAACCACGAACCCGTTTTCCTCGATTTTTTCCTGGTAGAGCTTGAGCAGGAGTTTGTCGTCAACGACGAGAAGGATGCGTTTGGAAGTGGACATACCGGTGGGCTATGGCGGCTGGTGGTGTGGATTTGCAAAAGGGTAAGGTGCAAGGACCGTGCCGGGCCGCCGTCGTTTTTCTCCAGCCGCCGCACGCGAAACTCCGGGTCGCCGTGGAACGCGCGATGCTCATCGGAAAGCAGACCCCGATGAACATGAAAAGCACGCACGCAAACCAGCCAAACCGCAACTCCCGCCGAAATCCCTGGAGCTCGAAAAACATCCGCCTCCTGCGCGCCGCACTCCGCGTGTGGGAGCTGAAGCAGCGCGCCCGCTGACGCGGACGAAGGGCCGCCTCAGCGGAGCATCGCCGCCGCAGTGTCCTGAAAGACTTTCCGCGGCTCGGAGATGTCCGCATCGGAGTAGCCGGCGCGCTGGATCATCATGATGTAAATCACGCCGCGCCTTGGGTCGGCCCAGCTCTGCGTGGCAAACGATCCGCCGTGGCCGAAGGAACCCGGCGAAAGAGCGGCGGTCATGCCCTGCGAGGACCGCACGACTTGGAAGCCGAGCCCCCACGACATGCCGGGCACCTTGCCCGTGGTGAGGCCGCCCGTGTGGGTCGAGGTCATCAGCCGCACCGTTTCCAGGCTGAGGAAGCGCCGGGCCCCGAGCGAGCCGCCATTCAGAATCATCCGGTAGAATTTCTCCACATCCGCCGCAGTCGAAAAGAGCCCGCCCGCAGGAAGCGCGGGACGCGAGGGGTCCGTCATGTCCGCGGGGTTCGCGTAGATGCCCGTCTCCACGAGCCCGCCGCCGCCGGGCCGATAAGCCTTCGCGACGCGGCGCGGCGACGGACGGAACATCGTGTCGCCCATTCCGAGCGGCGAAAGCAGGCGCGAGCGGATGAATGACTCATACGACCTCCCGCTCACGACCTCGATGATGCGCCCGAGCGTGTTGAAGTTTCCGTTGCAGTATTCCCAGCCCGCGCCCGGCGCGAACTTCATCGGCGCGTTCGCATACGCCACGACGCGTTCGGCGAGCTGTGCCTTCGACGGGATGCGCGCGTCGCCGATACCGCTCGTGTGGGTGAGCAAATCGCGGATCGTTGTCGGGCGAGGCGGCGATTTGCCGCGCAGCCGCTGTGCGGAAAATTCCGGGATGAACTTCGCCACCGGATCGTTCAGAGCGATGCGGCCCTCCTCGACCAGCATCATCACGCACACCGCGGTCATCGGCTTCGTCATCGACGCGATCCAGAAAAGGTCGTCCGTCCGCATCGGCCGGCCAGCGGCGACATCCGCGCTGCCGACCGCGGCGTGATGCACGATTTTCCCGTGCTGCGAGACCAGCGTCACCGAACCCGCAATCACCCGCCGGTCCACCAGCCCCTGCATCCGCTGCGCGATCTCGTCGGCGCGGACCGGCGGCAGCACGGCCGCGATGAAAACGAACAGGGACAGAACGCGCAGAATCTTCATGCTTCCCCGCGTAGCGGAAATGCACAGCCGGGTCGAGCGCCGCGCCCGGGCGGCCCGCTATCTCTCGTTCAGCAGCGCGTGCTTTGCCGCGGCCAGCTCCTTCAGCTTCGCCTTTCCGACCTTCGGGAAGTGCAGGTCGAGAGACTGGAGCGTCTCGACGATCACGGAGGCCACCACGATCCGCGTGAACCACTTGTTGTCCGCCGGCACCACGTGCCACGGCGCCTCCTTCGTCGAGGTGTGCCGGATCATGTCCTCGTAGGCCGCCATGTATGCATCCCAGTGCTGGCGCTCCTTCACGTCGTTGGCGGAAAATTTCCAGTTCTTCTTCGGCTCCTCCAGCCGCGCGAGGAAGCGCTTCCGCTGCTCCTCCTTCGAGACGTGCAGGAAGAATTTCCGCACCACGGTGCCGTTCCGCGCGAGATACCGCTCAAACGCGCGGACGTCCTCGAAGCGCTCCTTCCAGATGTCCTTCGTCACCAGCTTCGGCGCCAGCTTCTGCCCGGCGAGAAATTCCGGATGCACCCGCACCACCAGCACCTCCTCGTAATACGAGCGGTTGAAAATCCCGATGCGCCCGCGCTCCGGCAGCGCCCTCGTCGTGCGCCAGAGAAAGTCGTGATCCAGCTCCTGCGCGCTCGGCGCCTTGAAGCTCGTGACCTCGCACCCCTGCGGGTTCACGCCGGACATCACGTGCTTGATCGTCCCGTCCTTGCCCGCCGCATCCATCGCCTGAAACACGAGCAGCAGCGACCAGCGATCCTGCGCGTAGAGCTTCTCCTGAAACTCGCTCAGGAGCTGCACGCTCTGCTGGAGCAGCTCCGTCGCCTTCGCGGGCGACTTCAGCTTGCCGGTGTCCGCCGGGTCCACATCGTCGAGCCGGAATTTCTTCCCCTTCGTGATGCGGTAGCGTTCGGCGAGGTCTTCGAGGGATGCGTGCATGGTGGTGCGCGAGATTTACGCGCGTCCCAAACCGCAGCCGATGAAAATCGTCGCGCGGCCCGCCTACCACCCGCGCTCGATGGAGCGGCGCTTCCAGAGGAACTCGAACATGTTGCCCTCGTGCGGCTGGTCCCACGATATTTTCATCGTCGAGACCGGGCCGATGTTCAGGCGGTCGATTTCGCCAAAGGCCTCCAACTCCGCGATGAACGCAGGATCCTTCGTGATCGCCGAGCACGCGAGCGTGTAGCCGATCTTGGAAAGCATCTCGCTCTGCGGGCACGTGACCACACTCGCGTAGGGGCAGAGGAATTCCTTGTTCGAGAGCGGGTGCTCGAAGCTGTCGCAGCGGATGATCGTCGGCCGCATGAATGTGCCGCCGTCCTGCACGACCTTACGCGGACCGCCGCGGTATTTCGCGGTCACGTCCTCGGCACCGGGCGTCTTCAGGCCGTCCTCGATCTGCGCGTCGATGAAGTCGGCCATCTTCGGATTTGCGAAGCCGCTGAGCTTGGCCTCCGGGTCGTCGTTCGCCGTCGGCGCGAACGGCCC
>JBGAPU010000114.1:0-19198 GCA_044221035.1 Chthoniobacteraceae bacterium | reverse complement strand
TCGAGCGTGACGAGCGCGCAGATCGTGGGCGCCAACACGTTGGATGTGAATGCGACCGGCATGACGAATGCCGCCTACTCGCAGGCGACCGGGAGCAGCCTGCTGACGGTGAGCACCGGCGGGCCGACGACGAATGTCCCGGTCTCAGGGACGACGGTTGCCATCAGCAGCATCTCGGTGGGCAATCCCTGCACGGTCACCACCTCGGCTGCGAACAACCTCGCCAACGGCGGGTTGGTGACGATCGCGGGCATCAATGACGGGACTTTTGGCGCCTCCATCAACGGCACCTTCACCGTGTCGAATGTGAGCGGCAACAGCTTTACGGTGCCTGTGCAATGCACTGTCGCCCCCACGGATTACAGCGCTGCGACGGCGGTGAAGCTGATCCGGAGCAAGGTGTATCTGATGTTCCTCAGCCAGACGAACGTCTCCGGGGCATCCTGGCCCACGGATGGCATCTACGAGGTGCAGACGAACCCCAATGGGAGCTCCTTCACAATCCAGATGGGGGACACGCAGGCCCGCACCGGCGCCGTGATCATCCCGAAGTTCGTGAGCAGCTACACGCCTCAGAAGAGCGTGAGCAACCTAGCCTACTACGATCTGGTCCAGTTCAACAACAGCGCGAACCACAACCTCGCGGTGGGCACTTCGATCTGGGTGGATGCGCCGGTGGTCACGCCGACGCCGATTGCGGACGCTGAGTATGTCGTCTCGATCCTCGTGGACGAGGATCACTTCAAGACCTCCTCGCTGCCATCGGTGACGAACGGAGGAACCTATCCCTACCCGCCTTCGAGCTCGCAGAACAGCTTCACCATCTACCCGCTGGTCGCGCCGCCGATGAACCGCACGGGGGTGGTCTCCATCAGCCAGAGCACGTTCAACTTGAACTCGACCGAGAGCACGCTCACGCAGTCGCCGCTAAACTCGCCGACGGTGTTCAACTTCTTCTTCCCGAACTACCGCTACCCGGGGACGCTCTCCGCGAGCAACACCGACTCGCCGGAGTTCCAGCTCACCACGGACACGAACGTGGTGAATCTCAGCAACAGCCTCACGAACATGTTCATCGGGACCGGTGGTGGAAACGGAAACGCCAACGGGCTGAGCAGCTTCAACAATGGCGGCGGCAGCGTGGTGATGGACATCGGGCCCTACATGACCACCGGCTACACGACAAACGCGAACATTCCCACGCTGGTGGACACGCTCTCCAGCCTCCTCATCGGCGGCCCGCTCGATGCGGCAAACCGCACGACCATCATCAACTGCGTCGCGAACACGACGAACTTCCCGATGACCAGCCCGACGCCGACGAACGCGCAGATGCGCGACCGCGTCCGCGCCGTCATCCACCTCATCATCACCTCCGCGGAATACGCGGTTCAGAAATAGCACCCCATGAAAGACGAAAACCTGCTCAAGGCCATCAACCGCCGCGCCTTCCTCCGCAAGGCCGCATGCACCGCGCTCGGCGCCTCGGCCATGAGCAACTGCATCCGCGACCTGCACCTCATGAACGCCGCGCTCGCGCAGGGTGCGTTCAGCGACTACAAGGCGCTCGTGTGCCTCTTCCTCGCGGGCGGGAATGATGCGAACAACCTGATCATCCCGACGATCGCCGGCGAATACGCCAGCTACGCAAACATCCGCACGCCCGTGCTCGCCATTCCCAACGTGGACGGCAGCGGCGCGACGGCGCAGGCCCTGGCGCCGCTCAGCAGCGACGGCCACAGCTACGGCCTGAACCCCGCCTGCTACGAGCTCGCGCAGATGTTCAACCAGACCGCCGGCTTCAACGATCTCGGAAAGGTCGCGTTCCTCTTCAACGCCGGCCCGCTCGTATATCCGATGACGAAGGCCCAATACACCTCCAACTCCGTCGCCAAGCCGCCGCAGCTTTTCTCCCACGCGGATCAGGTGACCCAGTGGCAGACCTCCATCCCGGACCAGCCGCCGTCCACCGGATGGGGCGGCCGCATGGCCGACCTGATGCACGCGGCCGGCACAAATCCCTACACCGGCACGATTCCCAACCACCTCGACAAGCTCGCCGCCTGCATCACGCTCTCCGGCGCAAACACCTTTGAGATCGGCGCGCAGGTCCAGCAATACTCCGTGGGCACGTCCGGGGTAGTCTCCCTCTCGAATCCAAACAACCCCACCTCCGCCGCCACCGCCCGTCTGGCCGCGCTCAATTCGATCCTCACAAACGAGACGGGTCACTCGAACTACTTCACCTCGAATTACGCGTCCGCCCTCAAGGGCTCGCTGGACACCGGCGCCGGCCTCAGCACGGCGCTCACTGGCACGCAGATGGGGACCTACTGGAGCACCATCTCGAACTGGAGCAAAACGGGCACGGCCCACCAGATCGTGACTCCCAACGGAGGCGCGACGAAGACCTCCACGCTGATGCAGCAGTTCAAGATGATCGCGCAGCTCATCGAGGCGGGTTACCGCTCCTCCGGCAGCGGCCTGGGCATGAAGCGGCAGATTTTCTTTGTCTCCGTCGGCGGCTACGACACGCACACCGCGCAGACGAACAACGCCGGCTCCACGACCACGAACAACCCAGCCGTCGTCATTGGCTCGCAGGCGGACCTGCTGGCCGAGGTCAGCCAGTGCATCTGGGCATTCCAGAAGGCGCTCAAGCAGATGGGCGTCGTTTACAACGGCAGCGCCTCCTCGATCGTCAACCAGGTCACGACCTTCACCGCGAGTGACTTCGGCCGCACCTTCCCCAGCAACGGCCTCGGCAGCGACCACGGGTGGGGCAGCCACCACATCATCGTCGGCGGCGCTGTGGACGGCCAGAAAACCTTCGGCATCTGGCCCACGCTGGCCGTGAACGGCCCTGACGACACGAGCACCGGCCGCTGGATTCCCACGACATCGGTGGACCAATATTCCGCCTGCCTCGCGAAATGGCTCGGCATCACGAGCGGCAACATCAAGACCGTATTCCCCAATATCACCCGCTTCGGCGGTTCCTACGCCGGCGGCTACGTGCCCTACAACGGCTCCTACGCCAGCCTGATGACGTAGCCCTTGGATTCCGGTGCGCCAATGAAGCTCCGCATCGGGGCGATGCTTGCGACGGTCGCGGCGCTCGTCGCGGTCATCCTCGTGCTTCGCGAATGGCGGGGGAACGTCTCGGAAAATCCCGCGCCCGCTGCGCCGGAAGCCCCGCAGACCGCATCCACCCCACCGCCGGTTTCCGCGTCGCCGCAGGGTCCGGTGACTTCAACGGTGCCTCCGCCCGTCCGCCAGCCCGGCATCCTCTCAAAGCCTGCGATCCCCGGCACGCCGACGCCCGCTCCCGCGGAAGCTCCTGCTCCCTTTGTCGGTCGCGCACCGGGCGGCGGACCGGTCCCTGCGATCGCTCCCGGCGCGAGGGCACGGAGCTCCCCGGCGGACCCGCACATGGGCGACGCCGAGCGGCGCTCGGGCCTCATCGAGGCGGACAAGGTGAGCATCATGCTCCGCGACTACCGCACGCGGATGGGGGAGAACCCGTTCGGCACCAACGCCGAGATCATGCAGGCAATCATGGGTGGCAATCCGAAGGGCGCGATGCTCGGCCCGCCGGAGGGCCAGACACTCAACCGCGACGGCGAGCTGCTGGATGCGTGGGGCACACCGTATTTTTTCCACCAGCTTTCCAAGAGCGACATGGAGATTCGCTCCGCCGGCCCCGACCGCGTCCTCTACACGGAGGACGACATCGTCACGCGCTGAGCTGGGCTACGGCGCCACGTTCACATTGAAGGGGACGAAGAGCGCCTTCCCTCCGATGCTCACCTGGCAGTAGAGCCGTAAGAAGCCTGCGCGTGGCGGGAAAACCACGAAGTTCATCGCCGGACCGCCGCGCGCCTCTGTGCCCCGCACTTCGCCGCCCTCCGAGTGCAGGTGAATGATCGTGCGGTAGTCGTCGTAAAAGCCGACGACGTGGGCGAACGCATTCATCACCGGTTCGAGCCGAGTGAATGGCATTCCATCCGCATCGGCGACGGTGATTTTCATCCCGCGCGCCTCGCGTGTTCTCAGCGGGACATTGGGGTCGCCGCTGAGTGTGAGCTGGAACTTGCAGCCACCCGCTTCCGCCACGAGGCGCGTCGCGGTGTCCGCGATGGCCTCCGCCTTTTCCGCGCCCGGCAAATCCGCGGATGGCAGCTCCTGCACGCCGGTCGCGGCGGGCATTAGGTCGGCCCAGATTCGGTAAGGTGCGGATTTTTTCGGGGTGAAGCTGAACTCGTATTCGCCCGGCACATTTGTCGGTGCGGGATGCACGCGGTGGTAGTCGCCGAGCGCGGGTTCCTCGATGAGCAGGTGGATGGGCTGTGTGTGCGTCTCGATCAGATCCTTCGGAAGCACGGGGGACTTGTCGGCCCTCTCGAGGCGCACCTTCACGGTGAGTTTCCTGCCCGCGTTGGCCGGCCCGTCCGCGGTGGCGGTCATGCGGATCGTCGGTTCGCCCGGCTTTGTGTAGATGAAGCTGTATGGCAGCCGGCGTTGGAGCAGTTTCGAGCCGCACTTGTCGCAGGGTGTGTTCGCGTCCTCCGAAAGCGTGTCGGGATGCATCGGGCAGAAGAAAATCTCCGCCGAGAGCGTCGCCGGATCGAAGGAGCGCGCGATGTCGTCGAGCAGGAAGCGGAGCTTGCCGTAGTTCTCCTTCACGCTGAGGGCGTTGTTTTCCTGCGCCGCGCGCGCAATGGCGCCGAGCCAGCCGATGGCGCGAGTGCTTTGCTGCTGCACGTGCGCGACGGCGGCGCCGTCGGTGACGCTGCGGGCGAGTGCGCGGAGCGCGGGGCTGCAGTAGGAGACTTGCACGGGGATTTCCGCGAGGCGGTCCTCGGCGATGAGCTGCTCGACGTTCCGGGTGGCGAGGCGGATGGCGTTCCAGGCCTGCGCGGCATTCTTCGGGTCGAGAATCCCTGCCGGTGCCGGCGGGTCGGCGCGCAGCGCGGAGGACAGGGAAATCAACGCGACCACGAGGGCGCGCAGGACGGGGAAACGCATGGGCGGACTATTCGGAGGGAGAGTGGGAATGCAAGCGGCGCCCTGTCTTCCAAAGCTCCGGCGCATTCGCGTTCGCATTTCTCCGCGGATGTGTGCTAAATGCCGCCTGTGCCCCGCAATCCAAAGTCCGATCCCGCATCGCTGCATCTGCGCGTGAGAGTCGCGCGCGGCGGTGATTTCGCATTCGGCCCCGGCAAGGCCGAGGTGCTCGCGTCGCTGCTGGAGACGGGGAGCCTGAACCAGACCGCCAGCGCGATGAAGATGTCCTACGTGAAGGCGCTCGACCTCGTGCACACCATGAACCGCCATTTCGCCAAGCCGCTCGTGGTGCTCTCGCGCGGCGGCAGCAACGGCGGCGGCGCGCAGGTCACCGACGCCGGCCGCAAGGCGCTCGCCGCGTATCTCGAGATGCAGGAGGCGAGCGCATCCGCAGCGCAGCCTGCGTGGCGCAAGATGAGGAAGCTGCTGAAGGGGTAGCTAATTCGCCGCGGGCGACGGCACATCCACGGGAAAAAAAATCGCGATGCCACCCGGCTGCCGCTTTGCGTGGTCTAGCAGGAACTGCCGCGCTCTTTCACTCGTGAGCCAGTCCGCGAGCGCCCGCGCGCCGATGGAGTTGGTGCGCGGAAATTTTTTCGGGCTCGCCTCCATCACCACATACGGGCGCCGCATCTCGGGATCGCCGCTCACTAGGATTTCCATTTTGCCTGCGGGGATTTTTCCGTTCGTCACCGGGATGCGGCCGACGACGACATACGCATTCCTCTGCTCTGCAAATTCGACGATCTGCTGCGGCGACGGGCTCTCGTCCTTCAGCACCCACTCGCCCTCGGGTTTGAGGCCCGCGCGCTGCCAGAGCTTGTGAGTGAGTTCGCGGCTGCCGGGGCCGTAGAAGTCCACGAACGGCGAGCGCGCCGCAGCGATCTTCTTCAGCGCCTCCGCGCCGTCCTTCATGCCGCGGATGCCCGCCGGATCGCTCGCGGGGCCGACGATGGTGTGCTCGTTGCGCGCCCAAGGGCGCATGTTTACACCCCACCCGTCGGCGACGAGGTCGGTCGTCTCGTCGCTGCTGTGCATCGTGAGCAGGTCCACTTCGCCGCGTTTCAATGCGTCGGCGAGCACGGCCTTCGGTCCCGTGGCGACGAGCTGCGTCCTCCACCCGGTGGCTTTTTCAAAAGTCGCGGCGAGTTCCTGCCACATCCCGCTCATCGTCATGCCGCCGATGACGGCGACGCGGATGGGGCGCCTTTCCGGCAAGGTGCGATATGCGCGCCAGAGCGCCGCGAGCGCGATGCCGCCGATGGCGATGATCGCGAGCATCACGATGATGGGCGTCTTCCGCATGCGTCAGTAGTTCGCTGCCTGCGCGTCGCTTTCCGTGCCGGTGAGCCAGCGCACGTCGTCGCGCTGCGGGTCACCCTTGTTCACGCCGAGGTATTCGGCGGTGAAGCTGCCCACGTGGCCGTCGAGAAAGAGCACATGGCCGCGGTCGCTGAATGGCGCGAGGCACGAATAGGCGCGCGACGAGGGATACGTGCTCGAATACTGCCCCGGAGTCTCGGAGAGGAAGACCGTCACGGACGGCTGCTCGATGCGCGTGAGCAGCGTCGGCGCGGCGAGGTTCCAGGGCGAGAGGTTCATGTTCATCCCATAGCTCATGAACGCCGCGCCGCCCGGATCTTTTGCCCCGGGGCGCACAAAGATGGAATTCTGCCCCGCGCGCGGGCGCTGCCCCGCCTGCACGAGATCCCAGTAGCCTTTCTGCCCGAGCAAAGGGGGCAGCGCATTGAACCAGTCTTCCGGCCGATTGATCTGCGTGACCGGCTGCACGCCCTGGCCTCGCCGCGGGAGTGCGCCGTCGTTTTGCGCGACGTAGCCGGCCAGCGCCACACCCCACTGCCGCAGCCGCGCGGCGCTCTCCGTCTCGTTCCTCGAATTTGCCGCGCGCGAAAACACCGCGGCCGCGAGGCCGGCGAGCACGGCGATGATCGCGACGACGACCATCAGCTCGATCAGCGTGAATGCGTCACGCCTTCCGCGCATCGCGGCTCCTCCGGATCAGGCAGCCGAGCAGCCCCGCGGCCAGCAGCGCGACCGAGGCGGGTTCGGGCGCGGGCGTGTAAGTCACCTGCAGCGAGGGGGCCTGCGCCGCGCTTCCGCCGAAATGCGCGTTCGACCATTCGCGGCTGTAAAAACCGTAGAGAGTCCTGGCGTTCACCTCGTCCGCATTGATGAGTTCCCAGCCAAAATTCGCCGCCGGGCTGTTCAGCCATCCCTGCACGTCGGCGACGAGCTGTGCCGTGGAGAGCCAGGTGAATGATGTGTTGGGCACGTTCGTCCCGAGCAGAAGCGTCGCGCTTGCAGCCGCGGCATGATCCCCGCCGGCCGCCGCCCACAGGGTCGGCGTGGTCGCGGAGTAGAGCGCCGCATTCCAAGTGGCGTCACCCGTGCCTGGCGCGAATCCCTGGCCCGTGCCCGCGATGCCGGCCGCAGTGCTGCCGGCCGTTCCCTCGCCCCAGTTCTGCGTGAGTGAATAGAGGGAGATCGTCGCGCTGGCCGGGCCGCCCGATGCGACTTGGCCGAGCGTGAGCGTGAGCTGGACGTTCGTGACCGTGGAGCCTGCGGGGATGCTACTGAGGTCGAACGCGAGCAGCGCGCGGTGGACCGCGTTGTTCCCATCCGTGCCGGCGAAGAAAGCCGGCCCACCGCCGTTGCTGTTGTTCTGGTTTGCCCCATTCACGAGGGCGTTGTCTTTCGCGGCGCCGAGCGTGACCACATCCGCACGCGCGGTGGCGGAGCCGGCGAGGGTGAGCAGGAGGAGAATCCGGAATCGGGGACGCATCGTTATATGCAATCGCTGATAACGGGCGCGGAGCCGTGGCGGCAAGCGGAAATCCGGCGCGCTGATTTTCCCCTCGCCACGACTGCCTCCGCGCATATCGTCCGCCGCTCCTTATGGCATTTGATCCGACTCCTTTTGACTCCTCCGCGCTGAAGGCCCGACTGGCCGAACTGCGGAGGTTTCTTTGACGTCCCGAAGCTGCAGTCGCGCATCGGGGAACTGGATGCGCGCATGGCCGCGCAGGACTTCTGGAACAACCAGGAGCGGGCGCAGGCCGTCATCGAGGAGGCGTCGGGGCTGAAGAAGAAGGTTGAGCCGCTGCTCGACCTCGAGCGCCGCGCGGCGGATTTCGAGGTGCTCATCGAACTGACCGAGGAGGAGACCGATGCCGCGCAGCAGGCTGCCGCCGCCGCGGATGTGGCGAAGGAGCATGCCGCGCTGCTTTCCTCGCTCGAGCAGTTCGAGCTTCAGCAGCTCCTCTCGGGCGCCAACGACCGCTGCAACTGCTTCCTCACCATTCACAGTGGCGCGGGCGGCACCGAGTCGTGCGACTGGGCGGACATGCTCATGCGCATGTATGTGCGCTGGGCCGAGCGCAACGGCTTCAAGGTCTCCACCGTGGACATCCAGCTCGGCGAGGAAGCCGGCATCAAGGGCGCCACGCTGCGCATCGAGGGCGAATACGCCTTCGGCTACCTCGCGTGCGAACGCGGCGTGCACCGGCTCGTGCGCATCTCGCCGTTCGACTCGAACAAGCGCCGCCACACGAGCTTCGCGAGCGTGGATGCCGTCCCCGAGATGAAGGAGGACGCGCCGATTGAAATCAACGAGGTGGACATCAAGGTGGACACCTACCGCGCGGGATGCTGTCCCTGAGATGGGAGGACGCGCGATTGGGAAATCAACGAGGTGGACACCGGGGCCAGAAAGCCGAACAAGGTCGAGATCGCCGTGTGCATCACGCATTTGTTGACGGCATCGTCGCCGCCTGCCAGGTCGAGCGCAGCCAGGCGCAGAACAAGGTGACCGCGATGAAGCTGAAGGCGAAGTTCATCAGATGGAGCAGGACAAAAAGAAGGCCGAATTGAGCTGCCTACGGCGCGGCCACCGCATCGGCTTCGGCTACCAGATCCGCAGCTACGTCTTTCAGCCGTATCGAGAAGGTGCTCGATCTCCGCACCGGCGTCGCGACAAGCGACGTGAGCGGTGATGGACGGCGACATCAGCCAGTTCATCGAGGGGAAAACCAGGCGGACTCGTCCGGCAGGGCGGCGCGGGGGACGACGAGGGAGTAGGGGTTTATCCGCAGATTCGCGATCGCAGAGCGGGTTCCATTTGCCGGACGGCCTTTGGAAAATCTGCGCGCATCTGCGCAACTGCGGATGAGCGAATGGTTTCGCCCGACAAAGCCCACGCGCTCGGAAAACTCCGCGCTCCCAGCGAAATTTTGCCAATCAGGTTGCCATCGTCACAGGCGCTGGCCGCGGAATCTACCGGGCCATCGCCATCCGCCTTGCCAGCGAGGGCGCGCGCGTCGCGGTCGTCTCCTGCACGGAGAAGAATTCCGAGCAGGTTGCGGAGAGATCAACGCGAAGTTTGCGGTGCTCGCGAAGGGCTATGCGGTGGACGCCGCGGACCACGCCGCCGTGCAGGCGCTGTGCGAGCGCATCGAGGCTGACTTTTCCCGCGTGGACATCCTCGTGAACAACGCCGGCATCACCCGCGATGGCCTCTCGATGCGCATGCCGGAGGAGGATTGGGACGCGGTGCTCGCGACGAACCTCAAGGGCGCGTTCAACTTCTACCAGGGCGTCGCCCGCGGCATGATGAAGCAGCGCAGCGGCCGCATCATCAACATCGCCAGCGTCGCCGGCCTCATGGGCAACGCCGGTCAGGCCAATTACGCCGCGAGCAAGGCGGGCCTCATCGCCTTCACGAAAGTCGTCGCCCGAGAACTCGCCACGCGCGGCGTCACATCGAACGCCGTCGCGCCCGGCTTCATCACGACCGACATGACCGACGTGCTCCCGCAGAATGTGAAGGACGAGGTCGTGAAGCAAATCCCCGCGAAGCGCTTCGGCACGCCCGAGGACATCGCGTCGGCCGTCGCCTTCCTCGCGAGCGCCGAGGCTGGCTACATCACCGGGCAGGTGCTCACGGTGGATGGCGGCCTTGTGATGTAGCGGCGGGTCCGTCTTTCCCGCAGCCCCCGCATGCGCCTCTACATCCTCCGCCACGCCGATGCCGACACCGAGGCGGCGACCGATTCCGCGCGCACACTTTCCGAAAAAGGCGAGGAGCAGGCGCGCAAAGTCGCGCAGTTCTGCCACGAGGAGGGAATCCGCCCGGACGTCATCCTCGCGAGCCCGCTCATCCGCGCGCAGCAGACAGCGAAGCCGGTGGCGAAGGAACTCCGCGCCGAGCTTTCCACCGCTCCGTGGCTCGCGTGTGGCGCGAGGCCCGAGGTGATCCTCGCCGCACTCTCCGGGCTGAAGGCCGCATCCGCGGTGATGCTCGTGGGCCACGAGCCCGACCTCGGCGAACTCATCGCCCATCTGCTCGGCGCTGCCGCAGGCGGCACCATCCATGTGCGGAAGGCCTCGCTCACCCTCGTCGAGGTGTTCGACCTCCGCCGCGGCGGGGGGCGCTTGGAGTGGTCGCTCCCGTCCCGGCTCATGTAGGGAAAAATTGCGCTTGATTTCCAAGTTCCTACCCCTAGTTTCCGCGCTCCCAAAAATTTACCTATGGCAAAAACCTGCTGGCTCGAACGTGAAAAACGCAAAGCAAAGACTGTGGCGAAATACGCCGCCCTCCGCGCTGAACTGAAGAAGAAGGGCGACTATATCGGCCTTTCCATGCTCCCGCGCAACGCGAGCCCCGTCCGACTCAGCCGCCGCTGCAACGCCACCGGCCGCAAGCGCGCCTACATCGGTCGCTTCCAAGTTTCCCGCATCCAGCTCCGCGAGATGGCCTCCCACGGCCTCATTCCCGGAGTCACGAAGTCGAGCTGGTAGCCCGCTCCGCTCCGCCTTTTCACGAGCCGCAGGCCGCCGGTCTGCGGCTCGTTTCTTTTCCCAATGAACGCATTTGCCACGGTTCTCGCCGACGCCGCCGCCCCGCTTGTCCGCGAGTTTTCCACGGGCGGGCAGATGCTTTTGGAGATCCTCATCGTCGTCGCCTTGGTGCTCCTGAACGGGTTCTTCGTCGCGGCCGAGTTTGCCATCGTGAAAGTCCGGGCCAGTCAGCTCGAGGCGCTCGAGGCCGACGGCAACCGTGCCGCAGGCCGCGCCCGCAGGGCCGTCGATCACCTCGATGCGTATCTTTCCGCCACGCAGCTCGGCATCACCCTCTCCTCACTCGGCCTGGGATGGGTCGGCGAGCCCTACCTCGCCCGGATGCTTCAGCCGCTGTTTTTGAAAATGGGCATCGAAAGCGACGGCGTCATCCGCACCGCGAGCTTCGTCATTGCGTTCTCGATCATCACCTTCCTCCACATCGTCCTTGGTGAGCTTGCGCCGAAGTCCCTCGCCATCCGCAAGCCGGTCGGCACCACGATATGGGTCGCGCAGCCGCTCGGATGGTTTTACATGCTCTTCAAGCCCGCCATCTGGACGCTGAACGGCACCGCGAACTGGCTCCTCAAGCACGTCTTCCGCCTCCAGCCTGCCAGCGAGCACGAGCTCGCGCACAGCGAGGAGGAGCTGCGCCTCATCCTTGCCGAGAGCGCGAAGGCCCACGAGGTCACCCCGCTTGGCAAGGAACTCCTCAACAACGCCCTCGACCTCCGCGACCGCGTCGTGCGCGACATCACCACGCCGCGCGGCGACGTCGTCTTCCTGAATGTGGAGGACCCGTTCGAGGAAAACCTCCGCCGCGCACTGGAGTCCCGCCACACGCGCTTCCCGCTCTGCCGCGGCCATCTCGACGACACCATCGGCCTTGTCCACATCAAGGACCTCCTGCGCCTCATGCGCGAGCCGCAGCCCGACATCACGGGCATCAAGCGCGATCTCCACAACGTCCCCGAGATGATGCCGCTGGAGAAGCTCCTCAGCTTCTTCCTCAGCCGGCACGCCCACCTCGCGCTCGTCGTGGACGAGTTCGGCGGCACCGCCGGCATCGTCACGCTCGACAACGTTCTCGAGGAAATCGTCGGCGACATCCAGGACGAGTTCGACACGGAGAAGCCCGAGGCCCGCAGGGTCAGCGCGGATGAGTTCGTCGTCGCGGCGACCCTCAGCCTCCACGAGCTGAACGAAATGCTGCACCTCGACCTCTCCAGCACCGAGGTCAGCACCGTCGGCGGCTACGTCACGCAGGTCATCGGCCACCTGCCGAAGGCGGGCGAGAAGGCGCGCATCGAGGACTTCGACGTCACCGTGACGAAGGCCGATGGCCGCCGTGTGATCGAAGTCCACTTCAAACGCATCCCCGAGCCCGTCGATTCCGACGACGAGGAAAACTGACCGCGCGCCGCGCGAGGGTCCGGGTTGGCGGGTAGGTTGGGCGAAAGAGATTCGTCCATCTGCGACGGTCACCCGTTCAACGCGACGGTGGCGCAGGCGGGCCGAAGATTCCGCGGAATTCCGCCGGGAGCTTCGCGCGAAGGGTGGCGTCCACCTCCGGGGGATTTTGGATTTCCTCATCCACCTCGCCGGGGCCGTGCACGTGCAGGGTGCGGAGAAAGTGGCTGACCTTTCCACCGGGCTCGGCGCTCATCTTCGCGGAGCATGCGACCCAGAGGATGTTGCCGTCGGCGCTCCATGCGATCGCGGAAGGAAAGTCGGGCGAGAGGCTGATGTCGTAGCTCGCGCCGGGCTTGCTGTGCGACTGTCCCCAGACGAGCTGCGCGTCGAGAGTGGGCGTCTGGCCGTCCCGGCGCACCGGCGCATCCGGGATGGTGAGCTTCAGGTCGTTCGGCAGCGCATAGGTGCCGGGCTTGGCGGCGACGTTGCCTGCGACCGGCATCACCCAGCGGATGTGCTTCTGCCAGTGGTCGCGCATGGCGAAGTTGTAGGCGTCGGCCTCGGCCTGGAAGGAACTGCCGAGAATCGTTCCCGCCACGGATTGCAGCCGGAAGCCGGTTTCCTCGTCCACCGCGTCCGGTTCGATTTTCACGAGCCCATAGGCGAGGATGCGGAAATTGCCCGCCGCGATGTCCTTCGCCGCCGCCGCGACGCCGAGCTGCTGCGCCTTCGCGATGCCCGCGGGAGAATCATCGCCGCCGACGATGGGTGTGGTGAGCGGGGAGTCGCCGGGGGAGTTGGCGGCAGGCTTTTGAACGACGGCTTTGCCCGAAGGCATCAGTGCTGGCGAATCTCCGATTTTTTGCGCGGAGTCCTTGTTCTGCTGCTCGTCGATTTGCGCCTGAAGTTCGAGAAGGCGCGGATGAGACGGCTTCAGCCTTCTCCCCAGCACCGCCATCTGGCCACGCAGTTCCGCCAGCGCGTCGCTTTCGCCGCGCGCTAGCGCGTTGTCCGTTTCCTGCTGTGCCGCGATGCGCTCGTGCATCTCGACAACGAGCGGGTGCGCTTCCTTGTGCGTCATTAGGAGCGTTGCCAGATCGAGATGGAGATCCGCGAGAGGCTTTCCCCAGCGGCCCGGCTGTCTCTGCATCCGGTTCCGCGCCTCGGGCAGTGCGCGGTGAATGGTCTCCGTGACAGTCTCATCGAGCGCGGACAGTTCTTTGTGGAGTGCCTCGATTCGGGAGCTGTCGCCCGTCTGCGATGCCTCGGCGATCTCGCGTGTGAGCGATTCGGCGCGGTCCATCAGGGGTGCCGCGTCGGTGCCGCGCAGGAGTGCAGCGAGGTCCGTGGTGATTTCTGCGCGTCTCGTTTCACGGGCAGCGATTTCCTTTTCCAGCTCCGGCCTTTCCCCGGGCCGTTCCACGATCTGCCCGCGCAGCTCGGCGATGCTGTAAGTGAGCGCGAGGCGCGATTCCCCGAGATTAATCACCCCCGGTGGGATCGGCTTCGGCGCCGTGACGGCAACCGCCGGTTCCATTCGGCTCACGACGATGCCCGCGGTGTATCGACCGTTCGGCCCGGTGGTCGCGAGGAGTGTGCCTGCTTGCTTCCCGTGCCCGGTCGCGGCGAGGGGACCTAGCGGGCGGAGACTCCGCTGCGCCTCGCGCGCCGTCTCCGAATCGGGGAACACGAGTCCGACACGTCGAGGATTGGGCCCCGGGAAAAGGCGTGCGTTGATTTCCATCGATTCATTTGGCCAGAGGCAATCGATGCCATGGCCGGGTGGTGGGGTGCCCGGTTTTTTCCCTGTGGCACTCGCCGGTCCGTTGAACACCAGCTCCACCCGGCAAGCGCTGTCCGACGCTCGGATGTGGAGATCGAGGATCAGCATGTTCGCGGCGGTCGTCGCCCGCGCCACAGAGACCGCGACGGTGGAATTCCCCCGAGCCCTCTCCATTCCGATGCGCCCGAAGTGAACCGCCAGGATTAGCGCGCCCGTGGCGACGCTCCCGCCGATGCCCCACGCGATTTTCACGGAGGGGGAGCGGCCCCGGCCGGAGTCCGTCCCGGGTTTCCTCCGCGTGAGCCGCAGGGCGATGCCCAAGCCGGCGGCGACGATCCCCGAGAGGAACGACGGCGTGGTGAAATTCAGCGACAAGGCCCGGACGACGCGGCTCGGATCCACGAACTGCGGATGCACGACGAGCCACGGCGATGTGACGAGGCCGAGTTCGAAGGTGCGGTAGGGGTTGTTGCCGAGCTGGGTGATGTGCGGCGTCGCGAAGTTGACGAGGCACAGCGTGAACACCGTCCACAGCACCGCGTGGACACCCCGCGATGGTCCGCGCGTCGCCGGCGTTTCGGGAGCGGCGGCAGCCCCGCTGCGGTTCACCGCGCGCCACACGGCGCGGACGATGAGGAAGTCCAGCCACACCACGAGCGCGACGGCGAGAAGGACGAGGGCGAGCATCAGCCATTTCATTTTGAGCTGGTCGCCGCTGAAGTCCGGAGGCTGTGGCCACGCGGCGGCCCGCGGGTTTGGCGGGCCCTGCTGGAGAAAATAGATCCCGGCTCCGAATGCCGCGAAGATGAGCGCATCGAGCAGGAGCAGCGGGAACAGCAGGCCATCGAGCACCGCGAGCCACATGCCGCAGAGCTTCCCGGCGGAGCGGCGGATTTGTGTCACCGAGATCCAGCCGAGAATGGTCGTGCCAAACGGCGCGAGCGCGCCCAGCGGCAGCAGGGTGAAGCCGATGAGGAGCTGCCACCATTCGGGTTTTGGCGGAGTGCCGGTGTTGTCGTAAGACACGCCCGCGACTGCGACGATTGCGAACAGAACCATCGGCGCCCAAGCCGCGCCCCACACTGCAGCCCGCGGGAACCGCTGGAGGCTCGGTGCGCCCTCTGCCGCTGGTTCCGGCGTCGAACGCTCGTCACCACGCCCCGCATTCCGGCGGACTAGCATCAGCAAGCCCGCCACCAGGCAAGCGGCCCCGGGAAGGAGGAGCAATACCGCCCGTTCCGGCTTTTCATCCAGCGGCGCTGATACGGTGCTCAGTTTGTCGTGGAATCTCGCTGCGTCCTGCTCCCGCACCGATGCCTGCCCCCGGAATGCCTCCTCCTCCATGCGGGCCTTCTCCCGCACCTCGGGTGATGCGGCGCTGTCCTGCGCTCGTGCCGCGGCAGCGGCGGCCCTGTTGCGGGCGTTCGATGCGGCCTGCACTTGAGCCTGCCAGTCATTCCGGAGCTGGGTGACGCGGCGCACCTGCTCATCGCGGGCGGTCTCGATGGCCCGGAAGTGGGACCGCATCGAGAGCACGCAGAAAGCGATGCCGGACAAAATGAAAAGAATGCCCGCCGTCGTGAAACGCCTGGGCCGGCCCGGAGTCGCGTCGCGTCCGCTGTTGGAACCTGAATCTGAAAGCGGCTTCGAGAGACTCTCCACCTGCGTCCGCATCTCGGCCACCGTTTGGAAGCGCATCTCCGGCGTCTTCTCCAGCGCGCGCAGCACGATCTCATCGATGCGCACATCCACCTGCACGCGCTTGGATGGCGCCTCGAATTTCCCCCGCGGCCGCTCGCCGGTGAGCATCTCGTAGAGCACCACGCCGAGGCTGTAGATGTCCGCGCGGTGATCCACGTCGCCGCCCGCCGCGCGCTGCTCCGGCGCGGCGTAGTCGGGCGTGCCCGCGGGAAGTGAGGCGGGCATCCCTGACGGCGAGCTCCGCCCGTCATCGCTGGGGATGGCAGTGTCCGTGTCGCGCGCGATGATCTTCGCGATGCCGAAGTCCGCGATTTTCACGGTGCCGCTTTTGTCGATGAGCAGGTTCTCCGGCTTGATGTCGCGATGCACGATGCCGTGATCGTGCGCGCACTGGAGCGCGTCGCACACGGGCGGAACGATGCTGAGCGCCTCCTTCGGCGTGAGCTTCTTCGCCTGCAGGAGCTGGCGCAAATTCACGCCGTCCACGAACTCCATCAGCAGGTAGAAGAAGCCGCCCGCTTTTCCGAAGTCGTGCACCGCCACGATGTGCGGATGGCTCAGCGCCGCGAGCGCATGCGCCTCCCTCTCGAAGCGCGCGGCAAACTGCGGATCGTCGGCGCGCTCGGGCGCGAGCAGCTTCAGCGCGACGGGGCGGTTCAGCGATTTCTGCCGCGCCTTGTAAACCACGCCCATTCCGCCGCGGCCGAGGCACTCGAGGATCTCGAGCTGTGGAAAGTGCGGCGCGAGCTGGTCGGGTGTCGGAGCGGAGGCGCGCGGGACATTGGAGCCATCCTGCGTCGGTTCGACGATCTGTGCCATGAGGCAGCGCGGGCAGAGGCCGCCTGGCGCGTCTGCCGGCATCGGAGCCGCGCACTGCTGGCAAAATTTGGAGGTGGAATCGCTCATGCCCGTGTCCTGACGCGCCGCGTGGAAATCATAACGCGCATTTTCATCCCCCGAGGGCGGCAAACAGCGACTGCATCTCCTCCTGGACGTCCGCGCCCTCGTCGAGCGTGCCGGCGATCTCCGCCTTCACGCACTGGCGCAGGCGCTTCCTGAGCCGGTGCGCCGCCATGCGGAATGCCTCGATGCTCATCCCGCACGCCGACGCCAGCGCGCCCTGCTCGCCGTGCGCCGCGTCGCCCGTGAGCAGCGGCTTCACCGTCTCGAAAAACGCGCCGCGCCCCTCGCTGGCGCATTCGGTCCGCAGCGCATCGAGGCCGCGTGCCAGCACCGTCACCGCCCACTGGCGGTCAAACTCCGCATCCGGTTCGCGCCGCGCGGGGTCGGAGACCGCCTCCGCCTCGGTGTCCAGCGCCGTCATCTCCACGCCGCCGCCGCGCTTCAGCCGCCGCGCGGACTCGCGCTGCCGCGCCGCAAAGTGCTTCACCGCGCCGAGCAGGTAGGAGCGGAATTTCCCGCGGCCGCGCTCCGCCGTGTGAATCGCCCCGCCGGCGAGCATTTCCGCGAAGAACGCGTGGCTCATTTCCCGCGCCGCGTCCGCATCGCGCAGCACGCATCGCAGGAACGCGACCACCGGCTCGTAATACGCGCCGCACAGCTCGGCCAGTGCGCGCCGGCCTTCGTCGGAGTCCGCCTTTGCGAGCCGCACGCAAGTCCACCGCGTCGTGAGGAAAGGCGCGCCGGCTGGGGATGGGGAGTGCTCCGTGGTCATTCGCGGCAGCCGCAGCATGCCAGAGGTCCATGACGTTTGGCAGGCGAAACATCACCGGAAAAGTGTGCGGGGGATCACGCGCACTCCGCCCACGCGGCGAGGTCGGCGGCGAGGCCGGTGCGCCATTCGTGCCCGGCGGTCGTGAGTGTGCAGGAATGCAGCGCGTGGCGGGGAAGCAGCAGGCGCTTTGCGAGGGCGGGGGTCCAGCCGTGCTCGATGAAGTCGAGGTAGCACGTCTCGTCGGGGCCGTAGAGTTTGTCGCCGACAATGGGGTGGCCGCTGTGCGCGAGGTGGACGCGGATTTGGTGCATGCGCCCGGTGGCGGGAAATGCGCGGATGAGTGCGAAGTGCGCGCCGTCCTTTTCAAAGCGTCGCTCGACGCGGAAACGCGTGAGCGCCGCGGCGCCGTCGGGGTGGACGCATTGCTTGAGGTAAATCTGCGAAGGGCGGATGTCGCCCTGGCGGAGGATGGGCGCATCCACGGTCCACTCGTCCTGCGCGGGCCAGCCGGCGGCGAGTGCGAGGTATTCCTTCCCGATGCCGCGGCGCTCCATGAGCTGCGAATAGTGGCTCGCGGCGGCGCGGTGCTTCGCGACGAGGACGAGGCCGCTCGTTTCGCGGTCGAGGCGGTTGATGATGCTGACCTGGCCGCCGTTGGCGATTTCGTAGGCGAGCAGCGCGCGGAGTTCGTTCCAGAGCGTGTCGATCTGGTCGGGCTTGCTCGGGTGGATGCGGAGGAAGGGCGGCTTGTCCACGACGAGGAAGTCGTCCGTCTCCGCGACGATGCGGGGCGGGTAGGGAGGGTCGAGCGGTTCGCCGGGCAGGTCGCGGGGCATGAGGGGAGGATGAGTGCTTGGTGCGCGGTTGTCAGTTCTCAGTGAATGGTGCGTTGTTCGAATTTCGCCGCGCTGAGTTCAGCGCCGGCAGCGCGGCACCATTGACCCACACGCGCTCGCGCCCTACACGGCACGGGCCATGTCTCTGAACAAAAAATTCCCGCGTTTGCTGCCGAACTCGATCCGGCGCGGCCTGAGTGTCGCGCAGCTCGTGGACGACACCTTCAAGGCCTACAACGGCGCTCGCCTCGCGGAGGCGTGCCGCCTTTTCACGCAGAAAATGATCGCGGGCAACGGCACGGTGGGCATGTCGCTCACCGGCGCGCTCACGCCGGCGGGACTCGGCAAGGCGGCGATCATCCCGCTGATGAAGGCGGGCTTTGTGGACTGGATCATCTCGACCGGCGCGAACCTCTACCACGACCTGCATTACGGCCTCGGCATGGAGCTGTTCGCGGGCTCGCCATTCCTCAACGATGTCGTGCTGCGCAAGGAGGGCATCATCCGCATTTACGACGTGCTGTTCGATTACGACGTGCTTCTCGATACGGATGCGTTCGTGCGCGAGGTCATCCAGGGGCCGGAGTTCCAGCGCACGATGGGCACTGACGAGTTCCACTTTCTCCTCGGGAAATACGTCGCGGCCCGCGAGAAGAAGCTCGGCATCAAGGAAACGAGCGTCCTCGCTGCGGCATGGAAATACGGCGTGCCGATTTTCACGAGCAGCCCCGGCGACTCGAGCATCGGCATGAATGTCGCCGCGATGGCCCTGCGCGACTCGAAGCTGCTCATGGACGTGAACCGCGACGTGAACCAGACCGCGTCGATCGTGTATGACGCGAAGTCGTCCGGCGCGATGAGCAGCGT
>JBGAPU010000008.1:0-98202 GCA_044221035.1 Chthoniobacteraceae bacterium | reverse complement strand
AGATCGCGGGATTCCGCTTGCCATCCGAGGCGCTCAGCGTTTCATTCCGCGCCCTCGCAATGCGCGGTTAGCTCAGTGGTAGAGCACTACCTTGACACGGTAGGGGTCGCAGGTTCGAACCCTGCACCGCGCACCATCCAGGAAACCAGTCAGTCCCAGAGGAAATGTTCCAGCCGCAGCTTGCGGATGCGCTGGCGGGCCTGTTCGGAGTGGGGGCCGGGAATGGCGGCCATTTTTTCGTAAATGCCGACGGCGCTCTTCCACTGCTGCCGTGACTCGGCGAGTGCGGCGGCATCGAAGCCGGCTTTGGCAAACCAGAACGTTTCCCGCGGGCCGGACGCAGTCCGCTGGAGGATGTCGTAAAAGATGGCGAGCGCCGCGTCGCGCTGGTCCTGGAGTTCGAGGGTCTTCGCCTTCTTGTAAGCGGCTTGGTTTTTCCAAGTGGCCGAGGCTCCGGCGGTGGCGAGGATCTGATCGTAGGTCGCGGTTGCGGCGGCGAACTGCTTCGCGTCCGTCTTGCCGAGCGCGACGAGGTTGTCCGCTTTTCCCGTGAGAGCGGCGAGGCGGATCTCCAAGTCGGCCGGTGGCTGAGCGGAGAGGATGCTGTCGTAAATCTTCACTGCTTCATCCGGGGCACCGAGCTTGTTCTTCACGATGGCCTGGTGGAGCCGCGCATGCGGTTCGAGCGCCCCATGCTTTGCCGCGACGGCGCCGAAGAGTTCGAGCGCGTGGTTCAGCGACTCCGTGCTGAGCAGGCGCATCGAGCACTGGGCTGCGAGGAACAGCGCGGCGGTGGCGTGCGCGCCATCGGGCTTTTCGCGGGCGAGAGTCTCGAACTGCTCCTGCGCCTTCAGGTAGTCCTCGCGGCGGAAATAGATTTCTCCAAGCTTCATCCGCACCTCGTCGAGCGCCGCGGCGGAGGGGTATTTTGCAATGAAATCGCGCGCCCGCACGATCGTCTGCTCGTCATTCCGCGGCTGCTTCGCCTCCTCGAGGAAAATGCCGAGATAGTCAGCGTGCTCCCGGGTCTCCGGCGTGGCCTCCGCGACGGCGGCCTGCTGGAGCTTCTGAGCGTCGCTGGTCCTGCCTTCGTCGAGGGCGAGTTCCGCCAGCGCCAATTGGGCCTCGGCGCGGCGGGGGTGCTGTTTGAAGTCCGCGAGGAACGCCTTGAGCGTCGTCCCGGCCTGTTGGTCTCCGGAGCGAGCGCGCACGAGACCCTCCTCGATGCGGAGGTTGCCGGCGAGCGTCTGGTTTGGGAATTCTGCGGTGAACGCCGCGAGATCCTCCGTGAATCGCGCGTAGTTCTTCTGCCGCAGCCAGGAAAGCGCGGAGTCGTAGCGCGCGCTGATCTTCAGCGCCGGCGAGCGCTGGGCCGCGTTGTTGAAGCCGGTGGATGCGCGGACGTATTCGCCCTGCAGCAGGTTCAGCAGGGCGGTCTGCAGGGCTAGTTCCGCGCGCAGGGCGTCGGTCTGCGCGGTGCGCGAAGCGGCGTCGAGCGCGCCCTCCGCGCCGGAGAGGTCGCCGCGGCTTTGCGCGATCTCCGCGAGTGCTGCGTGGGCGTAGGGGACAAGGGCGTGTTCGGGAAACCGCTCGAGGAATCTCCTCAGCGCCGCGTCGGCGGCCTCAAGGCGCTTTGCGCGGAGATGGATGCGACCGAGGTAAAACTGCGCCTGGGCTGCCGCCTGCGGCGGAAGCTCCGCAGCCATCCGCGTCAGGGGGCCTTCGTCGGTGCTGCGGTCGCCGACGTAGATTTGGTCGAGCCTGCGAAAGACCGTCGCTATTTGCGGGCTCGCGGGATTTTGGCGGATGAATGCTTCCAACACCTTCTCGGCAGTCTCCGGCCCGCTGGCGGCGAGACGGGCGTCCGCCTCCGCCAGCGCGGCGGCGGCTCGGAGGTTCTGCGAAATCCCCTCCGGCGGCGCAGCGTCCGGCGCGGTGATGAACGGCGCGAGATCGTCGAGCGCGGCCTTTGGCTTCTTCTCGTGAAGATGAATGCGGGCCTGGACATAGCGGCGCAGGTTTTCCTCCGAGGGTGACTTCGAGGCCGAACCGAGCAGCCCACGCGCATCGTCGATTTGGCCCAGTTCGACGAACAGCGCCGCGAGGCGCAGCCGGAGAATCGCCGGCGCACCGCTTGAAAGCGCGGACAGTTTCAACGCCTCCGCGGCCTCCTTGGTGCGGCCCAGCGACTGCAGGCACTCGGCCTTTCCCACCAGCGCGGCATTCTTGTCCCCATCGCGCGCTGCCAGCGTTTCAAATTGCGCGAGGGCATCCTCCCAGCGTGCGAGCGCCGCGAGAGAGAGGGCGCGGAGCTTCACTGTTCGGGGGTCGTCGCCGGGAACCTGCGAGAGCGTTTCGAGCGCGTCTGCAGGGCGGCCGGTGTCGATCTGCGCCTCCGCGAGGAGCGCGAGCGCTTCCGGCCGCTCCTCGCTTCCGACAGGCAGGCTGGCGAGCGCCTCGCGGAGTTTCGCAATCGCGACTTCGGGAATGCTCTCGGCGATTGCCGCACGCGCATCGACGACGAGTGCCGCCGGCTCTCCCGCGGATGAATTGCAAGCCACGAGCGACAGTGCGCTCGCGAGTGCGGCGAGCGCGTGCCTGGGCGTCCGATTCAGGTGGATTCTCATGGGCGGTTTGCAGCGGCGGTCGTCGCCGTTCCGTTCAACATCCTCCGGAGATAGCGCCCCGTGTGGCTTTGCTCAACTCTCGCGACTTGCTCAGGCGTTCCCTCCGCGACGAGCCGTCCGCCTCCGCTTCCGCCCTCCGGCCCCATGTCGAGCAGCCAGTCCGCGCATTTGATCACCTCGAGGCTGTGCTCGATGATGATGAGCGTGTTGCCGGCGTCGCGCAGCTTCATGAGCACCTCGAGCAGCTTGTGGATGTCGGCGAAATGCAGGCCGGTGGTCGGCTCGTCGAGGATGTAAACGGTGCGGCCGGTCGCCTTCTTCGCGAGCTCGCCGGCGAGCTTGATGCGCTGGGCTTCTCCGCCGCTGAGCGTGGTGCCGCTCTGGCCGAGGTGCAGGTAGCCGAGGCCGACGTCGTCGAGTGCGAGCAGCTTGTCGGACACGCCCGGGATGTTGCGGAAAAACCGGCCCGCCTCGTCCACGGTCATGTCGAGGATGTCGGCAATGTTCTTGCCCTTGTAGGTGATCTCGAGCGTCTCGCGGTTGTAGCGGCGCCCGCGGCAGACCTCGCATTCGACATACACGTCGGCGAGGAAGTGCATCTCGATCTTCTTCACGCCGTCGCCTTCGCAAGCCTCGCAGCGTCCGCCCTTCACGTTGAAGGAGAAGCGCCCGCTGTCGTAGCCGCGGATGCGTGACGCGGGCAGCCCGGCGAAGAGATCGCGGATGCCGCCGAATGCGCCGGTGTAGGTCACAGGATTGCTCCGCGGCGTGCGGCCGATGGGCGTCTGGTCGATCACGATCGCCTTGTCCACGTGCTCCAAGCCGAGGATCGCGCGGTGGCGTCCGGGTTTGTCCTTTGCCCGGTAGAAATGCCGGAACAGCGCACGGCGCAGGATGTCGTCCACGAGCGTGCTTTTTCCACTGCCGCTCACGCCGGTGACACACGTGATGCAGCCGAGCGGGAAATGCGCGGTCACGTCCTGCAGGTTGTTCTCGCTCGCGCCGACGACGCTGAGCCAGCCGGGTGGGGAAATCCCCTGGGTGTTGGCCGGCGACGGGTGGCCGGTGCGGGGTGCCGTCCGCTTCTTTGGAACGGGAATGCGGGTCGTGCCCGCGAGATACTGGCCGGTGAGGGAGTTTGGATTCGCCGCCACCTCGTCGGGTGTGCCCTGCGCGATGAGATGCCCGCCTCGAGTTCCGGCGCCGGGGCCGAGATCCACGACGTGATCCGCCTCGCGGATGGTGTCCTCGTCGTGCTCGACGACGATGACGCTGTTGCCGAGATCACGAAGGCGCCGCAGTGTGCCGATGAGTCGGTCATTGTCGCGCTGGTGCAGGCCGATGCTTGGCTCGTCGAGCACGTAGAGGCAGCCCGCAAGCCCGCTGCCGATCTGCGTTGCGAGCCGGATGCGCTGGGCCTCGCCGCCGCTGAGCGTGCCGCTTTCCCGGTCGAGCGAGAGATAGCCTAGGCCGACCTCCTCCATGAATGCGAGCCGGTTCCTGATTTCGCGGACGACTTCCGTGGAGATCACACGCTCTGTCTCCGTGAGTGCGAGGTGCTCGATGAACCACCGCGCGTCCGCGACCGTGAGGCTGCAGAACTGGTGGACGTTCTTCTCGCTCTCCGCGCTCGTGATCGTGACGCCGAGAATCTCCGGGCGCAGCCGCGCTCCCCTGCAGACGCGGCAGGTGCGCCGGCCCATGTAGGCGCGGATTCGCTGGCGCGAAAGCTCGCTGTCGGTCGTCTCGTAAAGGTGCTGGAGCTGCGCGGCGACTCCCTCGAACGGCTTCCTCACTGCCTCGCGCCTGCTCTTCTCGCCCCATGTGAGCTCGACCTCCAGTTCGCCGGTGCCGAGCAGGAGCGCCTGCTGGAATTTCTCCGGCAAGTCACGCCACGGCGTCTCCATCTTTGCCTTGAATGCGCGGCACAGCGATTCGAGCACTCCATTGTAGTAGCCCTGCATGCGCGCGTTGGCCTTCGCCCACGGCACGATCGCCCCGTCGGCGAGCGAGAGGTCGGTGTTCGTCACGAGCAGGTCCGCATCGATGAACTGCTCGCTGCCGAGGCCCTGGCAGGCCGGGCAGGCGCCGTGGTGGCTGTTGAAGGAGAAATGTTTCGGCGTGAGCGCGGGCAGCGTGAAGCCGGTGTCCGGGTCGGCGAAATGGACGCTGAAGTTTCGCAGCACCGGCTTTGCGCTTCCATCGGCGGAGTCGGGTGGAATCAGCACGGTGAGCTTGCCGTCGCCCCATTTCAGGGCGGTCGCGACGCTGTCGCCGAGCCGAGTGCGGATGTCGTCACGAACGACGAGCCGGTCCACCACGGCTTCGATGCGGTGAGCCTTCGTCTTGTCCAAACGGATCGGCGTCGGCCCGCCGAGTTCGACGATCTCGCCATCCACCCGCACCCGCACGAAACCCTCGCGGCGCAGCTTTTCGAGCACGTCGCGGAACTCGCCGGCTTCGCCGCTGACAATCGGGGCGAGCAGGATGACACGGCTTTCCTGCGGCAGCGCGAGGATGGCATCGGCGATTTCCTGCGGAGTCATCCGGCGGATCACGCGGCCCGTCTTGGGGTCGTGCGGCTTGCCGATGGCGGCGTAGAGCACGCGCAGGTAGTCGTAGATTTCCGTCGTGGTCGCGATGGTCGAGCGCTGGTTGCCGCCGCTGCTGCGCTGCTCGATGGCGATGGCGGGGGAGAGGCCCTCGATGAAGTCCACGTCCGGCTTCTGCATCTGGTCGAGGAACTGGCGCGCATAAGCCGAGAGGCTTTCCACATAGCGCCGCTGCCCCTCGGCGTAGAGCGTGTCAAAGGCGAGCGACGACTTCCCCGAGCCGCTGAGCCCCGTGATCACGACGAGCTTCTCGCGCGGGATCTCCAGCGTGAGGTTCTTGAGGTTGTGCTGGCGGGCGCCAGTGATGCGGATCACGTCTGCGGGCATTCGGATGGCACGTCTGCAACCGTGCAGTGAAGCACCCGCAAGACGGGGTCGCAAAGTGGAAACTTGCGCGCCGCGGAGGGCGGCAGAAAGTCCGTACCGATGGCACTGTTCCTGCGCTCTCTTTCTGCCAAACAGCCAACAGAAATCGAGCGCATGATCACCGCCCAAGAAACCACCACCACGCTCATGGACCCGAACGAACCGCTCCTCACCCGCAGCGAACTTGAGGCGCTCCACATGAAATACCGCGAGATGAAGCATGCGATTAACAACATGTTCGCGGTGGTCATGGCCCTCAGTGAACTCGGCCAGCGGAATCCCGCGCACCTTGAGCGCCTTGCGAAGGCTGTCCTGCAGCGCAGCCCTGAAGTGGTGAACCAGCTCACGACCTTCGGCGAGCAGCTCGGTGCGAAGCTGAAGCCGGCGAGCTAGTCCGCGGGCTGTCTGGTTTTCTCCGCGACCCAGCGCCCGAGCGCGTTGCGCGGCCAGTCGTTGCCCGCTGGGAAATCCGCCATCCGGCCGATTTTGCCGTCCTTCCATATCCATGCCGCCGGTGCGAACGGCCCGACTTTTCGCGGGTCGCTCCACGTGTGAATTGACAGCAGATTCGGCGTGAGTGCGGCGGCGATGTGCATCGGTCCGCTGTCCACGCTCACGGTGAAGGCCGCCTTTCGCAACATCCAGCAGAGCTCCGGCAGCGTCGTCGCATTGAGCAGATTCACCGCATTCGGCATGGCGGGGACGGTGAGTTCGCTGCGGCCTGCGAGGACGACTCTCGCCGGCGCAACATCGCGGCAAAAGGAGGTGACTTCCTCCACGGTGAGGGACTTGCCTTCGCCGCGGGAAAACGGGTGCAGCAGGATGAATTCATCCGGGCAGCCGGCGGGCGGAGTGCCGGCGGGCAGCCGCCATTCGAGCGGCTCCGAGGTGTCGCAGCCGAGCGCCTCGACGAGGGCGAGGTAGCGGCGCACCGCGTGAAGCGGCTCGGCCCGCGGTGGGACGGTGACGATCCGGTGGTGGAAAAACCGCGCACCTTCCCGCGAGTCGGAAGTGCCCCAGCATTCACCGCCGAGCCTGCGGCCGATGCATGCGCTCCGGAGCAGGCCCTGGAAATCGAGCACGAGGTCCGACTGTGCGCTCTTTCGGAGTTCTCGGACCCAGCCCGGAAGGCGCATCCAGCCCATGATGCCGCGGAAGCGCTGCCGGGGAAATTCGAGCACTTCATCGATGTCGGGATTGCCCGCGAGGATCGGCGCCCACTCGGGGTTCACCAGCCAGCGGAGCTTCGCATCCGGCCAGCGCCTGCGCACCCGCGCGACGGCGGGCAGCGTGTGGACGACGTCGCCCAGGGAACTCGGCTTGATGACGAGGATGGAGCGGGGAGCCTGGGCCGGCATTTGGGATACTGGATTTTGGAATGGGGATTTCTCGGCGCTCGGGGGACCGCCGGGATTTCGCACAAGATCCCGAATCCCTAGCGTCCCTCGCTCAGGCGGGTGGCGAGGCGCGGAGGGAGCCCGGCGGCGATGATCTTCTTCTGCGTGGTCTCGACGTCGTATTCGAGGCGGCGGAGTTCGACATGGTGCTCCTTGAGGTGGAAGATCGCATACGACGCGCGCCAGTCGCCGTCGCGCGGCTGGCCGGCGCTGCCGACGTTGAGGAAGTATTTTTTCCCCGGCTCGATGACGATCGTGTCCCACCGCTCGATGGTGCGGACGTGATGATCGCGGATGTAGGCGCGCGGCACGTGGGTGTGGCCGAAGAAGCAGACCTGCGTGTGCTGGTAGCTGAAGCTCGCGCCCGCATCGAGCTGGTTCAGCACGTAGCCCCATTTGTGCGGCGTATCGAGGGTGGCGTGGACGATGGTGAAGTCGCGCACCTGCCGGACGAATTTCAGCGCGTCGAGCCACGCGAGATCGTCGGGGGTGAGCTGCGCGCGGGTGTAGGCGATGCCTTCGTTGGCGAGGCCGGAGACATTGCTCGGGTGGCTGTCCATGCACGCGAGCTCGTCGTGGTTTCCCTTCACGGTCGGGCACTCGAGGGCGCGGACGATGTCGAGGCACTCCTTGGGGTTTGCGTTGTAGCCGACGATGTCGCCGAGGCAGACGAAATGGGTGCAGTGGTGCGCCTTCGCGTCGGCCAGCACGGCTTCGAGGCCTTCGAGGTTGGAGTGAACGTCTCCGAAGATAGCGATTCGCATCGGGTCAGGCGGGTGGGATCTGGTCTTTGGGCGGCAGCTTAATCCGGCGCTCCGCGGGGATGTCCATCTTTTGTTCTAGGGAGTGTGCGGCTTCGATGACGTCCGGTTGGCGCGCTCCGGTCTTGATCAGGTCGCGGAGGGCGGTGTAGGCGGCGTCCTCCTTGCCGGGTTCGGAGGCCAGCTTGACGACGGTGTGGTAGATGCGCCCGGCGTCTGGAATCCCGAGCTTCTCCTCCATTTTCTGGAGCTGCCGCAGCAGCGTGGGCAGCCATTCGCGCTCGCCCTCATGAAAGATCGCCAGCAGCCGGTCGTAGGCCTCGCGCTCGCGGCCGGGCACGTCGGCCAGATAGTAGGCCGCAAAGCGCCGCGTGTATTCGAGGTTGCCGGGCCGCTTTGAAGCCTCCTCGTATGCGGCGGAGGCTTTCGCCATGTCCTGAAATTTGTCGCGGTAGAGGAGGCCGAGCCGGTCGTAGAGTTCCCAACTGTCGGGATTGCTCTCGATGCCGCGGAGCAGGAAGTCCTCACCGAGCTTGAAGAACTCCATCATCTTCGCCTTCCGCTCGGCGGGGTCCTTCACGGAGTTCTGGATGTGCGCCGCGCCGTTCCATGCCATGTGCCACGCGCTGACGTCCCAGAAGACCACCCGCCGCGGCTGCATCGAGGTGCAGGTGTCGAAGAGCAGCTTCATGCGGCCGTATTGCACCTCCGACCACGCGGAATGCGCTCGGATCCACAGCAGGTCCGCCACTGCGGCGCGCAGCCCGCCGAGCGCTGCGAGGAATCCCGCCTGACCGGCCTGCTGGCGGAGGCTTGCTGTCGGCTTGAAGCCTCCGAGCCGCGAGTCCTGCATGCGCTGTTCGAGGCGGCCCTCGATGGGCATTTTCACCATGCCCCAGACGAGGAGGACGAGGAAACCAAGCAGGCGCCCTGTCATAGCTCGCGCCAGGCAAAGAACAGGTATCCCACGAGCAGGTAGATCAGGACGTAGCCCGCGCCGAGCATCGCGACGTGGAGGAAGATCTCGTTCGACACCGAGACGCCGACCGCGATGTCGTCCACGACATTGAAGAGCTGCATGTCCGGCACGAACACCGTGATCACGCGGAGCAGGACGGCGAGGTGATACGGCAGTTCCATGGCCCCGCCGACGGGCGACTGCCACACGCTGCGCGCGATGGGCACCAGGTGCCCGGCCAGGATCGTCATCAGCGAAATGATGACGGTGAACAGCCACGACGAGGCGAAGGACGAGAACATCATCGTGAGCGCGGCGCACACGATGGAACGCAGAAAAATCACGCCGATGCCGCCGAAGAGCGTCGGCGTGAACGTGCCCGACTTCACCTTCGCGATCGCGGCTGCGGCGCGCTCGGCAGTCTCGTTCAGCTCGATGTTTGCGATGGCCCGGCCCTGCCAGAAATGGAGCACTACAAAGAACGCCGCGGTCATCAGCAGCGTCGCGATGAGTAGGATCATGGCAACCCCGGCCAGCTTGCCGAGGAGGTATTCGAAGCGCGACACCGGCTTTGCGAGGATCGTGTAAAGGGTGCGGTCCTCCATGTCCTTCGGCAGCAGCATCGCGGTCGAGAGCACCGCGAGCAGCATTGTGAAGACCGACATGGCGCCGAGGCAGATGTCCATCACGGTCTCGAGCTGGCCCTGGAAGGACAGCGACGCCATCGCGAGCGACGTGCCGATGAGGATCAGCGCGAACACCAGCATGAAATAGAACACCTTCTGCCGGACGAGATCGCGGAACGTGTTCGACGCGATGGCCCGTGTGCGGCGGAGCGAGAAGAGCTTGTGCGCGGAGGCGTGGACCTTCTCGGCGGTGGTGGAGGTGGTGGGAGGAAGGGTCATTTCTTTCCGCCGGTCACATCGAGGAAGTAGCGCTCGAGATTCTGCTGCGGCTTGTGCGCGCCAAGCACCTTCGCGCCGCCGGCTGCCGCGCGCTCCTGAAGCTCGGCGAGCAGGGCGGGGGAGACATCCTCGAGCACCAGCTCGGTCTGGTTTTCGATGGAGATCAAATCGTTCAGCGCGCCTTCGCGGACGAGCTCCCCGTGGTTCATGATGCCGATGCGGTCGCAGATTTCCTGCACTTGGCCGAGAAGGTGGGAGCAGAGCATCACGGTGATGCCGCGCTCCTTCAGCCGCAGGATCAAATCGCGGATTTCATGCGAGCCCGCTGGGTCCACGCCGGCGGTCGGCTCGTCGAGCACGAGCAGCCGGGGCTCCTGCACGAGCGCCTGCGCGAGGCCGATGCGCTGGAGCATGCCCTTCGAGTATCCGCCGACGCGCCGGTTCGCGGCAGCTTCGAGGCCGACGAGCGCGAGCAGCTCGCGCGATTTGTCGCGGAGCATTTTTCCGCCGAGGCCACAGAGCTTGCCGTAGAAATGCAGCGTCTCCGTGCCCGTGAGGAATTTGTAGAAATAGGGATTCTCAGGGAGGAAGCCGACAGCCTCGCGGCTCTCCACGTCGCGGCTGTCGCGGCCGAAGATGAACGTGCGGCCCGAGGTCGGCGCGACGAGGCCGAGGACGATCTTCATCGTCGTGCTCTTTCCCGAGCCGTTCGGACCGAGCAGGCCGTAAACGTGGCCCGCCTCCACGTTGAGCGAGAGGTTCCTCACCGCGGTGATCCGCCCGCGGCCGAAGACCGAGGGGTTCGTGAACTCCTTGGTGAGGTTCTGGATCGAGATGGCGGGCGTGCTCATCGGCCCCGTGTGTTCTCCCCCTGCTTGCCGCCGCCGCTCAACCCTTCAGCTTCCCGTAGCGCGTGCCGGCGAACTCCCAGTTGATCACGTCCTGGAATGCCTTCACGTATTCCACGCGGCGGTTCTGGTATTTGAGGTAATAGGCGTGCTCCCACACATCGAGGCCGAGCACGGGCTGGCCTCCGGTGCTGAGCGGCGAGTCCTGGTTCGGCGTGTTTTCGATCGCGAGCTTGCCGCCACGCAGGACGAGCCACGTCCAGCCGCTGCCGAACACCTTCATCGCGCTCTCGCCGAACTGCTCCTGCCACTTCGCCACGGAGCCGAAATCCTTCTCGATCGCCTTCTGCAGGTCGCCCTGCGGCCCGCCGGTGCCCTTCTTCAGGTGCTGCCAGAAAAGCGTGTGGTTGAAGTGCCCGCCGCCATGGTTGCGGATGTCGTTGCGCACGGCCTCCGGCACCGCGTCGAGCTTCTGCAGCAGGTCCTCGATGCTCCGGCTGGCGAGCGACGCCTCCTTGGCCACCGCGGCGTTCAGCTTCGCCACGTAGGCCGCGTGGTGCTTGTCGTGGTGAATCTTCATCGTCTCCGCGTCGATGTGCGGCTCCAGCGCGTCGTAGTCGTAGCCGAGCGGCGGGAGCTTGAAGACCTCGGGCGCCGCGGGTGCGGCTGCCGGAGGCTGGGCGAACGCGCCGGAAGTGGCGAGCGCGCCCGTGGTGAGGACGATGGTTTTGATGGCGTTGCGGCGGGTGAGCGGAGTCATGGCAGGAAGAGGAAGGGAGGATCGTATAGACCCGCCTCCGGGAAAATGCCAGTGCGATGAGGGGCGGCGCGCAGTTCCCAGTTCCCAGTGCCCGGTGCTCAGTCCTCAGTGATTGGCCATTCCAAGTCTGAGGACTGAGCACCGAACACTGAGCACTGGGAACTTCCTCCCCTCGCGCTCCGGCCGCGCCTCGCGAAGGCCGCGATGCCCGCAGTTGCGCGCGCCGCGGCGCGGTGACAAGGTGCCCGCGATGACCAGCATTGATTGGGCGAAAGTCCGCGCCGACTTTCCGATTCTCGCGCAGCAGGTGAACGGCAAACCGTTGCTCTACATGGACAACGCCGCCAGTTCGCAGAAGCCGCGCGCCGTCATCGAGTCGCTCGTCCGCTATTACGAGCGCGACAATGCGAACGTCCACCGCGGGCTCCACGAACTCAGCTCGCGCGCAACGGATGCCTTCGAGGGCGCGCGGGCGAAAGTGGCGCGCTACCTCGGCGCGGAGCACACGGAGGAGATCATCTTCACGCGCGGCACGACGGAGGGCATCAACCTCGTCGCGAACTCGTGGGGCGCGGCCAACGTGAAGGCCGGCGACGTGATCCTCCTCACCGAGATGGAGCACCACAGCAACCTCATCCCGTGGCAGCTCCTCGCGGAAAGGACGGGCGCCAAGCTGCGCTTCGTCCCCGTCGCCGACGACGGCACGCTGGCCTTCGAGCCCGCGCTGCTCGACGGCGCAAAACTCTTCGCGTTCGTCCACGTCTCGAATTCGCTCGGCACCATCAACCCCGCTGCCGAACTCTGCCGCGCCGCACGCGCTGCGGGCGTCACCACGCTCGTGGACGGCGCGCAGTCCGCCGGGCATATGCCGGTGAATGTCCGCGACCTCGGCTGCGACTTCTACGTTTTCTCCGGCCACAAAATCTGCGCGCCCACGGGCAGCGGCGCGCTGTGGGGGCGCCTCGCGCTGCTGGAGAAAATGCCGCCGTGGCACGGGGGCGGCGAGATGATCGTGAGCGTCACCTACGAGCGCGCGACCTACAAGCAGCCGCCGCACCGCTTCGAGGCCGGCACGCCGAACATCGCCGACGCCGTGGGCCTCGGCGCGGCCATCGACTACCTCGAGGCCATCGGCCGCCAAGCCATCTTCGACCACGACGCGGAGCTCACCGCGCTCGCCGTGCAGCATCTCTCGGAAATCCCCGGCGTCCGCGTGCTCGGCCCGGCGAAAAACCGCGGCGCCCTCGCGGCATTCCACGCCGAGTGGGCGCACCCGCACGACCTCACCACCTTTGCCAACGAGCACGGCCTCGCACTCCGCGGCGGCCACCACTGCACGCAGCCGCTCATGCGGAAACTCAAGCTCCCCGGCACCACGCGCGCGAGCTTCTATTTCTACAACACGCCCGACGAGGTGGACCGCATGGGCGCCATCCTCCGCGACGCGCGCAAATTTTTCGACCGATGAACACCGAACTCGAAGAACTCTACCAGCAGGTCATCCTCGACCACTCGAAGCGTCCGCGGAACTACGGCGAGCTGCCCGGCGCGGTGAGCGTCCACGGCGACAACCCCTCCTGCGGCGACGAGATCGACCTGCATGTGAAATTCCGCCCCGACGGCGGCGTGGAGGACGTGAAGTTCACCGGCAGCGGCTGCGCCATCAGCCAGGCCAGCGCCTCGCTCATGACGATGAAGCTCAAGGGCAAGTCCCGCGCGGAGTCCGAGGAATTTCTCCGCGCCTTCCACCAGCTCGTCACGACCGACACCGCGCCGGGCGTGAAGGGCTTCGGCGACCTCATGCTCCTCGGCGGCGTGCGCAAGTTCCCCCAGCGCGTGAAGTGCGCGATGCTCGCATGGCGCGCCTTCGAGCAGGCGCTGAAGGAGCTCGGCGGCACGGTGAGCACGGAAGCCGAGTGATTCACTACGAAGGGCACGAAGAGCACGAAGGTCAGACACGCGCTGATGCCGTGCGCCGCACTGCCTCCCCGTGGCTTCGGCATCCTTCGCGGCCTTCGTGTCCTTCGTAGTTAAAAAATCACCCCGCTTCCCATTCGGCGCTTGCCTCTGCGCGCGCAATCTCCCCCGATGAAGCCATGCAACTCACCGACGAGCAGAAACAGAAAGTCTCCGCGTGGCTGGCGGAGGGCGCGAAGCTTTCCGACATCCAGGGCCGCCTCGGCGACGAGTTCGGCATCCGCCTCACCTACATGGATGTGCGCCTGCTTGTGGACGACTTGAAGCTCGTGCCGCAGGATCCGCCCGCGCCGGAGCCGGAAAAAACGGACGCCCCCGCGGGCCCCGCGCCCGAGGCCGCCGCGCCGGTCTCGCCGCTCGCGCCGGATTCCGCCCCGGCACCCGCGGGGAAAATCTCCCTCACCGTGGATGCGCTCGCGCGCCCCGGCACGATCGTCAGCGGCAACGTCACCTTCAGCGACGGCAAGAGCGCGACGTGGTATCTGGATCAAACGGGCCGCCTCGGCGTGGTGCCGGCGGAGCAGGGCTACCGTCCGCCCGCGGGCGACGTGGAGGAGTTCCAGGTGCAGCTCGACCGCGAGCTGCAGAAGCTCGGTTACTAGCCGCCGCATCGCACCGCGCGGGGTTCAGTGCCCAGTGCTCAGTGCCCGGTGGCCGGTGGGCGGGGCAAAGGTGCCCCGGTGCAGTGACGGCGAAGGGGCGCACGAAACTCGGGTGCCCGGATGCAGCGGCGGGGCGTGTTGTTCTGGGATTTGCCGCCGGTTTTTTTGGCGCAGGCGGGCGGGCGGACAAGGAGCCGGGGCGCCCCCGCCCCGGCGCACCACGGGGCGAGGGCGCCCCGGCTCCTTGCGTCGGACACGCGGCGAACCGTCCATTTGCCAGCGCCCCCAGCGGGCATGCGGCGACGGGGATCCGGAGGCTCCGGTGGCCCATTGTTGCGGCGACGACGGGAATCCGGAGGCTCCGGCACCCCAATGTTGCGGCGACAACGAGGCAAAAGACGGCCAATTCCAGCGATTTCGGCCCAAAAATGCACCTCGGAAGCCCCGTTTGGCCAAATTCCGCCACCTTTCCCGGCCGCGGGGCGGCCTCAGATCCCGGAGGGGGCGGGGAGCATGCGGACGCGCTGGTCGTCGAGGGGCAGTTTCAGGGTGAGGGAGAGGCCCTTGCCGGAGTCGTTCAGGAGCTCGAGCTCGCCGCCGTGTTCGCGGACGATGCGGCGGACGATGAGGAGGCCGAGGCCGCTGCCGGCGGCCTTGGTGGTGAAGTAGGGCTCGAAGATTTTGCTCATCTCGGCCTCGGGGATGCCGCCGCCGGTGTCGGCGAAGGTGATGCTCACGAAGCGGTCGTCCATGTCCGTGCGGATGCGGAGGATGCCGCCGGTCTTCATGGCCTGGAAGGCGTTGCGGATGACGTTGAAGAAGGCCTGTTTGATCTGGGTGCGGTCGAGTTCGAGCAGGGGAAGGTCGGCGCGCAGCTCGGTCTCGACGATGATGCTGCGGTCGGTGGTCTCGGCGTTGAGGAAGCGGACGCTTTCCTCGACGAGGTGGTTCACATTCTCGAGGCGGCGCTCGAGCCGCGCGGGGCGGATGGCGCCGAGGAACTGGCGGATGATGGTGTCGAGCCGGGTGATTTCCTCCTTCGCGATGTCCACGCTCTTGAGGAGGTCCTTGCGCTGGGACTCGGGGAGCTTGCGCATTTTCCGGGCGAGGAGCTGGAGCTGGATGTGGAGGGAGTTGAGCGGATTGCCGACTTCGTGGGCGACGCCGGCGGCGAGGAGGGTGAGGGCGTTCATGCGCTCGCTCTGGATGGTTTCCTCGGTGCTCTTGCGGCTCTCGGTGATGTCGCGGAGGATGACGGCGTAGCCGATGAGCTCCTGGCCGGGCGTGCCGCCCTTTTTCGCGGGCGCCTTCTCGACGCGGAGCGGGGCGACGTAGAAGTTCAGGTAGCGGTTCTGCGGATAGAAGACCTCCATGTCGCGGGAGACGGATTTTTCCGAGGTGGCGATGGCGTTCCAGTCGAGGCCGCGGAGGCGCTCGGCGAGGGGGCGGCCCATCGCCGTCTCGCGCTCCATGCCGAAGAAGCCGCAGGCGGTGCGGTTCAGGTAGGTGATGCTGCCGCCGGGGTCGGTGACGATGACGCCCTCGTGGAGCGCGTCGAAAATCGTCTCGAAGAATCCCTTCTCGTCCGCGAGCCGGTGGACGTAGTCGCGGATCTCCTCGGGGCGGACGCGGCCGAGGCGTTCGAGGAGTTTGTCGAGGAATCCGGAGTTCACGCCGGGTTGCATAGCCGTGCGCGTGCGATTGCGGAAGCAAAAGGGAGTGGCGAAGGGCGGAGGTCGAAGGACGAAGGACGAGGGTCGAAGGCAGGATGCCGCCGGCCTTCGACCTTGGACCTTCGACCTTCGACAGCAAAAGGGCGGGCCCGCTTTTCGCAGGCCCGCCCTTCGCGAGTTTCTTTCGGTGAGACTCCGGCTCAGCCCTCGGCTTCGCCTTCGGTCTTCTTCTTGCGCGGTGCGCGCTTGGGCTTCGCCTCGCCCTCGGCTTTCGCCTCGGCGGGCTTGGCAGCCTTGGCGCCCTTGGCGGCCTTGGCCTTCGGCTCGGGCGCGGCGACGGCGGGTTTGTCCACCCACTCGATGATCGCCATTTCGGAGGCGTCGCTGCGGCGCTGGCCGAGCTTCACGATGCGGGTGTAGCCGCCCTTGCGCTCGGCATTGAGCGGGCCGATCTCGGTGAAGAGCTTGCGGACGGCGGTTTCATTGTGGCGGAGGTCGGCGAGGGCCATGCGGCGCGAGTGCAGCGTGGGGTTCTTCGCCTTGGTGACGAGCTTCTCGACGAACGGGCGGACCGCCTTCGCCTTGGCGACGGTGGTCTTGATCTGCCCGTGCTCGATGAGGCTGACGGCGAGGTTCGCGAGCAGCGCGTTGCGGTGGTCCTGCCTGCGGCCGAGTTTTACGGTTTTCCTTTGGTGGCGCATTTCAGTGTGTCTGCTGGTTCTGGATTAGCCTTCGGTCGCGGGGCGCACCTCGGCGGAGTTGGATTCGACGAGGCCGGCCTCGAACTTCATGCCGAGCGAGAGGCCGAGCCCGGTGAGCTTCTCCTTGATCTCGTTGAGGGACTTCTTGCCGAAGTTGCGGTATTTCAGCATCTCCTGCTCGGTCTTCATGGCGAGCTGGCCGACGCTGGTGATGTTCGCGTTGTTGAGGCAGTTCGCCGCGCGGACGGAGAGCTCGATCTCGTTCACGGACATGTTCAGGAGCTTCTTCATCTTCTGGTTCTCCTGGTTCTGCGCGGGCGCCGTCTCGTCGAAGGCCACGAGCGCCTCGTCGTAGTTGTAGAAGGGCTCGATGTGCTTGCGCAGGATGCTGGAGGCCTGGATGAGGGCTTCCTTCGGCTCGATGCGGCCGTCGGTCCAGACTTCGATGACGAGCTTGTCGTAGTCGGTGCGCTGGCCCACGCGCGTGTTCTCCACGGCGTATTTCACGCGGGTGACGGGCGAGAAGATGGAGTCCACGGGGATCACGCCGATGGGCATGTCCGCGTATTTGTTGTCGTCGCCGGTGGCGAAGCCGCGGCCGACGCGGACGGTCAGCTCGGCCTCGAACTTGTGCTTCTTGTCGAGCGTGCAGATGACCTGCTTCTTGTTCACCACTTCGATGCCGGTGACTTCCTGGATGTCGCCGGCGGTGACGGCGCCTTCCTTGTTCACGGAGATGGAGAGCGTGCGCGGCTCGTGGTCGGCGCACTTGAACTTCACCTGCTTCAAATTGAGGATGATGTCGGTGACGTCCTCGACGACGTTGGGCAGGGTCTGGAACTCGTGGTTCGCGCCGGTGATCTTCACGTTCGTGATCGCGCCGCCCTCGATGGAGCTGAGCAGCACGCGGCGGAGCGCGTTGCCGATGGTGACGCCGTAGCCGGCCTCGAAGGGCTCGGCGGTGAATTTGGCGTAGTTGGGTGTGGCTGTTGCCTCGTCCCTGACGGGCAGCTTGGGCAGTTCAAAACGGCCAAGACGGACTGACATGGTGTTTGTTTCTTTCTAGTGTCGCTGGGTTTCCCTCGGCGCAAGTGACCCGCAGCCTGACGGCCGGAGCCCGAGGACCAACAGCGCTATTCATGTTTGCGCAATTCGGAGCGCGGAGAAAAGCGCAGCGGCGGGGAAATGCAACAGGATTTCTCTGCGGGGTGAAGCGTGGGGACCGCGGATGAACGCGGAGGAACGCAGATTTGGGAGGTGGCGGAACGGGGGCGGCTTTTCACTTGATGCCGGTCACTTCGGCAGGAATTCGGATAGGATGATTCGTTTCTGATCCAGGCCGCCGCGCCTTCCGAAATTGAAGAGGTAGCCGAGCGGCCTCTGTGAGATGCGGAGGTAGTTCAGGAGCTGGGCCTCGTGTTCGGGCAGCAACTGGCCGACGGCCTTGAGTTCCACGACGATGTTGTCGAAGACGAAAAGGTCCGGGATGTATCGCCTTCGAAGTTCGCGTCCCTTGTAGCGGCAGGCGAGTTCCTGTTTCGCACGGAACGGGATGTCCCGAAGCTCCAGCTCGATCTCCATGCATTCCTGATAGATCTCCTCGGCGAGGCCGAAACCGCGGTCGTTATACACCTCATAGGCCGCCCCGATGAGCCGGTAGCTTTCCTCGCGCAGGTAATTCACGTCGTTCATGCGTCGCCTTCTTGCCAGCGGCGCCGGTTGGATTCACGCCCGAAAACCGAGCCGAGCCGTCGACCGCAAATCATCGTTCCGTCCATCTGCGTTCATCCGTGTTCATCTGCGGTTTCCTGCTCCGACGTTTTCGTCAAAGTCCCGCTTGGCAAGCGCGGGATGCCCGCTATTTTCGCGCCCCTTTCATCGCAGGAAAACACTAGGAACACACACATGAACGTCGCATTTGAACCGCTCCCCAACTGTCTCGCGAACCTCAAGATCGAGGTGGCGCCGCCGGACGTGGAAAAGAAGCTCGGTGAGATCACCAGCCAATACACGAAGCTCGCGAGCCTCCCGGGCTTCCGCAAGGGCAAGGCCCCGCGCGCGGTGGTGGAGAAGAAATTCACGAAGGAGATCCGCGAGGAAGTGACGCGCCAGGTGCTCAGCGATGCGTGCCGCGATGCGATCAAGGAGCGCAACCTCCGCGTGCTGCAGCTCGCGGACGTGGAGGACGTGGAGTGGGGTGACGACAAGTCGCTGAAGTTCCGCGCGACGCTGGTGCTCCAGCCGGACTTCGATCTGCCGGACTACAAGGGCATCCCGGTCACCGTGCCCTCGACCGAAGTGACGGAGAAGGACGTGGACGACTCCATTGAGGCTCTGCGCGAGCAGCAGGCGGACTTTCCGGACGTGACGCCCGCGCGCCCCGCGGCGATGGAGGATTACGTGGTGGTGGATTACGACGGCACCATCGACGGCGAGCCGGTGCATGTGAAGTTCCCGAAGGCGGGCAAGCCGCTTTCGCACAACAAGGATTTCTGGATCAAGATGACCGAAGAGGCGTTCTTCCCCGGCTACTGCGCGCAGCTCGTCGGCGCGAACATCGGCGAGACCCGCGAGTTCGACATCGAGGTGCCCGCGGATTTCCCGGTCGAGGGCATGCCGGGCTCGAAGCTCCACTACAAGGTGACGCTGAAGGAGCTGAAGGCGCGCGTCCTTCCCGAGCTGAACGACGAGTTCGCCTCGAATGTGGCGAAGGGCAAGACGCTCGCCGAGCTGCGCACGCTCGCCCGCGAGGAACTGCAGAAGCAGAAGCAGCGGCAGGCCGACGCGGCGAAGCGCGGCAGCGTGATGACGCACCTCACCTCGAAGGTGGAGTGCGAGCTCCCCACGCAGCTCGTCCGCCAGCAGACGCAGAGCATCCTCGACGACATCGTGAAGGAAAACCAGGAGCGCGGCGTGGCCGACGAAATCCTGCGCGAAAACGAGAAGGAGCTCGTCGGCAGCGCCGCACAGAGCGCCCGCGAGCGCATCAAGGGCACGTTCATTCTCCTCCGCATCGCCGAGAAGGAGAAGATCACCGTGACCGAGATGGACATGCGCCGCCGCATCGCGCTCCTCGCGCAGCGCTCCCGCATGAGCTTCGACAAGATGGTGAAGGAACTCCAGAAGCGCGGCGCGATTGATCAGATCCGCGAGGAGCTGATCACGGCCAAGACGCTGGACTTCGTCGCCAGCCAGGCGTCCGTCGCCGGCGCCGCCGCGGAGGCTGCTCCGGCAGCCGAGAAGACGGAAGAGGCCGCGCCCGCCGAGGCTGCCGCGCCGCAGAACCCTTGACCCCGTGCGGGAGAGGCGCGATTGAGGATTTAAATCATGATCATCCAACCCGACAACCGCATCGTCCGTCCGCCGACCAACATCCCCTTCGTCCCGCACGTCTATGAGACGGACGCACGCGGCGAGCGCGGCCACTCGGTGTTCGACCGCCTCCTGCGGGACCGCATCGTCTTCATCGGCACGGCGATCGACGAGATGATCGCCAACATCGTCGTTGCGCAGCTCCTCTTCCTCCAGATGGACGATGCGAAGAAGGACATCCATCTCTACATCAACAGCCCCGGCGGCAGCGTCACCGCGGGCCTCGCGATTTACGACACCATGCAGTTCGTCACCTGCGACGTGAACACCTACTGCATCGGCATGGCCGCCTCGATGGGCGCCGTGCTGCTCGCCGCCGGCACGAAGGGCAAGCGCTACGCTCTGCCGAACAGCGACATCATGATCCACCAGGTGAGCGGCGGCGCGCAGGGCCAGGCCAGCGACGTCGAGCGCACCGTGGAGTTCATGTTCCGGCTGAAGCGCCGCCTCATCAAGATCCTCGCCCACCATTCGGGCAAGGACGAGAAGAAGGTCCACGACGACTCCGACCGCGACTACTACATGACCGCGCAGGAGGCGAAGGACTACGGCCTCGTGGACGAAGTCGTGAGCTCCCGGAAGCAGGTCCCGAACTTCGCCGAACTGACGAAGACAAAAAACGACTGATAACGGGAACAGTTCCCGCTTTTACTCCGCAGAACAATGGCCCGCGCTTCCAATCTCACCATGTGCTCGTTCTGCGGCAAGTCGCACGCCGAAGTGCGCAAGCTGATCGCAGGCCCGGGCGTTTACATCTGCGACTCCTGCATCAACGTCTGCAAGGGCATCCTCGACAAGGAGCTCAATGAGGAGGCCAAGCGCACCAGCACGCAGCTCCGCGTCCCGAAGCCCGCGGAAATCCGCCGCCAGCTCGACAACTACGTCATCGGCCAGGACTCCGCGAAGAAGACCCTCAGCGTCGCCGTCCACAACCACTACAAGCGCATCCTCCACAACAGCACCATCGGCACCACCATCGGCACCGCCGACCCCCTCGCTGAAGTGGAGATCGACAAGAGCAACATCCTCCTTATCGGCCCCACGGGCAGCGGCAAGACCCTCATGGCCCGCACCCTCGCGCGCATCCTCGACGTGCCCTTCTGCATCGCCGACGCCACCACGCTCACTGAGGCCGGCTACGTCGGCGAGGACGTGGAGAACATCATCCTCCGCCTCCTCCAGGCCAGCGACTACGACGTGAAGCGCGCCGAGATCGGCATCGTCTATATCGACGAAATCGACAAGATCGGCCGCAAGACCGAGAACGTCTCCATCACCCGCGACGTCAGCGGCGAGGGCGTGCAGCAGGCGCTTTTGAAAATCCTCGAGGGCACCACGTGCAACGTCCCCCCGCAGGGCGGCCGCAAGCACCCGCACCAGGAATACATCCAGGTCTCCACCGAGAAGATCCTCTTCATCTGCGGCGGCGCCTTCGTGGGCATGGACAAGATCATCGAGAAGCGCCGCGGCAGGAAGACCCTCGGCTTCAGCGGAGCCTCGAAGGACGACGGCGAGACCCGCGACGCCGAAATCCCCGCCAGCGAGCTCCTCCGCCACTGCGAGCCGGAGGACATGCTCCGCTTCGGCATGATTCCCGAGTTCGTCGGCCGCCTCCCTGTGGTCACTGCGCTCGATCCGCTCAGCGAGGACGAACTCGTCTCCATCCTCACCGAGCCGAAGAACGCCCTCGTGAAGCAATACACGAAGCTCCTCGCCATGGAGGGCGTCCACCTTGCCGTCACCAAGGACGCCCTGCGCGCCTTCGCCGAGCTGGCCGTGAAGCGCGGCACCGGCGCCCGCGCCCTCCGCTCCCTTTTCGAGAAAGTGATGCGCGACGTGATGTATGACGCGCCCGACAAGGACATCGCCGAGGTCACCGTCAACCGCGCCGTCGTCGAGGGCAAAAAGGCGCCCCTCATCACCCGCCGCAAGCAGGACAAGGACGCTGCATAGGACCGTCGGAGGACGAAGGTCGAAGGTCGAACGCTGAACCGGCGCCCCCTTCGCTCCCATGCCTTCGACCTTCGCCCCTCGACTTTCGACTATGAAAAAAGCCCTCATCACCGGCATCACTGGCCAGGACGGCAGCTACCTCGCCGACCTCCTCCTCGAAAAAGGCTACGAAGTCCACGGCATCATCCGCCGCGCCTCCACCTTCAACACCAGCCGCATCGACCACCTCTACAACGACCCCCACATCAGCGGCACCCGCCTCTTCCTCCACTACGGCGACCTCAGCGACTCGCTGAACCTCACCCGCCTCATCGACCGCATCGGCCCCGGCGAAATCTACCACCTCGGCGCCCAGAGCCACGTCCGCGTCAGCTTCGACATCCCCGAAAACACCGGCGACATCACCGCCCTCGGCACCATCCGCATCCTCGAGGCCATCCGCGAGAGCAAGGTGCCCGCCCGCTTCTACCAGGCCAGCTCCTCCGAGATGTTCGGCAAAGTCCAGGCCGTCCCGCAGACCGAGACCACCCCCTTCTGGCCGCGCTCCCCCTACGGCGTCGCCAAAGTCTACGCCTACTGGGCCACCGTGAACTACCGCGAGAGCTACGGCATGCACGCCAGCAACGGCATCCTCTTCAACCACGAGAGCCCCCGCCGCGGCGAAACCTTCGTCACCCGCAAAATCACCCGCGCCGTCGCCCGCATCAAGCTCGGCGTCCAGAAGGACCTCTACCTCGGCAACCTCGACGCCAAGCGCGACTGGGGCTACGCCAAGGAATACGTCGAAGGCATGTGGCGCATGCTCCAGCAGGACCAGCCCGACGACTACGTCCTCGCCACCAACGAAACCCACACCATCCGCGAATTCTGCGAAGTCGCCTTCGGCCACGTCGGCCTCCACTGGCAGGACCACGTCAAATTCGACGCCCGCTACGAGCGCCCCGCCGAAGTCGATCTCCTCATCGGCGACTACTCAAAGGCCAGGCGCCAGCTCGGCTGGGAACCCGCCACCCGCTTCAAGGCCCTCGCCGAACTCATGGTGGACGCCGACCTCGAACAGGCCCGGCACGAGCACCGCTAAGCGGAGCGCCGGCGGCGCATTTTGAACGCTGGGTTTGGAATTGGCGGTGGCCCCGGCCCGTCTTTGCGCGGAAATAGCGGCCTTTTGTCGGGTGCTGTGCCTTTCCCTATCTCCTCGACGGTCCAATGGGGCTCTCCCTCGTCGTTCTTTGGATCTGCCGCATCATCGTCCGCCGATGAAGTGTCATTTTTTCGGCCTAGAATGGCAATTTTTGGAACTGCAACACCAGTAAGGACTACCGCAACGCCAGCGGTCCATGCTGCGATGCCAGCGAGTGCCACTGCAACACCAGCGGAGATCACTGCAACGCCAGTGAAGGTCACTGCTGCGCCAGCATCGCCTGATGCAACGCCAGCGAGGGGCACTGCAATGGTTGCAGACCCACACGCTGGCATTGCAGCGGCCTTCACTGGCGTTGCAGGCAGAACTTCTGGCGTTGCAGTCTGGCAAACCGGCATGCCAAGGGGCGCTCATGGGTGTTGCGGCGCCAAAATCTGGCACCGCAGCCATGAAGATTTGCATGGTGGATGGCTGGGATCGTCATTTGGTTTGCCGGCTTCCGGTTGCTGGTTGCCAGCAGGCACCCACGGGTTCATAAACAGCATCGACTCATGTCCGACGAGATCATTCAACTGCGCGAGGAGGTCGCCCGCCTGCGGGAGGACATGGAGCATGTGCTGAAGCTGCTGGGTGAGACGAGTTACAGGCTGACGAGCCCGAGGAAGGAGAGGCTGTGGCTCCGGACGGACATTGTGCAGATGATCAGCGGGAAGGATGAGCACATGCCGGTGGAGATTTCGGCGAGCGACGACCAGGGCGGGATCTACTTTTACGGGGCTCGCTGGTGGTGACGGACAAGGGGCTGTCGTTGGATTTCAAGGGCAAGGACGGGAAGCAGGCGGTGACCGTCCGCGAGCGTGAGGGCCACGGGGAGATGGCGGTGTTTTCACCGGGGGGAAAGCCGAGTGTGATCGTGAAGTCCTCCAAGCTCGGGGGTGCGGTGAACTGCGTGCAGGCCAGCGGGCAGCCGGCGATCTACATGCTGGCGGGCGAGGGCGGCGGGAAGCTGGAGATCGTGAACCAGAATCACAAGAGCAGCGTGTCGCTTTTCCATGATGAGACGGGCGGGGGAATCATACGGCTGCATGAGTCGAGCGGGGAGCCCATGGTGATTCTCGGAACGTCGAATGAGTCGGGAATCCTGACCGTGTTCGGGCCGCAGGGGGATGAGGCGGTGATGGTGTTCAGCACGGCGGCGGGCGGCGCGGTGACGGTGTGCGATGAGAATGGCAACGAGAAGGCGACGTTCCCGATTCAGGGGGCGTAGGTGCGGGGAAAGCAGCCGCGAACGGACGCGGGTTGCCGGTTTCTGGTTTCTGGCTACTGATTGGCGGCGACCAGTGACCAGCCACCAGCCACCAGCGACAAGGAATCCGTGACCAGCGACCAGCAGCCAGCGACCAGCGACCAGCAGCCCTTTCCTCCGAAGGGGACGGTGACCAGCGACCAGCAGCCAGCGACCAGCGACCAGCAGCCCTTTCCTCCGAAGGGGACGCGCGTGGTCGTGGGGATGAGCGGGGGCGTGGATTCGAGTGTGGCGGCGCATTTGCTGAAGCAGCAGGGCTGCGAGGTGATCGGCGTGACGATGAAGGTGTGGCCGCAGGACTGCATCTCGCGCGCGGAGGACAAGTGCTGCGGCCCGCAGGCGATCGCGGATGCGCGCAGCGTGGCGCACGCGCTGGGGATCCCGCACTACGTGGTGGACGAGGGGGAGAATTTCGAGCGCGCGGTGATCGATTACTTTGCCGCGGAATACAAGGCGGGCCGCACGCCGAATCCGTGCGTGATGTGCAATGAGAAGGTGAAGTTCGGCAACCTGTGGGGGAAGGCGAAGGCGATCGGGGCGGAGTTCATCGCGACGGGGCACTATGCGATCATCGAAAGGGTCGAGGGACGAGGGACGAAGGACGAAGGCGGGGCGGCGCGGGCGGATGCCGGAGGTCTGGGGGTGAAGCCCGAAGCGGGGATGCCTTCGACCTTCGACCATCGTCTTCCGACTCGGGCCGTCCTGCGGCGCGGGCGCGACCCGCGGAAGGATCAGAGCTACTTCCTTTTTTCGCTGCGCCAGCCGCAGCTCTCGCGGGCGCTGCTGCCGCTGGGGGCGATGACGAAGGCGGAGATTCGCGCGATCGCGCGGTCGCTCGGGCTGAAGGTGGCGGAGAAGGAGGACAGTCAGGAGATCTGCTTCGTGCCGGGGAACGACTACAAGGCGTTCCTGAAGTCGCATCTCGGCGAGAAAGAGTTTCATCCGGGCGGCATCTACGACAAGCACGGGCGGCGCGTGGGCGAGCACGAGGGGATCGAGCTTTTCACCATCGGCCAGCGGAAGGGCCTGCCGGGCGGTTCGGCGCGGCCGATGTATGTGATCGACATCGATCCGGAGACGAGCCGGGTGATCGTGGGTGATGCGGAGGATTTGATCACGGAGGAGTTCACGATCACGCACTGCACGTGGCACCGCGAGGCGAGCGGTCCGTTTGATGCGACGGTGAAAATCCGCTACGCGCATCCGGGTGCGGCGGCGACGGTGTTTCCGGGCGAAAATGGCGAGGCCACGGTGCGCCTGCATGTGCCGGCGCGCGCGGTGACGCCCGGCCAAGCCGCGGTGTGCTACGACGGCGACGAGGTGCTCGGCGGCGGATGGATCGCGCGGCAGAAGGCCGCGGAGCGCAGGCCGGTGCTGGCGGAGCCGGAGGGGGACATCGAGACGCTCACGGGGCTCGGCGCCGGATGCGGCGCGCGGCGATAAGATGCACGACGACGTCTTCATCATCCTCAGCAATTTCCCCGGCGCGGACACGGCGCGGAAGGCGGTGCGCCTGCTCGTGGAGGAGCGGCTGATCGCATGCGGGAACCTGCTGCCGGGCGTGGAGAGCATCTACGAATGGAAGGGTGCGATGGAGACGGCCACCGAGGTGACGGTGATCGCAAAGACGACCGCGGGCCGCGCCGACGAGGCGATGGCGCGGCTGCGCGCGCTGCACCCGTATGACGTGCCGGAGATTCTGCTGCTGCCGGTGACGACGGGCTGGCCGGATTACCTGAAGTGGGTGGCGGAGCAGTGCATGCCGCGCGGGTGAGCGGCGCGCGCGATGTTCCGTCAGCGCACCGGCATGATTTTCCACATGAGCTCGCCGCTGTCGCCGAGCGTGAGCCACGCGAAGCTGGCGGGCGCACCGCGGTTCGGGCGCGTGATGCAGCCGGGATTGAGGAAGCGGACGCCGCCTAGGGTTTCGTCGCGCGGGACGTGAGTGTGACCGTGGAGGAAGAGGTCGCACGCGGGCAGCCTGCGGGTGGGGATGTGCTCGAGGTGGAAGCGGAGGCCGCGGAGCGTGAAGTCGAGCGTGAGCGGCCAGCCGGTCTCGGAGTCGCAGTTGCCGAGGACGACGCGCACGGGGGCGATCTTTTCCAGAACGGCGATGATTTTCGGCGAGCACACGTCGCCGAGGTGCCAGATTTCGTCGGCGCCGCGGATGGTTTCGCACACGCTCTCCGGCAGCCGGTCGTGCGTGTCGGCGAGGACGGCGACGCGCATCGCGGTCAGTGCGGCACCGGCCCCTTCGGAATCTCGCGCCGGCCCTTCTCCTGGACGTCGTAGTTGTTCTTGATGACCTCGAAGACGCGCGCGCCGGGAATGGGCTCGGAGGTGACGAGGTCGAGGTTGCCGTCGCGCCCGATGACCGCGATGAGGAAGTCGCCCTGCATGCGGTAGGCGGCGGCGACTGCGGCGCCGTTGTTGGCGAGGACGAAGGGGATGTTGCTCGGCACGGCCGTGCTGCCGTCGGTGAGCGCGGCGACGAACACCGCGCCGCGGCTGGAGCAGTCGTGGAAGACATTCACGAGGCTCTTCATCTGCTCGCGGAGCGCCTTCGTGCGCGAGCCCTGGGCGATGACGAGCACGACCGGCTGCCCGCGCAGGCCGCCGAGCGATTTCTTTCCACCGGCGCTGTTGAAAGTGAACGATGGTGCCGGCCGCACCACGCGCGCCTCCGCGCACGGCAGGAGCGCCGCCGCGAGTGCGGTGGCAAGCGCCGCGGCGCGCGCGAGGAAGTGGGTCCGCGCGGCCATCGTCAGACCTTCATGATGTCCGCTTCCTTCGCCACGAACGCATCATCCACCCTCTTCACGTAGTCGTCGGTGAGCTTCTGCACGTCCTTCTCGTAGGCGCCGAGGGCGTCCTCGGTGATGTGGCCCTCCTTCTGCGCCTTCTTCAGCGCCTCCATGCCGTCGCGGCGCGACGAGCGGATGCGCACGCGCGTCTCCTCGGCGATCTGCTTGAGCGTCTTCACGAGGTCGCGGCGGCGCTCCTCGCTCAGCGCGGGGATGGGGAGGCGGATGATCTTGCCGTCCACGCTCGGCGTGATGCCGATCTTCGATTCCTTGATCGCCTTTTCGATCGCCTGCGTCGTCGAGGCGTCAAACGGGCTGATGACGAGCAGGCGCGGCTCCGGCGTGGAGATGAGCGCGAGCTGCTTCAGCTTCATCGTCGAGCCGTAGGCCTCGACGTCGAGGCCCTCGACGAGCGCGGGCGAGGCCTTGCCGGTGCGCACGGAGGCGAACTCGTGCGTCATGTAGTCGGCGGCCTTCTCCATTCCCTCCTCGGTGTTCATCAGGATTTCATCGGGGTCCGTTGGCATAAGCGTGTGGTGGTTTGAAGTGAGCGGTTTATTCGGGGACGACGAGCGTGCCGATGTCGTGGCCGAGCACGGCCTCGCGCAGCGCGCCCTTCGCGAAGAAGTTGAAGACGACAATCGGCATGCGGTTGTCCTGGCAGAGCGAGAAGGCGGTGGAGTCCATCACGTTCAGCCGCTGCGCCAGCGCCTCGCCGTGCGTGATGCGGTCATACTTCTTCGCGTCCGGATTCTTCATCGGGTCCGCGGTGTAGATGCCGTCCACCTTTGTCGCCTTCAAAATCACATCCGCGCCGATTTCGTTCGCGCGCAGCGCGGCGGCGGTGTCGGTGCTGAAGAAGGGATTGCCCGTTCCCGCGACGAAAATCACGATGCGCCCCTGCTCGAGGTGCCGCACGGCCTTCCGCCGGATGAACGACTCCGCGACGGCGTCCATGCGGATCGCCGTCTGCACGCGCGTCTGGAGGCCGAGCGATTCCAGCGTGCTCTGCAGCGCGAGGCCGTTGATCACCGTGGCGAGCATGCCCATGTAGTCGGCCGTCGTGCGCTCCATGCCGCGGTGGCTCGCGCTCAGGCCGCGCCAGATGTTGCCGCCGCCGACGACGATGGCGACCTCCACACCCATCGCATGCACGGCCTGGATGTCCTCCGCGACCTGCTGCGCGATTTCCGGCGAGATGGTGTCCGGGCTGCCGGGCGTGCGCAGCGCCTCACCGCTCAGTTTCAAAAGAATCCTGCGGTATTTTGGCGTGGCGGGTTTGGTCGCGGACTTCGGCATCGGGCCGCAAAGGAAAGCGAAAGCGTTTCCGCATGGGAAGGGGAAATGCGGAATCCGGCGCGCGTCCGCGTCGGCCGCGAATCAGATATTCGTCTCCGCGAGCCTGCGCTGGAGCATGAGGTGGAAGTTCCCGAGCGGAAATTCGTCGTCGTGCGCGAGCGCGAGCCACGCCTTCGGATCGGTCTCGTCGGGCAGTGCGCCGGGTTTCCAGCGCGAGCCGACATTGGGCCGGACGTGTCGGCTGACGAACGAATGCGCCTCCAGCCAGAGTGCGACGCGAGAGCATTCAGCGCCGGCCTTGTAGAGCGCGTGCAGCTCGGCTTCGAGGACGGACATCGCATCCGGCAGCGACTCCCATCGAATCGCGAGGCGGTTGTCGCGCCACAGGACGGCGTCGCTTTGATGCAGCGCGCCGAAGAGGATCTGCCCGCCGAGCGCGTCGTAGTTCCGCACGCGGGTGCCGGTGATGGGGAAGCGCAGGAGGCGGTCGAGGACGATCGCCCAGCACACGTAGCGCGCGAACGGGAAGCCCTCGCGCGCGAGCCGGTGCGCCTCGCCGAACGCGCGCACGTCCACGCGCAGCTCCTCGATGGCATACATCCAGAACGGCGCGCGCTGCCGGATCATGAACGGGTCGAACGGCAGTTCGCCGAGCGCGTGCGACTGGTCGTGGATGAGATCCCACAGCGCGCACACCCGCGTGAGCAGCGCGCGGCTCGCGAGCAGGCATTCGAGCTCGGGGAAAAGCGCGGGCCCCGTCACCTGCGATGCGCGCAGGGCGATGGACTGCAGCCTCGCGGCCTCGCGGTCGCAGAAGATGCCGCCGAAGTGGTTCGTCGGGCGGCTGGCGACCGAGACAGTTTCGGGGAAAAGCACGGCGCATTGGCTCGCGTAGCCGTCGGTGAAATCCACGAGGCCGAGCGGGACGAACTTGGGATTCGGATACCGGCCGCGCTCGAGCGCCGCGAGCCAGTCCGGCCACATGGTGCGGACGAGCAGCGCCTCGAAGCGCGTCGCGGACGACGCATTGGGCGTGTAGAGCGGAAACAAGACGAGGTGCTCCAAGTCGTCGCGGCGGTGCTTCTCCGGACGCAGCGCGGCAAGCGACGCGGCGAAGTCGGGCTTCCCAAAATGCGCACGCTTCCATGCGGCAAAATCCTCCGGCAGCCGCGCGAGGTAATCGGCCTCATGCGGAAAGCGCGGGGCGAGCGCGCTGATTTCCCTCGTCGCCGCATCCACGAGCTTTGCCGCGTTGTCGTGGTTCGCGGGTCCCACGCTGCCGTCGGCATCCTGCAGCATCCGCAGCGTGTTGATGATTCCTTTCAGCCGAATCCACTCCGGCGTCGCAGCGATGTCGCCGGCCTTTGCGGCGAGTTCCGCAGCTTGCTCCGCCGCGCGGAATGCGGGCGCCGCGAGCCAGTGGGTGATGTTCAGCCAGAGCTGGAGATGGTCGTGCTCGCCGATGTGTTCGTCGCCGAAGAGCAGCGAGTCAGTGACGACGATGATGCGCCCGGCGCCGAATTCCGCGCACGCGATGACGCACGCATTCGCCGGATGGGCCTGTGAGGATGCGCGCCACGCGGCCTGTGCGCCGCCACTCACCGCGCACGATCCCGCACGGTAGAAGCACGCGCGCGATGCGAGGTGCCCGAGCGGCGAGCCGGGCGCGGGTGAAGCGAGGAACCACTCGGGATTCCCCGGCACGCACGCGGTGCGGTCGAAGACGCGGGTGTTCTCGATGCGCAGCCCTGCGGGCGCGAGCAGCTCGTTGAGGTTGTCGCCGTATTTGTCGTGCTCGTATTCCGTCACCACGAGCAGGCCGCCGCCCGCGCGCACCCATGCGAGCACGGCGGCGATTTCCTCCGGCGCGAGCGCGGGCGGGCCGTCGGATGTCGTGCGCTCCCAGCGCGGGTCGCACGGATGCAGCAGCGCGAGCACATCGGCGCCAGCGAGCAGTCTTGCCGAGAGCGGCATGTCGCGGTTCCGCGCGACGGAAAAATCGCGCTCCTCCAGCACTTCAGCCGCGCGCGAATACGATGAGCTCTGCGGATCCTCGCCCGCAAACTCCGCCGCCCGCTGTGCGGACAGCGACCAGCTTTCGCTGTGAAATTCATCAGCGAGGAACCGGACGAACTTTCGCGGGGCTGGGTTCATGGTCTGCCTCCGTGCCAAGATACGCGAGCCGTGCGGCTCCGCAACGCGGCGGGGCCATTCACGCGCCGTCGAGCAGCCGCCCGCGCCACGACACGCGCCGCCATCTCCCGCCCCACCACACGCGCGAGGGAATCCATGCTGCCAGCCACATTGCACTTTCGACGAGGGCGCATGACACAACGGCGAGCGGCAGGAGCGGAATGCGGAATCGCAGCAGCCGTGCCGACACCGCGGCCACAGCGATGCGCACCAGGAGGATCGCTGCAGCCCATTTCCAGAACGGCGGGTGCAGGGCGGCGGCCAGCGCGGCGAGGCCGAATGTGTGCAGGACGGGCAGGCCGAGTGCACCGGCGGGCGTGCAGGCGCGATATGTGAGGGCGATGCGGTGCTGGTGCCGGATGAGTTCGCGCCAAGTCATGGGATCGCTGTCGAGGTTGAGCACGCTGCGGCTGAGCCGGATGGTGAGGCCACGAGCGGTGAGCAGCGCACCGAGCTGGTGGTCTTCGGCGAGCGCGTCGCCGAGCGCACTCCAGCCGCCGATGGCCCGGATGTCGTCCGCCTTCACCCCGGCGCATGCGCCGAGCGTGAAGTCGATCTTTCCCGCAAGCATGAGGCCCGGCCAGAGCGTGAGCAGGGCGGGGGAGGCATCTAGCACCTGCGGGAAGTTTCGGAGATTCGCGAAGCGGTATCCTGCGGTCTGCGCATCGGCGCCGCTGGCATGCCACTCGCGGCGGAATGCCTCGATGAAGTCGTCGTCGAGCACCGCCTCGCTGTCAGTGTGCATCCAGTGCGTGTGCCGTGCATGCGGGGCCATCTGCAGGAATTTGGAGATCTTCGGATTCGGGGCGCGGTTGCGCTCGCAGGCGACGACCGTGATTTTCCGCCCGGGATGCCGCGCACGCAGCGCCTCGCATGCGGCGAGCTCCGTCGAACCGGCATCGGCACCGAGGAGAATCTGATCGTCCGCCCGGCTGCCGCGCACGAGTGCTTCGAGCTTCGCGCCGAGGTCCGGCACACCGCCCTTGAGCGCTCGCCAGAGTGTGAGCGGCGGAGTGTCGGCGCTTTCGCCGCGCACGGCGCGCAGATGCCTTTTGAGCCGCAGCGCCGACAGCACGTGCAGCGCTGCCCCGCACGCCGCGATGCCGAGCACGGTGTCGGCGGCGAGGATGTGGAGCGGGACGGGCATGGAGATTGGCGTTGCGGGTGCCGCGGCATCATGCTGACAACCCCGCATGGAAGACAACCCGCGCCGACTGATCCTCACCGCGGACGACTTCGGTCGGAACGCCGGGATCAATGCGGCCATCGAGCAGTGGCACGTCGCGGGCGCAGTCACGCACGCGGGGCTCATGGTGAATGAGCCGGGCGCCGAGGAGGCGGTGGAGATCGCGCGGAGAAACCCGAAGCTGCGCGTGGGGCTTCACCTCACGCTGTGCGACGGCCGCGCGTCGGACGAGCGCGTGATGCAGCGCTCGCCGACGCTGAGCGGGCTGCGCTTCGCGTTCTTCCCCGGCGCCCGCTCGTGGCTGCGTCGGGAAATCGCGGCGCAGTTTGCGAGGTTCAGGCAGCTCGGATTCCTGCCAGCGCATTGGGACGGGCACACGCATCTGCATCTGCATCCGACGGTGCTCGCGTGGACCATCCCGGTCGCCGTCGAGCATGGATTCCGTTTCACGCGCCTCGTGCGGGAGCCGCGCGGGAGCGGCGGGGGGCGCGGGTTGCTGCCGTGGATTTTCTCCCGGCTCAGCGCGAATGCAGCGCCGAAGCTCCGCGCCGCTGGCATCGAATTCACGGACGCGGTCTTCGGCCTGAGCAAGAGCGGGCGGATGGATCTCGATGAAGTCCGCCGCGCCGTGGAGTCGTCCCGCTCGCGGCGGACGGAGATCTATTTTCACCCCGGCGCGGAGTCGGTGCTGAAGGACCCCGCGGAAGTCTCGGCGGCCGTCGCGCGGATGCTGTGAGCTAGGCCACGGAAAACCGCGGGCTCACCTCGCGCTGCGTGGCCACGAAGACCTCCACGCTCCCCTCCGCAGCGCCCGCAGACACGAGCCGCTCGCCCACGGTGCGCGCGGCGAGGTCCGGCGAATTGCAGTCGCGGCTGAGGTGTCCGAGCACGGCGCGGCGCAGGTTTCCGCCGAGCATGTCGGCGAGCACGTTGGCGGCGGCGGCGTTCGAGAGATGCCCGTGGCGCGACATGATCCTCTGCTTCGTCGCCCATGGCCGCCGTGTGTCGAGCTGGAGCAGCTTCTCGTCGTGGTTGGCCTCGATGAAGAGCGTGTGCGCCTGCCTCACCCGCTCGCACGCGAGCCGAGTGGCGAAGCCGAGGTCCGTGAGGAAGCCGAGCGACGCGCCGCCGTGGTGCATCATGAAGCCCACCGGGTCCATCGCATCATGCGGCACGCTGAAGCTCTGCACGGCGATGTCCTTGATCTCGAAATCCGCCCCCGTCGTGAACACGCGCCAGTCCGTCTTCGCGCCGTCGGACGACGCGCGCCGCAGCGCCTCGGCGGTGAGGCTGTTCGCATACACCGGCGTGCCGAACTGCCGGCACCACACCTCCACGCCACCCGCGTGGTCGCTGTGCTCGTGCGTGAGGAGAATGGCGTCGATCTCGATTGGGTTCACGCCGCACAGCGCGAGCCGCTCGCGCATCTGCTTCGCGCTCAGCCCGCCGTCCAGCAGCACGCGCGCCTGCGCGGACTCGACGAGCGCGCAGTTTCCCGCGCTGCCGCTGCCGAGGATGGTGACGTGAAACATCGTGCGGCCCTTTTTCCGCGCGCCGCGCGCCGTGTCCAGCGCCGTGTGGCCGCGGGCGCGGAAAAGTGCGCGCGCCCGCCGAATGCGAACAACGTCCTTGCGCCGCGCGCGAATCCGCGCAGGATGCCGTCCCGCATTTTCCGGATGGGTGGCAGAGTGGTCGAATGCGCACGCTTGGAAAGCGTGTTGGGTCTAAAAAACCCACGAGGGTTCGAATCCCTCCCCATCCGCCACTTCCGGGCTCAGCGCGGGGCCTGCGCGTTGCTCTGCTGGATGATGTGCAGGCAGCCGATTCCGTATTCATCCGCCTCGCGGTGGAGCGGCAGGCCGTGCTTGTGCGCGAGGTTCGTGAGGATCGACTGCTCGCAGCGGTGCTGGATGCAGTCGAAATATTCCGGTGCCAGCTTCGAGTCCTCAAAGGTGTTCGCGCGGATGTCCGTCGCGAACGAGAGCCACTCGTTCAGGAAGGCGATCGAGCGCGCGCTCTTCTGGAAGACCATGAACCTCGCCACTCCCGCCTGCCGGTCGCGCCAGCGGTCCTCGTCCATCCCCATCAGGATGTTGCAGTCCCGCTTCGACCAGTGCCGCTGCCGATAGCCGCACGCGGCGAAGAGCATGATGCCGCCCTCGCGCTCGCAGGTGTCGTAAAACACCCCCAGCCGGTCCACGGGGAAAGTGTCGGCGTCCGTGTAGAGGACCATGTCGCCCTCCTCGAGGCGGCTGAGCGCATCGAGGATGCAGTGGGGTTTCCACACGAACCACCCGAAGCCGTGGCTCCCCTCGTGGAAGAGTTCCGCGTGCTCGCGGGGGAATCCGGTTTCGATCAGCCACCGGTCGTCATAGACGAGCACCGCCTCCGCCCCGAGCTGCGGCGCGTTGTTCAGGATGAGTGCCGTCGTCTGCTCGTAGCGCGCGCCGCTGAAAGTCATGTAGATCCTCCGCTTCGCCTTCTGCGGCAGGCTCACCTTGCCGATGTTGCCAAAGTGCGAGCCGGCCCCGTTTTTCATCGGCGCCCCGAGGCACGTCGCGCCCCGCTGGAGGAATGAGCACGGATACGTGTCCGTCGCGGGATGCACATCCTGCGCGATGTTCCATACGGCGGCGGTGAGCTGCACGTTCTGCACCCGGCGGTTGATGTTGGGGGGGAAGTGGATCGGCACGGGACGGGCGGAGCGGCAGTGCGCGCCGCTATTTCTCCACGGTGACCACGTCGTCGTCCTCGGTCGCCTTCCGGCGGGTCAAGTCCGGCAGCACGACATCCCGCACGAGGCCGAGCTTCTCCATGATGCGGATGGTGATGAAGGTCACATCCAGCTCCCACCAGCGGTGGCCGTGCGAGGCGGCGCGCGGCTGGGCGTGGTGGTTGTTGTGCCAGCCCTCGCCGTTGCTGAGGATGCCCACGATCCAGTTGTTCCGGCTGCACTCTCGCGTCTCGTAGTTGCGGTAGCCCCACAGGTGCGTCGCGGAATTCACCGCCCACGTGATGTGCCACACCACCACCGTCCGCACGAAGACCCCCCACACCAGCATGCTCAGGCCGGACATCGCCGCCGCGCGCACCGTGCCCCCGGAGAACCACCCGATGGCCGCGCCCGCGAGGAAGAACACCACCCACTGCAGCAGGATCACCCACAGCCATTTGAACCCATGCTCCAGCCGCCGGTAAAAGCGGTCGCCGATCAGGTCCTTCACGTAGCGCTCGAAGAGCCCGCAGCGCTCCAGGTCGCTGTTCTCCGTCCACAGCCACGACATGTGGCCCCAGAAAAAGCTCACCAGCGGCGAGTGCGGGTCCGGCTGCTCGTCCGAATACTTGTGGTGCATCCGGTGCACCGCCACCCAGTGCGCCGGCGTGTCCTGAAAGCTGCACACGCCCAGCATCGCGAGGAAATGCTCCAGCCGCTTGCTGCACTTGAAGCCCCGGTGCGTCAGCAGCCGGTGGTAGCACAGGTTGATCCCCAGCGTGCCGAACACATACACGCCCAGCACCGCCACGATCACGCTGCTCCACTGGAAGAGCGCCGGCCAGAATGCCAGCAGCGCCAGCAGGTGCACCGTCGCCACGCCGATGAGGTAATGCCAGCGCACCTTCTTCAGATCGACGGTGGCCGGATGCGGCAGCCTGCGGGCGGGGGCGGTGGTGGACTCGGAGTTTGGCAAAGTGAAGTCGCACGCGCGCCGTGTTGAAAGCCGGCGCTGCCCGCGAGGCCGGGCATTAAAGACAGCATCCGCACCCGGTCAAGGGCACGCATGGGTTGCGCGGGGGGCACGCATCGCCGGGACATCGCGCAGCCCCGTCACGCGGAGGTTGCCGCGCCGCCCCCGCTGCGCATACGGTCCCACGCAGATGACCCAGCCTGCCGCACAGATCTCCGCACGCGACCTCCACCGCTCCTTCCGCATGGGCGACCGCACCATCGAGGTCCTCCGCGGCATCACGCTCGACATCCCCGCGGGCGAGGCCCTCTTCCTCTGCGGCGCCAGCGGCGCGGGAAAGAGCACGCTCCTCTACACCCTCGCCGGCCTCGAGCGCCCGGAGAAGGGCACCGTCAAGTTCCGCGACACGGACGTCTATGCGCAGTCCGAGCGCGCCCTCGCCAAGCTCCGCAACACCAAGTTCGGCTTCGTCTTCCAGGCCTACCACCTCCTCCCCGAGCTCACCGCGCTGGAGAATGTGATGCTCCCCGCGCTCATCGGCGGCACGGACCGGCAGGCCGCCGCCGAGGACGCGCTGAAGCGCGTGGGCCTCGCCGAGCGCATGCAGCACCTCCCCGCCGAGCTCAGCGGCGGCGAGCAGCAGCGCACCGCCATCGCCCGCGCACTCATCAATGACCCCGAGGTCATCTTCGCCGACGAGCCCACCGGCAACCTCGACTCCGCCACCGGCGGCACCATCGTCGAGCTGCTCCTGAACCTCGTCCGCGGGGAAAGGAAGACCCTCGTCGTCGTCACCCACGACCGCACCCTCGCCCAGCGCGGCGACCGCCACCTCGACATGCGCGACGGCGTCATCGTCTGAGCCACCCCCATCGCGAACCCCGTCCAGCACCGAGCACTGAGCACCGAGCACTGAGAACTGAGAACATCCCCGAGCCATGCGCCTCCTCATCGCCCTCCTCTCCCTCCTCGTCGCGCACACCCTGCACGCCGCCGAACCCGCCGGCAGCGCCCGGCCCCCGGCCCCGTGGCTGAGGAAGGACGACGTCGTCGCGCTCGTCGGCGGGGAGGACATGGTCGCGCTCGCGGAGGAGGGCTGGCTGGAGACGCTCGTCACGTGGGCGCAGCCGAAGGACCGCATCCGCTGGCGCAGCCTCGCGTGGGAGGGGGACACCGTCTTCGAGCAGCGGCGCGACCTGAACTACCCCACGCTCGAGACCCAGCTCGACAAGATGGGCGCCACGGTCGTCATCTGCCAGTTTGGGAAGATGGAGAGCTTCGCCGGGAAGGAGGGCGTCGCCGCGTTCACCGAGGCGTATGAGAAGCTGCTCGCGCGGCTGAACCCGGAGGGGAAGAGGCGCATCGCGCTGATGGAGATGCCGTGGTTTAGCCGTCCCCCGTCGGATGTGATTTCCGCAGGGCCTTTCGCTGAATATGGTCCGGACATCAACCAACTGGCCCCTTACTACCGAGCCACACGGCAACTGGCGAGAAAGCACAAACTCAATTACCTATTAAGCGATTGCTCTGACTTCGCGGAATACGGGCCATACTTTACCCGCGACGGCGTCCATTTAAAGCCATCAGCACAACTACCCTACGACCTCGGGTTTCTCGACGCGCTTGGTATCGTTCCGAAGAACCATCTTGAAGGCGTCCCGGGGATGCCCAAGTCGCCACCTGTGCATCCGGCACCTGGCATCATGAAGTTGCCGCCGGTTGCGGAAATTCCTAAGCTCCTTTCTCCAATCCGCACCGCCATCGTCGCCAAGAACCGCCTCTGGTTCCACTACACCCGGCCGCAGAACTGGGCTTTCCTCGCGGGGAACCGGACGAACCAGCCTTCGAGCCGGGACCACAAGGACCCGACGAAGCGGTGGTTCCCCGAGGAGATGGAGCAGTGGGTGCCGCTCATCGAGGCGAAGGAGCGGGAAATCTGGAAGCTCGCCGAGGCGCCGCGCTGAGGGGGATTCACTACGAAGGGCACGAAGGACACGAAGGGGTGCGGGGAGGAAGGGAAATACCGGTCGTGTGCATTGGGGCTTGGTGGCGGCGGAACGCCGAGGGCGTTCCATCACTCAGCCCAGGGTTGGCGCGACGTGGGAGCGCCTACCCTGGGGACGGCGCGGGAAGAGCATCAACCCTGAAGGGGTTGAATCCAGGCGTCGCGGGGGTGGGATGAAACCCCTTCAGGGTTGGAGGCGCGGTGGGGGGATGGTCCCAAGGTAGGCGCTGCGCGCCAACCTTGGGTTGGATGATGCAACGCCGTCGGCGTTGGAGGCGGGAGGGGCGCCGTTCCGCGGTGCAGGATGCCGGGGAGGAGGCCGACACACCGCCGGGTGTGACCGCAACACCCGCTGGGTGTGATCGCAACACCCGCCGGGTGTGACCGCAGCACCCGCTGGGTGTGACCGCAACACCCGCCGGGTGTGACCGCGACACCCGCCGGGTGTGACCGCGACACCCGCTGGGTGTGAACCGCACACCCGCTGGGTGTGAACCGCACACCCGCTGGGTATGAACCGCATACCCGCTGGGTAGGCGTCGCACACCCGCTGGGTGTGAACCGCACACCCGCTGGGTAGGCATCGCACACCCGCCGGGTAGGCATCGCACACCCGCCGGGTAGGCATCGCACACCCGCTGGTAGGCATCGCACACCCGCTGGGTAGGCATCGCACACCCGCTGGGTAGGCATCACACCCGCTGGGTAGGCATCTCACACCCGCTGGGTAGGCATCTCACACCCGCTGGGTAGGCATCTCACACCCGCTGGGTAGGCATCACACCGCTGGGTAGGCATCTCACCCCTTCCTTTGTGTCCTTCGTGCCCTTCGTAGTAAAACCCGGGCCGGGCTTACTTCACCTTCACATTCTTGCGCAGGAAGGTGGGGACGTCGAGGTCCTGGCCGTCCACGATGGTGGGTTCGCTTTTCTCGAAGCGGCCGCGGTTGGCGGGTTCGAGGGCGAGCTGTTCGGCTTTCTCCTCCTTTTTGGCGGGGACGGGGGCTTTCTCCGCGGGGGCCCTGCGGGTGGTGGTGGCGGGTGCGGGCCGGGTGGCGACGGGTGCAGGGGCGGGCTCGGGCTCGGGTTCGAATTCGGGGGCGTCGTCGGAGAGGTCGAGTTCGGCGGGCTGGGGCTCGGGGGGCCTGTGGGTTTCACGGCTCCCGTGGGATGCATGGGAGGAGCTGCGCGGGGGGGCGGCGGGTGCCGTGCGCTGGGTGCGGGCGGGCGCGGGTGCGGGCTCGGCCGCGGCCGCGGTGGCGCCGAGGGAGCTGATGATGGTGACGGCGACGTGGTGGCCGAGCTTCGGGTCGGTGCTGAGGCCGAAGTCGATGCGGGTTTCGTCGCTGATGTGCTTGCCGAATTCCTCCATGAGGGAGGTGACTTCCTGCACGGTGAGGTCGGGGCCGCCGGCGACGTGGACGATGACGCTGTGGCAGTCGGCGAGGAGGCGGCCGCGGTCCATGAGGGGGCTCTTCAGCGCGCGGGCGAGGGCGTCGTGGACGCGGTTGGCGCTGTCGCTCTCGCCGTGGCCGAAGAGGCAGCGGGAGTCGCGCCGGCGGAGGGCGGCGGCGAGGGAGTCGAGCCCGGTGGGGATGATGCCGCCGCGGCGGACGAGGGCGCCGATGGCGGTGATGGACTGGCTGAGGAGCTGGTCGGCGGCGACGAAGGCGTCCTGCACGCCGGCCTTGTGGGAGGAGGCTTCGCCGAGGCGGTCGTTTTCAAAGCAGACGAGGAGGTCGGCCTGCTCCCGGAGCTGGGCGAGGGATTCGGCGGCCTGCTGGAGGCGGCGCTTTCCCTCGAAGGCGAAGGGCATGGTGGCAAAGGCGACGACGAGTGCGCCGGTGCTGCGGGCCATGTGGGCGATGAGGGGGGCGGCGCCGCTGCCGGTGCCGCCGCCGAGCCCGGCGAGGAGGAAGACGATGTCGGCCCCGTCGATGGCGGCGCGGATGTCGTCGGCGGATTCCTCGGCGGCCTGGTAGCCGACCTCGGGGTCGCCGCCTGCGCCGAGCCCGCGGGTGGCGCCGCGGCCGAGCTGGAGCTTGTGCGGGGCGACGCAGCCGTTCAGGGCCTGCACGTCGGTGTTCAGCGCGATGAGGCTGGCGCCGTCCGCGCCGTCGAGGACGAGGCGGTCGAGCGCGCTGCCCGCCGCGCCGCCGATGCCGAGGACGCGGATGACGGGGGAGGTGGAGGAGGTGGGGCGGTGGAGTGCGATCATGGTGCTCGGTGCTCAGTGCTCGGTGCTCAGTGCTCAGTGCTCAGTGCTCAGTGCGGGCGGGCGAGGTGGTGAAGGGTGGCGGTGGAAATCTGAGAACTGAGGACTGGGAACTGAGCACTGCATGGCGCGGCCTCAGCGGAACCACTTCTTGAACCAGCCGAACCAGCCGCCGCCGGTGTCGTCGAAGGTGGCCTGGGCATACTTCACGAGGCCGATGGCGGTGGAGTATTGGGGATTCTCAAAGGCGCTGGTGACGCCGGCGACGTTCTGCGGCTGGCAGAGCTGGACGGGCATCTCGAAGATCTCCTCGGCGATGTGCTTGATGCCGCGGAGGGAGGAGCAGCCGCCGGTGAGGACCATGCCGGCGCCGGCGAACTCGGCGTAGCGCCCGCGGTCGAACTCGCGCTTGAGCAGCTCGAAGGTCTCGCGGACGCGCATGTGGATGATGGTGTTCAGCATCTCGCGCTCGACCTCGCGGCCGGCAAAGCCGTGCTCGTCCTTCAGCACGACCATCTCGCCGGGGACGCCGCCGCCGATGATGCAGCTCCCCGCGTCGAGCTTGAGCTTCTCGGCCTTCATCATGGGGATGCGGAGGCCGAGGGAGAGGTCGTTCGTGATGTGGTCGCCGCCGATGCCGAGGACGCCGCTCTGCTTCACCGCGCCGCCTGCATAGACGATGTAGCCGGTGGTGCCGCCGCCGATGTCCACGACGACTGCGCCGGCGGATTTCTGGTTCGCGTCGAGGACGGCCTGCGCGGCGGCGTAGGGGGTGAAGACGATGTCCTCGATCTCGATGTCGAGGTCGCAGAGGCACTGGATGCTGTTGCGGACGCGGTTCGCGACGCCGTGGACGATGTGGAAGTCTGCCTCGAGCTTGCGGCCGTGCATGCCGATGGGGTTCAGCACGCCGTCCTGGCCATCCACGTAGTAGTGCTGGAGGATGGTGTGGAGGAACATGTTCTGCGCCGGGATGGGCACGGTGCGGGCGGCCTCCTGGACGCGGGTGTAGTCCTCGCCGTCGATCTTGGAGCGGTCCTCGGGGAGGGTGACGGAGCAGCGGTTGTTGTAGCTCTGGATGTGGGCGCCGGTGATGCCGAGATAGACGTTCTTGATCATCACGTCGCTCTTGTCCTCCGCGTCGGCGAGGGCCTCGCGGATGCACTTGCCGCAGGTGTCGATGTCCACGATCTCGCCCTTGCGGACGCCGCGCGATGGGGCCTCGCCGACGCCGAGGATCTGGATGGTGCCGTCGTGCTTCAGCTCGGCGACGATGGAGCACACCTTGGAGGTGCCGATTTCGAGCCCCACAACTATGCGGTCCCTGGCCATGGGTGGTGATTAGGCGGTGCGGAAGCGTTTGAGGATGCCGCTGTCGTTGTCGCGCTTGGGCGTGTCCTTGGACTTGCCGGCGGGCTTGGCCTTGTCCTTGGAAGACTGCGCGTCCGCGGGCTTGCCCTTGCCCGTGGCGACGGGGCGCTGGGGCGGCGGCGTGTGCTCGGCGCCCTCCTCGTCCTCCGGCGGCGGGGGCTGCATGAAGGTGACGGGGATGTTGCGGAGCGGGATGAGGTTGATGGTGGCGATCTCCTGCCCGATGAGCGCCGCCTCGCCGCGGACGGCGCCGAGGCGCTCGAGCTGGCCCGCGACGTCGTCGAGGCCGAAGGTGAGCTGCGCGCCCTTGTGGTCGGTGGCGACGACGCAGTAGGCGCGCGACACGTCGAGGGCGGTGATGCGGAAGGCGCCGGTCTCGCGCGTGCGGCGGAGGAGGTCGAGGGCGGCGAGGACTTCGGCCTTGCGGATGGGCTTGCCGGGCTCGAGGTCCTCCGTGAGCACGCCGCTGATGGTGGGCAGCGCGCGGTATTCATGCGGGATGTGCCGCGGCTGGAAGACGGTGCCGCTCGCATCGAGCAGGTGCGTGGGCTCGGCCTTGGCGGACTTGTCCGCCGGCGCCGCCGCGAGCCACGCGGCGGGCTTGCGCTCCGTCAGCGTGATCTCGATGCGGTTCGGCAGGTAGCGGGCGACATCGGCGGTCTCGACCTGCGGGAGCGTGCGCAGCGCGTCGCGGATGGCGGTCGTCTTGCAGGAGAAGATGTTCATCCCGGCCTTCACCTTCGCGACGGCGAGCGCCTGCTCGCGGGTGAGCGTGCCGTCGGTGTCGAAATGGATGTCGCGCAGCGCGTAGTCGGGGTTCTGCGTGAAGAACTTCCTCCAGCCGTGGGTGACGCCGAGATACGCGCCGCCGACGAGGGCCGCGACGAGGAGCACCTTCACCACGCGCGAGGTCCAGCGGCAGAAGGCGGACCACCGCTCGCTCGTGCCGCGCTTCACGACGCCGTCCACGAAATACTTCTTCCGCTGGTCGCGGTTGGAGGTGAGGCGCTGGTTGCTGGAGCGTTTTCGTTTCATGGGCGTGGCGGGCGGGCGGCGAGTGAGAGCTCGATGATGCGGCGGCAAAGTTCGGGGTAGCTGATGCCCGCGGCGGCGGCGGCCTCGGGCAGGAGCGACACCGGGGTCATGCCGGGAATGGTGTTCACCTCGAGCACAAAGGGTCGGCCTGCGTCGGTGAGGAGGATGTCCACTCGCGAGTAAACTTCAAGATCGAGCGCGCGGTGCGCTGCGAGCGCGGTGTCCTGCACGAGCTTCGTCACCGCGGCATCGAGCGGCGCGGGGCAGAAGTGGTCCGCGCCCGCGGCGTTCGGGTTGAGGAAGGGATACTTGTTGTCGAAGTTGTAGAAGTCCTTCTTCGCGCGGATCTCGATCACCGGCAGCGCGAGATCGCCCACGACGCCGACCGTGAGCTCGCGGCCCGCGACGTATTCCTCCACGAGCAGCTCGCTGCCGAACTTCCAGCACTGCGCGAGCGCGTCCTCCAGCTCCTGTGGTGTCTTCACGATGAAGACGCCGACGCTGCTGCCCTCCTTCGGCGCCTTGATCACGAGCGGCAGCGGCAGTGCGGGGCGCGCGCCGTCGCGGATGATCTCGGACTTCGCCGTCGGCACGCCGCGCTCCACGAAGCGCCGCTTGCTCGCGATCTTGTCGATGGCCAGCTCCGAGCCGCGCACGCCCTCGCCGGTGTAGGGCACGCCGCGCGCCTCGAGGATGCGCTGGAGCTGGCCGTCCTCGCCGAAGGTGCCGTGGATGACATTGAACGCGACGCGCGTGTCCGCGGGCACCGCGAAGTCCGGGCCCGCGACGTCCACCGGCGTGACGAGCGCGCCGATCGAGCGCAGCGCCTCGACGACTCCCTCGCCGGACTTCAGCGAGACTTTGCGTTCGGAACCGGGGCCGCCCATGAGGACGGCGACGGGGATGTTGGTGAGATCAAATGGCATGGAAGTGGTGTGTGTGTTCATCACGCTGGATACGTGGCGGACACGGGAAATCTTTCAGGAAAGTGCGGGCGGCTCCACGCATGGCTTCACGCATACACGGGCTCCTCCTGGCCGACGATCTGCACCTCGGTGTGCAGCTCGATGCCGCGCGCGTCGCGGGCGCGCTGCTGCACCTGTGCGATGAGCGCGAGCACGTCCCGCGCGGATGCGCCGCCGTCGTTCACGATGAAATTGCCGTGCACCTCCGACACGCGCGCTCCGCCGACGCGGGTGCCCTTGAGGCCGAGTTCGTCGATGAGCCTGCCAGCGGGAATGGTGCCGGGGTTCTTGAAGATGCAGCCCGCGCTCGACTCCTTCGGCTGCGACGTGCGGCGCTTCTGCTGGCTCTCGTCGAGCTTCGCCGCGATGGCCGCCGCCTCCGCGGGCTCGCCGCGGAACGTCGCGCTCACGGCGTAGTTCGTGACGAGCGTGGGGACGTCGCGGTAGCGGATGTCGAGTTCGCCCGGTGTGCGCGTGTGGAATTCTCCCTGCGAATCCACGAAGCGGACGCTCACCACCTGGCGGAACGTCTCGCCGCCCATCGCGCCTGCATTCATCCGCAGCGCGCCGCCGACATTTCCCGGGATGCCCTCGAACCACTCGAAGCCGCCGATGCCCGCATCGCGCGCCGCGATGGCCAGCTCGCGCTGCTTCACGCCCACGCCGGCGCTGATGTGCATGCCGTGGACCTCGAGCTTCTTGAACTCGCCGCGCGCGAGGTGCGCGACCACGCCGCGGATGCCGCCGTCGCGCACCAGCAGGTTTGAGCCGCGCCCCATCACGAAGAGCGGGATGCCGCGCTCCGTCGTGAAGCGCACCAGCCGCGCGAAGCCCTCCTCCGTTTCCGGCTCCGCCCAGAACTGCGCCGGGCCGCCGACGCGCATCGTCGTGCGTTTCGAGAGCGGCTCGTAAAGCCGCGCCGCGCCGGGGCCCATCACGCTCATGATTTCATCGAGCACCGCCGCGTCGCGCGCGAGCACGCCGCCCTGTTCGTGGATGTTGCCGGCTCCGAGTGAAATCACGAGGTCGCCCGGCTCCATGAGGCGTCCGATGTCGAGGGCGATTTGCTTCCGGTCGGGCTGGAAGCTCACGCCCTCCTGCGCCGTGTGCTGCGCGACCGCGTCCACGATCGTCTGCCCGCTCACGCCGGGAATCGGCGGCTCGCTCGCAGGATAGATGTCCGCGATCACGGTGATGTCCGAGTCCTCAAACGCGCGGCCGAACTCATCGCGCAGCGCCTGCGTCCGCGTGTAGCGGTGCGGCTGGAACATCGTGAGGATGCGCTTGCGTCCCGTGCCGCGAGCGGTCGCGAGCGTCGCGCGGATCTCGCTCGGGTGATGCCCGTAGTCGTCCACGACCATGAAGCGCTCCGAGCGGTGCTTGATTTCAAAACGCCGCCGCGCGCCGCGGAACGACTCGAGTGCCGCTGCGATCTTCGCGAAGGGCACGCCGAGCTCCGTTGCCAGCGCGATCACCGCGGTTGCGTTGCTCACGTTGTGGCGGCCGGGGACGTTCAGTGTCACGGCACCGAGCGGCTCGCCGCGCCGCGTCGCGACGAAGTGCGTCTGGAAATCCTTCGGATGCACATCCTCAAAGCGGTAGTCCGCGCCCGCGCCCGCGCCGTAGGAAACCGCCCGCGGATGCAATGCGCAGATGCGCGCGGCGTGCTTGTCGTCCGCGCAGAAAATCACGCTGCCGCTCGTCTGCGAGAGCAGTTGGCGGAACACGCGCTCGATCGCCGCGAGGTCCGCGTAGAAGTCGAGGTGCTCCTCCTCGATGTTCAAAATGATCGCGTGCTCCGGGTGGTAGTTCACGATCGTGCCGTCGCTTTCATCCGCCTCCGCCACGAACCATTCTCCCGAGTCCCACAGCGCGTTCACGCCGAGGATCGGAATCTCCGCGCCGACGTAGTGCGACGGGTGCAGCCCCGCCTCGCGCAGCACGTGCGCGCTCATGGAACTCGTCGTCGTCTTGCCGTGCATGCCCGCGACAACGATGCCCCTCTTCTGCCGCATGATCGCCGCGAGCGCATCCGCGCGGCGAACCATCGGCACGCCGAGCTTCGTCGCGCGCTCGTGGTCGGGATGCGACGGCTTGATCGCGGAAGAATAAATCACCAGTTCCGCGCCGACGACCTTCTCGGGATTCGCGGGCGAGGAGAAGTCGAGCCCGAGCGTCTGCAGGCGATCCGTCTCGACCGTCGTCGCCTTGTCGCTGCCGCTCACGCGGTGGCCGAGCGCGAGGCACAGTCCCGCGATGCCGCTCATGCCGGAGCCTGCGACGCCGATCAGGTGAATGCGGCGTCCGCCTCCGGTGAGAAGTTTTGCGAGCTGTGCTCCGTCCATGCTAGCGGCTGCGCCCCCCCTTGTTGCCGCGGTTCGTCGAGGCGCGCAGCGTGAAGAACACCAGCGCGCCGCACAGCGCCAATGTCCAGAACCAGATGTTGTCGGCGGTCGTTTCCCGGATTTTCAGCACGAGGAACTCTGCGCGCGCGGGCTGCGCCGTGGCAAGGATGAGCATGAGGAGGATTGCGATGCGGGTGGTTTTCATCGGTGGGTCAGGGGTTGGCTGGGTTGGGTTTGCAGGAGGAAAGGACGACGTCGGCGACGCGCTCCGCGGCATTGTCCGGCGCGAGTGCGCGGCTGCGCTGCGACATCTCCGCGAGGAGCGCGGGTTCGCTGAGGAGCGCGGAGATTTTTTCCGCGAGTGCCTCGGGCGTCGCATCGGTCTGCCTCATCAGCACTGCGGCACCGGCGTCCTCGTAGATCTTCGCGTTCGCCGTCTGGTGGTCGTCGGCGGCGAAAGGGTAGGGGATGAGGATCGAGGGCAGGCCGAAATGGGACAGCTCCGCGAGGCTCGCCGCGCCGCTGCGCGCAATCGCGAGATCCGCGGCGGCGTAGGCCTCCTCCATCCTGTGGTGAAACGCCGCGACTGACGCCGGCACGCCCTCGCGCTGATAGGCTTCGTGCATCGCCTGTTCGTCCTGCGCGCCGGCGAGATGGATGGCCTGCCAGGAAAGCGATTTCAATTTTGCCGCCGCGCTGCTCACGGCGACGTTGATGCCGTGCGCTCCCTGGCTTCCGCCCATCACGAGCAGCGTCCTGCGTCCGGGCTGGAGCCCGAAACCTGCGAGCGCGGCATTCTTGTCCACGGGCTGGAGCAGCGCCGAGCGCAGCGGCGTGCCGACGACTTCGCACGCGGCCTTCGGGAAAAATTTTGCGCACTCCTTGAAGCCGAGCAGCACCTTCGTCACGTAGCGGGCATTCAGCCGGTTCGCGCGGCCGGGGATCGCATTCGAGTCGTGGACGAATGTCGGCACCTTGCGCGAGCGCCCGGCGAGGATCGGCGCCGTCGAGGTGAAGCCGCCCATGCCGAGCACCGCCGCAGGCTTCCATTCGCGGAAGAGGGCCTTGCAGCGGCGGAGCCCCTTCCAGAAGCGGAATGCGAAGCCGATGATCGCCGGCGAGAAGATTTTCGGCATCCCGATGCCGGGAAATTTTTCGATCCGGAATCCGTCGCGGCCCTTCGTCGCGACGGCGTCGATTTCCTTCTCCGAAATCAGCAGCATCACCTCGTGACCGCGCGCAAGCAGGACCTCGCCAACTGCGAGGCCGGGGAAGAGATGACCTCCGGTGCCGCCTGCCGCGATGACAAATCTCATGCGGCGCGCGGTGGACGGAGCGGTGAGCTGACAGTGGGCACGTGTGCGACGGGGCTGCGGAAGCGGACGCCCTGCAGCCGCGGCGCGGGGAGATTCCAGCGTGTGACGGGCGGGCTGACCTGCTCGGAGTGATCTGCGGCGCGCGGTGGACGGAGCGGTGAGCTGACAGTGGGCACGTGTGCGACGGGGCTGCGGAAGCGGACGCCCTGCAGCCGCGGCGCGGGGAGATTCCAGCGTGTGACGGGCGGGCTGACCTGCTCGGAGTGATCCCGCGTGGGGCGCTCGGGTTGGGGCGGGTTGGTTGGGTTTTGCATGGGGCTAGATGCGGGGAGTCGGACGGTGGCGGATCTTGGCGTCGAAGCGGACGCCGTCCGGGTCGGGCTTTTCGCCGAAGCCGCGCCGGTAGATGCTCACGAGGATGCCGATGCTCGCCAGGCAGAACGCGAGGCTCGAACCGCCGTAGCTGATGAATGGCAGCGGCAGCCCCTTGTTTGGCAGCAGCATCGTCGTCACGCCGATGTTCATCGCCGCCTGCAGTGCGATGAGGAGCACGATGCCCGTGCCGAGCAGCCTGCCGAATTTGTCGCTCGCACGCATCGCGATGACGGTGCCGCTCACGAGCACGACGAGGAAGCAGAGGACGATGGTGAGCGTGCAGGCGAGGCCGAGTTCCTCGCCGATGGCGGGGAGGATGAAGTCGGTGTGCGCGAAGGGGAGGTAGGAATACTTTTCGCGGCCATTGCCGAGGCCTAGGCCCCACGGTCCGCCGGAGCCGATCGCGATGACGCCGTGCAGCTGCTGGTAAATCTCCTTCGCATAGATCGGGTTGTCCGGATCGAGGAAGGCCATCAGCCGTCCCGTGCGCTGGGGCATGAGCTTGATCGCGAGGCCGAGCGCGCCGATCCCCGTGATCGCGAGCAGGCCGAGATACGGCAGGCGCGTGCCGGCGACGAACATGATCACGAGCGTGGTGCAGATGAGCAGCGTCGAGGTGCCGAGGTCCACCTCCGGCGCGATGAGTGCGACGATGAAGAGGACGATGCCGAGCGGATACGCGAAGCCCTTCAGGAACTCGCGCGGCTGAGTCTCCTTCCGCGAATACCACCATGCGACGGCGATGAGCACGGCGAGCTTCGCAAACTCCGACGGCTGCATCGTCTGGCCGGCGAATTGAAGCCAGCGCCGGGAGCCGTTGATCTTCTTTCCGATGTGCGGAGCGAAGCAGAGCGCGAGCAGCACCGCCGCGATGGCATAGAAGAGCCACCAGCGCTTTTCCATCCAGCGGTAGTCGATGAGCGCGGCGACGATGCACGCGGCGGCGCCCACGCCGAGCCACATGAGCTGGCGCGTGAGGTAGAAGGTTGGGTCGCCCTTGTTGTCCTGTGCGTAGGCGCCGGTGCTCGTGAGCATCACCACCCCGATCGTCAGCAGCGTGGCGACCGCTAAGACGAGGAGGAAGACGTTGAAGAAGACGAAGCGCTTTTGCATCGCAGTGCTCGGCTAGCCGTTTTTCCCCGGAATCTTCAGCACCTGCCCGGTCTGGATCTTCTTCGGATCCTTGATGTTGTTCAGCTTCATCAGCTCCTCGTAGGAGCAGCCGTGTTCACGGGCGATTTTCACGGGCGAGTCGCCTCTCTTCACCATGTAGGTCTTGGCGGTTTTGCGGTCGGTGGCTGCTGGTGCCGGCTTCTGCGCGGTGGCCTGCGCGGGTTTGACCTCGGCGGTCGCCGGAGTCTTCTGCGCGGCCTTCGCAGCGGGGATGGTCAGCGACTGGCCCTTGTGAATGTCGTCCTGGCTCTTCAGCTTGTTCGTGGAGACGAGGTCCGGCACGTTGACGCTGTAAGCGGCGGCGATCTTCGTGAGCGTTTCGCCTTCCTTCACGACATGCACGTTGTGCGCGGGAGCCGCGGTCTTTGGTGATTCGTGCGGTGCGGCGGGCTGGGTTGCGGCGGCGGCTGGGGCGGCTGCCGCCGCCTTCGCTGCGGAAGACTTGGCGGGCGCGGTCTTCGACGCCGGCGTTGTAACCGGGGTCTTTTGCGGCGGGGTGCTGGCGGTCCTGTTCTCCTTGATTCGCGCGAAGGCAAACACGCCGACGACTGCGATGACATGGAGAATGAGGACGATGATGAACGCGCCTGAGAGGCGGTGTCCGCCCTCGTCGTCGTCTGCCGGGGCGTGCGAGGTTGCGCGCGCCGCGGAGGCGTTGAAAGTGCGGCTGCGGACGAAGAAGCGGCGGAGTTTCTGCATTGGGTTCTTCATGGCTGGGATTGCGTTGGAGTTAATGATTGGACGAGTTGGCGAAACTGGTTCCCGCGGTCCGCGTAGTTGCGGAACATGTCGAACGACGATGTGCCGGGGCTGAAGAGGACGATGTCGCCGCTGCGGGCGTGCGAGCGCGCGGTGTGGACGGCCTTCTCGAGCGAGCGGCCGACATTGATGCACGGCACGCGCGGCGACCAAAGGCGCTCGATGCGCCCGGCCATCTCGCCGAGCAGCACGGCACACCGGCATTTGTCCGCGACGAGATCGGTCACGCTGCCAAACTCGAAGCCCTTGTCCTTGCCGCCCGCGATGAGCACGACCTTCCGAGTCTCGCCCGCGAGCGCCTTCTCGAGGGAATCGAGGTTGGTGGCCTTGCTGTCGTTCACGTAGTCCACGCCGTCGAGCGTGCGGATGAGTTCGCAGCGGTGTGGCAGGGGTTTGTATTCGCGCAGAGGCGGAATCATCTGCACGAAGTCGAGCCCGCGCGTGAGCCCGACTGCGAGTGCGGCCATGAGGTTCTCGGCATTGTGCGATCCGCGCAGGTTCGTGTCGCTCATGCGCAGCACCGGGCGGCCTTGGAAGATGATCGCGCCGTCTCGCAGCTCGAAGTCACCGCCGCCCTCGTAGGCGCTGAACGTGAGTCGGCGCGCCTTCAGCGGCGGCAGCTTGTCGCGGAGGTTCACCACGGCCCAGTCATCCGCGGTCTGATTCTCGAAGATGCGCGCCTTTGCGTCGAAATACGCCTGCATCGTCGGGTAGCGGTCGAGGTGATCCGGTGCGAATCCGAGCCAGACGGCCACGGTCGGGCGGAACGTGCGGATTTCCTCGAGCTGGAAGCTGCTGACCTCGACGGTCATCACGTCCATCGAGCGGCCTTCCGCCACCTTTGCGGAAAAGGCCGGGCCAATGTTGCCGCACGCGACGGTCTTCATCCCGGCGCCGAGCAGCATCTTCTCGACGAGCTGCGTCGTGGTCGTTTTGCCGTTTGTGCCGGTGATCGCGATCACGGGGCGCGCGCAGAGCACGAAGGCGAGTTCGAGTTCGCCGATGATCTCGGTTCCGCGCGCGCGGAAATTCTGCATGAGCGGCGTCGCGGGATCGATGCCGGGGCTCAGCACGGCGAAGTCGTATTCGCCCATGTCGGAGTCTGCGTCGGCGCCCGCGATCACCTGCGCACCCGCGGCCTGGAGCGCGGCTGTTTTCCCACGCAGCGAGTCGGCGGGGCCGCTGTCGAGCACGGTGACGCGCGCGCCCTCGGCGAGCAGCAGCCGTGCGGCGCTGCCGCCGCTTTCACCCGCCCCGAGAACCGCGATGTGTTTGCCGGCGACTTTCATTTTACCGGAGCTTCAGTGTTGCGAGCCCGAGCAGGGCGCAGATGAAGGAGACGATCCAGAAGCGCGCGACGACGGCGGTTTCCTTCACTCCCGAGAGTTCAAAGTGATGGTGCAGCGGCGCCATGCGGAACACGCGCCGGCCCTCCCCGTATTTGCGCCGCGTGTATTTGAACCAGAACCGCTGGATGAGCACCGATGTGGCCTCCACGACGAAGACTCCTCCGACGATGAGCAGCAGGAGTTCCTGCTTCACGCAGATTGCGACGGTGCCGATCGCGCCGCCGATCGCAAGCGAGCCGGTGTCGCCCATGAACATCTTCGCGGGATGCGCGTTGAACCAGAGGAAGCCGAGCGAGGCGCCCGCGAGCGCGCTGCAGAAGACGGCGAGCTCGCTCGCCTGCGGGTAGAATGGGACCTGAAGGTAGTGCGCGATGTCGCGGTGGCCGGCGATGTAGGCGAGGAGCGCGTAGGTGAACGTGACCGTGAGTGTGCAGCCAGTCGCGAGGCCGTCGAGGCCGTCGGTGAGGTTCACCGCGTTCGAGGTGCCGAGGATGATCGCGGCGAAGAACAGGAACGTGAGGATGATCCCCATGTTCGGCACGAGCATCTTCTTGTAGAAAGGCACAAACAGCGCGCTGGCCTGCCGCTGGAGCTGCGCGTCGGTGAGGAAGAACACGGTGACGCCGACTGCGATGAGGATCTGCACGAGCAGCTTGGTGCGCTCGCTCACGCCGGCGGAGTTTCTCTTCGAGACCTTCAGGTAGTCGTCCGCGAATCCAAGCGCCCCCGCGGCGAGCATCGCGCCGAGCACGAGCCATACGAACGAGTTGTCCGGCCGCGCCCAGAGCAGCGTCGAGACGACGGTCGTGCCGAGCAGCAGGATGCCTCCCATCGTCGGCGTGCCGGCCTTCTGCCCGTGGAGTTCAGCGAGCTTGTGGACTTCCTCCTTGCTGCGGATCGGCTGGCCGAGCTTCAGCGAGAGCAGCTTGCGGATGGTGAAATTGCCCAGCGCCAGCGAGAGGATGAAGGCGGTGAGCGCCGCGCCCACCGAGCGGAAGGTGACGTATTGGAAGACGTTCAGCGCGCGGAGGAATTCGTTCGTCGCGTGGTCGGAGAGCCGGTCGAGGTAGTAGAGCATCAGCAGCTCCTCCCTTCCATAGCCTGCACGACACGCTCGAGGCGCGCGGAGCGGCTGGCTTTCACGAGCACGGTGTCGCCGGCCTTTGCGAGCCCGCTCAGCACGCGCGCGGCCTCGTCGGTGTCGGCGGTGCGGATGACATCGCGCACTCCGGAAACCTCCGCGGCCTCGGCGATCCACTTCGCGGTTTCGCCGACGGTGATCACGCAGTTGATTTTCTCGCGGCCGGCGACTTCGCCGACGCTGCGGTGTCCGCGCTCGCTCTCGCTGCCCAGTTCGCCCATGCCGCCCAGCACGGCGATGCGGCGGCCGTCGCCCGGCATGCGCGCGAGGGTGGCCAGCGCGGCGGCCATGCTGTCAGGGTTCGCATTGTAGGTGTCGTCGAGGATGCGGATGCCGCCGATGGTCTTCTGGGTGAGGCGCCCGGCGGTGAGGTTCAGCGCGCGGAGCCCCGCTGCGCATTCGCCGAGGCTGAGGCCGAGGGAGAGGCCGGCGGCGCAGGCGAGCAGTGCATTGCGCACCATGTGCTCGCCGGGGACGGGAAGTTCCGCCTCCACACACTGCCCAGTGGCGTGAAGGCGGAACTTTATCCCTCCCGAAAGCTGCTCCAGGCCGGTCGCGCGGATGTCGCCGCTGAGGAGGCCGGCTGTGACCACGCGTGCATGCGTGCGCTTGGAAATGGATGCGGTGAACTCGTCGTCCGCGTTCAAGATGACGGTGCCATTTTCGCCGACCGCCTCGGCGAGAGTTCCCTTCTCCTGCGCGATGCCCTGGCGCGAGCCGAGGAATTCGATGTGCGCGATGCCGATGTTGGTGATGATCGCGATGTCCGGACGCGCGATGAGGGCGAGAGGCGCGATTTCACCGGCGTGGTTCATCCCGATTTCAAAGACGCCGACGTCGTGCGTGCTGTCCGCACGCAGGATCGAAAACGGGAGGCCGAGGTGGTTGTTCAGGTTTCCCTGCGTGCGAGTGACGCTGAATCGCTGCGAGAGCACCGCCGCGCAGAGATCCTTCGTGGAAGTCTTGCCGTTGCTGCCGGTGATGCAGACGGCTTTCAGCCGCAGCGTCGCGCGGTAGGCGGATGCGAGCAATTGAAGCGCGCGCACCGAGTCCGCGACGATGATCAGCGCGAAGGACGATGGGAGGCCCTGTGCTTCATGTTCGACGATGGCGCCGACCGCTCCAAGCCGTGCTGCTTCGGCGAGGAAATTGTGGCCGTCGAACTTCTCGCCGCGGATCGCGATGAACAGATCGCCGGGCTTCAGCGCGCGCGAGTCGGACGAGACCGTCGTGACTTTCGCCGCGGCATCACCGCCGCGGAGCCGTCCGCCTGCCCATGATGCGATTTGGGAAAGGGAGGTGGAGTCCATCAGTCGTATTCCTCCCGGTTCCTGCGCGGCGGACGCGGTTCGCGCGGATGGTTTTCCGAGCGCTCACGGGGCTGGCGGGGGTGGGGCGTGGGGCGCTCGACTTCCAGTCGTGAACCAAGCGCGGACGCGGCGATGGATGCATCGTCGAACGGCAGAGTGTGATTGGCGAACTCCTGATACGCTTCGTGGCCTTTGCCCGCGAGCAGGATGATGTCGCGCGGGCCGGCCATCGCGATGGCGCGGAAGATGGCTTCGCGGCGGTCGGGCACGATCTCGGGTGCGAGCCGGCGGAAGCCGGGCTTGATGTCCTCAATGATGGCGAGCGGGTCTTCCTTGCGGGGATTGTCGCTGGTCACGATGGCGTGGTCGGCGATGGCGTCCACCGCGGCGGCCATGCGGGGGCGCTTGGCGCGGTCGCGGTTGCCGCCGCAGCCGAAGACCGTGATGAGGCGCGCGGGATTCAGCTCGCGCAGTGTGCGGAGGACATTCGTGAGGGCGTCGTCGGTGTGCGCGTAGTCCACGAAGACGCGAAATGGCTTCTGCGCGGGCACTGCCTGCAGGCGTCCCGGGACGGATGGCGCGGAAGCGAGCGCCTGCACCGCATTGCGCACATTCACGCCGAGCGCGTGCGCGGCCGCGATGGCGGCGAGCGAGTTATACACGTTGAACCCGCCGATGAGCGGCATGCGCACGAGGTAGCTCTTCCCGAGCGCGTCGAGCTGGTAGGAGGTGCCGCTGAAATCCATCTTCACCTCGGTGGCGCGGAACTGCGCGTTGCGTCCGATGCCGTAGGTGATCATCTCCATCTCCCGGCCGAACTGCTCGAGCAGCTTGGCGCCGTGGCGGTCGTCGTTGTTCACGACCGCGCGCCCCTCCTTGCGCTTCTGGTCGCGGATGGCGGAGAACAGCGATGCCTTCGCGTCGAAATACGCGTCCATCGTGCCGTGAAAATCGAGGTGATCCTGCGTGAGGTTGGTGAAGACTCCCGCGTCGAACTCGACGCCGCGCACGCGGTCGAGCGAGAGGGCGTGGGAGCTGACCTCCATCGCGCAGCTCTTGCATCCCGCAGAGCGCATCTGCCAGAGCAGCTCGTGGACATCGGCGGACTCCGGCGTGGTGCGCGCCGCGGGCAGCTCGCGCTCGCCGACGACGTAGCGGACGGTGCCGATGAGGCCGCAGCGCAGGAACTGCGAGTCGAGGATGTGCTTGATGAGGAAGGTCGTGGTCGTCTTCCCGTTGGTGCCGGTGACGCCGGCGACCTTCAGCTTCTGCGAGGGGTTGCGGAAAAACGCGGCGGCGAGATCTGCGAGCGCGTGGCGCGTGTTTTTCACCTGGATGCTGGCGGCGCGCGTGGTGAGGCCGGGCTTTTCGCTCACGATGGCCGCGGCGCCGCGGTCGATGGCGGCGTCGATGAACTGCGTGCCGTCCACTTTTTCGCCAGACATCGCCACGAAGAGCGAACCCTCAACGACGCGCCGGGAGTCGTAGCAAATCGCGGTGATGTCGCGGTCGAGCGAGCCGCTCACAGCCACGGGCTCGATCGCTTTGCTGAGCACTTGGAGGTTCATCGCTCAATTCCTTCCGGCTTTCGCGAGCGCGAGGTTCTTTTCCTTCTCCTGCTGGAGCAGCACCGGGTCCGGCGCGACGCCGAGGTGGACGAGCGCGCGCTCCGCGATGGCGCGGAAAACCGGCGCCGCGACGAGCCCGCCGACGTCCTCGTGGGGCGACACCCTGGCCTCGTCGAAGATGACCAGCATGCAGAATGCGGGATTCTCCGCCGGGACGAAGCCGACGAACGAGGTCACGTGCTTGTCGTGCGAATAGTATTTTTTCCCGGTCTTTGAATCCTCGAGCAGCTTCTGCGCGGTGCCGGTTTTTCCAGCGACGTTGTAGCCGCCGATGTGCGCGGCCTTTGCGGTGCCCTGCCTGCCGGTGACCTTGACGAGTGCCTCGCGGACCTTGGCGGCGGTCTCCTCGGTGATCACGCGGCGGACTTCCTGGGGCCTGTAGGCCTCGATGACGTTGCCTGCCTCGTCGCGAATGTCGTGGATGAGCTGCGGCTGCATGAGCGTGCCGCCGTTGGCGATGGCGCTCGTGGCAGTGATGATCTGCATCGGCGTGGCGGCGACCTCATGCCCCATCGCGACGCGCGTGATGGACACGGGCTGCCAGCTCTCGCGCGGGCGGAGGATGCCGACGACCTCGCCCGGCAGGGCGACGCCGGTGCGCTGGCCGAATCCGAAATTGCGGATCCAATTGTAGAAGCGCTCCTGGCCGATCTGGAGCGCGATCTTGCCGGCACCGATGTTGGAGGACTTCTCGATGATCTGCGAGACGCTCAGCATCCCGTAGGGGTGGTGATCGTGCAGCATGAGGCCGCCGTAGGACCAGCGGCCGTTCTCGCAGAAGATCTCGGTCTTCGGCGAGACGAGGTGGTAGTTGAGCGCGCCCGCGCAGGTCACCGCTTTGAACGTCGAGCCGGGCTCCATGGTTCCGGCGATGGCGTTGTTGAAGCGTTCCTCCGGCTTCGCCTTGCCGGCGTCGTTTGGATCGAATGAAGGGCGGTTCGCGAGCGCGAGGACCTCGCCGGTGGCGGGCTTCATCATGATCACCGTGGCCTTCACCGGGCGCAGGCGCTTGCATGCGGCCTCGAGCTCGGACTCGACGATTTGCTGGAGGCCGAGATTGATCGTCAGGCGCACATTGGCGCCGTGGCGCGGCGCGCGCTCCTCGGCGGTGAGGTTCATCAGCTCCTTCCCGCGTCCGTCCTTTTCAAAGTAGCGCCAGCCATCCTGGCCGGCGAGCCATTCGTCCATCGAGCGCTCGATGCCCTCGATGCCGCGGAATCCCGCCTCCTGCTTGCCCGCGGCCTCCGCGTAGCCGTAGAAGCCGACCACGTGGCAGAGCATCTGGTGCGCGGGATAGATGCGCTCAAAGTTCTGCTCGAAGGTGACACCCTTGACGCCGGCTTTCTGGACTTTCGCGTCCAGAGCCTCGGCGAGATCCTCGGAGATCTTCTTCTTGAGAACGACGTATCTCTTCTCCGGGCTGATGCGCTTGAGGACCTCCTCGACTTTCATTCCGAGCGGTTCCGCAAGGAGGGCGGCGACCTCCACCGGGGATTTGCCGCGCTTCGTGCCGCAGATGAGGCTGCCGTCGAGGATGACGTTTTTCAGCGGTTCGTTGCGCGCGAGGAAGGTGCCCTCGATGTCCTGAATGGCGCCGCGCCGGGCAGGGATAACCACCTTGGCTGTGTAGCTCCTCCGTGCGATTTCCGCATAGTAGTCGTGCCGGTTGACGGCGAGGTAGATCAGCCGCGCGGAGAGGGCGGTGAAGATTGCACCGATGCCGTAGCACGCGATGCAGGCGCGCGACTTGAGGGACATCTCAACGCCCTCCTTCCGCGTCGGCCATCACAGCGGCCGCGGCCACGGTGCGGCGCGTGGCCGGGACGTTCACCACGGAAGACTCATCGATCGGCTTCAGCTTGATGACGCCGTCGGCAATCGCCTTTTTCAAAGCGGGCAGCGACGTGAGCTGCTCCTTCTTTGTGCGGAGCGACTCGTTGCTGGTGTTCATCACGCTGATCTCCTTGCGCAGCTTGCCGAGGCGCTCGCCGCCCTGCTTGAGCTGCTGCTGGAGCATGAGGATCTTGATGCCAAAGGTCGCCGCGCAGCCGAGGACTGCGACGGCGATGAAGATGTAGGCGACGGGGACCGCCTGGGCGTATCGGCGCTGGTTAGCTGGCATAGGGGAGGCGTTCGGCAACCCTGAGTTTTGCGGAGCGCGACCGAGGGTTGGCCTTCTGTTCTGCTTCGGACGCGATGATCGGACGGGTGGTGATCAGCCGGAAGATGTAGTTGGGATTGCGGCGCGGCTCGGGCCAGTTCTCCTGGTCCCTCCACTCGGTGGCCCGCTCCTTCATGAAGGTCTTCACAATGCGGTCTTCGCCACTGTGAAAACTGATCACGGCCAGACGACCACCGGGCGCCAGGTGCCGCGTGACTTCACCGAGCACCGAGGTGAGCACGTCGAGCTCGCGGTTCACCGCCATGCGCAGCGCCATGAAGATGCGCGTGGCAGGATGGGTGCGGCCCTTGCGCGGAACGACGCCCCCCACGAGGTCCGCGAGCTGCAGCGTCCGCGTGATCGGCAGGCGTGCGCGTTCGCGGACGATCCGCGTGGCGATGCGTCGAGCGGCCGGTTCCTCGCCGAGTTCTCGGAAAATGCGCGTGAGTTCCTCCTCGCTGGCGGTGTTCACGAGGTCGGCGGCGCTCTGCGGCGCGTCGGGTGCCATGCGCATGTCGAGCGGGCCGTCCTGCTGGAGCGAAAACCCGCGCTCCGGCGTGTCGAGCTGGTGCGAACTCACGCCGAGGTCGAAGATTCCGCCGTGCAGCTTCGTGATTCCCAGCTCCGCCAGGATGCGCCCGATCTCGGAAAAATTCGCGCGGCGCAAAATCAGCCGGTCGCCAAAACCCGCCAGTCTCGATCCTGCCTCCGCGATCGCCTCGGGATCCTGATCCGTGGCAATGACCGTCGCGCCGGCCTCAAGCAGGGCGCGGGTATGCCCGCCCCCGCCGAGGGTGCCTTCAAAGAAAATCTTTCCAGGCGCGGGCAGCAGGTGGGAGATGCATTCCTCCAGCAGCACGGGCTGATGGTAGCCGGGTGGGTGCGACTCTGCGGGCATGGCGAACTCCTCCTGTTCGGCTGAGGTTTCGGTGGTTGGCTGGTAGCAGATCATACCCCGAGGAGCTTCTTGGCGCTCTGCGGCGCGTGGCCTGCCTCGGAGAGCCTCTGCTTGGCGTCCTGCCGGTCTTTCAGCTTCGCCGGGTTCCAGATGTTGAAAGTCTTGTTGGCGCCTTTGAGGACAACGGCGGCGTTCTTGCCCACGATCCCGATTTCCTCGCAAAACTTCGACGGCAGGGTCAGGCGCCCCGCATTGTCCAGCTCCACCAATTTGCAGGACGATGCGATTTCTTCATGGAGTTCGTTGCGTGCGGTCGCGTCCAGCGTAGGATCCGACTCAATCTTCGCGATGAACGTCTCATATTCCGACCTCGGGAAAGCTTTGATGAAGGACTTGGAGGAGTCCGTGATCAGGAAAAACTCCGTGATCAGCAGACTCCTCCAATCCTTTGGCAACGGGACACGAAGCCCCGAATCGAGCTGTCGCTCGAGTTCATCAGTGAACATCGGAGAGCGGGATTCGGCTTCGGCCATACAGTGGGTGGTTCGGATTCGGCATAGACCAAAACCCAGAACGTCCCGAGTTCTCCCCGAGAAAACTGCCCGCGCAGAGCCGCGAATACACCCCGCCGTGGCCGATCAGGTCGTCATGCGTCCCGCGCTCCACGATGCGACCGCGCTCCAGAACGATGATTTGATCCGCGTGCCGGACGGTTGAGAGACGGTGCGCGATGACGAAACACGTGCGCCGCTCCATGAGCCGATCCAGCGCCTGCTGGATGAGCCGCTCGGTCTCCGTGTCCACGCTCGCGGTCGCCTCGTCGAGCACGAGGATGGGTGGATCCTTCAGCAGTGCGCGCGCGATGGAGACGCGCTGTTTCTCGCCGACGCTCAGCTTCACGCCGCGCTCGCCGACGACGGTGTCGAGCCCCTGCGGCATGCGCTCGATGAACGCCTTCGCATTCGCGTCCGCGAGCGCCTGCCACATCTCGTCGTCGGTCGCGGTGGGTTTTCCGAGGCGCAGGTTGTCGCGCACGGTGCCGTTGAAGAGGAAACTCTCCTGCGTGACCATGCCCACCGCGCTGCGCAGCACGGCGCGCGGCAGATCGCGCAGCGGTGTGCCGTCGATGCGGATCTCGCCGTCGTCGTATTCGTAAAAGCGCGTGATGAGATTCACGAGCGTGCTCTTGCCCGCGCCCGTCGGGCCGACGAGCGCGACGGTCTCGCCGGGTTTCGCGCGCAGTGAAACGTGCCGCAGCGTGGGCAAATCCTCGCTGTAGGAAAAACTCACATCCTCGAATTCCACCTCGCCGCGCACATTCACTGCCGGCGCGTGCTCCGCCTCGTCTGCCTCAGGCTTCTCATCGAGAATCTCGAGGATGCGCTCGCCCGCAGCGCGGCCTGACTGCACGAGTTGGTTGAGCGAGTGCAGCTTCCCAATCGGCTCGTAGAGAAAACCCACGAGCAGCAGGAACGCCGTGAATTTACCGAAGCCGAGATTGCCAGCGACGACCTGTTGTCCGCCGAAGCCGAGCACGAGCACGGAGCCCACCGCCGCGAGGAACGTCATCGAGGGATTGTAGAGTGCCCACACGTGCATGATGCGCAGCGAAGCGTCGCGCGATTTGCCGCTCACATCGTTGAAGCGCGCGTGCTCCTCCTCCTCGCGCACGAACGTCTTGATCTGCCGGATGCCCGCGAGGTTGTCGTGCAGCAGCGCATTCATCGCCGAGGCCGCCTTGCGCTGGGCGCGGTAGCGCTTCGGCGCGGTGAGCGTGTAGGCGAGCGCGCCCGCGACGAGGAACGGAATCGGAATCAGCGCGAGCCACGCGAGCGTCGCGTGGTAGTGGAAGAGCATCGCGCCCACGATGAGGATTTGCAGCACCGCCACCGCGCCCTGCTCGATGCCGTCGATGAGCATCCGCTCGACGGACGTCACATCCTCAAGCAGTCGCGTCATGATGTCGCCCGTCGCGCGGTCGTCGAACCACCGCAGCGGCAGCCGCTGGATGTGCGCGTAGAGGTCGCTGCGCAGGTCGAAAATCACGCGCTGCTCGAACGAGTTGTTCAGGATGATCCGCAGCGAATTGAACGCATCGCGCGCGAAAAACGCAGCCGCCGCGATGCCCACGAGCCACCAAAGCCGGTCGCCGCGCCCGCTGCGAATGTCGTCCACCACGACCTGCGTGACCGTTGGGAAAACCGTCACCATCAGCGTGGAGACGATCGCGCAAAGCATCGTCCCCGCCGCCATTCCCGGATGGCGGCGCAGGTAGGCAAAGACTCTCGCAACGGTGCGCACGCGGCACTCTGCGAGTTTCAGCGCTGCGGCGGCGAGCGGGAAGTGCAGTGCTCGGTGCCCGGTGGCCAGTGTTCCTTTTTCCTTTGCTCAACAACGGAGGACTGAGCGCCGAGGACTGAGCGCTGGCGGAAAACACCGCGCTCCGCTATGCGCAGCCCGATGACCAACGACCGTTCCACCGCCGCGCGCGTGCTGAGCTTCATGCTCGCGCTCGCGCTGGTGGTCGGCATCGTCGTCGCGTCGCTGCTTGGCCTGAAGTATCAGTGGGACTGGAAGCCCGCGTGGGAATACCGCCGCCTTTTCGTGGATGGCTGGCTCGCGACGCTCGGCATCTCCGCCATCGCACTGCCGCTGAGCTGCGTGCTGGGCCTCGTGTTCGCGCTCGCGCGCCGTGCGCATTTTCTGCCGCTGCGATACTTTGCGCAAATCTACGTCGAGCTCACGCGCGGCGCGCCGCTGCTCGTGCAGATTTACCTCTACTTCTACGTCTTCGCGAACGCCCTCGACATCCACAGCCGCTACGTCGTCGGCCCGCTCATCCTCGCGGCGTTCACCGGCGCCTACATCAGCGAAATCATCCGCGCCGGCATCGAGGGCGTGGGCAAGTCGCAGCTCGAAACTGCCCGCGCCATCGGGCTCACGACGGGCCAGACTTATCGCCACGTCATCTTCCCGCAGGCGATCCGGCAGATTCTCCCGTCGCTCGCCGGGCAGTTTGTCTCGCTGGTGAAGGACTCGTCGCTCCTCTCGGTCATCTCCATCGCCGAGCTCGCTAAGGCGGCGAGCGACGTGAATTCATTCACGCTCACGCCCTTCGAGAGCTACCTGCCGCTCGCGCTCGGCTATCTCGTCATCACGCTGCCGATCTCACTGTGGACTCAACGGCTCGAGCATCGCGCAAAATTCGACACCTGAGCGATGCAGTTTAATCCGCTGATTTCGCAGATGGACACAGATGAAGATGCCATGGACGGGCTGGCGTGTTTTCCAACTGCGAAAATCCGTGCAGGCTGCGGATTCCAAAAGCGCCACCTCTGCTGACCGATGCTCATCGCATTCAACAAACCCTTTGGCGTGCTCAGCCAGTTCACTGACGACGGCTCGAAGCACCGCACGCTCGCGGATTTCGGATTTCCAAAAGATGCCTATCCGCTCGGACGTCTCGATGCCGAGAGCGAGGGTCTTCTGCTGCTGAGCGACGAGCCGTATCTGAACAAAAAGCTCCTCGCGCCCGAGAACGCGCACAGCCGCACGTATTGGGCGCAGGTCGAACGAGTGCCCTCGCGTGAATCGCTCGATGAACTGCAGCGCGGCGTCGTCATCGGCGGACGCCGCACGCTGCCGTGCCGCGCGTGGATGCTCGAGCCGCAGCCGCTGGTGCCGCCGCGCGATCCGCCGATTCGCTTCCGCAAAAACGTCTCCGATTGCTGGATCGCGCTCTCGCTCATCGAGGGGAAAAACCACCAGGTGCGCCGCATGACCGCCGCAGTCGGACATCCCACACTGCGGCTCCTCCGCGTGCAGATCGGCGAGTTCGACCTTGGCGGCATCATGCCCGGCCAGTGGCGCGAACTCAGCGCCGGAGAGCGCGCCCGTGTCTTTGCAGGCCGGCCGCGCTCGCAGGGCGGAGTCAGGCGAGCTTGAACTCAAGCTGATTTTCCCCGGCGAGAGCCCAAGCTTCCACGCCGCGGCGGCGAAGGTCGGCGGCGAAATCCGACGCGAAGCCATGCACTGTGAGCACGCGCTTCGGCTGCACGAGCTCCACGTAGCGGAGCAACTCGTCGTAATCCGCGTGGTCGCTCAGTGGAAATGCCGCATCACAGCTCCAGCGGAACTTGGTCCCTGGGTCCAGCGCCCACCCGGTGAGGACCGCCATGCGGTGCGCGCCGATCTTCCAGAGGTCCGCGGAATCCACCGCCGCGGGCGGAAAGACGAGCACGTGTCCTTTCGCCGCCGATGCGCGGAAGCGCACGCCACCCTGCGGAAAATCCCGGCACAACTCGCGGTGCAGCGCAGTCATTTTCCAGACGGACTCGTGCATCATCGGCGTGAGCCCCGCGTCGAGCACGATGCGCACGATCTCCTGCGCCTTGCCGAGCGAGTAGCCGAGCAGCACCGGCACTGCGCGCGAGTCGAGAGTCTCGCGGCAGAATGCGACGACCTGCGCGGCGACCTCCTCGCGCGGAGGCATCCGGTAGCGCGGGAGCCCGAAGGTCGTCTCCATCACGAGCGTGTCCGCGTGCCGCCACTCGCACGGCTGCGCGGCGCCGCCGGCGGCGAGCTTGAAGTCGCCCGTGTAAAGCAGCGAGCCCGCCTCGCTTTCGAAATGGAACTGCGCAGAGCCGAGGATGTGCCCCGCGGACAGCAGCGTTGCCCTGCCGCCCGCAAATTCCCGCGTCTCGCCAAACGCCGCGATGTGCTCCGTGCGCTTGCCACCGAGCCGCTCGCGCATGATGCGCGCCGTCGCCGCCGTCATCAGCACCTCGGCGCTGCGCGAGATGTGATCGCTGTGCGCGTGCGAGATGAATGCAAGCGGCTGCCCGCGCTGCGGGTCGAGCCACAGGCCATGCTCCGGCAGATGGAGTCCGCGCTGGTGTTGGACGGTGATCACGTTGAAAGCTGGCCGGCACCCTGGCCCATCCCGCGCCGTTCTTCACTCCCTAAGAGAAGCCTTCCGTTCCTGCTCCTTCACGCTGACCCCATGCCTTCCCTTTTTTCCGTGCCCCGCGCCGCTCTCGCCGTTGCCATCGCCGCCATCATCGCCCCGCGCATTCATGCTGCGACTCCGGAGGCTGCGCCTGATTTTGAGTGGGCTGCGTCCGCGGGCGGGCTGAAAAACGACAAGACTCGCGCCATCAACATCGACCGTGAGGGCAATGTCTTTCTCGCGGGCGAGGCGACGGACGAGGTGAGGTTCGGCGACGTGGTGATTAAGAGCGCGGGCGGCATGGACTTCTTCGTCGCGAAGCTCGATCCGAAGGGAAAAGCTCTCTGGGCGCGCACGGGTGGCGGCGGTCTCGTGGATCGCGGCTACGGCGTCGCGACGGATGCGCAGGGCAACTGTTACGTCACCGGTCACTACCAGAGCACCGATGCGGATTTCAGCGGCACGAAGCTCGTGAACCGCGGCGACTACGACATCTTCACCGCGAAGTATGACCGCGACGGCAAGCTCGTGTGGATTCGCACAGCGGGTGGCAAGGGCTACGACTACGGCCACGGCATCGCGGTGGATGAAAAGGGCGACGTGATCGTGACGGGCGCGGTCGTCGGTGATTCGGAATTCGGCGACGTGAAAGTGCCGAATGATCCCGGCAGCCACATCTTCTGCGCGAAGTATCACGCCGACGGCGCGCTCGTGTGGGTGAAGACCGCGCGCGGCAAAGCGGGTGGCTCGGGACACGGCGTCGCGGTGGATGGCACGGGCAATATCTACATCGGCGGACTCAGCTCGGGCAGCGGCGAGTTCGGCGGCAAGCCTCTCGTCACACCGAAGGGTTCGTCCGCCGTTGTCGCAAAACTTTCTCCGCAGGGCGACGTGCTGTGGATCGCGCAGCAGTTTGGCGAGCTGAGCTGTCTTTTCCACGAGATCACGTGCGACAAGGAAGGTCGCGTGTGGGCGAGCGGCATGTTTAAGGTTAAGGCCACGCTCGGCACGGAGACTTTCACCACGACGGGCGACAAGGATCCCGATGCCTTCCTCTGTCATTTCGACACAGATGGAAAACTGCTCTGGAGCCGCGTTGGCACCGGTCCCGCCACCGACTACGGCCTCGGCGTGGCGACCGACGGCAAGGGCAACAGCTTCCTCACCGGCGAATTCACCGACACGTTCAAGCTCGGTGGCGAGGAACTGCACAGCCGCGGCGCGACGGATGTGTATGTGGCGAAGTTCGACGCAAACGGCGCACTGCGCTGGATCACGCAGGGCGGCGGCGACAAGGGCGACAACGCCTACACGATGGTGTGCGATGCGCAGGGGAACCTTTATCTCGGCGGCTCGTTCGGCGGCACCGCGAAGTTCAGCGGTGCGACCATCACGAGCGGTGGCAGCAACGATCTCTACGGCGCGAAGCTGAAAGCGAAGTGAGTCCGCGTGCGTCCAACTCCGTGTGGGTTTTCGCCGCTGCCGCGCTGTGGCCGGTGGCGCCTGCTGCACACGCCGAGTCGGACTACGCGAAGGACATCAAGCCGCTGTTGAAGTCGCGCTGCTACGCGTGCCACGGCGCGCTGAAACAGAAGTCCGGTCTGCGCCTCGACACGGTCGCGCTGATGCGCAAGGGCGGCGATTCCGGCGATGCCATCGCGCAGAAATCGCCGCTGCTGATCGAACGCGTGACTTCGAACGACAAGGACGAGCGGATGCCGCCCGAGGGCGCAGCGCTCACCGCAGAAGAAGTCGCGAAGCTCAAAGCGTGGCTCGCTGCCGGCGCGCCTGCGCCTGCGGACGAAAAGCCCGAAGCGGATCCGCGCAGTCACTGGGCGTATCAGCCGCCGAAAATTGCGGCATCGGTCGCGAATGTCGCGCCTCATGCGGTCATCGATTCGTTGCTCGATGCGCGGATGCGTGGGCGTGGTTTACAGCCGCAACCCGAGGCCGCGCCGGAGGTCTGGCTGCGCCGTGTGTATCTCGATCTTACCGGCCTGCCGCCGACGGCGGATGAGGTGCGCGCATTCCTCGCCGAATTTTCCGCCGAGCCGCGCGCGAAGTCCGCGGAGCCGCCGGTCGCCATGCAGCGCGTGGTGGATCGCCTGCTCGCGTCGCCCGCCTACGGCGAGCGCTGGGCGCGGCACTTCATGGACATCTGGCGCTACGCAGACTGGTATGGCCTCGGCGAACAGCTCCGGCACAGCCAGAAACACATCTGGCACTGGCGCGATTGGATCATCGAGTCGCTGAATACGGACAAGGGCTACGACCGCATGATTGTGGAGATGCTCGCAGCCGACGAGGCGGCGCCGGAGGATCGCGATGCGCTGCGCGCGACGGGCTTCCTCGCGCGGAACTACTACCTCTTCAACCGCACGACGTGGCTCGACGAAACCATCGAGCATACCAGCCGCGCATTCCTCGGCATCACGATGCAGTGCGTGAAATGCCACGACCACAAATACGACCCGATCCCGCAGGCGGAGTTCTATAAAATGCGCGCGGTCTTCGAGCCGTATCACGTGCGCCTCGACCCGTGGCCCGGCGAGACGAACCTCGAAAAGAACGGCCTGCCGCGCGTCTTCGATCTGCACCTCGACAAGGTGACCTTCGTCCATCGCAAGGGCGACGAGAAGAACGAGGACAAGTCGCGCGCGATGACGCCCGGGGTGCCGGACGTGCTCGCCTTTGCGGATTTCACGCCGAAGCCGGTGACCGTGCCGGCGAGCGTGAGTGCGCCAGTGCTGTTGCCGTTCGTGCTTGAGGATCAACTGCGCGCCGCGGAGGGCGAGATTGCGCAGGCAAAGTCGGCGCTGGAGCAGGCGCGGCGGAAGCGCGAGGAAGTGAAAAGCGAGGCGGAGGTGGAGACGGCGGAGGGTGCGGTCGCGGTCGCGGAGAAGGCGCTCGCCGGTGCTGAGGCGAAACCGGCGATGCTGCGCGCGGTGTTCGCGGCAGAGCGTGCACGGATGAGTTCGCCGCCGGCTGCCGACGCGGCGGCGCTCGCTGCGGCCGCGGCAAGAGCTGAGGCGGCATTTGAATTCGCACGCGCGGAAAGCGAACTGGCGAAGACTCGCTTCGCTCCGACGCCGGCGAAGAAGAACGCGAAGCCTGGCGATGAGGAGAAGAAGCTGAAGGCGGCGGAGGCGGCGGTCGCAGCGGCGAAGAAAAAGCTCGAAACGCCCGGCGCCAAATACACGCCCATCCGCGCCTCGCTGAAGGCGCAGGTGGGGCCGGAGGACAAGGACAACGCAAATTTCCAAAGCTACCCGGCGACGAGCACGGGTCGCCGGATCGCGCTCGCGAAGTGGATCGCGGACGCGCGCAATCCGCTCACGGCGCGCGTGCTCGTGAATCACCTGTGGACGCGGCATTTCGGCGCGTCGCTCGTGCCGGACGTGAGCGACTTCGGCCTGCGCTGCCCGCCACCGCTGCATCAGGACGTGCTCGACTCGCTGGCCGCCGACTTCACGCGCCACGGCTGGAGCCTGAAGCACCTGCACTGCGCGATGGTGCTGTCGCAGCTTTACCGACGCAGCTCGTCGAATGCGGATGCCGCTCCTGCCACGCTCGCCGCCGACCCGGACAACACGTGCTACTGGCGCATGAACCCACGCCGCCTCGAATCGCAGGCCGTGCGCGACTCGCTGCTGCACGCGGCGGGCCGGCTCGACCGCACCATCGGCGGGCCGAGCGTGGACGCTGCGCGCGAGGAGGGCAGCCTGCGCCGCGCGATTTACTTCACGCAGACCGCCGATGTGGAGCACCGCTTCCTCGCGGCGTTCGACAACAGCAACGTGCTCGAATGCTACCGGCGGCAGGAGAGCATCGTGCCGCAGCAGGCGCTCGCGCTCGCGAATGGCAAACTCACGCGCGAGTGCGCCGATGTGATCGTGAAAAGCACGGCGAAGCTCGCGGATGCGGACTTCATCACGCACGCCTTCCTCACGCTGCTCAGCCGCGTGCCGACGGCCGACGAACGCACCGCGTGCGCGGAGAGCCTCACGGAATTTGCAAAGCTCAACGCCGCGAACGCGCGCACGCTGGTCCTGCAGGCGCTGATGAACCACAACGACTTCGTGACTCTCCGATAAAGGACTAACGGTTGCGGGGGCGCTTCTGCGGTAGGCTGCGACACGCGGAAAAAATAACCTGTCCCCATTTCGCCGTTTCATCGGACGAATTGCCGTCCCATGTCCGCCGAATCCCATGCCATCCGGCAAGCTGCTGCCGAGTTCATCCGTGACCGGCATCTGCTGGGCGCGTTCGTGACGGGGCTGCTGCGGGATGTTCATGCGGCGGAGGATGTGTTGCAGGAGGTGTGGGTGCTCCTGTCGGCGGAGGTGGAGAAAGGCACCCGCATCCAGAATCAGGCGGCGTGGTGCCGGGGCGTGGCGCGGAATCTCATCCGGCGGCATTGGGAGAAGCGGCAGATGGCGAAAGTCGTGGCGGACAGCGAGGCGCTGGACGCCTTCATGGACCGCGTGGAGCAGTGCTTTGCCTGGGCGGACACGCAGGAACATTTCGCCACGGCACGACTCGCAGCACTCGATGAATGCGTGGCCTCGCTCCCGGAGCGGTCACGCTGGCTGCTCTCGCTGAAATACACGCAACGCACCGCGATGGAGCGCATCGCGGAGGAGACGGGCCTGTCCTTTGAAGCCGTGAAAAAGGCGCTCATCCGCCTGCGTGCAGCGCTGCTGGAGTGCGTGCGCCGCAAGTTATCCCTGGAGGAATGGAACACATGACCACCGATGAACTGCTGCAACGCTGGAGCGATGGCTCCATCACCACTGACGAACTGCGCGAACTGACCGCGAAGCTCGCCGAGCCCGAGCATCAAAGTGCGTTGCTCGATGACTGGCTGCTCGAAAGCAGCCTGCCTGACCGATTGCCCGGAGCATCGGTGGCTTCCCTTCCCGAGGCGCAGCGCACGACGCACCTGCTGAAAGTGGCGGAGCCAGCGCAGGCGAGAAAATGGTCTGGATGGCTATCGTGGCGTCCGCTCACCGCTGCGGCAGCCGGATTGGCGCTTGGCCTCTTGAGCGCTTCCCTCCTCTTGGCCGCCGCATCACCGCAGGCAACGGCGGAACGTCTGTTTTCGTTGGTCAACGGCAGCTTCGACGATCCACATGTCGGGCATGGATTTCCTCAACAAATTGGACTCTGGAGCGGTGACGAGGCAGCGACTGCCGATGGCAAACTGCGCTTCATCACTGCGGAAGGTGACGCTGGCGATCCCGGAGGGCGCGCCATTGCATGTGATGTCTTCCAAATCGTGGACCTCCGGTCGCTGAAAGCCACGCCTCGTTCGGGTGGAGAGACGGTGCTTGAACTTAGCGCGAGCTATCTCGACTCACGGCCTCCCAACACAAACCCCTCAGTCACTTTCTTCTGTCAGCTCTACCTCTTTCAAGGCGACCCTACGCAGATGCATCAGACGTGGCCGAGGAGCATTCCAGATGCTCTCGCCAGCGGCAGTGCGCAGGTCACTACCATCGGTGCGGATGCCAAAGGCACGCGCAACCTGACCGCGCGCTGCTTGCTGCCTGCCGAAGCTGATTTTGCCGTCGTCCAGATCGTTGCGCGTCCCAACCTGCGTCCGGCGAAGCTCGAAGGCCTCTTTGCGTCCGATGTGAAACTCACACTCAAGACCGCTCCTGAACTCCCAGTCCGAATTGTCCAACGATGAAAACCACCGCCCCGCTCCTGTGCCTCAGCACTCCCTTGCTCGCCCTCGATTATCCCCATGCCACCGCCGAGCCGCAGAAATCCGGCTGGCCGCTCAGCGATGATGAGCGTGTGTATGTGATGAAGGCTGAGTATGTAAGACGGCCCGGCAGCGAAGCGCAGAAGCATCTGCCGCAACTCTGGCCAGTAGTGCCAAGCGCTGGATTCTTCGGTGGCGACTCGTGGCTGAAGATCCACGAGGGCCACGTGAAGACGGTGCAGGAAAACAAGGGGCCGGCGGATGTGCTGCTCGTCGGCGACAGCATCACGATCCAATGGGGTGAGTCGTGGAAGAAGCACTTTCCAACGTTGAAGGCGGTGAACATCGGCATCGGCGGCGACAAGACGCAGAACGTCCTCTGGCGCCTGGATCACGGCGGCGTCGATGGCCTGCAGCCACGCGCGATCGTGCTGATGATCGGCAACAACAACATGTTCTTTACGCCCGAGACGGGCATCGAAGCGGCAGCGAAAGGCATCGAGATGTGCGTGAAAAATCTGCGCGAGAAGTTCCCGAGCGCGCCGCTGATTCTCGCGAAAATCCTGCCCGCGCACGCACCGGGGAACCCGTTCTACGAAGACATCAGGAAGACGAACGCCGCACTCGATCCGCTTAAGCTCGAAGCCGACCCGAAAGTCCGCGTGCTCGATCTCACCGCGGACTTCACCCACACCGACGGCACGCTGAAGAAGGATCTCTACACGGCGGACAACATTCACCTCTCGCCTGCGGGCTACGCCATCTACGCGACGAAGCTGAAGCCTCTGCTCGACAAGCGCTGAACCGGAACCGAGATGCGGCTGCTGCTCCTGACCTTCATCTTTTCTGCCTCGATCGCATTCGGGGCCGCCGAGCCATTCCTCGAACAGCATTGCTTCGATTGCCACGACGCGGATTCGAAGAAGGGCAAGCTCGATCTCACGGCGCTGACGTTTGACGCAGCGCATGTGGAGACGTGGGTGAAGGTTCACGATGCGGTGGAACGCGGAGAGATGCCGCCGAAGAAGAGGGCGCAACCGCCGGCGGCGGAACGTGCGGCGTTTGTCGCGGAGATGGATGCGAAGCTGATGGCGCTGCTCGCGCCGGTTGCGAAGGATCGTGTGCGGCTGCGGCGGATGACGCGCGTGGAATTTCAAAACACGCTGCAGGACCTGCTGGCGCTGCCGCGGCTCGATGTGCTCGGTCTGTTGCCGTCGGACGGGCGCGTCTCGGGCTACGACAAGATCGCGGGCGGGCTCGATATCTCACCCGCGCATCTCGCTGCGTATGCGGAGGCGGTGGAGAAGGCGCTCGATGCGGCGATCGCCACGCGCAGCACGCCGCCGCCGATCTTCAAACGCCGCGTCTATCCGGCGGGGCTGTTCAAGCTCGACTTCAATCTGGGCCTCGGACAGTTCGTGTTGCTCAAGGACAAGCAGCCCGACCCCGCGCTGCCGGTGCGCGGCGGCTTTGAAAACCGAAAGGGATTTGTGGGTGACGAGGGGCCGGACCTCGAAGAGCGGCGCAGGCTCGTGAAGGACAAGAGCGTCGCCGCGAGCCAGAGCGCGGTCGGGCTGCTGAATCCGAATCTCGCCGGCTACGAGGCGGCGCTGAATGTGTCGCCGATTTTTGCGGGGCGGTATCGGATGAAGATTTCGCTGTGGGGTTTCCAATGGAACGCGGGCAAGCCCGAACCATGCGCCGCGCCACAAGCCGCCGTGCTCCGCGCGCACCAGGAGGGCAAGCAGCAGGAAGGCGGACGCCTGCTGCGGGCGTTCACCGCGCCGTCGATGAAGTCGAACGAGGAGGAGTTCACCGCGTGGCTTGATGCGCACGAGAGCATTGTCTTCGATCCGGTTTCGATTCCGTGGAATGGCCTGCGCATCGGACAAGTCGCGGGTCGCGCGGCGAAGCATGTGGGGCCGGGCGTGGCGATCGACTGGTTTGAAATCGAAGGGCCGCTCAACGAGTCGTGGCCGCCGGAGAGTCATCGACGGCTCTTTGGGAAACTGCCGATCGCGAAGCCGCCCGAGGACGCCGACGTGATCCCGCCGCAGCGCGCCGAGGTGCGCAGCATCGGCGGCTATTTGCCGAGCATTCATTTCGACCTCACGCCGCAGGAGCGGAAGCCGCCACTCGAGACCGTGCAATCTGCGCAGCCCGAAGCCGACGCGCGCGCGCTGCTAGCGGACTTTTTGCCGAAGGCCTTTCGCCGCGATGTCGCGCCTGAGGAGATCGAGCCCTACATCGCGCTGCTGAAGTCACGCCTCGCGGCGAAGGACTGCTTCGAGGACGCGATGCGGCGCGTGTATGTCGCGGTGCTCACGTCGCCGGAGTTTCTCTTTCACGCGGTGAATGCGCGCGCCTTCACGCTGGCCTCGCGCCTTTCCTACTGGCTGTGGAATGGCCCGCCCGACGACGCCCTGCTCGCCGCCGCGCGCGACGACTCGCTCCTCCGACCCGAGGTCCGACGCGCGCAAGTCGAGCGCCTGCTCGCCGACCCGCGCAGCGAGCGCTTCATCGAGGACTTTTCCAATCAATGGCTCGAACTCAGCCGCCTCAGCGAGACCACGCCCGACCCGCAGCTATATCCCGAGTATCGCCTTCTCCTGCACGAAGGCATGGCGGCGGAAACGCGCGAGTTTTTGCGCGAGCTGCTCCGCAGCGACGCGCCCGTCGCCGCGCTGCTGCGTCCGAATTTCGCGATGCTCACGCAGCGGCTCGCCGAGCACTACGGTTTCGATGGCGTGCATGGGGTCGAAGTACGCAAGGTGCCGCTGCCGGCCGAAAGTCTGCGCGGTGGTCTGCTCGGTCACGCGGCGATTCACAAGCTCACCGCGAACGGCACCACGACCTCACCCGTAAAGCGTGGCGTGTGGGTCATGGACCGCCTGCTCAACGATCCCGCGCCGCCGCCGCCGCCGGGCATCTCCGCCGTCGATCCCGACACACGCGGCACCACCACGATCCGCGAGCAACTCGACAAACACCGCGCCGATACCAACTGCGCCGCCTGCCACGCGAAGATCGATCCCGCCGGCTTCGCGCTCGAACCTTTCGATCCCATCGGCGGCCTTCGCGACCGCTACCGCTCCAACGGCGCCGGCACCGAACCGCCCGAAAAGGGACACACCACGTGGCGCGTCACCTACAAGCTCGGCCCGAAAGTCGATCCGAGCGGCGAACTCCGCGACGGCCGCAAATTCACCGGCCCGCGCGAACTCCGCGACCTGCTCGCCGCCGATCCCGATCAAATCGCCCGCGCCTTCGTCTCCCACCTTTCCCGCTACGCCACCGGCGCTGAAGTCACCTACGCCGACCGCGCTGAAATCCGCCGCATCGTCGAAAACACGAAGGCGAACGGCCACGGCATGCGTTCACTCATTCACGCACTCGCCGAGAGCCGCTTGTTTTTCCAAGACACTCCATGATCACTCGCCGTCATTTCCTCCGCGCCGCTGGTGCTTGCCTTGCGGTTCCGCTCATCGGTCGGGCTGCTGAAGCAAGCCCGCCGATGCGGCTCTTCGCCATTCATGTGCCGCTCGGGATGATGCCGCAGTTTTTCTTTCCGCAGGCGGGCGCGGCTTCGAGCCCGTATCTCGATCTGCTCGCGGCGCAGCGCGCGCATTTCACGACGTTTAGCGGCGTGTCGCATCCGGGCGTGGATGGGAATCATCACGCGGGGCAGTGCTTTCTCAGCGGTGCGCCGCATCCAGGACAGGCGACGTTTCGCAACAGCATCTCGCTCGATCAGTTCGCGGCGGAGAAGCTCGGGCTCGACACGCGGTTTCCGTCGCTCGCGGTGTCCGTAACCAATGGCGAGCACTACGGCGACTCCATCTCGATCTCACGGGCGGGCGTGATGCTTCCGTCGGAAAAGAGCGCGGAGAAACTGTATCGGCGGCTCTTCGTCGCTGGCACGCCGGAGGAAAAGGCGGCGACCATGCGCCGCATCGAGGCGGGTGGCAGCGTGTTGGATTTGATTTTGGAAAAGACGAAGCGCCTCGAGCGCAGCACCGCACCGGAGGATCGCGCGCGGCTCGACCAATACTTCCAGAGCGTGCGCGAACTCGAAGGCCGGCTGCAGCGCAACATCGCATGGGAAAACCGGCCCAAGCCACACGTCGATTTTCCACCGCCAAAAGACATCGCCGATGCGAACGAAGTCATCGCGCGGTCGAAGCTGATGTTCGACCTCATCCGCCTCGCGTTGCAGACCGACAGCACGCGCGTGGTCACGCTCACGCTCAGCACTTTCTCCGTGGTGCCGCACGTGCCCGGCGTGAAGAGCGAGACGCACGGCCTCACGCATCACGGCAACGAGCCAGCGAAGATCGCCGAACTGCGCAAGATCGAGGAGGCCCAGATGACCGCGTTCGGCGAGCTACTCGCAGCGTTCCGCAGCGTAGCGGAAACCGGAGGCACTTTGCTCGACCACACGCAATTCCTCTACGGAAGCTGCCTCGGCAACGCCAACAACCACTCGAACCAGAACCTCCCCGTCATCCTCGCCGGCGGCGGCTTCAAGCACGGCAAGCATCTCGCCTTTGACAACGTGAACAACACACCGCTCGCCAACCTCTTCGTCACCATGCTCCAAGGCCTCGGCATCGAAACCGGCAAGTTCTCCAGCAGCAACGGGACGTTGAGCGTGCTGGAAGGATAAGATTGGATGGGGAAGGATCCATCATGAATGAATTGACGTAGCTCAGGGTGTTTTTGGTGATGAATCCGGCAGCTTCTTCCCCGGCGGCCTGCGCCGCGCGATTTACTTCACGCAGACCACCGACGTGGAGCACCGGTTCCTCGCCGCGTTCGACAACAGCAACGTGCTCGAATGCTACCGGCGGCAGGGGAGCATCGTGCCGCAGCAGGCGCTCGCGCTCGCAAATGGCAAGCTCACGCCCGAGTGCGCCGATGCGATCGTGAAAAGCACGGCGAAGCTTGCGGATGCGGACTTTATCACGCACGCCTTCCTCACGCTGCTCAGTCCCGTGCCGACGGCCGACGAGCGCGCCGCGTGTGCGGAGAGCCTCGCGGAATTTGGAAAGCTCAGCGCCGCGAACGCGCACACAATGGTCCTGCAGGCGCTGATGAAACACAATGACTTTGTGACCCTCCGATGAAGGACCGGGAGGGTTGCTGCGGCTTTTCCTCGGCAGGCTGGGCACCGATGAGAAGCAGGCACAAGGTGATTGCAAAACTCCGCAAATCCTCAGTCGAAAGTCTGCCGATCTTGGGTGTAGATGCCGGGCACCACGCCCATGAAATCCGCTCTGGTCCTCCTCGTCTCACTGAGTTTCCTTTTCCCCAGCACCCTGAGGGCTGCGGATGAGTATCCGAAGAACGAAGTCGGAGAGCGCATCTACGTCGATTCAATCAAAGGGAATGACGCTGAGGATGGGAGATCGGCGGCGACTGCGGTAAAAACCCTTTTGCGGGCACAGCGACTCATGGATGAACTGCCCGTGGAAGGTTGGGTCACTCTCATGATGGCTCGTGGCTCGGTCTGGCGTGAGAGCTACTCGCCGAAGACTTTCTGGGAGCCAAGCCATCGCGACCTTTTCCTCTCGCGGCCTCCCCTCGTGGCAGAATTGCAGTCCAGCGGACCACCTTTGAAGGGGCGACCATCGCCTTACGCTTTTGGCAGGGATCGGCTGAATTTGATCGCCTATGGCGAGGGTGAAGCACCCACCATCAATGGCACGGACGTGCTCGATAAATCCAAGCTCCAACGCCATGATCCGGGCCGTTACCCGAACGTCTGGTCCCAGGTGGTGAGGCCGCCTGTGAGCTATTACATCCCGGTCTTCAAGGACATCACGTATCGCCCAGGCGTGATCATTGATCAAAAAGTCCCGTTGTGGCGGGTCTATACACCGCTTCCCATCAAGACGCGAGATTACCCGGACAAGCAGCCCGGCATCGAAACGGAAGATGATGCACTGAAGATGGTCAATAGCACCACGGCGTCGTTCTACGTGCGTGACAACAAAGACGGATCGTTCGTCTATTTCATCAACAGCGGGCTGGATCCGTCCAAAGACAGCCGCCTCTATGAATACAAGGTGAGAGGCAGCCACTTCTCGGCGAAGCGAGGGGTTCGCTGGGAAGGCATTCGCTTCTACGGGCTCAATCATCGCGACGGAGTTTCGGGAACGCCGATGTCGCTGACCAATGTGGAGTTCATCTTTGGAGACACCCACAACATGCTGATCGGTGAGGGGCACTTCCGAAACGTCACGTCCAACGGATACCTGCCGGATGCACCCGCCGGCCAGAAGCCAAACCACGTCAATGGGGATACCGTGACGGCCTTTCACACCTTCAGTCGGAGCAGCCTCGGGCTTCTCTATGACGGATGCATCGGCAAGAATGCCTTCCAGGCGTTCTATGATCACGAGCCCGAGGCGAATCGCCAAGTTGTTATCGTGCGGAACTCGGTCACTGAGAACATCGCTGAGCTTTTCTCCCACCGCAGCTCGACCAGGACTTCCTACATCATCGGGCACCGCCATTCCGGCAAAGATGGCACCGCCTTCGGAGGCATGGGGGCGCTGGCTGCGGAGGCAAACTTGGTGGAAGATTCGATCTTCCGATTCGCAGCCCGTGGTGGTTGGCAGGCAGACACGAAGCACCTGAAGGTCCGCAACTCGGTTTTCTATATGAAGGCTGGGCAGACGCCGTTGTTTTTCTGGGGGTCGGAGAACTTCGACTATGAAAACGTGACGTTCATCCTCGATTACCAAGGACAGGACGCGAAATCAGCGCCGCAACTGGTGGAGTATGCCGGAAAGCAGCCGTCGAATCCTGCCACGGTGACATTCAAGAACTGCGTCATCGCCGTCATCAACGCCCCGAATGTAAGTCAGGCGAATGACAAGCGATCTCTGGACACACGGTTCGGCAATCTGGCAAAGGTGACGTTTCAAAACTGTGTCCTGACCTACATGTCAGGACTTCCGCCATCAGCAGGTCAGAAGGACGTGGACTTCGTGTTTGCGACTCCAGAAGAGATCTTCTCCCGCAATCCAACCAAGGGTGATTACACGATCAATCCCTCGGGTCCGGCAGGAAAGCGCGACGCTGGCTGCAAATCCGGCCGCACTCCCGTCTTTGGCGCGGAAGCAGACAAAGCGGCTGAGGCGTTCGTCTTCAAGCGCAGAGGTTTCTAACTTGATGATGCTGGACACTGATGACGAGCCTGACGAGGCCGAGGAATTACGCAACAAGCTGGACGAGTTGATCAACGCGCTGCGGCGGTGATGTAGGATGGGAAAAGCAGCGATGGATTTCTGCCAGCGCACTGAAATCTACTGTGAATACGGGCGGTGCGGGGGTTGATGTAGCACGACGGCTTCGTCGCCTTCCGATGGATTCATTCGCACAACAGTTTCTCTCCCGCCGCGGCTTCCTCGACCGCCTCGGCGGCGGGCTCGCGGGCGTCGCGCTGCAGGCGATGTTTGCCCGCGATGCGCGCGCGAATGAAAGCGCATGGAAGCCGCCGACCGGGCTCCCGCTTTTCCCCGCGAAGGCGAAGCGCGTCATTTGGCTCTTCATGCGCGGCGGCGTGAGCCACATGGAGAGCTTCGACCCGAAGCCGATGCTCACGAAGTATGCAGGCAAGACGATCGGCGAGACGCCCTACAAGGACGTGCAGTCGCCGGAAAAGCTGAAGAACGTGCGCGTGGTCGTGGTGAACGACGCGAATGGCAAGCAGCGCAATGTGATCTACCCGCTGCAGGTCGGCTCGAAAAAATACGGACAGTGCGGCGTGGAAATCAGCGACTGGTTCCCGCACATCGGCTCGCGTGCGGACGACATCGCGTTCATCCGCAGCATGTGGACGACGGACGACAACCACGGCGCGCAGGTGCAGTTTCACAGCGGCCGCCACATGCTCGACCCGCACGAGCCCACGCTCGGCGCGTGGGTCACATACGGGCTGTCCTCGATGACGGACAACCTCCCGACTTTCGTGAACATGGGCCCGCGGTTCTTCGACGTGCGCGATGGGCACTACCTCGGCCCCGCGTTCGACGCAGTGAACCTGCGCGTGGACCCGAGGAACCCGCTCGCCTTCGCCGCGCCGGAAATCCCGCTCACGCGCGGCGAGCAGGCCGCGGAGTTTGCGCTGGTGAACCGGCTCAACCGCCTCACCGCGCAGCAGTATCCCGGCGACCAGGCGCTGCTCGCGCGCATCAAGAGCTACCAGCTCGCGTTCAACATGCAGGCCGCCGTGCCCGAGGCGATGAATGTGGACACCGAGAGCGCGGAGACGAAGCGCCTTTACGGCCTCGATGAAAAAGTCACCGAGCCCTTCGCGAGGCAGCTCATCGTCGCGCGCCGGCTCGCCGAGCGCGGTGTGCGCTTCGTCCAGATCCAGCACGGCGACGGCGCCGCGGGCGCGTGGGATTCGCACTCCGGCCTGAAGGTGAACCACAGCAAGCTCGCCGCGCAGGTGGACAAACCCATCGCCGGCCTGCTCGCCGACCTCAAGCAGCGCGGCCTGCTTGAGGACACGCTCGTGCTTTTCGCCACCGAGTTCGGCCGCACGCCGGGCTCGCAGGGCACCGACGGCCGCGACCATCATCCCTACGGCTTCAGCGTGTGGATGGCCGGCGGCGGGATCAAAGGCGGCACCATCCACGGCGCGACGGATGAACTCGGCTTCCACGCCACCGAGCATCCGCACTACGTCACCGACGTCCACGCGACGATCCTGCACCAACTCGGCCTCGATCCTCGCAGGCTCGAAGTCCCCGGACGCAAGCGCCTCGAGCGCGATCACGGGAATGTGATCCGCGAAATCCTCGCGTAGCCGCGCCCGCTTTTACCACGGCTTTACAAGAATGGGCGCGGGGCGGCACACGCCCTTTACAAGACGCTGCTCCGTTCAGGGGAAACCAACGACACCGGTCATCCCATGAATACCCGCATCTGCTCCATCCTTCTCGGCGCAGCCGTGCTGATCGCCACGGGCTCCACGCTGCGCGCCGACCCGCAGCTCACCTCGTGGTTCACCACAGACTCCGGCAAATACGCGCGCATCTATGCCACCACCGCGAACCAGACCGCCGGCACATCATCCACCACGTGGAGCCGCGGCGCCATCTCGCAGGCGAGCCCCGTGTATGCCGGCGTGAATGAGGTCAGCTACTCCGCCTCGTGGGTGTATGTCCGCACCACCGGCCTCGCGTCGCACGTCATGGGCCCGTGGTATCTCGACACCGGCAAGACACAGCTCTTTCCGAACCTCCCGGCGAACACCGCCACCCTCTACCGCATCCCGCGCACGCCGTCCGTGCCTGCGGTGAAGACGAACACGAACGGCGGCGTCATCGGCTATTTCGTCAATGGCGTGGCGCTCTTCGACAACCGCGACACCTTCTCCTATTCCCACGCGAGCGGCAGGGACGCCGATCCCGTCGCGGGCATCGGCCTCGGCGACGGCGTGTGGAACCGCGACGCCTACGTCAACGAGTCGGCGTCGTTCGATGCCGCGCTCGCGCACCAGGCCGGCAGCCAATACCACTACCACGTGCAGCCCATCGCGCTGCGCTACCAGCTCGGCGACCACGTCACCTACAATTCCACCGCGAACACCTACGCGGAGAGCGTCGCCGCCGTCACCCAGCACTCGCCCATCCTCGCGTGGGCGGCGGACGGCCACCCGGTTTACGGCCCCTACGGATACTCGGATCCCACCAGCGCCGGCAGCTCCGTGCGCCGCATGGTGTCCGGCTACGTCCTCCGCAACGGCGCGAACGGCACCACGAATTTGAGCGCCACCGGCCGCACCACGCTGCCCGCGTGGGCCGCGGCCGCGCAGAACCGCCCGCAGACGCTCGCTGCTGCGCAATACGGCCCGAATGTCGGCGCCGCCTACGCGCTCGGCCGCTACCTCGAGGACTACGATCACCTCGGCGACCTCGGCTACACGCAGACCACCGGCGCGACCGTCCGCGACTTCGACCTCGACCGCTACAATGGCCGCTTCTGCGTCACGCCGGAATTCCCCGGCGGCACCTACGCCTACTTCAGCACCCTCACCGCCACGGGCGCGCCCGCGTTTCCGTATAATCTCGGCCGCCAGTTTTACGGCAGCCCCACCGGCGGTGCGGTGGGCAGCATCGCGGAGAGCGTCGCCACGCAGTTCCTCGGCGGCGCAAATTCCGCGCTTACCATCCCGCAACCCTCCGTCGCGGGCGGCGTCGTCACGCTGTCGTGGAGTTCGGTCGAGGGCGGCACGTATGCCGTGGATGCGTCGCCGGATCACTCCGCGTGGACACCGGAGAAGGGCGGCCTCGTTTCCACCGGCACCACCACCGGCACGACCTACAGTGCGCTCGGCTCCAGCGGCACGGAATACGCCCGCGTGCGCCGCACCGCACTCGCGGCCTACGACTCCACAGGCCAGACCGCCGCCACCGTCTCGCAGAGCGCCGTGCAGAGTTACAACGCCGACCCGCTCGCGCCCGTGATCAGCAGCAGCCTCGCCGCCGCTGCGTCGCAGAATGTCGCCTTCACCTACGCCATCTCCGCGAGCAACAGCCCCACCAGCTATGGCGCCACCGGCCTGCCTCCCGGGCTCACACTGGACTCCGTCAGCGGCGTCATCAGCGGCGCGCCCACTGCGGCCGGCGTCTCCACCGTCACCATCAGCGCCACGAACTCCCACGCCACTGCCACTGCCGCCCTCACTCTCACCGTCGCCAGCACCGCGCCCGTCGTCACCACCGGCGCGGCCACCGGCGTCACCGGCGGCGCCGCCACGCTGAACGGCCTCGTGAACCCGAACGGCTTCGCGACCACGGTGCACTTTGAATACGGCCTCACCACCGCCTACGGCACGCCCACCGCCGATCAGAATGCCGGCAGCGGCACCAGCGCCGCCGCCGTGCAGGCCGCGCTCACCGGCCTCTCCCCCGGCAAGCCGTATCACTTCCGCATCGTCGCCGTGAACGCCAGCGGCACCACCTATGGCGCCGACCGCGTGACGCTCGCCGTCTCCACCGACATGAACAACGACGGCAACGCCGACCTCGTCTTCCAGAACGGCCCCGGGCAGATCGCCGTGTGGTATATGAACGGCGCGGGCGCGGCGACTTCCACCGCGTTCATCTCCGCGCTGCCCATCGGCGACTGGCGCGTCGCCGGCGTGGGTGACCTGAACGGCGACGGCGCCGCGGACCTCGTCCTCCAGAATGGCCCCGGCCAGATCGCCGTCTGGTATCTGAATGGCGCGGGCACCGTCGCAGGCTCCACATTCCTCTTCAGCGGCAGCCTCGGCGACTGGCGCGTCGTCGGCGTCGCGGACATGAACGGCGACAGCAACGCCGACATCATCTTCCAGAACGCCCCCGGCCAGGTCGCCGCGTGGTATCTCAATGGTGCTGGCGCCGTTACCGGCTCCGCATTCCTCCACGCCGGCCTCCTCGGCGACTGGCGCGTCGTGAGCGTCGCGGATGTGAACGGCGACGGCAACGCCGACCTCGTCTTCCAGAACACCGCCGGCCAGATCGCCGTGTGGTATTTCAACGGCGCTGGCACCGTCACCGGCTCCGCCTCCCTTTTCGGCGGCAGCCTCGGCGACTGGCGTGTCGCGCGCGTCGCGGATGTGAATGGCGACGGCATCCCCGACATCATCCTCCAAAACCGCGCTGGCCAGGTCGCCGCGTGGTATCTCGATGGCGCTGGTGCCGTCACCAGCGACGCCTTCCTCTACAGCGGCCTCCTTGGCGATTGGCGCGTGCGGTGAGCGGGCGGGAGGGGCGAGGCCCTCGGATTTAATGAGCGGTATTGCGCAAATAAAATGCAGCTCGCCTGTTTTTGATTGGTGGTAATCATAAAAGCTCGGCCAGCGTTCCGCTTATGAGCGCAAAGTAGTGTTTTAAACTACTCAATGTGTGGACGATATGTGGAATGCGACCTGCAAAATATTCCGCTCAAGATGTGCGCTTCACTGACCGAAATGTCCAAAAAACTCCCGTTTCTGGTCAGAAAGTCACCAAGCGGCTCTCCTATTTTCCACCGGTGAAGAGGAGCGGGGCGAACTCGGCGAGGTAGCCGCGCCAGACGGGCCAGGCGTGGGCGCCTTCGGTGAGCTGCCAGGTGTGGCGGATGCCTTTGTCCTTGAGCTGGGCGATGAAGTCTTCGTTGCGCTGGCGGAGGAAGTCGTCCTTGCCGACGGCGATCCAGAGGAGGCGGAGCTTGGTGTTGGCGGCGGCGGGGTCGGCGAGGAAGGCTTGGGCGACGTCGGGCTGCGGGGGGACGCCGCTGAAGGAGCCGACCCACGCGAAGCGGTCCATGTGGCCGAGGCCGACGGTGAGGGAGTGCCAGCCGCCCATGCTGAGGCCGGCGATGGCGCGGTGCGCGGCGTCTTTCTCCACGCGGTAAAGGGACTCGGCAAGGGGGAGCGCGTCGTCGAACAGCTCGCGGCGGAAGGCGGCCATGGCGGCGGCGCGCTTGGCGTCGTCGCCGCGGATGGCGTTGCCGGTGGGATGGCCCTCAAGCATGAGGACGACCATGGGGCGGGCTTTGCCGGCGGCGATGAGGTTGTCGAGGATCCAGTGGGCCTTGCCGTGCTCGACCCAGGTGCGGTTGTTGTCGCCGGAGCCGTGCTGGAGGACGAGGAGGGGGAATGTTTTGTCGCCGCTGCGCTCGTAGCCGGGCGGGGTGTAGAGCCACATTTCGCGGCGGCGGGCGAGGGCCTTGGAGGAGTATTCGTGGTGGTGGACGGTGCCGTGGGGGACGTCCTGCCAGTCCCACGGCGCGGGCGGGTTTGACGCGACGTGGAGGATGTTTTTCTGCGGCAGGCCCTGGGGCTTCACGTCGGGGTTCTGCGGGTCCATGACGTTGAGGCCGTCGGCGCTGAAGCTGTATTCCCAGATGCCGGAGGGGACGGTGTCGAGGGTGACGCTCCACGTGCCGTCGTCGGCGCGGGTCATGGCGACGGCGTCCTTTGCCCACTGCCCGCGGAGCTTCACGTCCTTCGCCGCGGGCGCGCGGAGGGTTAGGGTGACGGGCTCGCCGGGCTTGCGGATGGGCTGGGGGCTCTCGGCGAGGGCGGAGAAGGGGAGTGTGGCGGCGAGCGCGAGTGCGCGGAGGAGTGCGGGGAGGTCTTTCATGAAATCGGTGCGCGACTGTGCATGGCGCAGAGTGCTTTGCCAGCGCAACTGTGGCGTGGTGCTGCGGAGCGACGCAGTTCAGGAAAGCTGCGTTACGGCTTCACGCCAGCGCCTTGCGGATCACATTCCCTGCCACGTCGGTGAGCCGCTCGGCGCGGCCGTTGTGGCGGAAGGTGAGACGCGTGTGGTCGAGGCCCATGAGGTGCAGGATCGTCGCGTGGATGTCGTGGGCGTGCGTGCGCTCCTCGACTGCGCGCAGGCCGACGGCGTCAGTCGCGCCGATGACGGTGCCGCCCTTCACGCCGCCGCCAGCGAGCCACATCGAGAAGCCGTGCGGGTTGTGGTCGCGGCCGGTGCCGCCCTCGTTCATCGGCATGCGGCCGAATTCGCCAGCCCACACGATGAGCGTCGAGTCGAGCAGGCCGCGTGATTTCAGATCCGTGAGCAAGCCGGCGATCGGCAGGTCGCTCTGCGCGCACAGGGTGCTGTGATTTTCCTCCATCTTCGAGTGGCCATCCCAGCCGTTCGTATCACCGCAATAGAGCTGCACGAAGCGCACGCCGCGCTCGACCATCCGCCGCGCGAACAGGCAGCGCAGGCCAAACTCCGCGGTCACCTTGCTGTCGAGGCCGTAGAGTTTGCGCGTCGCGTCGGTCTCCTTGGAAATGTCCACGACCTCGGGCGCGTGCGACTGCATCCGGAACGCGAGTTCGTAGGCGGCGATGCGCGCGGTGAGCTCGGAATTTTCCTCGCCCGCGGGGAGGCGGCCGCGGTTGAGCTGGTTGATGAGGTTCACCGTCGCGAGCTGCTGCTCGGCGCTCACGCCCTTCGGCGTGTTGAGGTTCAAAATCGGCTGAGTGCCGCCGCGCAGGAGCGTGCCTTGGAACGCCGCGGGCAGAAAGCCGTTGCCCCACGCGGGCGCGCCGCCTTTCACCCAGCCAGCGGGGTCGGGCATCACGACAAACACGGGCATGTTTTGGTTCTCCGTACCGAGGCCGTAGGCGGTCCACGCGCCGAGGCTCGGCTTGCCCATGAGAATCGAGCCGGTGTTCATGAGATACACGGACTCGGGGTGCGTGACGCTGTCGCCGTAGCAGCCGCGCAGCAGGCAGATGTCGTCCGCGTGCCCGGCGATGTTCGGGAGCAAATCGGAAATCTCCATGCCGCACTGGCCGCGCGCCTTGAACGGACGCAGCGGCGGCATGAGCGCGTTCTTCGCCACTGCGCGCCGCGTCTTGAAAGTGCCGAACGACTCCGGAATCGGTTGCCCCGCGAGGCGCACGAGTTCGGGCTTCGGGTCGAACAGATCCACATGGCTCGGCCCGCCGGACATGAAGAGGAAAATCACGCGCTGCGCCTTCGACGCGAAATGCGCGGTCTTCGGCGCGAGCGGACTCGGCGATTGCGGATTGCGGATTGTGGATTGAGGGTTTTCCCCCGCGAGCAGCCCGTCGCGCCCGAGCATCGCCGCGAGCGCCGTCATGCCGAAGCCGCCTCCCGCATTGCGCAGGAACGCACGCCGCGAAAGTGGGCGCATGTGTGGGGAGTTGGGGCCGGGGCAGGAGTTCATGGGAGTGGTAGGCAGAAAACAGCGGTCATGATTCGCCCTTTGGCCGCTCAATCTGATGTTTCAGTTCATCGTTGAGCGACTCCCACAAATGCGGGTGCGTCTCGATCAGCCGCGCGATGTCGCCGAGATCCTTGATGCGTTTGCTCTGCCGTCGCGTGGAATCGCTCCATGCCAGAATCTTGCCTTTCAGCGTATCCTCCAGCGAGGCGACGCGAAGCAGGATGCCATGCACGTCCGCAGCGACGGCCCGGCTCGGGAAGTCGCGGTAGAAATCCTCGGTGCTGAGCTGGAGGCTCAGCTTCGACTGCCCCTTGAAGTTGATGGACCACTTGAACCGCTCGGCGCGGAAACCCGCATCGGTGAGAGCCTGCGTCGCGCGTTCGATGGCGTCGGTGGCGACGACGAAATCGACATCTTGCGTCACCATCGGCTCCGTCGCCCAATGATTCACCGCGACCCCGCCGATGGCGCACCACGGGATGTCCGCCCTCTCCAGACAATCCACCAGACGCATGACATCGTCGGTGCCACCGACAGTCTGCCAGTCATAAAACTTCTTCGCGGTCATGGGTGAAAAATGCTCCCGGCGTGGCTGACCGGAAAGGAACGACTTCGGCGCATCATATGCGAATCAGGCATCTCGGTTTGTGAGCACATATTCTGAAATTGGAACGGCGGTGCGTTCGTTGGCGTAGTCTTCGGGAGTCTCAAGACTCTTGGCTCGAAATGAAAACCCCGGCAATCGTCCGAAGTGTTGCTGTGCGGACTCGAACACGGGAAACGCGAAACCTTCTGCACGAGAACGCTGGATGCACTGAAACTCAGCATGTGAAATAAAGACGACGTGGCAGGGGCAGTGACTTGGATTCGGAAAATAGCCCCCTGTCGGTATCCTGTGCAAGCCACACGCCCTCTTGCTTGAAAATGGCTACGGAATCGATGTCTGTGTATGACCACCGCTTGCCGGCGACGCGGAGGTAACAAACCTCGTCGAGGAAAAATCGTGCCGTAAAGGAATCCTCGTGAGCGCCGCCGGAGATGAGCAAACCGAACTCAGCGTCGTTACGCACGAGGGTAAGGGATGGCTCGCCAAGCGCACAGGCTGTCAGCTTTCGGTCGTAACTGAAGAGTTGGACGTTTGTGAGCACGGGACGAATCCTGACATCACTCGGCGTAAACGAAATCGTTCAGGTTGAAAAGCGCGCGGCAGAGTTCGTTCAGTGGCGCGAGTTTGAGGAAGTCGCTGGCGAGTTCCTGTTCCTTCGCCGAAGGCGGGCGGCCGAGCACGAGGCGGTAGGCCACCGCGATTCGTTCGTCGTTGGTGGCGGCCTCCTTCATCAGCCGCGCCTCGGTGAGCTTCGCGGCGGCGGTGACTTCGTCGGCGTTCAGCAGCGTGAGCGACTGCGGCGCGGTGGTGCTGCGCTCGCGTGCGGGGCAGCTCAGGTTGTTGTCCGGCGCGTCGAACACCTCGAGGAACGGGAAGCGCAGGTTGCGCCGGGCGAAGATGTAGATGCTGCGCCGCGACCAGTCGTGCGCGCGGTCGGTCTGCGGCCAGCCGCCTTTCGCGCCCGACGCGACCTCTTTCGCAATTGGCGGGAAGATGCCGGGGCCGCCCATCGAGGGGTTCAGTTGCCCGCTGATCGCGAGCAGGCTGTCGCGGATGACTTCGCCTTCGAGCCGCAGGCGGTTCATGCGCCAGAGGAGCTTGTTTTCCGGATCTGTCGTGATGCCTCGCGAGAAGTGCTCAGTGCTCGGCGCGTCTGTGCTCAGTTTTGAAGTCGCGCGTTCAGACTGGGCTGCATCGTTTCTGAGCACCGAGGACTGAGCACTGAGCACTGCCGCCTGCTGATACGTCGCCGACGTGAGCATCAGCCGGTGCATCGCCTTCACGCTCCAGCCGCGCGCGATGAACTCGCTCGCGAGCCAGTCGAGCAGCTCGGGGTGCGTGGGCTTCGCCCCGTGCGTGCCGAAGTCGCTCGGCGTCGCGACGAGGCCGCGGCCAAAATGATGCTGCCAGATGCGGTTTACCATCACGCGCGCGGTGAGCGGATTTCGCGGCGACGCGACCCAGTCCGCAAGCGCGGTGCGCGCGCCGACAGCGGCGGGCGGCGGGCGCAACACCGCGGGGAAACCGGGCGCGACCTCCTCCTGCGGTTGGCTGTACTCGCCGCGGTGGAGCACGAAGGTCTTCGCCGTCTTGTCGCCGCGCGTGAGCGTCATCGCCTTCGGAAGCTCGGGCGGCTTCGCGAGTTTCTTCACTTCGGCGGCGAGCGCGTCGTGCCGCGCGCGTTGCTCGTCCGTCATCTCATGAGTGATGTCCTTCTCGGAAATCTTCACCTTGTTCAGCGTCTCCATGACGAGGTTCTCCTGCTCGTCGTTGCGCTTCTCCGGCGGCGTGTGGTGCGCGATCTGCGCCTCGTGCGAGAGCTTCGCGACCTTTTTCTCGAAGACTGCGGCGCGCACCGGCGCCTCGAGATCCGCGAGTTCGCGCACCTTCGGATGCGCGGTGTATTTTTCCATCGCCGCATCGAACGCGGCGCGCGCCTCAGCCGAGGGGATCGGCGTGTCGCGCGCGAATTTCGCCGGGGTGAAAAACGCCTGCACCGAGTAGTAGTCGCGCTGCGAGAGCGGCTCGAACTTGTGGTCGTGGCAGCGCGCGCAGCCCATCGTGAGGCCGAGGAACGCGAGCGACGCGGTGTCGGTCATGTCGTTGAGCGTGTTGTGGCGGCGCTGCACCTGGTCGGAGCTGTCCACCATGTCGGGGCCGAGCAGGTTGAAGCCCGTCGCGACGAGCAGATCCGGGTTTCGCGTTTCGGGTTTCGCATTCGCGAAAAGTTCGTCACCCGCGAGCTGCTCGCGGATGAACTGGTCGTAGGGTTTGTCGTCGTTGAACGCCTTGATCACGTAGTCGCGGTAGCGCCACGAGTGCGGCCGCACCGCGTCGTGCTCGAAGCCGTCCGACTCGGCGAAGCGCGCAAGGTCGAGCCAGTGGCGGCCCCAGCGTTCACCGTAGTGCGGCGAGGCGAGGAGCCGATCGACGAGCGACTCGATTGCGGATTTCAGATTGCGGTTCGCAGATTGAACAAAGGCGTCCACTTCAGCGGGAGTCGGCGGCAGGCCGATGAGATCGAGGTAAATGCGGCGCGCGAGGGTCTCGGGACTCGCGGGCGGTGAAGGCGAGAGGTCCGCGGCTTCCAGCTTTGCGAGGATGAACGCATCGATGGGATTAGTGCTCGGTGCCCAGTGCTCGGTGCTCGGTGGTTTCGTCGCAGCCGGGCTGCGATTCTCTGAGGACTGAGCACTGAGCACCGGGGACTTCAACGCCGGCACGGGCGGGCGCTGTATCGGCTGAAACGCCCAGTGTTTCCGATCCGCCTCGGTGATGGTGAATTTCACCGGCCCCTTCTCCGCGCCCGATGGCGCTGCCTTCGCGAGCGCGCGCGGGTAGGGCGCTCCGGCCTTCACCCAATCGACGAGCTTCGCGATGTCCGCGTCAGCGAGCTTCGCCTCCTTGTGCGGCATGTGCGGGTCTTTCTCGTGACGCACCGTGTGAATCAGCAGGCTCGCGTCCGGCTTCCCCGGCACGATCGCCGCACCGCTCTCGCCGCCGAGCATCAGCGCCTCGTGCGTGACAAGGTCGAGCCCGCCCTTCGTCTTCTCGCCGCCGTGGCATTTCACGCAATGCGCCTCGAGCACAGTGAAAACGTCGGCGGGTTTCGCATTGGGTTCAGCAGCATTCGCCCGAACAAGGCCGCTGGCGGCGACGAGCAGTGCGGCGACGAGCAGTGCGGCGGCGAAGCGGGCCGCGGCTTTGCGGGTGCGCGAATATTGTGCGGAGGAATGCGTGGTTCTCACGGGAGGACGTGCGGGGATGCTGCCTTACCGAAGGCATGGCCGCCAGCGCGGATTCCGGCAGTGGAAATGGCGGGTGCGCACGGTTGGCAGCGCGATGCGGTTGCGATACACCGCGCGGAAGTGAACACCCAGCAGGCATTTCAATCCGCGTACGAGCATCACCGTGCGGGTCGGCTCGCACAGGCGGAAGCGGCGGCGCGAGAAGTGGTCGCCGCGCAACCGGGGCACGCGGATGCGCTGCACCTGCTTGGCGTTATCGCGGGGCAGATGGGGCGCGCGACGGACGCGGCGGAGTGGCTGAGGCGCGCTGTGGAATGCCGGGGCGACGATCCGGAATTCCGGAAGAATCTCGGCGTCGCGCTGAAGAGCTCGGGATTTGCGGAGGAGGCGATTGCGGAGTTCCGCGCGGCGGTCGCGCTCAAGCCGGACTACGCGGAGGCACACATGATTCTCGGCAATACGCTCTACCAGGCGGCGCGGCCCGGGGAGGCAATCGCCGCCTATCGCTGCGCGACCGAGTTGGCGCCCGAGGCGCCCGAGACGCACAGCCAGCTTGGCAATGCGCTCTTTGCCATCGGCCGCCACGAGGAAGCCATCACCTCGTATCGCGCGGCGCTGCGGCTGCGACCTGCGTTTGCGACGGCATGCTTCAATCTCGGCGTGGCGCTCCGCGCGGCGGGCCGGCGCGAGGAGGCGATCGCAGCACTCCGCGAAGTGCTGCGGCTTGCGCCCGGCCACGCGAAGGCGGCGGCGCATCTCGGCGACACGCTGCGCGAGCAGGAGCGGCTCGCGGAGAACATCGCCGCTTACCGCGACGCGCTGAATTTGAAACCCGACTCGCCGGACGTGAAGCACCTGCAGGCGGCGCTGGCGGGCGACGGCTCGGCGACGACGGCGCCGGAGAGTTTTGTGCGCAACATGTTCGACGCATATGCGGCGGACTTCGATGCGGACCTCACCGGCAACCTCGGCTACCGCGTGCCGGAAATGCTGCTCGAAGCGGTGACGGTGGCGGTGCCGGGAAGGCGCCTCGATGTGCTCGACCTCGGCTGCGGGACGGGGCTGTGCGGCGCGCAGTTCCGCCCCGTCGCAGACAAGCTCGTCGGCGTGGACCTTTCGCCCGCGATGCTCGCAAAGGCGGAGGCTCGCAAGGTGTATGACCGGCTCATCACCGGCGAAATCACCGAGGTGATGCGGGAGTTTGAGAATGCGTTCGACGTGCTGCTCGCGGCGGATGTGTTCGTGTATATCGGCGACCTCGACAGCACATTCGCCGCGGCGGCGCGGACGCTGCGGGCGGGCGGCCTCTTTGCATTTTCAGTCGAGCGGCACGACGGCGAGGGCTTCCTGCTGAATTCGCGCGTGCGCTTCGCCCACTCGCTCGCCTACGTCCGCAAGGTCGCGGCGGCGCACTCGTTCACCGAGGTGCATGTCCGCGAAATCGCCGTGCGCAGCATCGGTGCGAGCGACGCCCGCGGGTGGATCGTGGTGCTGGGGAAGTGAGGCGCGCGCTCAGTCGAGGAACGCCTGCTTCGGATTTTCGCGGAGGTGCTTGATGATGGCGTCGAGGAACTGCGCGCCGAAGTCCTCGAGTTTCTTGATGCCGATGCCGCTGATGTTTTCCATCTCGCGCTCGGTGGTCGGGTAATCGCGCGCCATTTCGCGGAGCGAGACGTCGCCGAGGACGATGTAGGCGGGGACACCGCGGCTGTCGGCGATTTCGCGGCGGAGCTGGCGGAGCTTTTCGAAGAGCGCCTCGTCGCAGGTGATGTCGCCCTTTTTGCGCGCGCGCGGCTTGGCATCGAAGGAGGCATCGCCGCGTCCGCCTTTCGAGGAACGGCCGGGTTTCGCGGGCGGGCGCGTGAGTTGGAGCGGCGGGCGCGCCTTGAGAAATTGCGCGCCTTCCTCGGTGAGCTCGACGGTGGGGAATTCGCCGCTTGCGAGACGCAGCAGGCCGAGGCGCACGAGTTCGCGGCCGATGTGTTGCCAGCCTTCGCGCGGGTGCTCTTTGCCGATGCCGAAGGTCGAGAGCTGGTCGTGCTGCCATTTGCGGATGCGCTCGGTGTCGGCGCCGGTGAGGACTTCGGCGTGGTGGTTGATGCCGAAGCTCGCGTCGCCGCGATAGCTCGCCTCGCGGGCGCGGAAGACGCAGGAGAGAAATTTCAGCGCGGACATGGAGCCGTCGAAGGTCTCGCGCGGCGTAAGGCAGTTGTCGCACGCGCCGCAATTTTGCTCCGCGTATTTTTCGCCGAAATAGCTGAGCAGCTCCGCGCGCCGGCAGCTCGCGCACTCGGCGTAATGGACCATCTGCTGGAGCTGCGCGCGGGCGATGCGGCGCTCATCGGCACTCGGCTTTTCGTCGATGAACTGCGTCTGCTTCATCGCGTCGCCGGGATTGAAAAGCAGGAGGCACTCGCCGGGCAGACCGTCGCGTCCGGCGCGTCCGGTCTCCTGATAGTAGCCCTCGATGTTTTTCGGCAGCTCGTAATGGATGACGAAGCGGACGTTCGGCTTGTTGATGCCCATGCCGAAAGCGATCGTGGCGCAAATTACACGCACTTCGTCGCGCAGGAACTGCTCCTGATTCTCCGCGCGCACGGTGTCCGTGAGGCCCGCGTGATAAGGGCTCGCGGCGACGCCGTCGGCGCTCAGTCTCTCGGCGAGCGATTCGGCGGATTTGCGGCTGAAGCAATAGATGATGCCGCTCTCGCCTTTCCGCTCGCGGATGAAGCGCAGCACCTGATGATAGCCGTCCGACTTCGGCACGACGCGATACGTGAGGTTCGGGCGATTAAAGCTCGCGACGAATCGCGCGGGCTCGTGCAGGTGCAACTGCTCCGCGATGTCCTCGCGGACGCGCTCGGTCGCCGTCGCCGTGAGCGCCATGAAGGGCACGCCGGGGAATTTTTCGCGCAGCGAGGCGATCTGCCGGTATTCGGGGCGGAAGTCGTGGCCCCATTCGGAAATGCAGTGCGCCTCGTCGATGGCGATGAGCGAGACGTTCCACTCGCGCAGCTTGTCGAGGAAGCCCGGCAGCATGAGCCGCTCGGGCGCGGCGTAGAGCATGCGGTAGCGGTTGTTCCAAAGGCCGTTCAGGCGGTCCTTCGCTTCGCGCTCGCCGAGCGTGGAGTTCAAAAATGTCGCCGCCACGCCCATCGCGGTGAGCGCATCGACTTGGTCTTTCATCAGCGCGATGAGCGGCGAGACGACCACCGTGAGCCCATCGCTGAGCAGCGCGGGAAGCTGGAAGCAGAGCGACTTTCCGCCGCCGGTCGGCAGCAACGCGAGCACGTCGCGCCCTTCCATCGCGGCGGTGATGATTTCCTCCTGCAGCGGGCGGAACGAGTCGTAGCCGAAGACGCGCTTCAGCGTGGAATGGAGTTCGGCTCGATGGGACACGTAGGCATTCATCGTGGGGAAGATGCGGCGGTTCAATCACCATCGCACCGGTCCGGAAACGCCCGAAAATCGCCGATCTTTCCGTTTGACCAACAGGCCAATCTTCACGACATATCATGCAATCATGATTCGTGAATGCGTTTCTTGCATCCACTGAGCCCTGACAAACGAAAACCCATCAACAACACCACATGTCCCGTAGTTTCATCTTCTCCTCAGAATCCGTCGGCGAAGGCCATCCTGACAAAGTCGCAGATACCATTTCCGATGCGATCCTCGACGCGTGCCTCACGGTCGATCCGAAAAGCCGTGTCGCTTCCGAGACTTTCGTAAAGAGCAACGTCGTCGTGGTCGGCGGCGAAATCACCATCCCGAAAATCGGCCAGAAGCCGATCGGCGAAGTCATCAATATCGACAAGGTCATCCGCGATGCCGTGCGCGGCATCGGCTACGTGAACGATGACGACGTCTTCCACGCGGATCGCATTTTCATCAACAACTACCTCACCACGCAGTCGCCTGACATTTCGCAAGGCGTCGATGCGAAGAAGGCCGAAGGCAAAAAGACCGCCGAGCAGGGTGCCGGCGATCAGGGCATCATGTTTGGTTACGCGTGCGACGAGACGCCGGAGCTCATGCCCGCGCCGATCATGTTCGCGCATCGCCTCGGCCGTGAGCTGACGCGCATCCGCAAGGCCGGCAAACTCGCGAAGTGGCTCCGCCCTGACGCGAAGTCGCAAGTCTCCGTGGAATACGTGGATGGCAAGCCGACGCGCATCGTGAATGTCGTCATCTCCACCCAGCACGCGGCCAGCGCGACGCATGCGGAGATCGAGAAGTTCTGCATCGAGCAGGTCATTAAGAAAGTGCTGCCTAAGTCGATGCTCACTAAGGATACCGAATATTTGATTAACCCGACCGGCAAGTTTGTCGTCGGCGGACCTCAGGGCGACAGCGGCCTCACGGGTCGCAAGATCATCGTGGACAGCTACGGTGGCACCGGTCGTCACGGCGGCGGCGCCTTCTCCGGCAAGGATCCGTCCAAAGTGGACCGCAGCGCCGCCTACATGGGCCGCTGGGTCGCGAAGAACATCGTCGCCGCGGGCCTCGCGAAGCGCGTCGAGATTCAGTTCGCCTACGCCATCGGGCACCCGCTGCCCGTCAGCGTGCATGTGGATTCGTTCGGCACCGGCACCATCAGCGACGAGAAAATCCTCGCTGCGGTGAAGAAGGTCTTCTCCTTCAAGCCCGCCGACATCGTGAAGCAGCTCAACCTGCTCCGCCCGATCTACTCGAAGAGCACCAACTACGGCCACTTCGGCAAGATCAACGACAAGGACATCACCTGGGAAGTCACCAGCAAGGCCGACGCGCTCAAGAAGGCCGCCAAGTAACACTCACCAACTCCAACACCGCACCACACCATGGCTAAAATCAAACTCTCGCCTCCTCGCTCCAAGGGCTCGAAGGCGCCCGCAAAATCCAACGGCGCCAACGGCGCCAAGCACGACTACAAGGTCCGCGACATCTCGCTCGCCGACTGGGGCCGCAAGGAAATCGTCATCGCCGAGCACGAGATGCCCGGTCTGATGTCCGTCCGCAAAAAGTATGCGAAGGAGAAGCCCCTCAAGGGCGTCCGCATCACCGGCTCCCTGCACATGACCATCCAGACCGCGGTGCTCATCGAGACCCTCGTGGACCTCGGCGCGAGCGTCCGCTGGGCGAGCTGCAACATCTTCTCCACGCAGGACCACGCCGCCTCGGCCATCGCCGCGACCGGCACGCCCGTCTTCGCGTGGAAGGGCGAGACCCTCGAGGAATACTGGGACTGCACCCTCGACGCCGTCATTCACCCCGGCGACAAGGGCCCGGAGCTCGTCGTTGATGACGGCGGCGACGTGACCCTCCTCATCCACAAGGGCTACGAGCTGGAGAACGGCGACAAGTGGGCCTTCACGCAGGACAAGTCCGACAGCCACGAAATCTCCGTGGTGAAGGCGCTCCTCCGCCGCGTCGCGAAGGAGAAGCCCGGCATCTGGACGAAGATCGTGAAGAGCTGGCGCGGCGTCTCCGAGGAGACCACCACCGGCGTCCACCGCCTCTACCAGATGAAGGAAGCCGGCAAGCTCCTCATCCCGGCCATCAACGTGAACGACTCCGTCACCAAGTCGAAGTTCGACAACCTCTACGGCTGCCGCGAGTCCCTCTCCGACGGCCTCAAGCGCGCCACCGACGTGATGATCGCCGGCAAGGTCGCGGTCGTCTGCGGCTACGGCGACGTCGGCAAGGGCAGCGCGCACTCCCTGCGCGGCTTCGGCGCCCGCGTCATCGTCACGGAGATCGACCCCATCAACGCCCTCCAGGCCGCGATGGAAGGCTTCGAAGTCACCACCGTCGAGGACACCCTCGGCACCGGCGACATCTACGTGACCACGACCGGCAACAAGGACGTCATCACCCTCGAGCACATGGTCAAAATGAAAGACCAGGCCATCGTCTGCAACATCGGCCACTTCGACAACGAGATCCAGGTGGACCGCCTCGTGAAGCTCAAGGGCGTGAAGAAGATCAACGTCAAGCCGCAGTATGACGCCTACACGCTGCCCAACGGCCGCACGATCTACCTGCTCGCCGAAGGCCGCCTTGTGAACCTCGGCTGCGCCACCGGCCACCCGAGCTTCGTCATGTCGAACTCCTTCACGAACCAGACCCTCGCGCAGATCGACCTCTGGAAGAACAAGGACAAATACAGCCCCGAAGTCTATCGCCTGCCGAAGCACCTCGACGAGGAAGTCGCCCGCCTGCATCTGGAAAAGATCGGCGTGAAGCTCACCAAGCTCTCCAAGGAACAGGCCGAATACCTCGGCGTGCCCGTCAACGGCCCCTACAAGCCCGAGCACTACCGCTACTAGGAGGCGGAACCAATTGCCCATGCCAGTGCGATCACCCCGCACTGTAACGCCAAGGCGCGCGGTCGAAAGGCCGCGCGCCTTTCGCATGCCCCGGTGAAAATGGAACAAACTGTCATGTGTCATTGACGCCGCAGGCACCCCCGCGCTATCGCCACGCCCGACATGAGACTGATTCCCGCGGCACTCGCGCTGCTCGCCGCAAACGCCCACGCAGCCCTCGTCGCGACCTACGACGCCGGCACCCACGCCAATCCCACCGCATCCACCGGCTGGGTCTTCTTCGACGGCACCGGCGGCAACACCTACCAGGCAGTCAACGACGGCGGCACATCCGCCTGGGAAATCAGCGACTCACTCACCGGCCGCTACTACTACCTCGCCGCCGCCACCTCGAATCTCGCCATCTCCGGCTGGCGCCTCTCCATGCAGCTCCGCACCCTCCAGAGCTTCGACTTCGGCACGAACTACAACAGCTTTGCCTCCGTCAACGTCCAGACCCCCGGCTTCGGCTCCGGCACCGCCTACGACATGGTCTTCGGCATCGACTCCGGCGGCGCCCTCCAGGTCCGCGTCCCCAACGCCATCTCCAACACCAACGGCGTCACCACCACCGGGCCCGTCTTCAACGTCGGCGGCGACCCCGACGGCTACCACTGGTTCGAACTCCTCTACGCCGGCCCCGGCGCGCTCGACGGCGTCCGCCTCTACATCGACGGCGCCCTCGTCGCGGGCAACCTCACCGGCTACGGCACCGCCCCCGTCGCCGACCGCGCCTACTTTGGAAATGGAACCGTGCAGGGCTACGGCGGCGCCCGCTACGCCTTCGCCGAATTTGAAGCCGTGAACAACCCCGCCCCCGTCGGCGTCCCCGAGCCCGGCACCATCACCCTCTGCGGTGCCGCCCTCGCCCTGCACGCCCTCGCCCGCCGCCGCCCCCGCAGCTAGCCCCCCGCTGCGTCGGAAGTCGAAGGGTCGAAGGGTCGAAGGTCGAGGCGCTCTCCCGCCATCGCCGTCGAGGACGGCTCCGACATCGTCTGGTTCTGGATCGGCCACCACAGCGCCTATGAGCGGATCATTGCCGGGCGCGGCATGTGATGCCGGCAAAATGGCGGATACCCGCTCCTGATTTTTCGCGTGCGTTTCACCGCGCCGCGCCGAGCGGCGCTCCACGCCCGCATCATCCCCTAATGACCCCGCCGCGCCGGTGTGATCTTGCCCACAACCCTCCACCCCGACTCCCATGAATGCTCCGCAGTCCCGCCGCCGTTTCCTTGCCGATGTCGGCAAGGGCACCCTCCTCGCCACCGTCGGCCCCGTGCTCGCCGCCGAGCTGGGCCTCGCTCCTTCCTTCGCGCTCGCGGACGAACCGCCCGCGCTCGACTTCGGCGACATGGAGCCGCTCGTCCGCCTCATGCAGGACACGCCCGTCGCGAAGCTCCAGCCCGCGCTCGCCGCGAAACTGAAGGACGGCGTGCCGCTGAAGCGCCTGCTCGCCGCGGGCGTCCTCGCGAATGCGCGCACCTTCGGCGGCGAGGACTACATCGGCTTCCACACGCTCATGGCGATGATGCCCGCGATGAAGATGTCCGCCGTCATGCCGGAGAAGCAGGCCGCGCTGCCCGTCTTCAAGGTTCTCTACCGCAACACCAGCCGCATCCAGGAGCACGGCGGCCGCGCGAGCGAGGTGCTGCACCCCATCCCCGCCGCCTCGGAAAAAATCCCCGCCGCGCAACTGCGCGACATCGTGAGGGGGAAGGACAAGGCGAAGGCCGAGCAGGCATTCGCCGCGATGATGCAGCAGAGCCCGGATGACGGCTTCAACGCCCTGCTCACCTGCGTGCAGGACAACCCCGAGGTCCACCGCACCGTGCTCCCGTCGCGCGCGTGGGATCTCCTCGACCTCGTGGGCCGCGAGCACGCCACCACCATGCTGCGCCAGTCGCTCCGCTACTGCCTGCGCTCCGAGGGCAGCCGCAGGCCCGAGTGGGACGAGCACGCAAACGCGCTCGGCAGGCTGCTCGACGAGCACAAGCTCCTGGGCCGCGCGCCCGGCACCCGCGCGATGGACGACACCGCGGTGGAAAAACTGAGCAGGACGATTTTCTCCGGCACGCCCGAGCAGGCCGCGGGCGCCGTCGCCGCCGCGCTCGCCGAGGGCTTCGACCACGCCGCAGTCGGCGAGGCCATCTCGCTCGCCGCAAACCAGCTCGTCCTCCGCGACCACGGCCGCCCGCCCGAGTGGGAATCGCCCGGCAAGCCGCCCGGCAGCGTCCACGGCGACTCCGTCGGCGTCCACGCCAGCGACTCCGTCCACGCATGGCGCAACCTCTCGCACGTCAGCAGGGGGCGGAACGTCTTCGCGTGCCTCATCCTCGGCGCGTGGCAGGTCGCGCGCGACCGCGCGGGCGGCGGCCAGCATTTCCTCGAATGGGAGCCCGTGCCCTCGAAGCGCCAGGCCGGCAGCGTCACCGTCACCGACCCCGCCAGCCTGCTCGCCGAGCTGGAGGCGCACATCCGCGGCAGCCTCCAGGGCCACGCGAGCGCCGTCGTCCACCGCTGGGGCCAGCTCGGCCACGCGCCCGACCCGGTTTTCCAGCTCCTGCTCCGCTTCGCCGTGAGCGAGGACGGCGCGCTGCACGCGGAGAAATACTTCCAGACCGTGTGGGACGAATTCCACCGCACGCGCCCCGCCTTCCGCTGGCGCCACCTCACCGCGCTCGCCCGCGTCACCGCCAGCGAATACGGCCGCCCCGCCCCCGGCCAGGCCGAGGCGAGGGAGTTGCTCCGCGCCTGAGCCGGCGCCCGCGTCTTTCCGGGAAAAACGTCCGGCCGTCCTGCTCAGTGCCCGTGCCCCACGATCGGGGCTGCGTTGTGCGTCGCGCTCGACGCCGCGGCGGACACCGCCGTGTTGGAGATGTGCGAGCTGCCCTGCGCTGCGAGGTGCGCCGCATGGTCCTGCCGCCGCTGCTCCATCATCTCATTGTGTTCCATCAGGAATCCCAGCGAGGCGGTGGTGTTCTGATACCGCTGCTCGCTCATCTCCTTGTGGAGTTCGGCGAGTTCCTTCTCGAGCCGGGCCACCTCCTCCGGATGGCGGAGCGCCTTCTCCCTCTTGATCTGCGCGTTGAGCGTCGCCTGCCGCTTCAGCAGCTCCTTTTCCGCGCAGGAGGCGAGGAGGAGGGGCAGCGCCGCCGCGCACAGGGCCGTCGCCACGGATTTCCATTGGACAGACAGGCACCGCGCCGCAGCAGGGAGTGGGGAGTTCATGGGCGAAACTGGATTCCCGCCGCGAGGCACTGTCAAGCCCTCCCCGGGGAACGTTCCCGCGCTACCGCACCAGCGCCCCGCGCAGCGTCTCCACATACGCCGCAAAGGCCACCATCTCCGCCTGCGTGGGCGGGTCGCTGAACGTCCCGGTGAAAGGCCCGATCGCATTCGGGTTCCGCGCCGTGGTCGCGATGGCATCGTCGAGATTCTGCGGCGTCACCGCACCCATCGGCCCCTGCGGGCCCTGCGAACCGTCGGACCCGTTCGCCCCTGCCGTTCCCGCCGGACCCTGCGGGAGGCCAAAGCTCAGGTGCAGCACCCCCGCGACGATGCTCGCATTCACGGTCGCCGCCTCGCCGGGCGGGAGCGTGGTCACATTGTCAATGACAACGCCCGAGAGGACTCCGGCGTCGATGAGGGTCTTCAGTCCATTGAACTGCCCGCGCATCTCGGCGGAGACGAGCGGTGAATGGTCGGCGGGAAGGGAAGGGTCGAAGGACATGGCGGGAAGAGGAGACTTGGGGACTTGGGGAAGGGGAGAGGGGGAGACTTGGAGGAGGGGCGGAGGGCGGAATTTCTCCCCGTCCCCTCTTCCCCTCCTCTCCAAGTCTGATCTTACAGCACGCGGATCTGTGCCGGGTCGCTCCAAAGCCCCATCACGCCCTTCAGCCCGACGGTGCGCACGCGCACCCACACGACCGTGCCGGGCGTGAAGCCGTTCAGGTCCGCGCGGCCGCCCTGGAAGAATCCCTTCGTCGTCCAGTTCGCCTCCACGTTCGGGTCGCTCGTGCAGGCCTGCACCTCGTTCGTGCTTGGCTGGCGCGCCGGCTTGTAGCGGGCCCTGATGCCGCCAATCTCGTCGCCATGGCGGAGGCGCAGGTCCGTGGGTGCGGCGGGGGCGGAGGTGTCCGGTGCGTGGGCGGTCTCGTAGGAGGGGAAGCCGCTGAGCACCACGATGGCGCCGTCGCCCTTGGCCACGCCGTTCACGTAGTTGCCGAGGACGGCGAGCGATTCCTCCAGCGCCGCACGCGCATCGTCAAAGGCGACCTTCTCCGCCTTTCCGTTGTTCGCACGCGCGAGCAGTTTGGTGTCGTAGTCGGTGATGGTGGTGAGAAGTGCCGCCATGGTGATGGGCGGGGTGGCAAAGATCGCGGCGTTTTCCACGAACTTGTCGTGGATGAGGTGGGCGACGGTTCCGAGTTCTGCGGCGGGATAGCCGCTGAAATCGACGATGGCTTTGGTGTTGTTCATGGTTCTGCGTGTTCTGACTGCCAGGCTGTCCCATGTGGTTCCCGAGTCGTAAGTGAGCGCGGGTGTGTCCCACGTATTGGGGTCTGGCATGGGTTGCTTTGGGTTTGTGCGGGTTGGTCGGGCTGAGGGGAAAGGGGGAGATCGGCGAACTGGGAAAGCGGTTCGGTCCGGGGTTCGGGCACGCCATGGAAGCCATGGGCGGGAACTTCCAAAGGACTCGACGGGCGGCGAAACGGCCCAGTCGTCTGGGGCAAAGGACCAGTCGTCTGGAGCAAAGGACCAGTCGTCTGGGGCAAAGGACCAGTCGTCTGGGGCAAAGGACTAGTCGTCTGGAGCAAAGGGCCAGTCGTCTGGAGCAAAGGACCAGTCGTTTGGAGCAAAGGACTAGTCGTTTGGAGCAAAGGACTAGTCGTTTGGAGCAAAGGACCAGTCGTTTGGAGCAAAGGACCAGTCGTTTGGAGCAAAGGACTAGTCGTTTGGGGCAAAGGACCAGTCGCTTCTTTGAAAGAAGCGGCCATTTGCCACCGCTTTTCACGGTTTTCTCCAAGCGGACTCATCCGAGATGGCAAATTGCCGGTCATCGTCCTCATCGGTCAGTGGGCGTGATGGATTTCGCCGAGCTTTTGCGACACCGGCTGGGTGCTTCCGAACTCCCCCATCAGCGTGTTCCAATCCACCGCGACAGCCCGGTAAATCTTCAGCAGAATCTCGATTCCAAAATCCACCTTCCCCGCCTCGATGTCCTGATAATGCCGGGGATCCCCACCGATGATTGCCGCAAACTCTTCCTGACTCCATCCGTGCTGCTTGCGCAGATTCCGAATGCTTTCACAGAGGGGGAGGAAATCACGGTTCGGGAAAACCATGTCGCGGAGATTGCCAGAAACGTCAGGCTCCTACCACGGTCTGTTCCCACGTATTTTCGGAAAATCTTTGGCATGGCAAAAATGCCCCGGTTACCAGCCGATTGCATTTCCTCCGTGCATTC
>JBGAPU010000113.1:0-19564 GCA_044221035.1 Chthoniobacteraceae bacterium | reverse complement strand
ACCTGAACGAATTCTACGCGCACGAGAGCTGCGGCCAGTGCACGCCGTGCCGCGAAGGCGCGCAGTGGATGCGCAAAATCACCGACCGCATCGTCGCCGGCGGCGGCACCGAGAAGGATCCCGCCACTTTGAAAAACGTCGCCGACAACATCGCCGGCAAAACGATTTGTGCATTCGGCGAGGCCTGTTCTTGGCCGGTGCAGAGCTTCCTCGCGAAGTTCCCCGAGGAATTTGCCGCGAAGTCGAAGAAGGAAACCCCGCCGCCGATGCCGCCGGAATACAACACCGGCGAGTTGGTCGCTAAGGACAAGGTCGCCGCCGTGGACGCCCCGCGCGGCAATTCTCACGAAACCATGGCGGAGGCCGCGACGCGCTGACTTTCCGATGAGCACCGCGACAGCCACTCCCGTGCAGATGGTCAACGTCCAGATCGACGGCGTCTGGATGCAGTTTCCGAAGGGCACGCGCGTCATTGAGGCGTGCAAGCAGGCGCAGAAACTCGTCCCGCATTACTGCTATCACCCGAAGCTCTCGTCGCCGGGCAACTGCCGCATGTGCCTCATCGAGATGGGCACGCCGAAGATGACGCCGGATCGCAAGCCAGTCATCGGCGCGGACGGCAAGCCGGAGATTGCGTGGATTCCGCGGCCGCAGATTTCCTGCGCGCAGGACGTGAGCGAGGGAATGGGCGTGCGGACGAATTCGCCGATGGTGCAGGAGTGCCGCAAGGGCGTGATGGAGTTCCTGCTCATCAATCATCCGCTCGACTGCCCCATCTGCGACCAGGCGGGCGAGTGCAAGCTGCAGGAATTTTCCGTCGAGCACGGCAATGCGAATTCGCGCTTCCTCGAGCGCAAGGTGAAGAAGCCGAAGTCCGTCGAACTCGGGCCGCGCGTCACGCTCGACGCCGAGCGCTGCGTCCTTTGCACGCGCTGCATCCGCTTCATGAAGGAGGTCGCAAACGACGACGTGCTCGGCATCGTGGACCGCGGATCGTTCAACAGCATCGCGTGCCACCCGGACCGCACGCTCACGCACAACTATTCGCTGAATACCGTGGACATCTGCCCGGTCGGCGCGCTGACCTCGACGGATTTCCGTTTTAAAATGCGCGTCTGGTTCCTGAAGGAGACCGCGACAATCGACACAAACTGCGGGACGGGCAGCAACATCACCGTCGGCACGCGCGAAAACCGCATCTACCGTGTCACTCCGCGCGACAACGACGCGGTGAACGGCTGCTGGCTGCCAGATTCGCACCGGCTGAATTTCAAATACGTCGGAGACGCGCGTCGCCTCACCGAGCCGCAGGTGCGCCCGCAGCTCGGTGGCTCAAAGCCCGGCTGGCAGCAGGCGATCAATCTCGCCGCCGAGGCGCTGCGGAAAAATTCCGGCAAGGTCGCGTTCCTCGCGAGCGGCCGCGCGACGAACGAGGAACTGTTCCTCGTGAAGCGTCTCGCCGCCGCGCTGAAGGCCACCGTGGTGGACATCCTCCCGCGCAACGGCGAGGCCGACGGCATGCTCATCGCCGCGGACCGCAATCCGAACACGAGCGGCGCGAAGCTGCTCGGCATCGCGACCGGAAAGCTCGCGGACATCGGCGCGGGAATCCGCGATGGAAAAATCACCGCGCTGCTCACGCTCGGCGAGGATGCGACGAAGGCGGGGATTTCCGCCGACGATCTCGCGAAGCTGAACGCGCTTGTGGCGCTAGACATTCTGCCGAACGCGACCACGGAAAAGGCGCACGTCGCCCTGCCTGCGAGCGCGCCGTTCGAGAAGCGCGGCTCGATGATCAATTTGAAGAACCGCCTCCAGCGCCTGAGCAAAGTGGTGACTGCGCCCGGCAGCGCGCGCGATGACTGGGAGATTTTGCGCGACCTCATCCTCGCCGTCAGTGGCTCGAACGGGCTGCACAGCATCGAGGACGTCTTCAAGGCGATGGCCTCCGCGACGCCCATGCTCGCCGGACTCACGCTCAGCCGCATCGGCGACCTCGGCGTGGATTTGAACAACCGTGAAATCCCGCGCGCGGATTTCGTGACGCCGCCAACCCTGCCCGCTTTGTAACCGATGCTGACCCTCGCATTTCTCGACAGCATTCCATGGGCGATGATCGCGTGGTCCATCGCCAAGGCGGTGTTCGTCATCTTCCTCGTCGTGCTGCCGATGGTGAGCTACACCGTCTATGCCGAGCGCCGCGTGAGCGCCGCCATCCAGGATCGCGTGGGGCCGAACCGCACCGGCTTCCCCACGACGCTGCTCGGTTTCAAAAAGGATCTGCAGCTTTTCCTCGGCGGCCTCGGACAGCCGATCGCCGACGCGGTGAAGTTTATCCTGAAGGAGGACTTCACGCCCGGCGGGGTGAAAAGGTTCTATTTCTGGCTCGCGCCGTGTCTCGCGATGCTGCCGCTTGTGTCGCTCGCGTTCGTGCCGTTTGGCAGCACGCTGTTCGGCGAGAAGATGGTCATCGCGGATGTGAATGTGAGCGTGCTCGGCGTGTTCGCGGTCACGGGTGTGGGTGTGTATGCCATCGTGCTCGCGGGCTGGGCGTCGAACTCGAAGTATCCGTTCCTCGGCGGCATCCGCAGCAGCTCGCAGATGATCGCGTATGAGCTCTCGATGGGCATGTCCATCATCCCGGTGCTCATGGCGCAGCAGACGATGCAGATGAGCCACATCGTGCAAAATCAGGCGGACCACGGCTGGACGCTTCTGCCGCTGTGGGGTGACGGATGGAGCGTTCAGCGCTGGCTGCTGCTCATCCCGTTCATCATCAGCTTCATCATCTTCACCATCTCCGTCTTCGCGGAGACGAACCGCCTTCCGTTCGACCTTCCGGAGTCTGAGACCGAACTCGTCGCCGGCTACCACACCGAATACAGCTCGATGAAATTCGCGCTGTTTTTCCTCGGCGAATATACCGCGATGATCGTCGGCAGCTCGCTCATAGTCGTGTTTTTCCTCGGCGGCTGGCACATGCCGTTCATCCCGGATGGCGATGGCAACGGCGGCCTCGAAATCCTGCGCGGCCTGCCGCACTGGCTCCTCGGCTTCATCAACATCACGTGCTTCTTCGGCAAGGTCGCCGCGCTGCTCGTGTTCTTCATCTGGGTGCGCTGGACGCTCCCGCGTTTCCGCTTCGACCAGCTCATGAAGATCGGCTGGCTCTACCTTTTCGAAATCGCCCTCGCGAACATTCTCCTCACCGCGGCGATCATCGCCTTCACCAGCAAGTAACATGGCCTACGTCGTCCCACGTCCCGAGCTGACCCTGAAGGAAAAGGCCTACCTGCCGAGCATCATCAGCGGGCTGAAAATCACGTTCGGGCATTTCAAGAAAATGCTGAAGGGCGAGACGAAGGTGACGATGCAGTATCCCGAGGAGAAATGGGACGCGCACCTGCCCGAGTATTACCGTGGCGCGCCGACGCTCGTGAAGGACGACCACGATCGCGAGCGCTGCGTCGCGTGCCAGATGTGCGAGTTCATCTGCCCGCCGCGCGCCATCACGATCACGCCCGAGGAAATTCCCGCCGGGGACCGTTTCGAGAAAGTTGAGAAGCGCCCCGGTGAATTCAAAATCGACATGATCCGCTGCATCTACTGCGGCATGTGCGAGGAGGTCTGCCCGGAGCAGGCGATTTACCTGCGGAAAGACTACGTGGTGAACGGCACCACGCGCGCCGAGATGGTCCACGACAAAAAGAAACTCTACGAGCTGGGCGGCGTGTTCAAGGGGCTCGTGCACAAGTGGAATCCGGAAAAGTAGCTGATGAACCCGCTCCTCTTCGGCTTCTTCGCTTTCCTGATGCTCGCCTTCGGCGTGAGCGTCGTCGTGAACCGCAACCCGGTCGCGTCTGCGTTGAGCCTCGTCGTCAGCTTTCTCTGCCTCGCCGCGCTCTACATCGGGCTCGATGCTTACGTGCTCGGCAGCGTGCAGGTCGTCGTTTATGCGGGCGCGGTGATGGTGCTGTTTCTCTTCATCATCATGCTGCTCGACTTGAAGGCGGAGCAGCGGCGGAAGTTCAACAAACTGGCGGTCGGCGGCGGCGCGCTCGTGGCGCTTGTGTTCGCCGCGCAGGTCTTCGGCGTGCTGAAAAAATTTCCGATGGGCGAGAAGGCGTTCCCCGCGCTGAAACTCCCTCCGGGCGAATCGCTGAATGACCTCCAGAAAATCGGCGACGCGATGTTCTCGCAGCACACGCTGCCGCTCCAGATCGTCGGCGTGCTCATCCTTGTGGCCACCATCGGCGTCATCGTCGTCTCCAAGCGCGAACTGAAATGACCCTCACGCTCAACCACTATCTGCTCGTCAGCGGCCTGCTCTTCTCGATCGGGCTCGCGGGCGTGCTGCTGCGGCGGAACATCATCATCATCTTCATGTGCCTCGAGCTGATGCTGAACGCCGCGAACCTCTCGCTCGTCGCCTTCAGCCGCTTCAACGTCGGCCCCGACGGCCTGCCGAACTACAACGCGCAGGTGCTCGTCTTTTTCATCATCACCGTCGCGGCCGCCGAGGTCGCCGTCGGCCTCGCCATCATCGTCGCGCTCTTCCGAGCGCGGCAGACGACGCATGTCGAGGACATCAGTTCGCTCAAGTTCTAGCGCAGGATGGACACGAACAAACTCTTTCCCTGGTTCATCCTTCTGAATCCGCTCATCACGGCGGCGCTCATCCTTTTCGCCACGCGGAAAAACCACGCCATCAGCGCGACGCTGAGCACCATGTCGGCGTTCTTCGGCATCGTCGCCGCGCTCTGCGCGTGGACGCTGCCAGAGGTGCACAGCGCGGTGCAGTGGATTGATTTCGGCAAGGCTCTGCAGATTCCGCTCGGCGTGAAGCTCGATCATCTGGCCAAGACGATGTTGCTCGTCGTCACGGGCATCGGCTTCCTCGTGCACCTCTACTCGACTGTTTACATGGAGCACGACGAGTCGAAGGCGCGCTTCTTCGGCCACCTGTCGCTCTTCATGTTCTCGATGCTCGGCATCGTGCTCGCGGACAACTTCGCGATGATGTTCATTTTCTGGGAACTCGTCGGCGTGAGCAGCTACCTGCTCATCGGCCACTGGTTCACGAAGGACTCCGCCGGCAAGGCCGCAAACAAGGCGTTCATCATGAATCGCCTCGGCGACTTCGGCTTCATGCTCGGCATCCTCATGCTGTGGGCGAGCGCGGGCACGGTCACCTTCGACGGCCTCGCGGCGCAGAAGGCGGTGCTCACGCAAAACCCCGCGTATCTCTCCGCGGCGATTCTCCTCGTCTTCTGCGGCGCGATTGGAAAGAGCGCGCAGTTCCCGCTGCACACGTGGCTTCCCGACGCGATGGAGGGCCCCACGCCCGTCAGCGCGCTCATCCACGCGGCCACGATGGTCGCGGCGGGTGTCTACATGCTCGCGCGTATTGCGTTCCTGCTCGGCTGGGAAAGCTGCCACTGCGCGGGCACGACCATCGCATGGGTTGGGGGCATCACGAGCATCCTCGCCGCGCTCATGGCGACGCAGCAGGACGACATCAAACGCGTGCTCGCCTACTCGACGCTTTCACAGCTCGGCTACATGGTCATGGCCGCGGGCCTTGCGCCGAACCCCGACGGCGGCCCGGCGATGTTCCACCTCTTCACGCACGCCTTCTTCAAGGCGTTGCTCTTCCTCGGCGCCGGCGCCGTGATCCATGCGCTGCATCACGAGCAGGACATTTGGAAAATGGGCGGCCTCTCGAAGACGATGCGCATCACCGCGGCGACCTTCGGCATCGGCACACTAGCGCTCACCGGATGCCCGGGCCTTGCGGGTTTCTTCTCGAAGGACACCATCCTCCTCGCCGCATACGAGCATAACAAAATCCTCTTCGGCGTCGCTCTCGTCACCGCGTTTCTCACAGCTTTCTACATGACGCGCCTCTTCGCCGTCGCGTTCCTCGGCAAGCACCGCAGCGAAGCCGCGCACCACGGCCACGACTGCCCGCGCCGCATGACTTGGCCGCTCGTCATCCTCGCCTTCCTCTCGATTTTCGCCGCCTACGGCGCAGTGCCGCACTGGTTCGGCATCCAGCACCATGAGGGCAATTCCTTCGTGCCGATGCTCGCCATCATCGCATTCCTCGCGGGCACCGGCGTTGCATTCCTGCTCTACAATGGAGTGGAGAAGGAGCCCGTCTCGGTGCCGCTGCTGCGGAACAAGTTCTACTTCGACGAAATCTACGGCGCGATTGTCGCGGGCACGCAGGACGTGATGGCCTTCATCGCCGCCGGTGTGGATGCCGTCGTGCTCGGTATCACCCGTGCGGTGAGCGGCCTCACTCTCGGCCTCGGCTACGCGCTGCGGCTTTTCCAGGTCGGCAACGTGCAGGCCTATGCGTTCATCTTCGGCCTCGGTGTCGTCGGGCTGATTTACTACCTCGTGTTCCGATGACCGTCATCTCGCTCATTCTCCTGCTGCCCATAGCGAACGCTCTCGCGGTCATGCTCGGCGCGCCCGCCCGACGCAGCGCGCTCATCGCCTCGTGGGCGCAGCTGATTCTCACGCTCACCGCCGTGTTCGGCTACGACCGCGAGAGAGGTGGCGTCCAGTATCTTAGCACGCTGCACGTCGCGCCCGACTGGGGCCTCAGCCTCAAGCTCGGCGCGGACGGCCTCAGCCTCGTGATGCTGCTGCTCACTGCGCTCGTCACGGTGGCTGCGATTCACGTCACGCCGCGCATCGAGAAGCGCGAGGGCCTTTTCTACGCGTGCCTGCTGCTCATCAGCGCGGGTGCCGTTGGTGCGTTTGCGTCGTTCGACCTGTTCTTCTTCTACGCCTTCCACGAACTCGCGCTCATCCCCACCTTCCTGCTCATCGGCCTGTGGGGCCACGGCCAGCGTCACGCTGCCGCATGGCGCATCACGATTTACCTCGCCGTCGGCAGCATCATCCTGCTCGTCGGCCTTGCGAAGCTCTACCTCGCATATCCCGAGCACGCGCGTTCGTTCGACATGCAGGTGATGCTCAAGAACCGCGACCATATCGCCGCGTCCGCGCAGGGAGGAATCTACATCTGGCTGCTCATTGGTTTCGGCGTCCTCATCTCGCTTGTGCCTTTCCACTCGTGGGCGCCGGGCGCCTACGCGAGCGCGCCGACTCCTGCCGCGATGCTGCACGCGGGTGTGCTGAAAAAATTCGGTCTCTACGGTCTCGTCCGTGTCGCCGTTCCGCTGCTGCCGGAAGGTGCGAAGGAGTGGGTAAACCTGCTCCTCGTCCTTCTCGTCCTGAACATCATCTATATCGGCCTCGTCACCATCGCGCAGAAGCGCCTCGACACGATGCTTGGCTACTCGTCCGTGATGCACATGGGCTATGTCTTCCTCGGCATCGCCGCGGGAAATGCCGTCGGTCTCAGCGGGGCTGCGATGCTCATGCTCGGCCACGGCCTCAGCATTGCCGCACTTTTTGCAATGGCCGGACATCTCCGCCAGACCTCACCCACGCTCGCGTTCACCGACTTCGGTGGCATAGCGAAGCGTGCGCCATTCCTCGGCTATGCGTTCGGCATGGCGGCGTTCGCGAGCATCGGGTTGCCGGGCTTCGCGAATTTCGCCAGCGAGACGATGGTGCTCTTCGGCGCATTCGGCAGCGCGCCGAAGCCGGGCTCGCTTGCGTTCACAGGGATTCAGATTGCGGTCGTTTGCGGCCTCTGGGGCGTCGTCATCAGCGCCGTGTATATGCTCCGCGCATTCCGCAGCATGTTCTTCGGTGAGTCAGGCGGCGCAGCGATCGTTGCGGAGCCTTCGTGCGTCACCCGCTGGGCGGTCATCATTCTCCTCGCCGCGCTGCTCATCGGTGGGCTGTGGCCGAAGTCCTACCTGAGCTTCATCCAGCCGAGCGTGGAGGCGCTTTTCGCGAAATAGCCCATGCAACAGATCTATCCCGCCATCACGCTCGAAGTCTCCGTGCTCCTGCTCGGCGTGCTGATGCTGTTCGCGGAGGCATTCAGCCGGCGCGCGGACCGCTCGCACATGGCGCGCTACGCCATCGGCGTGCTCGCGGCGCTGCTCGGCTTCTCGTTCTTTACGAAAGCCGCGCCCGGCGATGTGCTGTGGGGCGTATATTCGGTGGACGCCACCGCGCTCTTCTTCAAGCGCATCGCGCTCGGCACCACGATTGTCTTCCTGGTGATGGCGCTCGAATACCGCAGCGTGCTCTCGCGCTTCATCCCCGGTGCGGAGGAAGGGCGGGGAACCGGCGAGTTTTACTGCCTGCCCGTGTTCATCTGCGCCGGCCTCATGTTCATGGCGTCGGCCGTGGACTTCATACTCATCTTCGTCTCGCTCGAACTCGTCACCATCGGCTTCTACGCGCTCGTCGCCTACATGCGGCGGCACACGCTCTCGCTCGAGGCGGGTGTGAAATACCTCATCCTCGGCGCGCTCAGCACCGGCTTCCTCATCTACGGCATCACGTGGATTTTCGGACTCTCCGGGCAGACGAATCTCGCGCTGGTGAAGGACACGCTCATCCGTGGCTTTTCGCAGCCCAGCATCGCGGGCACCGAGAAGCTCGGCTTCCTCCTCGGCAACGAAACCGCGCTGCTCTTCGGCATCGTGCTTGTGCTCATCGCGCTCGGCTTCAAGGTCGCCGCCGCACCGTTCCAGCTCTGGGTGCCGGACGTGTATCAGGGCGCGCCGACGCCCGTGACCGCTTTCCTCAGCGTCGGCAGCAAGGCCGCGGGCTTCATCGTCCTTGTCCGCGTGCTCGATGTCTTCCTCGCCGTGCCCGCCATCGGCCAGAAAGTCACGAGCGTCCTTGTGCTCCTCGCTGCTGCCACGCTCATCTACGGCAACATCACCGCGCTGCCGCAGGAGAATGCAAAGCGTCTCTTTGCCTACTCCAGCATCGCCCACGCAGGCTACCTGCTCATCGCCTGCGCGAGCCTCGCAGGCGACTACGCCGGCGCGCGGGAAGCCGTGAGCATTTATCTCGGCGGCTATCTGCTGATGACGCTGCTCAGCTTCCTCATCCTCATCGTCGTCGCGCGCCACAGCCGGGGCGACGAAATCCGCCACTTCAACGGCCTCGGCAAGCGCAGCCCGGCCCTTGCCTTAGCCATGACGGTCGCCATCGCGAGCCTCGCGGGCATCCCGCTCACCGCCGGCTTCGTCGGGAAATTCCTCGTCTTCAAGACCGCCGTCGCCACCGGCCATTGGATGCTCATCGGCATCGGCATCGTCGCCGTCGCCGCGGGCTTCTACTATTACATCAAGCTCATCGCCGCGATGTATTGGCGGGAGCCCGAGGACGCGACGCCGATCGTGCTCGCGCCGCTCACGCGCTTCGCGATCAGCGCGCTTGGAGTGTTGGTGATCGCGGTGGGGATCATCCCAGGGCTCCTTCAGTCGCAGCTTCACGAGCGTGCCCCGCTTCCGGCGGCGCATGTCGCGAAGCACTGAAGCGGGGAGCGAATCACGGAGCGGGAGGAGTGCGCCGCGTTGGGTTTTCGTGCGGAGGTGATGTTGCCCGCTTCGCCTGGAGTTGGCGCCCGGAGTCGGCAGATGCTCCGCTGAGAAAGAAGAGGGCGCACCGTTTCCGGTGCGCCCCGTGTGAGAGCTTGACCTCGGGTCTTACTTCTTCTTCGCGCAGCAGGACTTGCCGTCCGTGCAGGTCGTCGTGGAGGCCTTGTGCGCGCAGCCGGCGAAACCGATGGCGAGGATCGCGGTGATGGCGAGGATGATGTGTTTCATGATCAGTGTTGGTTTGGTGTTGTTCTGCTGTTCCGCACGTTCGTGCTGACACAGCGCGTGCAGTCTTGCGATTACTCCCCTCGAATCAAGAAGGATGTCGTCTCAGAGACGCGCCACGCCGGCGAGCGACCTAGTCGAGCGTCGCCTTCGGAGGCGCGATCGTGACTGCCGGTGCGGCGCCTGCGGGTGGCGGGGGTGCCGCCGGTGGCGGCGTGAAGTTCACCGCGTGCATTGGCGGCAGGTAGAGCGTGTAGTAGGGGTTGCCGTAGATGTCCCATCCGACCGGGATGCCCATCTGGTCCACCAGTTCGCGGGCCTCGAGGTAAGTCGCGATGGAGTCCTTGAAGACATGGAACCAGACGACGGAGTGCGGGCTTGTTTTGAACTGCTTCATCAGCCGCTGGAAATTTGAAGCGAGGTTCTTCGCCTGCACGACGGTCTCACCACCGTCGCTCAGGGGAGTGATGCGGACGGGCACGCGCGGCGAGGTGGGTGAAGTGACGATCTCCACCTTGTAGCCGCGGAGGTTCAGCCTCGGCCGTGCAAAGTGATCGGTGAGCTTCTTCGCATCGTAGGTGATTTTTCGCTGCTGCGAGGTGCGGCCGAATTTGTCCTTCACCACCACCGGCTTGCCGTCCGCACCCTTGATGGTTTCGCGGCTGATGACGAGGGCGTTCTCGTTGTTCTTGATTTCCTGCTCGATGAGACGCTCGAACTCCTCGGTGGCGATGTAGGTGATTCGGCCGCCCGCCACGATGAAGTGCTGGATGTCCGCGTTCGGCGGCATGGGCCGCGGATTCGGAAGCTTCACGACCGTCGCTGGCGCGGCTGGCGGAGGGACAAAGACGGGCGTCTTGTCGAGCTGCGCCTTGAGCTTGTCCACCTCGGCGAGGAGCTTGTCCACCTCGGCCTTCTTCGCGTTGCGCAGCTTCAGCTTCTCGTCGAGCTGCTTCTTTAAGTCGTCCAAATCCACGAGCTTCACGTTCTGCTTCTCCTTCGTGGTATCGAGGGTCTTGAGCTGCTCCTCAGCCTTTTTCGCCGTCTCCTGGAGCTTCGCCGTCTCCTCGGCGACCTGCTTCGGGTCGTGCTTGGGCGTGGTGTCCTCCACCTGCTTCTTCAGCTTCGCATGCTCCTCCACGGTCACAGGCGGCAGGTCGGAAAGGACCTTGTTCACCGTGCGCGCGAGGCTGATGCCGATCATCACGAGCACGATGATGAGCACGCCGACGACGTTCGTCATCGTGTCCATCAGCGCCACGAATGGCAGCTCTTCGTCGTGGGGTTTGCGTCGGGCCATGTTGGAAAATCAGGGTTTCGGCGCGGCGGGTGCCGGTGCTGCGGGCGCGGCAGGCTTTGGCGGTTGCGCGGGCTGGCCCGGCGGCGGTGCGCCCGGAGCTGGCGGAGCGGCGGGCTTCACCTCCGGTGGCGGTGGCGTGAGCGTGCCCAGGAATTCGGCGAACATCCGCAGGTCCACCTCGCCGCGTCCGGGGAGAGGAAGCTTGCCGATTTGATCCACGCGGTAGCCATAGGTCGCCTGCGCCCAGCCGGCGCCGAGGTTGTAGGCGCCCATGCCGTCGTCGCGCAGGAGGAAGATGATCTTCGACTGCGGCACGGTGAGCACGGCCTTGAGGAATGCGTTGAATGCGGAGTCCGTGGCGATCACATCCGGCACCGCGCTGACCGTCGCCTTCGTCTTGTCATCCCAGTAGAAGGTGAGCTTCCCGCCGGACGCCTCGATGAAGAAGACTTTCGATCCCTTTGCAAGGCCGGAGCCGCCGGGCTGCACGATCACGGGCGGGAGCTTCACGGGGACGGGCTGGCGCTTCTTGATCTCCGCGAGAAGGTCCGCGATCTCCTTCTTCAGCGGCGGCTCCTGAGCTGTGAGGCCGTTCAGCTCCACGAGCAGGTTGTCGAGTTCCTTGAGCATGTTCTGGCTCATCTCCTTGTTCTTCGCGCGGTCAGCCGTGGAAGTGTCCAGCAGCTTGCGGAGCTTCGCGATGCGCTCCTCTCGGTCCTGCGCCTCCTTCTTCAGCTTCTCGAGCTGCGCGACCCGGTCTTTGAGCGCCTCGTTGATCTTCTCGTTCTCCTTCTCCTGCTTCTGCAGCTTCTGGAATTCCTGCGCGCGCTGCAGCTCCTCGGGCGTGCGCCCGTTGATCTTCTGCGTCTGCGCCACCACGAGCACGACGATGATCAGCACCAGCACGCCGATGAGCGAGCAGAGGATGTCCAGAAACGGGATCAGCATGATCTCGTCGCTGCGGCGGTGGCTTCGTTTGACCATAAGGCCGGGTGACTGCGTGAATCTCGCCGACTATCCGCGGCTCCACCAGCGCTTCTTCTTCACCTCGTGGACGTTGATCTGCTTTTCACCGAGCTTCTCGAGCGCGGCGTTCAGTCCGCGGATTCCGGCATCGAGCCCGCCGACATACTGCGCGGTCTGCTTCATGGACTCGGTCAGCGCGCTCTCCACGCCAGTGCGCATCGTGGTGATGTTGCCCTCCACCTCGGTGCGCATCGCGGTCATGTTCGTGATGAACTCATTCATCACCGCCTGCTGGTGCTCCTGGTTCTGGCGGTCGATGTTGTTCGCGTAGTCGAGCATGCGCGCGGAGAGCGCGTTGAGGTCGGTGAGGAACTCCTGCTGCGCGGCGCCGAGCGCCTTCACCACGGAGTCGGCCACGGCATTGAAGTCGCCGCCGCCCGCGCCCGCGCCGTCCTCCAGGCGGGGGAGGAGCACTTCGTTGCAGAATGCGTCGATGTCGTTCAGCGCCTCCTCCTCGTGCTTGGCGAGCGAGTTCAGCGGGAAGTTCAGCGTCACCGCGAAGACGAGGCCTAGCAGCGTGGCGTCGAACGCCGTGCCGAGGCCGCTCGTCACGTTGTTGATTGAGCCGACGATTTTTCCCACGTCCTCCACGCTCGCGAAGCTCATGCCGCTGATCGCGTGCGAGAGGCCGACGACCGTGCCGATGAAGCCGAGCAGCGGGATCGCCCAGAGGAACGCGCGCACCATGATGTAGCTGCCCATGATGCGCGAGCCGTCGATGGCCGACTGGCTCGTCATCATCGCGCTCACGTGGCCGACATTCTGCCGGACCTCGAAGAACTCGAGCGCCTTGCGGATGCGGTTCACCATGAGGCTGTCGCGGAGGTGGACCGGCAGCTTGTAAATGTGGTCGATGAAGCGTCCCACGCTCTGCGCGTTGATTTCCTTGCCGAGTTCCATCGGCAGCACGTCGAGGAGCATCGCCTCGCGCTGGTGGCGGAGGATGCGCAGCTTCAGCACGCAGATCGCGATGGCCCAGAAGAAGAAGAGCGTGTTCGCGAAGCTGACCGTGAAGTGCTTGTAGAAGAGGTTCGCGAGCGTCTCGGCGGTGGAGAACTCACCGGGCTGCTTTCCGGCCGCGGGCGCGAACGGATACATGATGATGAACCACAGGATCGTGACGCCGAGGCCGATGCCGAAGCTCAGCTTCGCGTTCGGGTTCGTCGGGTCCTGCTCCTTCCATGCCTTGCGCTGCTGTGGCTGGCCGCTGGAATGGAGTCGTCCGCCGCCCTGCGCCGTGGGTTGTCCGTGCCCGGCGGCGGGGCCGGCAGCGGGTTGTTCGAGCGCGGGGATCTGGATTTTGAGATTGCAGCCGGGGCATCGCACGATCTGGCCGGCCATCTCTGGCTCGGCGACGAGGTGCGTGTTGCAGGAAGGGCAGGCGAATTTCACTGGGTTGTCGTGGTTTGGTTGGTCGGTGCGCCGTGAAAAGCGCGGCGGCGTGGCGTTTGGTTCGCGGAAGGGGGCGGAAAGTGACAACGGGGCAATGATTCTGCAAGCGTCAGCAGTGCGGGATTCGCAATTTTCCCGAGCGGCGCGAAGGACTGGGCCGCCGCGCGCTTCACCGGGTTGTGCGCGGGGACATTGACCGGCGGGCCGGGCGGCGTTACGGCGCTGGCATGAAAGCGACCACAGTCTTCCTCACCGCCGCAATCTTCTCCGCGTCCGCATTCGCGGGGGACTGGCCGCATTATCGCGGGCCGGCGCTGAACGGCTCCACCTCCGAGGCGATCGGCAAGATTCCGGCTGGCGGACCCCGCGAGCTGTGGCGCGTGCAGCTCGGCACGGGGCTCAGCAGCGTGACCGTCGCGGATGGCCGAGTCTTCTCGGCGGGCTATCGTGACGGGCAGGAAGTCCTCTACTGCCTGAACGCCGCGAACGGCCGCGTGCAGTGGATGCACTCCTGGAAGGCGAAGCTCGGCGACTACCTCTTCGAGGGCGGTCCGCGCGCGACGCCCACGGTGGACGGCGAGCGCGTTTACATGCTCGGCGCGGATGGCCATGTCGCCTGCGTGAGCGCGGCGGGCGGCAAGCCCGTGTGGGAAAAGAACCTCGTCGCCGACTTCGGCGGACGCCGTCCCGAGTGGGGCTTCAGCGGTTCGCCGACGATCGATGGAAAGCGCGTCATCCTCGACTGCGGCGGGAAGGGCGCGAGCACCGTCGCGCTCGACAAGAGCACCGGCGCGGCCGTGTGGAAATCCGGCGATGATGAGGCCGGCTACGGCAGCGCGATTGTCGCCACGATTGGCGGCGCCCGGCGCATCCTGCTCGTGAAGGCCGACGCATTCGTCGCGCTGAGCGCCGCCGACGGCAGCGAGACAGGCCGCGCGCAGTGGCACACGGCCTACAAGATCAACGCCGCCTCGCCGCTCGTCGCGGGAGGGCGCGCCATCATCACGTCGGCCTACAACCACGGCGCGGCGGCATTCGATCTCGCCGGCGGCAAGCCCGCGCAGGCGTGGTTCAGCAAGGCCATGCTCTCGCACTTCAACACGCCTGTCGCGCATGGCGGCTTCGTCTTCGGCATGGACGGCGAGGCTGGCAAGCGCCGCGCCGCGCTCGTCTGCCTCTCGCTCGCGGACGGCTCGGAGAAATGGCGCGCGCGCGGCGTGAACAACGGCTCTCTCATCCTCGCGGGCGATAAGCTCCTCATCCTCACCGAGGCCGGCGACCTCGTCACCGCCGAGGCCTCGGGCGGCGCCTACAAGGAACTCTCCCGGCACAAGGTCCTCACCGGCCGCTGCTGGGTGCAGCCCGTGCTCGCGAATGGCCGCGTGTATTGCCGCAACAACACCGGCGAACTCGTCTGCCTCGACCTCGGCGGAAAATAGCCGCGCCCGCCGTCAGATCTCCGAATACGGCTCCGGCTCGAGGATCTTGTTCGTGATGCGCGACACGATCTCCTTGTCCGCGTATTCGGGAAGGGCCTTCAGCTTCTTCCACTCGTCGTCATTTCGGAATTTGTCCCACGCCGCCTTCCGCCCGTCCTCGCCGGGGAAGACGAGCATGTAGGTGAGGTTCGGGATGCGCGGGCCGACGAGCGCGCCGGCGAAGAACACGGGCGTGAGGCCCACGCGGCGGAAAATCGCGAGCTCGTGCAGGTTGAACATCTCGATCTTCTTCGCCGCCGCGCGCTCGTTGTGGCTCTCGTAGATGCGCAGGTTCAGCAGGCGCGGCTTGGAAGTGTCCGGCTTCGCGAGCTTCGGCATCCCCTCGATGGAGCCGAGCAGCGAGCTTTCGATGCGGTCATACACCGCGTCCGCCGCGGGCGCCGCGAGATACTCGGCGGCGGCCTTCTGGTAGTCCGCATCCGCCGCGAGCTTCGCGCCGAGCGTCGCGGCCTCGTCGCCGGATTTCAGCACGATGAGCACATGCACCGCGGTCACCTCGTTGCCCGTCTTCTCGCTGAAGACGCCGACCGGCCCGATGCCCGCGCGCTTCAGTGCGGGGATGAGCGCCTTCCCGAGATACGCGTCCAGCAGCGCCTTCCTGCCCGGCTTCAGCGTGTAGGTGCGCAGCTCGTAGAGTTCCCGCTCTGGTGCGGTGGCGGCGGTGGAGATTCCCGCGAGGGCTGCGGAGCCGGCGACGGCCTGGGCGGCGGATGATTGGAGGAAGGTGCGGCGTTTCATGAGTCGGGAGCATGGTCGAATCAGCCGCCGCACGGCAACCGCGGTGTTGCAGTTCCGCGAAGTCCGGGAGGAGAGCGGCGGCGACTTTCATCTCGCCTGCCGCGTCGCACCTCTGCTAGCAACGCCGCGCGCATGAGCCTCGAAGGGCAGATTCTCGGCGAATACGAAATCCTCTCCCGCCTCGGGCAGGGCGGCATGGGTGCGGTGTATAAGGCGCGGCAGGTGACGCTCGACCGCCTCGTGGCGCTGAAGACCTTGCAGCCGAGCTACGCGGCAGACCCGGAGTTCATCGCGCGTTTCCGCCGCGAGGCCAAGGCGGCGGCCTCGCTCATCCACCCGAATCTCGTGCAGGTTTTCTCCGCGGGCGAGACGGACGGGCTGCACTGGTTTGCGATGGAGTTTGTCGAGGGCGAGAGCGCGCAGTCGCGGCTGAAGCGCAAGGGGCGGCTGCAGCTCACGGAGGCCGTCGCCATCGCCACGCATGTCGCGACGGCGCTCGAACACGGCTGGCGCAAGGCGCACCTGATCCACCGCGACATCAAGCCGGACAACATCTTCCTGAGCAACGACGGCGAGGTGAAGCTCGGCGACCTCGGCCTCGCGAAGAGCGTCGGCGGCGGCAGCGGCGAGACGACCTCGCTCACGGTGACGGGCTCCTCGATGGGCACGCCGAACTACATCAGCCCCGAGCAGGGGCAGGGGAGCAAGGATGTGGATCTCCGCGCGGACATCTACTCGCTCGGCTGCACGCTCTACCACCTCGTGAGCGGGTCGCCGCCCTACAGCGGGGAGACCCCGCTGGCGGTGATGATGAAGCACGTCACCGCTCCAGTGCCGAATCTCAGCCTCGCGCTCCCCGGCTGCCCGCAGTCGCTTGCCGTCGCGGTGATGAGGATGATGGCGAAGGATCCCGCGCACCGCCAGCAGACCTACGCCGACGTGATCGCGGACATGCGCCGCGCCTACGACGAAATCACCGGTGCGAGCGTGCCGAGCGCCGTCGCCGCACCCACCGCGGCGCCGCTGCGGCAGCCGCCGCCCGGCGACATCCACTCCTCGCCCACGATCGTCGCGCACCAGCCCGCTGCGGTGACTCCCAATTCAGGAACCGGCGCCCGGAATTCAAAATCGCGGGCAACGCTTGTCGCCGCGGCCGTGCTCATCCTCGGTCTCGCTGCGTTTTTCGCCTTCCGGAAAAAGGAGCCGCAGCTCTCCGAGGCCGAGCGGGCGGCGAGGGGGGGAGTCGCGAAAGAGAAGGCATCCGGCTCGTCGGCCGCCTCCTCCGTGGTCTGGAGGACGGTCGATCTCAGCACCCAGAAAAACGTGAAGCTGGAGAACGGCCGCTACACCGTCACGGCGATGCAGCTCCTTTACAGCCAGTTGCCGGGGGACGTGCGCGACATGGCGGTGCGCGTCCGCGCGGTGCAGGCGGCGGATTCACGGGGCTTTGAAATCTGGCTGCGCACCTCGCCCGAGCAGAGCCGGTATCAGGGAATGCTTCCGGATGCCAACGGTGCGGCGGGCGGCATCCACTACTACACGAGGGATCGCGCCGCGGAGAACCGCTACATCCAGAAAGCCGCGATCCCCGCGGTGAAGTGGGATGGCCGCACTGAGCACGAGGTGGAGTTCCGAGCCGTGGGCGACAAGCTCACGCTGCTGCTCGACGGCGCTCCCATTGCCTCGGCCACCGACACCGGGCTGCGCGGGGGCCGGTTCAACATCGCCCTCCACGCCGGGCTGATCCTCACGGGCATCGAGTATGCGAATCTGGACGGCGCAGGCTCAGCCACTGCGTCTTCCGCCACCCCCGCCTCCGCGACGAAGGACGCGCCGTTCGTGAACTCGCTCGGGATGAAATTCGTCCCGGTGCCGGGGACGAAGGCGCTCTTCAGCATCTGGCCGACGCGCGTGCAGGACTACGCGGCCTGTGCGGCGGCGGTGCCTGATGTGAACAGCGCTTGGAAGACGCAGGGCAGGGACGGCGTGCCCGCTGGACGCGAGCCGGATCATCCCGTGGTCGGCGTGAGCTGGCACGAGGCGCGGGCCTATTGCCAGTGGCTCACGGCGAAGGAGGTCGCGGAGGGGAAATTGAAGCCGAACCAGCGCTACCGGCTGCCGACCGACGAGGAATGGAGCATCGCCGTCGGTCTGCCGCCGGAGCAGGGCGCGACGCCGCAGGAGAAGCGCTGGAGGAACGAGGTGGACTTCCCGTGGGGGAAGGACTGGCCGCCGACGAAGAAGGTGGGCAACTACGCGGACAAGCGCTTCGACGAGAAATTTGCCGCGGACCGCGGGGCGAAGGAACCCGCAGCCAGCGAGCCGGGCTGGGAGAAATACGACGACGGCTTTGCGACCACCTCGCCGGTCGGCAGCTTCCCGCCGAACGTATTTGGGCTCCACGACATGGGCGGCAACGTCTGGCAATGGTGCGAGGACTGGCTGAACGCGGCGCAGAAGGAAGTCGTGCAGCGCGGAGCCTCCTGGCAGACCCGCGACCGCCGCTCGCTGCTCTCCTCAGCCCGCGGCAACTGCGCGCCCGACTACCATTACTACAGCAACGGCTTCCGCTGCGTGCTGGAGCTGGAGCCGGTTGGGACTGCCGCGGCCGCGCCGCCTTCCGCCGAAGGCTGGACCGATCTGCTGGCGCTCGCCGACGTGACGAAGGACGATTTCCTCGGGCTCTGGCGAAAGGATGCTGCGGGGCTGACTGGCGATGTGGACGCCGCGGCCGGGAGCTTGCAAGGACCGCTTTTCACCCTGCCGGCGCAGTTGGGTGGCTCCTATGAGATCGAGGTGGAGTTCACTCGCAGCGGCCCGAAGACCGGCGTGCGTGTCTATCTCCCGCTCGATGGTGCGCGCGGCGTGCTTGCGCAGCTGCAAGGCGGCGGACGCTATGCCGGGCTTTACCGCGTGTGGCAGAAGGATGAAGCGTCGGCGGACAATCCGACGCACACGGAGAACCTCCTCGAACGCAATCGCCGCTATCGCGCGACGATCCAAGTCCGCCAGCAGGGCGGACTGGCGGACATCAGCGTGCAGATCGATGGTCGTCCGCTGTTCCGTTACCAAGGTCCCGCGGCCGCTCTCGATTGGAGCAGCCCGCTGGGTCGCGGGTTGGCCCAGTCGAAGGATCGCACGCAGCCTGCCGTCGGCAGCGACACGAGCCTCACCTGGCACAGCGTCCGCGCGCGCGCGCTGGACGGCGGGAGTTTGAAGCTGCTGCGCGGTGCGTCCGCGAGCGAGCCGGCCAACGCGACGAAACCCGCGCCGCCTTCCGCCGAAGGCTGGGTGAATCTCCTCGCCACCGCGGACGTGAAGAGCGGGTCGTTTTGGAATCCGTGGCGGCTCGAAGGCGGCGTGCTGAGGGGGCCGGCCACGCCCTCAGGCGCGGCTGATCAGGAAACGATCGCACTGGCCCTGAACGGCCTGCCCGCGAGCTACGATCTGCGCTTCCGCGCGCGGCGCGACAAGCCGGGACACGCGGTGAAGTTTTTCTATCTCCAGGGGGAGAACGGCTGCTTCCTCGATCTCGATCAATCTGCGGCGGGCAGCGTGAATTTCGGCTGGCAGACCGGGGCGAGAATGGAGCGTGGCGACCGGCGCTGGTTCGCGCCCGGCGAGGAGCGCGAGGTCCTCATCCAAGTGCGCCCGTCTGGAGCCACCGCCTTCATCGATGGCCGCGAGGTCGCCAGCAGGCCGCCTGCGCAGAGGGGCCATCATGTGGCAGGTGCCGCGAATCCGGGGGAACTCAGGAAGCCGCCCTTCGTCGGCGTCAATTTCTGCGGGGGCGACTTCGCCGTCCTCGCCGCCGAGTGGCGGCCGGCTGCGGCGACGAGCGTCGCCGCCATCGCTGGCTTCACAAAGGACGCGCCGTTCGTGAACTCGCTCGG
>JBGAPU010000112.1:0-19622 GCA_044221035.1 Chthoniobacteraceae bacterium | reverse complement strand
ATGACGCCGACGACCTCTCCGCCAACGCGCAGGACTGCATCCGCGACGATGCCCATGAGGCCCACATTGCCGCCGCCATACACGAGCCCGATGCCGCGCGTGGCGAGTAGCGCGCCGAGATGCTCCGCCGCCGCGCGGTGGACCGGATTCTCCACCGGCGACGATCCGCAATACACGCAGACGCGCCTCATTTCCCCCGCGTGTCCTCCTTGAAACGGAACGGCGCGCGCCCGGTGATGTCCGTGCTCGTGAAGCTCGGGCACCAGTGCTTCTCCACGTGCTCGACCATGAGGTCGGTGCCGGTGAAGTGATCCACGCCGGGCGGGCGCTCGGGGTTATACATCGTGTCGGTCATGTCGCGCATGAGGGCGACTTTCTTGCCAAGATAGACCTGCTGCCGGATTGCGAATGGCCGGCCGAGCACACACATGTTCAAATGCACGCCGCAGAGGATGACATTCTCGATGCCGCGCTGCTGGAGGAGGTTCCACGTCTCCTGCCCGTTGTCCGTGAGCGCGTCGCCGGGGAAAATCTCGATGGTCGCAATCTGGCGCTTCCACGGCGGGACAATGTCGCACTTCTTCCCCATACACGAGCAGCCCATGTCGGAGTCGTCAATTGGCAGAGGGCTCTCGTGCTTCCCGTCCGTCCAGCACCACGCCGTGCCCCAGCGCTCGACGGTTGCGAGCGGCACCGGCGTCTTCGCGAACGGCGCGGCCTGGGCGAGCTTCCGCGCAGGCGTGTCCTTGTAGAAATCGGTGACGCTGCTCGGCGCGTGGATGATGAAGATGCCCTTCGCGCGCGCAGCTTTTACCATCTCGTTCATCGGCCCCGCCATCTCACCGACCCGGCGGGCGGCGGACTTGCACCAGTGGTCGTCCCACATGTCGCAGATGATGAGCGCGGTCTTCCTCGTGTCCCACTCCGCCGCATTTTCCGACACATCGCGCCCGTCCTTCGCGCGGGAGCGCAGATGGAGCGTGAGGGGTTCGGCGAAAAGCGGCGACGCCATGGCGAGGAGGACGAGGAGGGTGCGGAACATGCGCGAGTGATAGCCGCGCCCGCAGCGGCGTCCAGAGCGCAGAGGATGCTACCGCAACAGCGCGCCTGCAGCCTCCGGCGACGGGAGATTCCACGCCTTCCATCGCACCGCATACTCGGCGCGCGGCAGCAGGACGAAGTGCGGCTTTGCATCCGCACGCAGCCACCGGATGAGCGCGACGAGGTCCGCCTCGCCCATCACCGTGCAGCCGACGCTCGGCTTGTGCGGCGCGCGGCGCAGATGGAGGAAGATGGCGCTGCCCATGCCCGGCGCGGGCGGGTCGGCATTGTGCCGCACCTCGACGAGCCAGCGGTAGGCGAAGTCGCCGAGCCGCATCCGCTGCTTCGCATACCACGGCGGCGGGTTCTTCGGGTCCACGAGGACGTGCTTGTTGTATTGCGGGTGCGTGACGTCGTCGATCCACGCATCCGCTGCGGTGACGGTGTGGAAGGGATAGTCGCTCCCCGCCGGCAGCGCGCTGTCGTAGGTGTAAACGGTGCCGATGCGGAACACGCCCGCAGGCGCGCGGCCATCGCGCTCCACTTTCCGCGTCCCCTGTTCCTCCTGGCCATGCACGCCCGAGCCCCACGCGAGGCCGTTCTTTCCAAAAAGCACCGTCCAGGGCTTGCCGACCGGCTTCCACTCACCACCCGCCCGCTCGAAGCGCTGCGCGCTGCCCTCCGTCCCCTGCCACGACGGCGCGATGGCGACGACGAGTTGCCGCACGCCGTCGAGTTCACCAGCGATGGCAGCGGGCGTGGTGATGCTGAGGACGAGCGCAAACAACGCAAACACCGTGAGCATGACGCCTCGGGCATTCACCGCTCGGGAGATTTCACTGTTGGCCGTCTGGGCGCGCGCCGTGCTAACCAATCCGCAGCCCATGCCCCGCCTTTCGCGCCTGCTTTCTGTGTTCGTGATCATTCTCGGGACGTTCGTGGCGTATTGGCCTGCTATGCGCAACAGCTTCGTGTGGGACGACACCGCGCTCATCCTCCGCGACCCGCTCATCCGCTCGTGGCGCCTCGCGCCCGAGGCCTTCCGCGAGTTCCTCTTCCTTGACGCGACCGCGAGCAAATTCTACCGCCCGCTGCAGCGCCTCACCTTCACCGCCGACTACGCACTCTGGGGCATCGCGCGCGCGGAGGACGCGCCCACGGCGAAGAAGACCGGAGCCCCGGACACCGGCGACAGCGCGGACATCGCCGCCATCCAACGCGCACCGCAGCCGGGATGGCATTTCACGAGCGTGCTCATGCACGCCCTCGCCGCGCTCGCGCTCTTCCGCCTGCTGCGCATCTGGCTCGGTGAAAACGGAGGACCATGGGCGCTCGCGGGCGCGCTGACGTGGGCGCTGCACCCGCTGCACACAAGTGCCGTCACCTATGTGAGCGGACGCGCGGATTCGCTCGCCGCCATCTTCATCTTCCTCGGCCTCTCGCTCGTCGCAAAGGCGCACGCGAAGGCCGCCTACGTTCCCGGCGACCGCCCCGCGGCGCGCGCGCTCATCCTCGCCACGCTCTGCGCCCTCTGCGCGCTGCTCTCGAAGGAAAGCGGCGTCGCGCTGCTGATGCTCTGGCTCGTGTGGGTCGTCTTCCGCGCCGGACGCGACCCGCGCGGCTGGCTCGCGCTCGCGGCCGCCGCCGCAATCTCCTGCGGCTCCTACCTCGCCCTCCGCACGACGGCCTCCAGCACCCCTCCGCCCAACTCCGGCGAAGGCGCTCCGTGGCAAGTTCAGCCGATTCTCGTCGCGCGCGCGCTCGCGGAGTATGCCTCCATCTTCGTCGCGCCGCACTCGCTGCACATGGAGCGCGATGTCTCGACGGATCCCGTCGGCGACCACGCCGCCAACCTCGCCAATGGAAGGCTCCGGGAGGCTCAGACCATCGCGGGTGTTCTCGTCGCGGCCGCGCTCATCTGGTGGTGGAGGCGCTCAAGGAAGTCCGCACCCGAGGCTGCGCTCGCCCTCGCCTGCGCATTCGTCACGTGGCTGCCCATCAGCAATGTCTTCCGGCTCAATGCCACCGTGGCCGAGCACTGGATTCACGTGCCGAGCGCGTTCCTCATCGCTGCGATCCTCTTCACCGTGCGTCCACTCGCCGCGAAGCGACCAGAGGTCTTCCGCACACTCGGCACAGTAGCCGCGCTGTGGGTCGCATTCCTCGCCGTGCAGACCTGGCGGCAGCACGGCTACTGGCACGACCAGCGCACCTTTGTGACGGAGACCGCACAGCGCGCAGGCCGCGGCGCGCGGATGCTCAGCAATCTCGGCCAGCTCGCGATGCAGGACGGAAAGCCGGACGAGGCCCTCGCGCTCTTCCGCGAGGCGCTCGCCAAGGAGCCGAAGCTCGCCATCGCACACTTCAACATCGCGACAGTCGCCCTCATTCAAAAGGACTACGACACCGCGCTCGCGGAGCTGGCGATTGCCGAGAAGTCGCCGCTGTTCGGACCCGACGCGCTCGTGCTCCGCGCGCGCATCGAGCAGGCCCGCACGGGAAAGCCGCGGTTCGACCTGCTCGGCAACGCCGCAAGCAGCGCAGGGCGCATGTGGTCCATCTCCCGGCAGTATCCGCTCGCGCTCATCGCGAACAAGCAGACGAGCAAGGCCTACGAGGATGTCCTCCGCCAGCTCACCGGCCATCCCTACCGCGCCGAGGCGTGGCGCTTCCTCGGCGACATCGCCGTGCAGCTTTCCTCCCCGCGCGACGCCGCCCGCGCCTATGCGGAGGCGGTGAACCGCGACTCCCGCGACGACGTGAGCCGCGCGAAGCTCGACGCACTCCGCAGTTCGCTCTGAGCAATCCCCCGCTGCGGCGAAAGCGTTCGACTTCACCGCACCCAGCACATACGGGGAACCGCAATGCCCAAGAAACCGAACAGCGCCCTCGTCATCGCCGGACACGGCTCGACGCTGAATCCCGACTCGAGCGCGCCGACCTGGCAGCTCGCCGAGGAAATCCGCAGGCGCGGCGTCTTCGGCGAGGTGCACTGCGCCTTCTGGAAGGAAGAGCCGAGCTTCCGCCAGATGCTTCACTGCGTGGACCGCGAGGAGGTGTATGTGGTGCCAAATTTCATCAGCGAGGGCTACTTCACGAAGACGGTCATCCCGCGCGAAATCGGCGTCACCGGACCGACCACGCGCATCGGCCGCCACGTGGTGAAATACTGCGAGCCCGCTGGGAATCATCCGCGCATGACGGAGCTGCTGCTCAAGCGTGCCGCCGACATCGCGCCCGGTGTGCCGCCGGAGAAGACGAGCCTTTTCATCGTGGGCCACGGCACTGACCTCAACGAGAACTCCGCGGTCGCCGCGAAGCGTGAGGTGGACCGCATAGCCGCGCTGAAGCGCTACCGTGAGGTGCAGAACGCCTACATGGAGGAGGCGCCGCTCATCGCCGAGTGGGATAAGCTCTCGACGAGCGCCAACGTCGTCGTCGTGCCGTTCTTCATCTCCGACGGGCTGCACAGCTACGAGGACATCCCCGTGCTGCTCGGCATCGCGACGGAATCGCCCGGTGCGGCGAGCGCCGGCCGCGCATCGGTCTTCGCAAACAACCCGTATCGCCTGCGCGGGCGGACGCTCTACTACGCGAGCTCCATCGGCACCGAGCCCGGCTTTGCCGATGTGATTCTGGACCAAGTCGCGGCATTTGACGAAAGCCACCCTGCCTGATGCGCGACACCGCCCTCGAACTCGAACGCTGGCTGCGCGCCGGAGGAAAGACGATCGGCCAAATCGGTATCACTCCATCGGGCGCCGGATGGGAGCTGAGGCACAAGGACGACGCCGGTGCGGAGATTCTCGAGCCGTTCTCCACTCCCGAGGACGCCCGCACCCTTGCGAATCTCGATGACGCGGGCGCATACCGCGCACTCAAGACCGCGCCGAATCTCCGCCGCGGCTGGCGGCTCCTGCTTCCGAACGCAAACGCGGTGCGGCTGGCGCTCGACTACTTCTATCCTGCGATGCTCGGCGTGTCGCTCGCTCGGCGGGATGGCGAAGTCGCGCCGGTGGACCTTGTCGAAACCCTCGGTCGCCAGACAGGCATGTATCGCATCACGCAGAAGCTCACGACTGAGCAGGCGCAGCGACTCATCGCGAAGCAGTGCCGTGCGTCGAACTGCCTGAAGACGATTCTCTGGCGAATCAGCGAGGGCGTCACCGTGCCGCTGCTGCCGCCGGAGAAGTTCCGCGAGAATTCGACGCCGGCCGACACGCTTCCCCTGCTCTGCCAGGAGGCGTGCAATTTCCTCGTCGCCGCAGCGCGCAAGATGGTGAAGGACGAGGCGCCGCCGGCCCCATGATTCTCCGCTCCCGCGTCGTCATTCCGGTCACGAGCGCGCCGATTCACGACGGAGCGGTGGTAGTAGGCGGCAACACCATCACGGCGGTTGGCGCATTTTCCGACATCCGCGCCGCACACGCCGGCGAAGTGACTGACCTCGGCGAAAGCATCCTGATGCCCGGGCTCGTCAACGCCCACTGTCACCTCGACTACTCGATGATGCGCCGCGCCATCCAGCCGCAGCGGAGCTTCACGGAATGGATCCGCCGCATCAACGCGCTCAAACGCAGCCTCGGCACGGAGGACTACCGTGCGGCCATCGCGCGCGGCTTTGCCGAACTCCGGCGATGGGGCACGACGAGCGTCGCAAACATCGAATCGTTCCCGGAGCTGCTCACCGACATGCCGCAGAGTCCTCTGCGGACTTGGTGGTTTCTGGAGATGATCGACGTGCGGCATCTCGTCACCAGCGAGGACGTGGTCGCCGGCACGCTGGCATTTTTCGACGACAACAAACCGCGGCTGGGCGGCTTCGGCCTGAGCCCGCACGCTCCCTACACGGCGTCGGGGCCGCTCTACGAACTCGCCAGCAGCGCCGCGCTGAAACTCGGAATGCCTGTCATGACACACGTCGCGGAATCGCGCGAGGAATGGGAAATGTTCCGACACGCGCGCGGTGAGCTGTATGATTTCATGCTCCGTCTCGGACGCTGGATGCACGACTGCCACCAAGGCCGAACGCCGCTCCAGCACCTCTTCCACCACACGCCGCTTGGCGAGCACTGGATCCTCGCGCACATGAACGAGCTCGACGACGCCGACCTCGCGCTCCTCGCGAGCATCCCGCGCGGCGAGCGCCCGAGCATCGTCCACTGCCCGGGCAGCCACCGGTATTTCCGCCACGCCCCATTCCCGCTCGCGAAGCTGCTCGAGCTGCGCATGAACGTCTGCCTCGGCACGGACAGCCTCGCGAGCACGCACTCGCTTTCGATGTTCGACGAAATGCGCATCCTGAGTGACCGCGAACAGTGGCTGCACCCGGCGGACGTCGTCGCGATGGCGACGCTGCACGGAGCGCGGGCGCTGAACCTCAACGCTGGAAAACTCGAGCCCGGCGCGCTGGCCGACTTGATCGCCATCCCGCACGATGCCACGATGCGCGACATCCACGCGGCGATCACCGCACACCGCGAACCCGTCGAGTGGATGATGATTGATGGCCAAATTCCCAGCCACTAACGCCCTGCTGACACTCGCAGCCGCACTCATGCTCGCTGCGGCCGCGGACGGCGCGACGAAGAAGAAGCCTGCGCCGCGCCCGGCCCCGAAGGCGCGCGCGAAGCCCGCACCGACGCCAACGCCGGCGCCACTCGCGCCGGGCGAGCTGCCGCTCGCGGCGAAGTCGGCCATCCTCGTGGATGCAAGAACGGGCGATGTGCTTTACGAGAAGGCGCCGGATGATATCCGCTATCCGGCGAGCGCGACGAAAATCCTCACCGCGCTGCTCGTCATCGAAGCCGGCAACCTCGACGCAAAGGTCCTCATCGAGCCGGCGGACACGAAGGTCGAACCTAGTGCGCTCGAGTTCAAACCCGGCGAGGAATACACGCGGCGGGAGCTGCTTTTTGCGCTGCTGCTGAAGAGCGCCAACGATGTCGCGCTCGCGCTCGCCCGGGACAACGCCGGAAGCGTCGCCGCATTTTCGGAGAAGATGAACAAGCGGGCCGAACTGCTCGGCGCGAAGTCGTCGCACTTCACGAACCCGCACGGGCTGCACGACCCGCACCATTTCACCACCGCGCGTGATCTCGCGCTCATCGGGCAGGCTGCGATGCGGATCGCACTGTTCCGCGAGATTGTCGCGACACCGGAGTTCGGGATGATGCGCGGCGCGGAGAAGGTTCTCTTCAAGAACCACAACAAGCTGCTCGCGATGTTTCCCGGCTGCATCGGCGTGAAGACGGGATACACGCGCGCGTCACAGCAGGTGCTGGTCAGCTGCGCAATCCGCGCGGGGCGGGAGGCGATCTCGGTGATCATGCACTCGGACAAGCCAGGCATCTGGAACGACTCGAAGACGCTTCTCGAGCATGCCTTTGAAAAGCTTGGCGTTCCCGCCGCACCACCGGCGGCGACCCAGCCCGCCACGCCGCCAGCCTCCCCGCAAGCGGCTCCCAAACCGGGAGCCAGCGAGGGAACGAAAACCCAATAGTCCGGGGCGCGACCTACTTCAGCTCCGGGAGCACGCGGATCTTGATGTTGCGGAAGGCAACCTCGTTGCCGTGATCCTGCAGGCAGATGTGCCCCTTCGCGGGCTTCGCAAAATCGGGGAACTTCGCAAACTTCGACTTCGCGACCTTCTCGTTCCAGTCTGCGGAACCAATCTCATACTCGACGTATTTCGTGCCGTTCATCGTGTGGACGCACTTGTAGGTGCCCGCGGCGGTCTTCTGGCACCTGAGGACGAAGTGGTTCCATTCGCCGACCGGCTTCGTCGTGTCCACGCTCGCGGGGTAGAGCGCATACATCCAGCCGGCCTTCTGCGGATCATGCCCGCCGCCGTTGTCCTGAATCTGCGCCTCGGGCCCGGTATTCCATGGCGCGCCGGCGGTCTCCTGCACCTTGAACATGATGCCGCTGTTGCCGCCGGGGCTGATCTTCCATTCGATGCTCAGCTCAAAACTTTCGAACTGCTCCTTCGTGATGATGTCGCCGCCTCCCTTGCCGGTGAGCATGAGCGCACCGTCCTTCACCACCCATTTCTCCCCGAGCTTGTCCTTCTTGTAACCGCGCCAGTTCGCCGATGCATCCTTGCCGTCGAAAAGTGATTTCCACCCGTCGCGCTGCTCGGCGTCGGTGAGGACGTTGTCGGCTGCGAAGACTGTGGCGGTGAATGCGAGGAGGGTGGCGAGGATTCTCATGCGTTGCATCTAACAGGGTGCCCGCCATCGCGCAACACTGTCACTGCATTCGCCGCGAGGCTTCCATCCTTGAACGGAGCGGCGGATTGCCGATTCTGCTGGAGCCAAATGCGCGAACTTTCCCGGCAGGCATCGAACCCGACGCTGACCCTCTGCGGTGGAACGCAGATGACGAAGGAGTTGGTGCGCGACGTGCCGTTCGTGATTGGCTCGGCGGGCGGATCGCAGTTCCGCATCCGCCATCCGTCGGTCGCCGAACGTCATGCAACGCTCCGCTGGGACGGTGTTCAGACAAAGATCGCGGCGGACAGCGACTGGCACCGCGTCCGCGTGAATGGAACCATCGAGCTCTACTCCGTGAAGCTGAAGGACGGCGACACGCTGCGCATCGGCGATTTCGAGTTTCTTTTCCATGATCCCGCAGGCGAGGAGAAGGCCGGGGGCCCGAATCCGAGCACGGTGAAATTCCGCGGCGCCGCGACTGACGAGGTGCCGCTTTCGCACGGGCTGACGATCGGAGCCGGGACGGAAGCGGATGTGAGGCTCGACGATGACGCGCTGCTGCCGATTCACGCGGCCATCGAGCAGGGCAGCGAGGGATTCGCTGTCGTGGACAAGGGCGGCCCTGGACTGCTGGTGAACGGGCGCCTTTTCGAGCGGCACCTGCTTTTGATTGGCGACCGGCTCGACGTGGGCTCCAGGCACGGTTTCGTCTTCGACGGACTGGCCCTGCATCTGCGTCCACACGGCACCGGATGCGGGCTCACCGCGCAGCGTGTGACGGTGAGTGCGGGCGAGCGGATCCTTTTGAGCGACGCCGGCTTTGCCGCGAAGCCCGGGGAGTTCGTCGGCATCATCGGTGCAGCCGGCAGTGGAAAGACCACGCTGCTCCACGCCCTTGCGGAGCCGCTGCGCGGAATGAAGGGCGCCGTGTTTCTGAACCGGACAAACCGCGGCGATGTCGAACAGTCCGGACGATGGATTGGCTGTGTTCCGCGGGAGGCGACGGTCCACATGGAACTCACAGGCAGGCAGTCGCTGCGCTTCGCCGCATCGCTGCGCCTCCCCGCCACGACACCCGCATTGGAAATCGCAAAGCTCACCGGGCATCTCGCGGAACGGCTGGGCATCGCGGATCAGCTCGACAAGCGTGCGCGCGAACTTTCCGCCAGCCAGCTCAGGCGCCTCTGCATTGCGGCGGAGTTGATTGGTCTCCCGCCCGTGCTGCTCCTCGATGATCCCGCCGAAGGCCTCGATGCCGGCGAAGAGCGCGACCTCCTCCGGCTCCTCCGCGAATTGACCGACACCGGCTGCACTGTCGTCTGCACCTCGCGTTCCACGGCCGGGATTCCGCTGTTGGACAGCATCGAGGTGCTCGCCAGCGGGGATGGCGAGCCGGGAACAACGGTGTTTCGCGGGAGACCCAGCAAACTGGGCACACACTTCGGCGTGGAGGATCTGTCGGGGCTTCACTCGAAGATCGGGGAAAGGCCGCCTTCGGAGTGGAGAAAGGAATTCGAGCATCAGCGCGGGCAGTCTGCGGCGGCGCCGCAGTTTTCAGCAGAGACGGTGCATCCGCCTACCCGGCCGAAGCTCATCGGCGGCCCGGCATTCTCCACGCTGCTGCGGCGCCAGTCCGCGTTGCTGGCAGCCGCTCCCGCAAGACTGCTGTCCGTTTTCACCCCGCCTCTGGCCGCCGGCCTGGCAATTTCCTTCGCGGTGCCGCGGGGACATTCGCACGACATGAATCGGATGCTCCTCGCGTGCGCGGCGGCTCTCGCGATGGCCGCATGGAATGCAGCCGCCGACACCGCGCGCGAGTGGCACATCACCCGCCGTGAGCGGGCGGCTGGAGTGCCGTTCGGAGCCTGGCTCGGGGCCAAGTCCGTGTGGCTGCTGAGCGCCGCGCTGATTCAAGCCGCCCTGCTCGCGGGGACCATGAGAGTCGCGGGCTCCTTCGCATTCACAGCGCTGCAAATCCTCGCACTCGGAGGCGCTGGGATTTTCGGCACGGCGGCGGGGACTGCCGCGGCAGCACTGCACATGCAGCGGCCCAAACGGCGCCGTTGATGTCTCGCCGGCGCCCTGTTGACGCCCGGGCTCCGCTTAGAACTTCAACTGCGATCCGACGCCGAAGAAGAAGCTCGGCTCGTTGAATGCGCCAGTCTGCGTGAATGCGGCGGACACGTTGATGCCACCTGCGCGCCACTGGAGACCGAAGGCGTAGGGAGTCTTTCCACCGCCGGAATCCTGATCCTGCGTGGACACTTCGCCCACCGCGTAAATGCGCAGCGGGAGCTGGAACTCCATGCCGAAGTAGCCGACGGGCAGGTCGCTCGCATCGCGCGGAGTGTTGTTCCAAGTCTCGCGGAGACCAGCGTGGAATCCGACCGAGCGGAGGAAGCCCGCCTCAGAAATCGGCAGCCGCTTATAGAGCGCGAGGAACGCATTGTAGTTCTCGACGCTTCCGAAGTTGAAGTAGCCGCCCACGCTGAGCTGCGGCATCATGCCCTCGTCCTTCAGCAGGCGGATGCGGAAGAGCGGGCCGCCGCCGAGCGGGTCACGCGCATTGTCCACATCGAAACCGATGATGTGCGCGCCAATTTCAAACCAGTCCGTGACGCCGTAGGCAATCATCCCGCCGTGAGCCATCACGGGCGAGGCGCTGTTGTTCGGGAGCAGGAAGCAATACTGCGCGGTGAATGCGTGCGCGGGCAGCGTTCCGGAGGTCGGGTTGATGAACATGCCCGACGGACCCTGGATGGTGAGGAGACCGCGCCCGCCCTCGTATTCGGCGACCGGAGCCGGGTTCTTGGAAACGACCTGGTGGCCGGCGTTTGCGGAGAGCGTCAGTGCGGCGGCAGTGATGGCGGCGAATGGAATGGAAGGATGGATTTTCATAGCGGAGTGGGCGGAAACTAGTGTCCATGCTCCGCCACAGGCAATGAAAATCACGGCTGCAAAAGGCCGGCGCGCGATGGCTACCTGCCGCCAGCAAAGCGCGCCGAAACGCCGTCCAGAGTCACATCCACTCCGTCGCGCAGCGTGCGGTTCAGGACGAACACCTGGTCGCCCACGAGCTTCCGACGGCGCGTGTCCCACAGCATCACCGTGCTCCCCCCGCCCTTTTCCGCGGCAATGCCCTGCGGCGGCACCGCGACCGCGACAAACTGCGGGACATGAGCAGCGACGGAGGCGTCCTGCGCCTCACGGTCATTGATGCTCGCAAAGGGCACAGTTCCGCCGGACGCGGGCGTGCTGTCCATCTTTGGAACATGGGCGGCGCTGCCACCAAGCGACTGCCACTCGCGGTCGAGCGACGCGAGTTCCGCCTCCAGCTTCTTCACCGTCTCCTCCTTCTTCGGCGCATCCGGTGCGGCCGCTTGGGATTTCGCAGCCGCGATTCTCTTCTGAACCACCGCCCGGCGACGCTCGTAATGCGGCTTTGCCATGCGAACCACCGCTCCTTGAGCCTGCGCCTGAGCGGCTGCCTTCTGCCTGCTGCTCGCCTGGTATTTCGCCAGCACGACGACACCCACAAACTGAAGCCCCGTCCCCTCGCTGCGCGCGCTGAACATCGGCATCTTCTCCAGCTCCGCCACGCGCTCACTCGAGCAACCGGAGAAAATCAGCGGAGAGGCGATGGCCGCGGCAGTGAACGCGGACACCGCGCCGATGAATCGATTCCTGCGGGAAGACATGGCAGCAGCTTGGATTCGGCGGGGCCGGGCCGCAAACCGTTTTGCGTGCGGCATCCGCCGGAAGCTCAGCGCAGAAAAATCAGGCTGCCGCCTTCTTTTCCGAGGCGAGGCTCAACACGCCGCCGAGCAGCAGGATGAAAGTGAAGACGAGCGACTTTGGCGCGAAGATCGCCGGCGCGACAGCACCCACGATCATCACGATGCCACCCACCTTGCCCTTGCCCTTCATCGTCAGCACACCGCCGACAATTCCGGCACCCAGCGCGCCGATGAGCAGGTAGGCCGCTTTGATCAGCTTGTCGAGCTCGGTCATGTTCGCCCCAGCCTGGCGCGCCGTGCTGATGAGCGACTTCAGGCTGTTTGCATCGCTGAGCCATTTGAAGCCGAGCGCCGCGGCGATGATTCCGCCGAGAATTCCGAGGATCAATCCGACTGTTTTCATAGTTTTGTCTTTGGTTTCGTTCGACTCGGCCTACCCACGCTGGGAAACGAGTCGCGCGAGGCTATGGTTGCAGATATCGATGTCAATCAAATGACATGGCGCACACGGTTCCGGCGGCGAGCGGGTGCATGCGCAGGTGGGCGTCGCTTTCAAGTGGCCTGCGCCGACATCGGTTGCTAGCGTGCGCGAAATCCCACGAAATGCCCGAACCGCTTTGCTTTGGTCACTTTGAAGTGCAGACGCGCTCCGATGGTTCGCCGTTGGTGCTCGGCCGCGGTGCAATGGGAGTGACCTACAAGGCCTTTGACCGCGTGCTGCTGTCGCCCGCGGTGGTGAAGGTCGCGGCGTCCGAGCACCAGGCGACCTCCGCGGGGCGGCAGCGCTTTTTGAAGGAGGCGCAGATGCTGGCGCGCGTGCGTCATCCGCACATCGCGAGCGTGTTCTTCTTCGGCGACTCGCCGGCCGGCGCGTTCTTCGCGATGGAATACTGCGAGGGGCCGAACCTCTCCGAATACATCGCAAAGACCGGCCCGCAGGACTGGCGCGATGTCTTCAGCCTCGGCGTGCAGGCGGCGGCGGCGCTGCAGGCGCTCGCCGAGCATGAGCTTGTCCACCGCGACCTGAAGCCGTCGAACTTCGTCATCACCCGCGACACGGCGGGCAACGCCTTCCTGAAGCTGATCGACTTCGGCATCGCGCGCGAGGGGCTCCGTGCCGACAGCGAGGGGCTCACGCTCACGGGCTTCGTCGGCACTCCCGCCTACGCGAGCCCGGAGCAGCTCCTCGAAGCGTCGGACCTCGACTCGCGCAGCGACCTGTATTCGCTCGGCTCGGTGCTCTGGTTCTGCCTCACGGGCAAGCCGCCGTTCGAAGGCACGCAGTTCGAGGTGATGTTTCACCACGCGAACACGCAGCCCGACTGGCGCAAGCTCCCGGAGATGCCCGAGGCCGCGCGCGCAGTGCTCGTGAAGCTGCTGGCAAAATCGCCCGCCGAGCGGTTCGCCACGCCGTCCGCGCTCGTCGCGGCGCTCCAGTCGGTGCTGCAGGCGGACACAAGCGCCGGACAGGTCCGATTCCGCATGCCGGAAAAGCAGACGGGCAGTTTCGGCGGCTACGAACCCCTGGAGGAAACGACGACGGACGCCTTTGGAAAAGCATGGCGCGCAAAGGACACGCTGACGGGGAACATCGTTTGCCTGCGCCTGCTGCCCGGGGAGCTTGCCGGAAAATCCGCGCTGATGCTGCGTGTCGAACGGCTGGTCGCATTCCTCCGCGGTCTCACGCATCCGCGCTGGCAGCGCGTGCTGCACTTCGAACACAACGAAACCCAGGCGCGCCTCGCGCTCGACTGGGTGGACGGCCCGACGCTCCTCAGCCTGCTGAAGACGCGGCAATCCCTCCCGCCCGCGGAGGCCGCGCCGCTGCTCGCGCAGATCGCCGAGGCGATGGACTTCGCGGCGATGCGCGGACTTTCCATGATCGAAACAGCGGCGGAGAGGCTGTCCATCGAAGTGCAGGGATGGGCTGCGATGGACGATGCGGCGCGCGGGAAAGTGCTGAAGTCTCCGCCCGCCCAATGGCCGCAGTGGACCGCGCGCGTCTGCCCGATGGGGCTGAGCAAATCGGCGCAGGATTACCTGCTGCCGGTGGACGGCGCATCGGGTCAGGCGTCGGTGCGTCCCGGCAATGACTACGTCGCGCTCTGCTACCGGCTGCTCACCGGCCGCGCGCAGGACGCCCGGGGCTTCGTGCCGCACACGTCGCTGAAGCCCGCGACCAACGCTCTCTTTGAAAAGCACCTCGGAGGCCGGAGCACGCACACGACCTGCGCTGCATTCCTGCGCGAACTGTGCAAGTGCGAGGAGGTGCCCGCTCCGGCCATCGAGGAGCAGGCTTCCCCGGCGACGACCGGGCCAACCGTCGCATCGATGATGCGCGGCGGGCCGACGGTTGCCGGCATGCAGGGCACCGCCGGCTATTCGCACTCGACCGGCAGCGTCGCGCCGGATGCACCCACGGTCATCTCCCACGCCACGCAGGCCCCTGCCGGGCTCTCGCGCATGCGCGAGCTGGAGGAGCGCCGCGCAAAGCTGGAGGCGGAGGCGGAGCTGCTGAAGGCGAAGGAGCGGCTGCTCGCCGAACAGGAGTGGATCGCGCAGGAGCGCGAGGCGCTCGAGGCGGCCCGCAGCGAGCTCGCCGCGCACGAGGAGCAGCGGCGGAAATTGATCTCCGACGAGCAGCGGGAGATCGGCGAAATGCGGCAGGCACTCGCAGCGCAGCAGGCGCTGCTCGACGAGAAGCAGACCGAGCAGCAGCGGCTGGAGCGGCAGATTCAGGCGCGCGCCCGCGAGGAGTTCCAGCGCCTCCAGGCGGAGGCCGGCGAACTCCGCGCGGAGCTAGCGGGCCGCGACGCAAAGCTCGCGGAGGCTCTGCGCGCAAAGGAGGCCGAGGCCCGGGCACGGGAGCAGAGCGATGCGGCGCGCGCGGATGCGGAGCGTCAGGCGCAGATGCGCGCACAGGAGGAATTCCAACGGCTGCAGGCCGAGGCGGAGGCGCTCCGTTCCGAACTCGCCGGCCGTGATGCGCAGCTCTCGGAGGCCTTGCGCGCACAGGAGCGCGTGGATGACTCGCGCGCAAACTTGGAGAAGGAGACGGAGGCTCGCGCCCAGGCGGAGTTTCAACGCCTGCAGGCGGAGGCGGAGGCGCTCCGTTCCGAGCTCGCCGGTCGCGATGCACGGCTCGCGGATGCACTTCGCGAACGCGAGGCGGAATCCCGCGCAATGGAGCAGGAGCAGCTCGCGCGCTCCGCGGAGAACCAAGCCGCCCAGGCGCGCGCGCAGGCGGACTTCCAACGGCTGCAAACGGAGGCGGAGGCGCTCCGCTCCGAACTCGCGGCGCGCGATGCAAAGCTCGTGGACGCGCTCCATTCCCGCGAAAACGAGTTCCGCGAGAGGGAGCAAGCGAACCTCTCCCGCCTCGATCAGCTGAAGCACGAGGCCGAGGCGCTCCAGGCGCAGCTCGAGGAGAAGGCGGAGGCGCTCCGCAAATCCGAACTCGAACAGAGCCGGCGCAGCGCCCGGGAGAAGGCGGACGAGGGACTCAACCGCGAGGCACTGGAAGCTGAGGAGCGGCGGCTCGACTTGCTTCGCAGCGACCTCGATGTGCGCGTGGGCGAATGGGAGCGCGGGCGGAGGAAACGGCGGGTCGCGGTGCTCGTGAGCATCCCGCTCATCATCGCGCTCGCAGGCGGCGCGGCGTATTACATCAAGGGCCGCGTCGTGAACATCAGGGACCTGCCCGGTGAGCAGCAGTGGCAGGCGGCGCTCGAGCAGAGCAAGACCGCGCGCACCGAGAAGGACTGGCCCGATCTGCTGGATTGGTGCGTGACGACCGACGAGAGCCTGCGCTCGAAGCCCGAATTCAGCGAGGCGCTGAGGAAGCACCAGCAGGAACTCACCGGCCTCGCAGCGGAGGCGATCCACGGCATCCTCGCGGCCGGCAAGATTCCCGACGGCACGGGCGAGCAGGGCCGCAAACTCCTGCTGAATCTCGTGAAGACGGAGAAATGGGACCTCCCGCCCGAGCGCACGCTCCTCATCGCGAAGCTGCGCATTCCGGAGGCGTTGTCGCGCGGCGCGGGGACCGAGGCGCTCCAGTCCTACCTCGCCGCAGTGAACGCGGATCCAAAATCCGGGCCTGCTTTGGGCACCGAGCTCAGCAGCTCGCTCGCCGCGCTCAGCGATCAGCTCGCCAAGGGACGGCTCGCGATCTCACCGGAGATCGTCCAGCTCGTGGACGACGTGATCAAAATTGAATCCGCCGCGGGCGGGATGGATGCGAAGCTCCTCCGCAGTGAACTCCTCGCAGAGGAGGCGCGGCGCAAGGGCCAGCCGGGTGACGCGCTGCGGATTCTCGTCGAGACGCTCGAGATCAATCCCGCATGGCAGGAAAGGCTGCGCCCGCGAGCAATGGAGCTTCTTTCGCAAGTGCTGAAACTGCCGCCGCCGGAGCTGCTCCCGCTTTCCGGAGTGCTGCGGAGCGCGGGCGACATCTGGAAAAGCGCCGACGCCTACCTCGCCCTCGCGGATCTCGAGCCCGACGAACAGGCGCGCGCCGACGACTACAGGCAGGCCGACCAGCTCGGGAGCATGAGGGCGAGGGCGCTTGTCGGACGCATGCTCGTCGATCGCGGCGTGGACAGCACGGACCCCGGCCTCGTCTCGAAGGGCGTCTCAAAGCTGCGCGAGGCGGTGGATGCCGGCGAGACCGAGGCCATGGTGCTCCTCGGCGAGGCGATCGCATTTGGGCGCGGGGTGCAGGAAAGCCCGTCCGATGCCCTCGAACTCGCCACGCGTGCGGAGGCAAAGGGACATCCCGAGGCCTACTTCCTGGCTGCAAAGGCCCGGCTGCGCCTCGGTGTGGGCAAGCGCGACGCCACACTCATTGCAAAGGCTGCGGAGGGATTCGAGAAAGCCGTCGCCGCGAACCTCCCCGGCTCGCACTACTTCCTCTACCTCGCCAATTACACCGAGGTCTCGAACGACAAGGCCAAGGCGCTCGCCGCACTCGAAAAGGGCGCGGTCGCCCGCGACCGGAACTGCCTCTTCACCCTCGGCAAATGGCTCTTCACCGGCACGCCGCCCGCCGAGCACAACGTGACGCGCGGGCGCCAGTTCATTCTCGACGCCGCGAAGCTCGGCAGCGAGGGCGCGCAGGAGTGGCTGAGGAAGAATCCCCCGCAGTAGCCGCGGCGGCCGCAGCGAAGCGCTGGATATCCGCCCGCGCCTCAGCGCAGCGGCACCACGCGGTTCTTCGCCATGTCGACGCCCCACTTCCCGAGCTTCGAGCCCACCCAGTAGTGGGCTCCGCGCTCGTCCGCGTAGCTCACATGGTGCGGCGGCACCACCGTCTCGTAAACATGCGCACCGTTGCGGATCAGCAGGTTGATCTCATTCGGCCCGCACACGCTGCCCGCACACACGAAGAACGTCATGTAGTCGTCCGTCTCATTGATCAGCACGACCTTCGAGTGGAAGAGGCTGGAACGATACCACGCCCCCTCGGTTCCGGCGCTCCGGGTGCGGAGGGTGCGGCTGCACTTGCCGTCGGCATTCTGGCTTTGCACGACGGTCTCTCCGGCGAGCGCGCTGCCGGCGATGAGGATTCCGAGGATGGATGGAATGAGCGTTTTCATGGGATGGATAGGTGTTCGCGGATGACATCGCCCGCACTGCGAGGAGACGCCATTTCCATCCTGAATGCAGGAAACGAGCCAAAGGGCATCGCTCCTTTTCCCCCTGCCCCTCCGGCCCCGCAAAAATGCGGAGGGGCGCGGATGCAACGCTGCACCCGCGCCCCAAATCGTCCGCGCAGCCTGCTGCGGCGGGCCGCCGCCTTACGCCACGTCCGGCACCACGTAGGGCTTCCGGTATTCGCGCGTGAGCAGCTTGTCCGCGTCGGCGTTGCCGATGAATTTCTCCGTCTTCGGATCCATCGTCAGGAACTCGCCGAGCGTCAGGTGATCCTTCTCGATGTCCACGCCGTTCTTGGCGAGGTGCTCCTTCATCCGCTCAAAGCTGTCCGCCGCCTCCTTGTGCGACTTGATCTTCTCCAGGATCGCGCCGGGCGACTGCTTCTTGCCGAGCTGAATCGAGATGTTCGCCGTGTGGCAGAGCGCGCTGCTCAAGTGGCCGTCGAGAATCTCGGCGTTGAGGTCACCCGGCTTCCGGCTGCGGATCGAGCGGCTCCAGTTCTGGTGGTGGGTCTCCTGCTCCCCGTCCTCCTTCTCCGGCTTCGAGCCGTCGCTCGTGCCCTTAAAGCTGCCGAACGCCTTCACCATCTTGCCGTCCTTGTCGAACGCGCCCGCGCCGCTGTAGCTCGGCACCTCGATGTGGCCGCCCTCGTATTGCACATACACGCCCACGCCGTTGTTGCCGCGGAAAGTGTCCATCTTCTCCTTCTCGTCGCCGGTGGCCGGCTTGGAGGGCAGGCCGCGCACCTCGAAGATGAGCGGTGCGTTCGCATACTCATGCACCGCGAACATCGTGTTCGGCGTCTCGCCGTCGTCGATGTAGCCGAGGCGTCCGCCGACGCTCCAAATCTTCGGCGACAGCGCCTTCTCGCCCATGAACCAGCGCGCGATGTCCATCTGGTGGATGCCCTGGTTGCCGAGGTCGCCGTTGCCCGTGTCCCACACCCAGTGCCAGTCATAGTGGAGCTTCTTCCGCATCAGCGGCTTCACCGGCGCGGGGCCAAACCAAAGATCCTGGTCGATGCCCGCCGGGAACGGCGTCGGGCCGTCCACCTTGCCGATGCTCGGGCGGCGCTTGTAGCATGTGCCGCGCGCCCACAGCAGCTTGCCGAGATTCCCCGCCTGACCCCATTTCACCGCGGCCTTCAGGCCGAGGCTCGATCGGCTCTGCGTTCCACACTGCACCATCCGCCCGTATTTCCGCGCCGCCTCCGCGAGCACGCGGCCTTCGCGCACGTTGTGCGACACGGGCTTCTCCACATACGCGTCCTTCCCGGCCTGGCACGCCCATATGCCGATCAGCGAGTGCCAGTGGTTCGGCGTCGCTGTCGAGATGGCGTCAATTTCCTTCGACTCGAGCAGCTTCCTCACATCCGTGAAGCCGGTGATGTTCGCGTTCTTCTTCGCCAGCGCATCCTTGCCCTTCGCGAGCACCTTCTCGTCCACGTCGCACAGCGCCGTGATCTTCACGCCGTTGATCTTGAGCAGGTCGCTGATGTGCGAATTGCCGCGCCCGTTGAAGCCGACGACTCCCACGCGGATGTCGCTGTTCGGCGACTGCGAGCGGACGATGGCAGGGAAACCGAGCGCCGATGCGGCGAGCGCGGTGGTCTGGATGAAACGGCGGCGGGAGAGCGATGGATGGTTCATGGCAGGAGGTTCGATTGGTTGGTTGTGGGGTAATCCGAAACGGAGCGCTGGCTTAAACGGAAACTGCTCGCCGACGCAAGAGCAGGCTCAATCCAGACACCGAAAAAAGAACCGGCCTCCTGAGCTGCGCGTGCGCGCGCACATGGCGGTGATCGGGGAATGCGTGCGGCGGCTGGCGTGATCCCACCCCGGTGGCAGAAGGCCCTGCCGCGCGGTGCGTGGCAGGGCCTTTGCGAGCGGTTTGCCGCCGGTGGTTTGCGGTGCGCCTAGAACTGGAGGCGGAGGCCGCCGGAGACGGAGTGGGAGTCGTAGTTCCTGCGGCCGAC
>JBGAPU010000007.1:0-98830 GCA_044221035.1 Chthoniobacteraceae bacterium | reverse complement strand
ACTCCGGCGAGGAGCTGCTCAATCGTGCGGAGTTGGATGCGCCGGAACTTCTGCCCGTTGAACGCGCTCGTGTAGAAGCCGCAAGTCGCCGCCCATTCCTTCATCTTCGCCGTGGGCTCGTCCAGCGAGAGCAGCACGCCGATGGCGGCCTCCTGCGCCTTCACCACGCTGTCGAGCGCGCGCACGTCGTCGAGCTTCAGGTTGCCGCCGTTGCCGGTCGCCTCCGCGTCCGCCCTTCGGGCTGCCTTCGGCAGGCGTCTCGCTCCGCTCGGCTCACGGAGAAGATGATCACCTGCGGCCTGCCTGCATGCGTCCCGGAGGGACGATGGAATGTAGCCGGTGGTGGAGCACCAGCGAAACCACCGGTTCATCGGCAAAAATGGCGTGCGCCCCGGAGGGTGCGCTGGGAGAAATGCCGCCATGCCTTCCACACATTTCTCCCTGCAATATCACGTCGTCTTTTCCACCAAGGATCGCGCGCCGATTATCGCTGGGCCTTGGCGCGAACGCCTGCACGCCTATCTCGGCGGCATTGTCCGCGAAATCAACGGCGTCGCCGAAGCCGTGGGAGGGGTCGCGGACCACGTGCATCTCCTCCTCGGCCTGCGCGCCACGCATTGCCTCGCGGATGTGGTGCGGGAAATCAAGGCATTCACCGTGGGGCCGACGCAGCGCGACGCCGTGCGCCAATACATCGCCGGGCAGGAGGAGCATCACCGCACGCGGACGTTTCAGGAGGAGTATGTGGATTTCCTCAAGCGCAGTGGGATTGAATACGACGAGCGGTATCTGTGGTAGCGCGGTTCCTCCTCGCCGGACGCAGCATCCCCCGCCGGACGCGGCACGTCCCGGACGGACATCGGGAATGTAGCCGGTCGGTGAAGCGAGCAACGCGAGCGCAACCACCGGATCATCGGTCGAAATGGCATATGCGCCCCGGATGGGGCGCTGGAACCGCGCGCAAACGTAAAGCGCGACAAATTCCCTTCGCCCCTGCCGGGGCGCATGTCCGTGTGGGGACGGTGATCCGGTGGTTCCGCCCGCCTCCGGCGGGCTTCACACACCGGCTACATTCCCTTCAGCCCTCCGGGCTGGCGGCGGAAGATCTTGCCGTCCATGCCGCCGTCCGCGCCTTTCTTCTGCTCCACAGGCCGCGCGCCGACGAGGCCGAGCGCTCACCATTGGAACTGGTATTTGTCCTCCGCGGCGAGTGCGCGCGCGCCGGCATCGCAACTTCTTCAGACCATGATGCCGCCACTGCTCGTCAATCGCATCGTCGAGTGAATATTCGGGCACGTTAGAACGAGCTGGCCTCCTTTGGGGTTTCGCACAGTGAGACGCCCTTGCTCGACGCCAATCTGGAAACCCTCGTAAGCCATCTTCAAGCGCTCTAGGATGATTTCACCGCCTGGGCTTTGCACCATGCGAAGGACAATTTCGCCAAGTTTCTTGCGGATTGTAAGAGCATTTCCTTGCGTCTGCACGTCGAAGTGTTCGACGCCAGCAGCCCAGAAATTGTCATTGATGTCCAGCAATGGACCTCCAATTTCGTCGGTCAATCGGGCGAATAGGCGTAATGGTGCGTTGGCTTCTGTCGGGGGTGCAAATCCGACGAGGACTTGGTTGTCGAACATCAATACCGCGTGACGCCGGAATGTAGCAGAGCCAATTTGAAGATGGATCTTATCGCGTGACATGAAGAGAACGTCTCCAACGAAGCCATTGCGCTTACACGCAGGGTTCTGGTTGAACGCCCGTATCTGCTCAACTCCTAGCATCCCTCGGGTGATGCGGTCGTGGCATGTTCCGCAAAGAAGTGTGATGCGGTCGGCGAGATGTTCCTTTGCCTCGGCATATTCGGGGTCGAAATGATGGTATTGGATAATTGCGCAGCCGCAGTTCACACACCCGAATCCGCACCGTTGGCGCACTTCTCTCATTACACCGTCGGGAATATCGCGAGCTAATCCATACTGATTCATCGCAGCGAGGCGGTGGGGTCGCAGTGGAGGTAGAGGGAGCCGGTGGGCTTGAGGGCGCAGCGGAGCTCGACGAGGCGCGGGGCCATCATGGCGAGGCAGGCCATCATGTCGTTTGGCCCGAGGATCTCCACGAAGGCGCGCATGACGCTGCCGAGCTTGTCGCTGCGCAGCGAAAGCTCCTCATAGGCGCGCTGGCTCTCGCTGTTCCACTCCCACGTGTCCTCGAACGCCTGAATCTGCGCCGCGGCGGCGGTGCCGTCCTTTTGCCGCTCCGGCGGCATGCGAAGTCCGCTCCGCGCCTTTTCGTTTGGCGCTTCCGCGCCACGCGTTCCTGGAAGAAGGCGTTGTAGTTCTGCGCGCTGTTGAACGGCGGGTCGAGATAGACGAGGTCCACGGATTCGTCCGCGATGGTGCGCTGGAGGATGTCGAGATTGTCGCCGTAGCAGAGGGTGCCCATGGCGCGGCCTGTCTAGCGCGCACGCCGGCACTTGGCGAGGGTGGAGTGCGGGGCGGCGCCGGCTTTTCCGCAAAATAGATCCCTAGGGACGGGCGTGGGCGCGGACTTGAAAGCAGACACACCCGCCGCATCCCATGAAAATCCTCCCCGCGCTCTGCCTCGTCCTTTTCACCGCCCGCCTGCACGCCGATGGCATGAAGGCCGGGTTCGCCGACCGGGAGGTGGTGCCGGACATCGGGATGGAGGTGCCGGGGGGCTACGGGAAGTCCTTTGGCAAGGCGGTGCATGATGCGCCGAAGGTGCGCGCGGCGGTGTTCGACGACGGGAAGAAGCGCGTGGCGCTGGTGGGGCTGGATGCGCTGGTGATCCGGCGGCAGACGGCGCTGGAGGCGCGCCGGCGCATCGCGGAGCGCACGGGCATCCCGGCGGACTGCATCCTGCTGGGCGCGTCGCATTCCCACACGAGCGGCCCGGTGGGGATGGTGCTGCCGGGGGAATACGACCATGCGACGAAGGAGGTGCAGGAGCTGGCCTACGGGAAGTCGTCGAACGCCGATGCGAAGTATCTGGAGCGGTTCATCGCGGGGATCGTGGACGCGGTGGCGGCGGCGGATGCGGGGAAGGTGGACGCGCTGCTGAGCTTTGGCAGCGGGCGCGCGGAGAATGTGTCCTACAACCGCCGTCAGCGGATGAAGAACGGGCTGACCTACAGCCACGCGCGGCCGGGCAACCCGGACGTGATCGACAATGCCGGCCCGGTGGACCCGGAGGTGGCGACGATCGGCGCGTGGACGAAGGACGGGAAGCCGCTCGGGGTGATCGTGAATTTCGCCTGCCACGCAACCACGGGGCCCGGCGCGTTCTCGGCAAACTGGATCTATTACCTCGAGCGCACCGTGCGCGGCGGGCTCGGCGAGGACGGGGCGAAGGTGCCGGTGGTCTTCCTCCAGGGCTGCTGCGGGGACGTGACGCAGGTGAACAACCTCGACCCCTTCGCGCCGAAGAGCGGCGACTACCACGGGCAGCTCATCGGCGGCACCGTGGGCGCGGAGGCGCTGAAGGTCCTCTGGCGCGCCGAGCGCGGCGCGGGGCCGTTCCCCGTGGAGGCAAAGACGAAGACGTGGAAGGTGAAGCGGCGCATCCCGGACCCCGCGCGCGTGGCGCGCTGCCTCGATGACACGAGGAGGAACCCGAAGGAGGTCGGCGCGACGGAGTGGACCTTTGCGAAGGAAATCGTGCTGCTCGACGCGCTGATCGCGAAGACGCCCGAGGAGGAGGTGGAGGTGCAGGCGATTCAGGTCGGCCCGGCGGTGTTCATCACAAACGAGGCGGAGTTCTTCGTGGAGTTCGGCCTCGATTTGAAAAAGCGCAGCAACTTCAAGATGACCATCCCCGTGGAGCTGGCGAACGGCTGCGTGGGCTACGTGCCCACCGAGGAGGCGCTCGGCCCGCACGGCGGCGGCTACGAGACGCGCCTCACGAGCTACTCGAACCTCGAGCCGACCGCCGGGAGGCAGTTCGTGGAGGCCGGACTCGCGCTCGCAAAGACGCTCACGCCCTCGCCTTTCCCCGAGCCGCAGAAGGCGCCGCCGTGGAAGGAAGGCTGGAGCTACGGCAACGTGCCGCCGGAGCTGAAGTGACCGGAAGTGACCGCCAACGGCTGCGCCGCGTCGTCCGCAGCGCAGCCGTTCACCGCGGCGGCAGTCGCGGGATCAGTTGCTCACCCGCGCCTTGGAGTTCTTCGCCTTGAAGGCCTCGATGCCCTTCTCGGTCACGGCCGACTTGCGGACTCCGACCGCGTGGAGCGACGGGATGCCCGCGAGCGCGAGCAGGCCCTTGTCGGTCACTTTCGTCTCGTCGAATTTGATCCAGCCGAGCTTCGGCAGCTTCGCGAGCGCCGTGACTCCCGCGTCGCCGACGGCGGTCTCATCCAGCCACAGCGTCTCGAGCGTCTTCGTCTTGGCAAACTCCTTCAGCCCCGTGTCGGTGATGCCCGTGCCGCTGAGGTAGATCGTCCGCAGGTTTGGCAGGGCCGCGATTGCCTTCATGGACTTGTCGGTGATCTGGTTCTTCCAGACGTAGAGGTTCGTGAGCGTGGTGATCTTCCCGAGCTTCTGCCCGCCAGCGTCGGTGAGCTTGCTGCGCATGATGGAGAGGTCCGTCAGCGTCTTGGACTTCGCCAGCTCCTCCACCTCCTCGTTGATCTCGGCAAACTGGATCACGAGGTTCGTGAGGCTCGGCAGCGCGGCGATGGCGGCCATGCCCTTGCGAGTCACGCCGCTCATGCTGTTGAAGGAGAGGCCGCGCAGCGCGGGCAGGCCCTTGATGGCCTCCAGCCCCTCGTCGCCGATGGCGGTGTTGCTCACGTCGAGCTCGGTGAGCTTCGTCAGCTTCGCCACGTGCTGCATGGCCGCGGGCGTGACTTTCGTGAGGAACATCTTGAGATCGCGCAGCTCGGAGAGCTTGCCGATTTCCGCCAGCGCGGCGTCGGTGACCGCGGAGTTGTGGATGCTCAGCCGCTCCAGCTTCGGCACGGCCTTCACGACCTGCGCCACCGCCTCGTCCGTGCCGGCGCTGTTGCCGAGGCCGACTTCGGTCAGCTTGGGAAAGATCGCGAGCTTCGCGAGGTCCGCCGGGTTCAGCTTCTTGTCGCGCGAGAGGCCGTTGAAATCCACGGTCATCACGGTGCCGACCAGCTCAGGCGTGGCGTCCTTGTAGTTCAGCTTGATGCCGAGGCCCTTCAGCCAGTCCGCCGCCTCCTGCGGCGTCTGCGCCGACACGGTGCCCGGCACCGACAGGACCACCGCGGCCGCCGCCGCGAGGGCTTTTGCCAGGAAGCCGCGCTTCGTCACGCTGGCGGAGTTTTGATTACGGAGGGAACTGCCCTCATGGAGATCGAATGAATGATGTTTCATGACGGCGCGTGGGAATGCCCGATTCGCGAGGCCGCTGCAAAGCCGAAATGCATCCGCTCAAAGCCCGCGGACAATTGCCCTTCCCACGCCCGTGGAGCAGGCGCAGATTCCCCCCCGCGATGTCTCCCGAACATCCCGCCTCCACCCGCTTCGCGCTCCGGCTGCTTGGCCTTTATGCGCTGGTGTGGGCCGCGGCGGCCATCGGCGTGCGCGACTGGCCCACGTGGGCGCTGGAGAATCTGCCCGCGGTCCTCGGCGTCGGCATCCTCGCGGCGACGCACCGGCGGTTCGCCTTTTCCCGCACGTCGTATGTCCTCATCGCCGTCTTCCTGTGCCTCCATGCCTACGGCGCGAAGCACGGCTACGCGCACACGCCTGCGGGCGACTGGGCAAAGGCGGCGTTCGGGCTCGACCGGAATTACTTCGACCGCGCGGTCCACTGCGCCTTCGGCCTGCTGTTTGCCTATCCGATCCGCGAGATGCTCCTGCGCCGCTCCGGCGTGGGCCGCTCCGCGGCAAGCTGGCTCGCGTGGGCGCTCGTGCTCGCGGTCAGCTCGGTGTTTGAAGTCGCGGAGTCCCTCATCGCGGAGACCGTGAGCCCCGGCGCCGGGCCCGACTGGCTCGGCGCGCAGGGCGACGAATGGGACGCACAGCAGGACATGCTCATCGCCACTGCCGGAGCGGGCTTTGCGCTGCTCGTCACGTGGTGGTGCGAGCGCGGCCGCTGGCCGGAGAACACGCCGACGGCGGCGGAACATGCGCGCCCCTTCCGCTCGCGGCGGCTGCTCCACGCCCTGTGCGCCCTCTACGCCGCCGTGTGGATCGTCGCTGCCATCCGCCCCGTCTCCCGCGAGGACTGGCTGCTCGAGAACATCCTCGTCTTCGTCAGCGTGCCCTTCCTCATCCTCACCTACCGGCGCCGCCCGCTGTCGGACCTCTCCTACGTCCTCCTCTTCCTCTTCTTCCTGCTCCATGCCGCCGGCGCGCACTACACCTACTCGGAGGTGCCGTTCGGCTACTGGCTGCGCGACACGCTGGGCCTCACTCGGAACCACTTCGACCGCATCGTGCATTTCTCGTGGGGGCTGCTCATCACGTATCCGCTGCGCGACCTCACCCGCTTCGCGCGCCTGCGCCCGTTCTGGTCGGTCTTCCTCCCCGCGTCCGTCATTGTCGCGTGGAGCGGCCTGTATGAACTCATCGAGGCCACCGTCGCCTGGCTCGTGAGCCCCGAACTCGGCCAGGCCTACCTCGGCACGCAGGGCGACATGTGGGACGGCCAGTGGGACATGGGCCTCGCCCTGCTCGGCGCGGTGCTCACTGCGACATGCACCGTGCTCATCGAAAAGCGCGGACACTCGCCGCGGTGATTCAGGGCTTCCGTTTTCCGACCGCCGCCGCCGGACCCTTCAGGTGTTCAGCCTCCAAAGTGTGGCATTCAGCACCGAGGCAAAACTCACCCAGGCCAGATACGGCCAGAGCAGCCCCGCAGCGACGCGGTCCACCCGGTTGAACGCCGCGATGGTCCATGCAATCGCGAGCCACAGGAACAGGATCTCCACGAACGCCACGCCCATCCAGTGCAGCCCGAAGAAAAGCGGCGTCCACAGCGCGTTCAGGGCGAGCTGCATGAAGAACGGAACGAGCGCATGCCTCCGCACCGTGCATCCTCCGCGCCTCCACACGAGCCACGCCGCCACCGCCATCATCGCGTAGAGCGCCGACCACACCGGCCCGAAAATCGATTTGGGCGGATTCCATGGTGGCTTCACCAGCGCGGCATACCACTCACCCGGCATGAACAGCACACCCGGCGCGGCGGCCGCGAGGCAGAGCAGCAGCCAGCCGAAAAAACCTGCGACCTGCCAGCCGCGGGTCATTGCCCAGCCGCACGCGCCTTTTCCGAAGCGCCGCCCGGCCTGCCCCATCGATACGCCGTGAGCGCATTCAGTTCGCGGACGAACAGCGCATCGTCCGCCGCCGCGAGGTGCGCCCACGTCTCGGTGCCTCCGAGTTTGCGCTCGTCGAGCAGTTCAAATTTCTCACGGTTCGCCGCGAGCAGGAGCAGCTGCCCGCGCTGGTCGAGCGCGAGGATGCGGCCGCCGCGCGCAATCATGCTCCAGTATTTGCCGAACGATGTGCTGCTCGTCCAAAGCTCGCGCCCCGTGTCCACTTCGACGGCCATCGCGCGCTGGCTCTTCAGGTGCGTGTAGGCCACGCCGTCGATGACGACCGGGGTGGTCATGTAGCCCTGCGACTTGTGCCTCCACGCTTCCGCACAGGTGAACTTCCCGCCGGACACGCTCACCTTGAAGCCGATCGTCTTCCCGCCGTAGGTGCTCGTGAAAAGCATGTCCCCGTGCACGACGGGCGTCAGGATGTTCATCCCGCGAAATGCCTCCACGGGCTGCTCCCACAGCACGCTTCCGTCCTCCGGATCCACGCCCGCGAGCTTCTGCCGGGTCTGCACGACGAGCTGGCGTTTGCCGGCGAGCTTCGCGAAGACCGGCGACGAGAAGACGCTGCCCATCATGCCGCCCTTGTCCTCCAGCGTGCGCCAGATCACATCGCCCGTCCGCTTGTTGAGCTTCACAAAACTCGCGCCGGCCTGCACGTAAACCGCCTCCCCGTCCACGAGCGGCGAGCATACGAAGCCGAAATCTGGAACGGGTGCCGCGAGCTTTTTAACGAAGTCAAAGCGCCAGCGCTCCCTGCCCGTCGCCGCATCGAGGCAGACCAGCACGTCGCGCATGCCGGCGACGAAGAGGCTCTCGCCATCGCAGGCCGGGGTCGCGCGGATCCAGTCGCCGTTGGACTTCGCAAAGAACGGCACGCTCAGCGAGCCCTCCCATTCCACGCGCCACAGCTCCTTCCCCGTCTCGCGATCGAATGCAGTCACCACCTCCACTTTCTTGTCCCTCGTCTCGGTCGTGAACACGCGCTTCCCGCTCACCACCGGTCCCGAATAGCTCGGCCCGAGCTCCACGCGCCAGATTTGCCGCAGATGGTCGGCGTCGATCTTCTCCGGCCAGGCCGGCCCGACGAACTGGCCGTCCCGGTGCGGCCCCCGCCATTGCGGCCAGTCGCCAGCGGAAAGCGCTGACGCCCCTGCGAGGGCCGCGAAGGTCACGGCGAGCGGAGTCTTCATGGCGGAGACGAATCGACAGTGGAAACGGAGGATGTTCATGACAGGATGGAGCGCCCCCGTGGGGAGGCGCGCGCACCATAGACGCTCTTCCGGATTCGCCAACGACCAGCTTTCCGCCGGGCCGCTACGCCGCCGCCGCCAGCGTGTTCGGCGGGACATCCCGCTTCCACACCTTGCGCAGGCGCTTGTGCCATTCGGTGATCAGGAACATCCGCAGCGTCAGCTCCGTCAGGGCCGGCGCCCCGCTCATCCCCGCCTTGTGGAGTTCCGTCGCCTTCTCCGCCATCGCCAGCAGCCGCGCCAGCACCCAGCGCTGAATCTCCTTCGGCGGCTCGATTGCCCCGTTCAGATCCTCCGCGAGCTTCCAGCACCACTCGTCGCACATGAGATCCTCCTCCGCGGTCGGGAGCGAGTTCCGCACCGGCAGCCGGTGGTTCCAAGCCTCGCAGAGCCGGTCCACCGTCCGCAGCAGGGTCGTCGCGGTGATTCTCCAGCTATTCATCGTGAGGGGGGTGTCGGTCTTTGGGTTCATACAGGGTCCGTCTTGCGGATGCCCCATTATCCAGCACCGCAGGTGCCCCCGCCACCCCTTTCCCGCTCCCTTGCCGACTGGTAACAATCCGCTTTCCGCCCCTTCCGGCGGACGCGCTCAGGCCCGGGAGGTTTCGACCGAAAAGACCTCGCCGGGCTCGCACTCATAGTCGATGGCGATGGGCCGGCAGCAGACGGTGCAGTCCTCGATGGTCGAGCCGCTGCCCTGCGATGTGTCGAGCGTGCCGGTGAAGACCTCGCCGCAGTAGGGACACTCGATTTGCACCTCGGCGATGTAGTTCATGGGCGGGGCTTCGCAGCGCGGGCGCGGGATGGCCGGGCTATCTGTCGCGGAGGGCGAGCTCGACGGCCTCGCGGAATCTGCCGTCTGCGGCGAGGAGCCACGCGGCCTTGCGGAGGAACCACGACTGCGCGTTCGGCTTCGCGGCAGCCTCCAGGACAAGCCTGCGCGCGGTCGCGGTGTCGCCGTTCTGCTCGCGGAGGCGGATCAGCTCGACCACGTTCGCAGCGTTGTCGGGCGCGATGCGGGCGCGCACCTCGATCTCCTCGGGGGAGATGGCGGCCGCCGCGGGATATGCGGGTTCGGTGACGCGGCCCTTCAGGAATTCCCACGCGCGCTCATCGAGCTTTGCCGCATGGAGGAGCGCGGCCCACTCGCGCCAGTCGTCGCGGCGGCGCTCCGGATGCAGGCGCATCCATTCATCCACCTGCGTGGGCGTGGCCCAGCGGAGGGCGAGCGGATAAAAATCGCGGATTTCATCGGCGCCGAGGTTCTTCGCGGGAGCGCGGGCTTTCCACCAGGTGTCGAAGAACGGCTGCGTCTCCGCGACGGGCAGCGTGCGCGCATAGGCGAGCGCGAGCGCCGGGTGCGAGAGCGCGTATTCGGGCCAGATATAGCCGGAGGACGCAAGGTCGGCTGTGTCGTGGAGCGCGCGGTTCAGGACCTCGGAGGAGCGCCAGCCGGCGCGGCTGATGCCGACCTGCCAGTAGTGGATGCAGAGCGCGGGCGAGAGGCGCTTCACGGCGCGGGCGTGGTTGATGGGCGCGGTCCAGCTCCCCGGCTGGAGGCGGTGGACGATCTCGATGTGCCGCTGCCAGTCGGAGGTCTTCGGTGCGCCGGACTCCAGTTCACGCATCGCCGCGGAATGGTGGAGGAAGGGATCGAGCGGGAAAAACCGGAGCGCGCGGTTCCAGTCGGCAAGCGACGGGCGCGGAAGCATGCCCGACTCCTCGCGGGCGCGGAGCTGCGCGACGTGGACGGGCTGCCATTCCATCCGCATGCCGAAGAATGGCAGCACCCAATACGCGCAGATCGCCAGCGGCACGAGCGCGGCGCGGGGCGCGGCGACGCCGGTGATCTGGTCTTCCCGGGAAACGGGGCACGCGAATGCCAGCAGCGCGAGGGCGTAGCCCGCCGTTCCCCATCGGTGGCCGGGGACGTCTATCGCGGAGTGGATGAGCAGCGCCGAGACGCCCGCCAGTGCGCCGGCGGAGAGATAGAAAGTGCCGCGCCTCTTGAACAGTTGCACGAGCCTCGGGAACACCAGCCTCGCCGCGAGCGCAGTGAAGATGGCGACGGGGATGAGGCCCATCTCGGTCAGCCATTTCAGCCAGCTGCTCTCGGGATGGAGAATCACCATGTCGTCGAGCGTGAGGCGCTGGTAAAAGGGGAACAGCCCGGCGAAGGAGTTTGCGCCGTGGCCGAGCAGCGGGGCGTCGCGCCACATCACGATGGTGTTTGCCCAGATGTCGCGGCGGAGCTGGTTGGAGACATGCGCGCCGTCCTGCGACGCGAAGCGCTCGAGCACCTGCCCGCCGAAGAGGACGACGATCACCGCGATGAGCGCGATGCCCGCCGTGACCGCCGCCAGCGCGCGCCGGCTGCGGTGGCGCCACAGCATGAGCCCGCAGAAGATCGCGGCGCCCGCCGCGAGCGAGACGAGTCCACCGCGCGATTTGCCGACGAGCAGCGCGACGATGATCACGAGCACGGCGGCGGTGGCGGCGACCGTGAGCTTCGGCCGTCGGCGCGCGCCCGCCCACACCGCGCAGCCGATGCCCGCAAGGGCGGACATCGCGAGGAGCGAGGCGGTGTGGTTGCGGTTCGGGAACGGCCCCCACCCCACCCAGCCGGGCGTGTGACGCAGGCCATAGATGGCGACGGACTGCCCGCCGCGCGGCATGACGAAGCACACGGCGGCAAGCGCGACGCCGGTGCCGAAGAGGATCCAAGCCATCGCGGTGCGCATCTCCCGCTGCGCGGCCATCGTCCGCACCCACTGCAGCCAGACGAGCGCGAGCAGCAGCGTGAGGAGGTTGTCGAGCGCGCGCGCGGGCTCGGGGTGATGCGTCGAGGCGACTTCGAGTCCCGGGATTGCCTGCGCCTCCGCGCGCCAGCGCACCGCGCCGAACCACTGGTGCGGGAGGAATTCCTTCAGCACGAGCACACCGATGAGCGCGATGGCGAGGAGGTTGCCCTGTTTTCCGAGCGAAAGCCGCAGCGGCGGATGAAGGAACATCCCCGCGGCCAGCAGCGCGACGAGCACGACCTGCACGATGCGGTCCACCGCGCCGAACGCGAGCGGTCCGAGCACGGTGATGAGCCCGAACACGGCGAGCGTGGCGATTTTGCGCACGTCCCGCCGCGGGCGTTCCTTCCGTCGGCTCGCTGGGGGCATCTGCGGCATCACGCTATTTGGTGAAGCTCGATCCCCACTTCGCGTGCGCCTTCACATAGGCGGGGCGGAAGCACTCTGCGATGCGCTGCCACTCGGCGGCCGTGCCCTCGTCGAGCGACGCGTAAAGCACGAGCGACCGCGCGCCGCTCTGCCGCAGTTCCACGACCGTCTGGTTTTCCGTCTCGCCCTCCTCGACGAAGCCGACGCGGCGCATTGTCTGGTGCACGATGTTCCAGAACTCCTGCGGCGTCTCGCAGCGGTCCACCTCGAGGCCGAGCAGCTTCGCCTGGAGGACGGTGTATTGCACGGCCTGCCGGCGGCTGAGCAGGCGCTTCATCTGGTGATGCGCCTCGCGCCACGTCTTCACGCGCAGGAAGTGCCGGATGACGCCGAGCGCCATGAGGAAGAACACGCCGAGGCCGATCGCGATGGGGAGCGTGCCGCCCTTGTTCCAGAAAATCGTGAGGCCGATGAGCGAGAGGATCACGCACACGCCGTAGAGGCCGAAGAGGATTCGGCGCTTCGACATGCCCATCTTTTCCAGCCGGTGATGCAGGTGCTCGTCGTCCGCATGGAAGAGCGGGAAGCCGCGGAGCGCGCGGCGGACGAGCGCGAACGAGGTGTCGAGAATCGGCAGGCCGAGGCCGACGATGGTGACCAGCAGCGCGGCAGCCACGGAGCCCTTGTGCGAGCTGGAGAGCGAGAGCACGGCGATGGCGAAGCCGATGAGATACGCGCCGCCGTCGCCGAGGTAGATGCGGGCCGGCGGGAAGTTGAAGACGAGGAATCCCATGAGGCCGCCCGCCATCGTGAAGGCAAACCACGCGAGGCCGAGGTGCTCGGAAAAATAGCCGACCAGCCCGAGCGTGAGCGACATGAAGAGCCCGAGACCGCCCGCGAGGCCGTCGAAGCCGTCGATGAGGTTCACGATGTTCGGGATCGCGATGAGCCACATCACGGTCACCAGCGCGCTCCAGCCGCCCAGCTCGATCGTGCCGTAGCTCGGGAGGGAAAACTTTTCGATCGTGAGACCCATCGAGGTCACCACCACTGCGATGGCGATCTGCCCGAGGAGCTTCTTCTTTGCACCGAGCGGGCTGAGATCATCCCACAGACCGAGCCCGAACATCATGGACGTGCCGACGAGGATCGGAAACCACTCGAAGGACCGCAGGGGCTGCATGATCAAAATCACGATCACACCCAGCACGAGGCTGAACATGAGAGGGATGCCCCCGATGCGCGGAATCGGGGTGGTCTGCTTCTTCCGCGCCTCGCCGGGCATGTCGAGGCCGACACCGCTGTGCGCGAGGCGGATCATCCACGGAGTGAGGATGACCGAGACGAGAAATCCGAAGATGAGGAAGAAGAGTATTTTCGTCATTCCACAATGGCGAAGCCGCACGATACGCAGGAAGCGCGCACGGCGAACAAAAAATCTCAGCCGCCCGCCGCGACCCGCGCGATGAGCCCGCGCCAGGCAGCCAGCGCCGAGGCGCGCTGACGCTCCGCGCTCTGCACCGCACCGGGTGACACCGCCACCCGTCCTGCGCGCTGGTCCGCCACCCATCGCGCCACTCCCTCCGCATCGCCCGGCGCGAGGACGCCCGCGTGCGGAATGGCGCGGAGTTCCGCCGCGATCGCGCCGTCCGCCGGACCGACAAACAGAATCGGACGCGGCAGCGTGAGCATGAGGGCGAGCTTGCTCGGCCAGAGCAGTCCGCGCACCGCGGGGAGCTGCGACGCCACGAGCACCTCGCTGCGCAGCAATGAATCGGTGAGCGCATCCGCTGGCGCGTAGTCCTGCCATTCACACCGCCTCAGGCCGAGGGCTGCGGCGCGCTCCTGCGCCGGCTTCCTCGACGGGCCGCCTCCCTGAAAGAGAAGCCGCGCATCCACGCTGCGCTCCTCGAGAAGCGCCTGCGCAGCGAGCAGCGTCTCCCATTCGTGTGCGCGCCCGAGGTTGCCTGAATAGATCCACGTCCACGGCGCCTCCGGCTGGCGCTCCGACACCGCGGCGGCCGATGCGCTCCCCGTCACCCACGGGCGGATGCAGTCCGGCACGATGCCGAGTTTTTGAAAGCGCGCCGCCATGTCGGCATCGAGCGCGACGACCGCCCTCGCCCGGCGATACACGCCGCGCATCGCCCAGCCTGTGATTTTCGCAACGAGTGACCTGCGTCCGATTTCACCGAGTTCCACCGCGAGTTCCGGATAAACATCCATCGCCCAGTGGATGTGCGCCGCGCGGTGTCTCCGGGCCACGCGATCCGCAATCACCCCGAGACATGGCGGCGACGTGCCCGACACGACAACATCCGGGCGCTGCCCCGCCCGCCCCGCCCGAAGCATCCGCCACAGCGCACCGAGTTCGCGCTTCATGCGCCCTCCCCCGGCCTGCCCTGCGCGGTAGTCCTGCCCGGCGTCCACAAAATCCACCTCGTGCCCGAACTGCCGCAGGTCGTCCGCAATCTCGCGGAACAGCACGCCGGTCGGAGCGGGATCCGGGGGGAAATACTGGTTCAGAAACAGGATCCGCATCAGCCGAGTTGCTTCACGGCCTGCGCCGGATTTCCGCGCACGATGGTCTGCGCCGGCACATTCTCCGTCACGATGCTGCCAGCGCCGATCATGCTGCCCGCGCCGACCTCGACGCCCGGCGCGATGAACGCCTGCGCCGCGATCCACGACCCTCCGCGCACGGTGATCGGCTTCGTCACGAGGCTGAATTTTTCCGAGCGGAAATCATGGGAGCCCGTGCAGAGGAACGCGCGCTGCGAAATGCACACGCTCGATTCGACGACGACCGGCGCGAGGCTTAGGATGATCACCTCCTCGCCGAGCCACACATCGTCTCCGAGCGTCAGGCGCCACGGATAGGTCACGTTCACATTTGCACGAACGACGACCCCGCTGCCGATGCGCGCACCAAAGAGCCGCAGCAGCGCCACCCTCAGCGCGGATGGCCACGGAAACGTCGTCATGAAAAACGCCCACTTCACGAGAATCCAGAGGCCCTCCTTCCATCTCGGAGCGCCGCGGTCGAAGTCGCCGACGGTGTATCCTTTCAGAGTCATGGAGCCCGGCGCCTTCCGCGCAGTGGCATCGGCATTGCTGTTTGCAGCTCAGCGACTAGCTTCGCCCAAATCAAATTTTTGCTCTCAGGCTCCATGTCGGCGCATCTTCCGCAGGATTCGCGCCCGCCTTCGCCGGAGGCAAACGAATTCGATGAAACGAAAGCCATCCAGCCCAAATGGTGATTCGCAGAGTCGGTCGCCGCGCGCGCGGCAGCCCGGCGGAAACTTCGCGGCTGCGTGGCACACCAACGGCTAAACGCATGGAAATGATTCGGCCCAACCCGAGAGCATGCAGCGGAAAACACCCGGGAAAATGACCGCACCTGCCCCACATCCGCCGGAGCGCTGGCTTCCGGATGCGTCCGCCGTGCTGGAAATTCCCGGCGCGCCGGAGAATTCCCTGCTCGTCGAGTTCCGCGTCGGACTGCGCTCGCTCCCCTGGCTCGCCGACCACGGCTTTCACGACATGGCGGTCGTGCCCGGCGCGTTTCTGATCGCCGTCGCACGGCGGGCGCATTGTGAGCACTTCCGCGCCGATGCGCTCGCGCTGAGCCAAGTCGAGTTTTTGCGCCCGCTCCTGCTTTCGGATGAGGATTCCCCTCTCACCGTCCGCGTGACTCCGACGGAAAGCGGCCATGCGGTTTGCGAATGCTTCGATGCCACGGCCGAGGCAGTGCGCGACACACCCGCGATGCAGCCATGTGCGCGGATGGAGTCTGATTCCCGCATTGCGCACGGCGGCACGAATCACTCGGCACCCTCCCTCCCGGAACCCGCCGTCGCTGATTCCTCCGCCACAACCAACGAAGACTTCTACCGGAGCCTGCGCAAAAACGGGAACCAATACGGCCCGACCTTCCAGACGATCAGCGGCGTATCGTGCGAGGGGCCTAACTTCGTCGCGCGCATCGCAGAGTCTGCCGGCGCCACCATCGCGTCTCCGGCTCTCCTCGACGCAGCGGCTCAGCTTCTCTCCGCGTTCGCCCTCGGAGGCGGCCGCACTTTTCTCCTGAAATCCATCCGGCGTGTCGCACTGCATGCGCCCGCGGCCTCGCTGCCAATCACCATGGTGGCGTCGCGAACGGATTCCGGTGCTGCGACTGGCGGAGGCCTCTCCGGCTCCGTCGTGTTCACGGATGCGGAGGGCCGCCTGCTCTGCGAGATGTCGGATGTGCGCCTCGAGTTCTTCGACCGCCCGGTTTCCAGCGAGGAGACCCGCGTGTGCGTCGCCTCGACTTTCACCGCTGAACCGCTGGAGGACTCGCTGCAATTTTGGGCCGGGCACTTCGGCCGGAAGGTTCGCGTCGAGTTCGCGCCGTATAACCAGGTGTTCCAGCAACTGCTCGATCCCGCGGGTTCATTTCACCGCAACCGCGGCGGCATCAACCTCATCGCGCTCAACATCGGGGACTGGCTCCGCGACGAACGCCGCATGCTCCTTTCAACGACCGCCGAACGCGCGGCGGCGGCGTTTGGAACCAGACCGCGCCACGTTCTCCCGAACGGGGTCGAAATCGCCCATCTGAACCGCTACGAGACCGAATACGTCTATCGCGAAATCTTCGAGGACGAGTCCTACCTCCGCCACGGCATCGAGCTTCCAGACGACGCTACCGTGATCGACATCGGCGCAAACATCGGCCTCTTCTCGCTGTTCGTGATGAGCCGCTGCGGGAACCCGGCCATCTTCGCGTGCGAGCCTTCGCCGCGTGTGTTCGACCTGCTGCGCGCGAACTGCGCGGCTTATGGCGACCCCACGCGGGTGCGGGCCTTCAACTGCGGGGTCGCGGAATCGAAGGGCAGCGCGCGCTTCACATTCTACGAGCACTCGTCGGTATTCTCGAGCTTCCACCCCGACGAAGCCGAGGATCGCGCCGCGGTGGAAACTGTCGTCCGAAACGTCCTGCGGAACGAGCTGCACGACTCCAACGCCCTGCGTGACGCGGATGTCAGCGAATTGATGTCCGGCCGGATGCGCGCCGAGAGCATCGAATGCCCCCTTGTCTCCGTCTCCGACATCATCCGCGACAACGGCATCGGGCACATCCACCTCCTGAAAATCGACGCGGAGAAGAGCGAGCTGGGGATCCTTCGCGGCATCGAGGATGCCCACTGGCCGCTCATCGACCAGATTGTGATGGAAATCCACGACCGCTCGCGCGCCGCCGTGCATTCCATCGAGCAGCAGTTGATGCAGCGGGGATTCCGATGCGCCGTCGTCGAGGAAAAACTGCTCGAGCGGTCCGGCCTGTTCAACATATACGCCACGCGCAAATCGTCGGACACCGCGGGCCGCGACCATGCGGCGGAAGACCTGCGGCGGAAAACCGGCGAATTCTGCGCCGCGCTGGACTCATTCGCCGCGGCCGCCTCCTCCCCGCTCGTTCTCGCTGTGACACCTCGCGCCGCGAGCGATGCCTCGCTCGATGCCGCGGAAGATGAGATACTCGCGAACGCCGCACGCCATTCCCAGGTCCGCGTGATCGGCTCCCGCCAGATCCTCTCCCGCTATCCGGTGCGCGAATTCCACGACCCGCACAGCCACCAGCTCGCCCACATGCCGTTCACGCAGGAGGGCTTTGCCGCGCTCGGCACCGCGTTCTCACGCGCGATGTTCGGCGCCGGTGCGCCGCAGGTGAAAGTCATCGTGCTCGACTGCGACAACACGCTCTGGCAGGGCGTCTGCGCCGAGGACGGCTCCGCCGGCGTCGTTCTCACACCGGAATTCCGCGGGTTGCAGGAATTCATGGTCGCGCAGGCTCGATCGGGCGTCCTGCTCGCGCTCTGCAGCAAGAACGAGGAACGCGACGTGTTCGCCGTCTTTGATCAACGCGCGGACATGCCGCTTCGCCGGGAGCATTTCGCTGCGTGGCGAATCAACTGGGAGCAGAAGCCCGACAATCTCCAATCGCTCGCCGCGCAGCTCGGGCTCGGCTTGGACAGCTTTGTCTTCCTCGATGACAACCCAGTCGAGTGCGCCGCGGTGCGAGCCGCCTGCCCGGAGGTCATAGCCCTCCAGCTTCCAAAGGACCACGGACGCATTCCCGAATTCCTCGACCATCTCTGGATTTTTGACCGCGCCGCCGCGACGAAGGAAGATCGCGAGCGCAGCCGGTGGTATCAGGAGAATGCGGAGCGCGAGCAGCTGCGGGGTGCTGCTCCGACACTGCGCGACTTTCTCGATGGCCTGCATCTGCGGATCGAGGTTTCCGATGCGACGGACAGTCAAATCCCGCGTGTCGCGCAGATGACGGTGCGGACCAACCAATTCAACTTCACGTCGCTCCGCCGCTCCGAGGCCGAGCTTCGCGAGCTGCTGGAAACCGGTGCACAATGCCTGACCGCGTCGGCCAGCGATCGATTTGGCGACTACGGGCTCGTGGGCGCCATCATCTTCGCCGCAGAGGCAAACCGCGTCGTCGTGGATACGTTCCTCCTGAGTTGCCGGGCGCTCGGAAAGGGCGTCGAGCACCGGATGCTCGCGGAGCTTGCGCAGCGGGCCTTGGACTCCGGCAAACCCTCCGTGATGCTCCCCTTCAGGCGCTCGGAACGGAACCAGCCCGCCCGTGACTTCCTTTCCAAGCTCGCGGCGCTTCCCGCCGATTCCGAATTCAATCTGGAACTCCCCGCCGCCGCGCTCACCGGGCTGCGTTACGAGCCCGATGAGCACGCGGCCGGGTCGTCGGCCATCAGTCCGGCAAAAGGCATCCGGGGGTTCGACCGTTTGCGCCTCACCGAGGCTTTGCAAAAACTCGGCGACGAACTCACAGGCATCGAATCGATCATCGCCGCGATGCGCTCCCAAGCCGCGAAGGAGCACTCGGCAGCAGCGCACCGCCTCGATGCCTCTCCGCTGGACGCAACCTCGCTCGAAAAGTCCCTCGCAGGCATTTGGCGGAAAGCGCTCGGCAAGCCATCCATCGGCCACGACGAGAACTTCTTCGACGCGGGCGGCACCTCGCTGAAGGCAGTGGTTGTTGCCGCAATGATCCGCAGGGAGTTGAAGAGAAACGTTTCCATCATCAGCCTTTTTGAATGCCCGACCGTCCGGCTGCTCGCAGCGCGGCTCGGAGAGCCGGCACAGAGCGCGGAGATCGAGGACGCCGGCGCCGCCGGAGCAGAGGCGCGGGGCAGGCAGCGCCGCGGCAAGCTTCTCAAAAGGAGGGTCGCCTGACATGAAGTTCTCCACCATTGGCGTCGTCGGAATCGGAACGATCGGCATCGGCTTGGTGACGGATCTCGTGCTCCACGGCATCCATGTCGTCGCCGTGGACATCTCCGACGCCGCGCTGGATCGCGCCAGAAGCGAGGTGCTGAAGAACGTCCGCTTTGCGCCGATGTTTTCCAAGGCGCTCCCCCGTGTCCCCCGCGACGAGGCCCTGAAGCGCCTGACGCTCACCTGCGAACTGCGCGACCTCACGCCTTGCGAGTTCATCATCGAGAACGTCCCGGAGAAATGGGAGATTAAGCGGCCCATTTACGAGCAGCTCGATTCGATCATGCCACCGGCCGTGTGCTTCGGCGTGAACACCTCGTGCATCCCGATTGCGCGTGTCGCGGCGGTCACCCGGAGACCCGGGCAGATCATCGGCCTGCATGCGATGAATCCGGTGCATCTCATGCCGACAGTGGAAGTGATCCGCGGCGCGCAGACATCCGACGACACGCTTGCAAAGCTGCTCGCGCTTTTCGCCCAGCTCGGAAAGCAGGCCGTCGTGGTGAACGACTCGCCGGGATTCGTTTCCAACCGCGTCTCGCACCTCTTCATGAATGAGGCTGCCTCCGTGCTGCAGGACGGCGTCTCCAACGCCGAGAGCATCGACAAGATTTTCAAGCAGTGCTTCGGCCACAAGATGGGGCCGCTCGAGACTGCCGACCTCATCGGCCTCGACACCGTCGCCAACTCGCTCGACGTCCTCTTTGACGAATTCAAGGATCCCAAGTTCCGCGTGTGTGCGCTGCTGCGCCAGCTCGTCGCCGAAGGCCACCTCGGGCGCAAGACGGGCCGCGGCTTTTACACCTACCCGGAAGCCTGAAACACCCAATGCCATGACCACTGCAGACGAAAAACCCATCCGCGAAAAACTCCGCGCATTCATCCTCGCCTCCATCCACGTGCCCGAACTCGCGGACGACGACAACCTCTTCGAGAGCGGCATCGTGAACTCGCTCTTTGCAGTGCAGCTCATGACGTTCATCGAAAAGACGTTCGCCATCGAGGTCGGCCCCGACGATCTCGACATCGCGAATTTCAAGTCGATCGAGGCTGCCGCGGGATTCGTCCTCCGCAAGCAGGCGCAGCCCGCGGCTGCCTGAGCGACGCCCGAAACAGCCATGGAACACTTTCTCACCGACACACAGCGCGCTCGACAGCGCGAGTTCCGCGAGTTCGTCGCGAAGCACGTCGCTCCCTTTGCCGCCGAATGGGATCGTGCGGAAGGAATCACCGGCGACGTGGTCGCGCGCATGTCCGAGGCCGGCTATCTGGGCAGCATGCTTCCGGAGAAACTCAGCGGGCGAGGATGGGACACGGTGACATTCGGGCTGCTCAATGAGGCATTCGGCCGCGAGAGCGCGGCCCTCACGGATCTGATCACCGTGCAGGCAATGGTCTCGATGGCCCTGTTGAAATGGGGCACGCAGGAGCAGAAATCCAATTGGCTTCCACCGCTCGCCCGCGGAGAAATCATCGGCGCGTTCGGACTCACCGAACCGGGCGGAGGCAGCAACCTGCAGGCGCTTCAGACACAGTTCTCCGAGGCAGGCGGCGGCGCGTTCCGGCTCAACGGGCGGAAGACATGGATCTCCTACGGGCAGACTGCTCACGTCTTCGTGGTCGTCGGTCACGCCGGCGCACTGCCGACCGCGTGCATCATTCCCCGCGACACTCCCGGCGTGAAGGTCGAGCCCATCACCGGAATGGTCGGCTACCGGGCAGCCGGACTTGCGGCGATCTCATTCACCGACGTGGACGTCCCCGCTGAAAACGTGATTGGCAAACCGGGCGTGGCCCTCACCTACGTCGCGCCTGTCGGGCTTCAATATGGCCGCATCAGCACCGCATGGTCCGCGGTCGGGCTGCTGCGCGCGTGTCTCGAGGAATCCGTTTCGCGCGCCGCCACGCGGAAGCTCGGAAACACGGTCGTCGGAGATTTCGGCACGACGAGAGCGTCGCTCGCGCGCATGGGAACCGATTTGGAGGCCGCTTCGCTCGTTTGCCTGCATGCATCCCGTGCGACGGATGAGAAGGATCCCAGCGCGTTCACAAGGACCCTGATGGCAAAATACTTCGCCTCACGTGCAGCGGTCCGCGCGGCTGACGACGCGGTGCAAATCTGGGGCGCAGCCGGCTGCCACGAGAGCGCCCCCGTTTCGCGGTATCACCGGGACGCCAAGCTGCTCGAAATCATCGAGGGCACCTCGCAAATCCACGAGGAACTCATCAGCCGGGCGTTCCTCGAGGCAGTGCCTCGAGCGGCAAACTAGACGCACGCATCAGCCCATGCTTGCCGAGAAAGCCAACGCGACCGAAACCGACGCCGAGCGCATCGCACTCTGGAATGCAACGGCGCATCCGTTTCCAGAGCGGACGACTCTGCACGGCCTCATCGAGGAGCAACTCGCAGCCCGCGGCGACGAAACCGCCCTGATCTGCGAGGATGACAGGACGCTCGGTTCCCCCACGCTCTCCTGCGCCCAGCTCAACGCGAGGGCCAACCAAGTCGCACACCTCCTTCGTGCAAACGGGATCGGCGCCGGCTGCATCGTGGGGCTCCTCGTCGAGCGCTCGTTTGCCATGATGATCGGCCTGCTCGGCATCTTGAAATCGGGCGCCGCCTATCTCCCAATCGCGCCCGACAACCCGCCCGAGCGAATCCGTTATCTGCTCCAGGATGCAAATGTGCGGGTGCTGCTCACGCAGGAGAAACACGCGCAGTTCAGCGGCTTCGAGGGAAAAATCTTCAATCTCGAAAGCCCCGCACTTTTCGCCGGCCCCTCGGAGAATCCCGGCGGCGGCGCAGATCCGGGCGATCTCGCCTACGTGATTTACACGTCGGGCTCCACGGGCAAACCGAAGGGCGTGATGGTCGAGCACCGCTCCGTGCTGAACCGCCTCCACTGGATGCAGTGCGCCTATCCCATCGGGCCCGGCGATGTGGTTTTGCAGAAGACTCCGTATTATTTCGACGTGTCCGTCTGGGAGCTCTTCTGGTGGGCGATGTATGGCGCGAAGCTCTGCCTGCTCCGGCCGGGCGGCGAAAAGCTCCCGATGGTGCTCCTCGACACCATTCGCCGGCAGCAAGTGACCGTGCTGCATTTCGTGCCCTCGATGCTGAATGTCTTCCTGGAATATCTCGACGGACGCGACGCAGCGTCGCTCACCTCGCTTGCGTCGCTGCGCCGGATTTTCGCAAGCGGCGAGGCGCTGATGCCTTCGCACGTGAGGAAGTTCAACGATTTGCTCGGCGCCACCACGACCGCCCGCCTAACCAATCTCTACGGCCCAACCGAGGCCACCGTGGACGTCACATGGTTCGACTGCCCGAGGAGCAACGATTTCGACCGCATCCCCATCGGCAGGCCGATCCACAACACGCGGATGCATGTGATCAAGGACGGGCGTCCCGCGACCATCGGCGAACCCGGCGAACTGTGCATCGCAGGAGTTGGTCTCGCGCGCGGATACCTCGGCAACCCCGCGCTCACCGCCGAGAAATTCACCGACAACCCTCTCGCCCCCGGCGAGCGCATCTACCGCACGGGTGACGTCGCCCGCTGGCTGCCGGATGGAAACATCGAGTATCTTGGCCGCGAGGATCATCAGGTGAAAATCCGCGGTCTCCGCATTGAGCTCGGGGAGATTGAAAACACGATCCGTGAGTTTCCCGGCGTCGCTGACTGTGTCGTTGTCGTGAAGCGCTATTCGGAGAGCGTGATTCTGATCATCGCCTACATCGTCGAGCGCGGGCCGTTCGAGGATGCAGCATTGAAAAGCCACCTCCGGCAGCGGCTGCCCGACTACATGGTTCCGAACCACTTCCAGCGCATCGCTGAGATCCCGCTTTCCGCGACGGGCAAGGCGGATCGCAAGGCGCTGCCCGAACCAGACCTCATGAGGAAATGAATCCGGCGGTCTCTTTCACCGGGGGGGCAGCAGTGATGGACGACGATTTCGACATCGCGATCGTCGGGATTGCGTGCCGGTTTCCCGGTGCAAAAAGCACCGCTGAATTCTGGAGCAATCTGGCGAACGGCGTGGAGTCAATCGCACGCCTGAGCGACGGGGAAATTCTGGAATCCGGCGTCCCGCGCTCGCATTTGGACGCTCCAAACTATGTGAAGGCCGCGCCAGTGCTCGACAGGCCGGGCGCATTCGACGCCGCGTTCTTCGGCTACACGCCCGCGGAGGCGCGCGTCATGGATCCACAGCACCGCATCCTTCTGGAGCTCGCGCATGAAGCACTCGAAGACGCGGGCTGCGTGCCGTCGCGCACCCGGGGGCGCGTCGGTGTCTTTGCGGGCGCGGCGATGAACACGTGGTTCATGCACGCAGGGCTCGCCGACCGATTTTCCGAGGACTACATCCCCACCCTCATCGCAAACGACAAGGATTTCCTCGCCACGCGCATCTCCTACAAGCTCGACCTCAAGGGCCCGAGCATCACCGTGCAGACCGCGTGCTCCACATCGCTCGTCGCAGTCCATCTCGCGCGGCAGAGCCTCCTCAGCGAGGAGTGCGACGTCGCCCTTGCCGGAGCGGTGTCCGTCCGCGTCCCACACCGAGCTGGATATTTTTCCGATGCCGGCGGCGTGACTTCGCCCGACGGCCATGTGCGCGCATTCGATGCGGATGCCAACGGCACGGTTTTCGGCAGCGGCGGCGGTGTCATCGTGATGAAGCGCCTGCGCGACGCGATTGCCGACGGTGACTGCATCCGGGCGATCATCAAGGGCTCGGCGATCAACAACGACGGCGCCGGGAAGGCCGGCTACACCGCGCCGGGCGTGAACAGCCAGGCGGACGCAATCATCGAGGCGCTATCCAATGCGGACGTGGCAGCGGACAGCATCAGCTACATTGAGGCACACGGCTCCGGCACCCCGGTGGGTGACCCGATTGAAATGCGCGCGCTGACGAAGGCATTTCGTGCCTCATCCACGCGAACGGGCTTCTGCGCGATCGGCTCGGTGAAGACCAACATCGGCCACCTCGATGCCGCGGCGGGCATGGCGGGATTGATCAAGACAGTCCTCGCACTGCAGCACCGCCAGATCCCAGCCAGCCTGAACTACTCGCGGCCGAATCCGGAGATCGACTTCGCAGCGACTCCGTTTTTCGTGAATGCGGAGCTCACGGAATGGAAATCTGACGGACCCCGTCGCGCGGGCATCATGTCCACGGGAATGGGAGGGACAAATGCCCATGTCGTCCTCGAGGAGGCGCCGCCTGCGGCCGCGGGCGCATCCGCCGGTGAGGCGAACCTGCTCGTGATCTCCGCCCGAACGGAAGCGGGGCTCGCCGCGGCATCGGAAAATCTCCGCGGCTACCTTGAGCGCAATCCGTCGCTGAACCTGCGCGATGTCGCATCCACGCTGCAGCTCGGGAGGCGCGAATTGAAACACCGGCGCTTCGTCGTCGCGGCAGACACCGCCAACGCAATCTCGGCACTTGCAGCGAAGCCACCCCGCCTCTCGGTCGGCGTCGCTGAGCAAGGCACGACGCGACCGCTCGTCCTCATGCTGCCCGGGATCGGCGACCATTATGTCGGCATGGGCCGGGAACTCTACACAGCCTTCGCGGTCTTCCGTTCCGAGGTGGACCGATGCGCCGAGATCCTGCGCCCGCTTCTCGGCCACGACATTCGCGATGTTCTCTGGCCACGACACCGCGACTGGAAAGAGGCGCGTTCCTCCGCGGGAATCGACCTCAAAAAGATGCTCGCGGGAAACACCCAGCCTCCGGAGGACGACGACTCCCGGCGGCTGAACGAAATCACCAATCTCCAGCCCGCACTGTTCACCATCGAGTTCGCACTGGCGAAGCTCTGGATCGATCTCGTCGGCGAGCCGAAGGCGATCCTGGCCCACAGCATGGGAGAGTATGTCGCGGCCAGCTTGAGCGGCGTATTTGCACTCGAAGACTCGCTGCGGCTCATCACACGCCGCACGCAGCTCGTCGCCGCACTGCCGCACGCCAAAATGCTCGCGGTGACGCTGCCCGAGGCGGAGCTCGCGCCGCTGCTCACAGAGGGGCTCTCCATCGCGCTCATCAATGGACCCGCGCTCTGCATCGTCGCCGGACCACCGGACAAGATTGACTCCTTTGCACCGGGCCTCGAAGGGCGCGGCATCACCTGCCGGCCCGTGCAAAACACGCACGCCTTCCACTCGAAGATGCTCACTCCGATCGCGCGGGCTTTCGCGGACGAGGTGCGCAAAGTCAGGGCAGGCGCTCCGCGGATCCCGTTCACTTCAAATGTGACGGGGCGATGGATCACCCCGGCGGAAGCAGCGGACCCCGAGTATTGGGCGAGGCACCTCGATCACACCGCGCGCTTCAGCGATGCCCTCCACACCCTCTGGCAGATGGAAGCGCCGCTGCTCGTGGAATGCGGCCCGGGGCGGACGCTCGGCGTCCTGGCGAGCCAGCATCCGGGCAAGCCTTCGAGCCACTCGCATCTGCCCATTTCCTCAATCCGCCACCACTACGAGAACCAGCGCGATGCTGAAGTGCTTTCGAACGCAATCGGCAGGCTCTGGCTGACTGGCAGAGAAATCCGCTGGGAGAGGCTCCATGGCAAAAGCCCCGTGCGGAAAGTTCCCCTGCCCACTTACCCATTCGAACGGCAGGACTACTGGCTCGACGCCCGGACGCCCTCACAGGAATCCGCAGCCCGCCCGAAAGCGGACGAGCGGGCACTCACGGATTTCGACGACTGGTTCTACGTCCCGTCGTGGGAACGGACAGTGTCCCCCGAAGGTGGCGGCAAGCTCGCGGCGGGAAAGGATGTGCTGTGGCTGATCTTCTGCCGTAATCCGGCGCAGGCCGCGAAGCTGCGGACTTGCCTCGAAGCGACGCCTGCTTCGGTCCGAATCGTCAACATGGCCGGGCGTTTCCAACAGGGTGCGGGGGGTGGCTTCGAAGTCAATCCGGCTTCCCCCGAGGACTATCTGGGCCTCTTCCGTGAGATCAAAACCCAGCCATGCCGGGAAATTCGAATCATCCATCTCGGATGCGCTGGCTCGGCGGCGGATGCCGACGATTTGAACCTCGGATTCTTCAGCCTACTTTTCATCGCCCGCGCGATCAGCGAACTCGGCATCACCACCCCGATGACGGTCGGTGTCGTTTCGACCCGGATGCACGATGTGACCGGCGATGAAAACCTCCGGCCTCGGAGAGCGACAGTCCTCGGACCGTGCGCCGTGATCCCGAAGGAGTTTCCGAACATCACCTGCTTCAACTTGGATCTGCCGGACGAACTTCCAGCGGAGAAATTGCCGGACGACATCGCGCAACGCATCGTGTGCGAATTCGGCGGACCGGCCCGCGATGAAGTGATCGCCCTTCGCGGTCCCCATCGGTGGAGGAAAAAATACGACCGCCTTCCGCGAGGCTGGAGCGTGCCCGCGGGGCCCGAGAATCAACCCACTTCCCGGCGGCTTCGCGCACGCGGAGTTTACGTAATCACCGGCGGAACGGGCGGCATCGGCATGGAGGTGGCGAAATTTCTCGCGGAGACATGCAAGGCCCGGCTGGTCCTCACGAGGAAGTCGGCTTTTCCCGAAAAGCCGAAATGGACGGAAATGGCGGGCCGCTCTGATACTCCCGCTGCAACGGTCGAACTGATCACACAGTTGCTCGAATTGGAGAGTTTCGGCGCCGAGGTGGATGTGGTCACCGCCGAGGGTTCAGATTTGCAAACGATGAGGCAGGTCTTCGACGAAGCCCGACGTCGCCATGGCGCTGTCCACGGCGTCATCCACGCCGCCGGCATCGTCCGCGATGGCCTCATAGCAGGAAAATCCCGGGAGGTCGCGGAGGTTGTCATGGCTCCGAAAGTCCGGGGGTGCGAGATCCTGCATCAGCTCTCGAAAGAAGCCGGGGCGGACTTCCTCGTCCTGTTCTCCTCGACCGCATCGGTGCTTGGTCCGGCGGGGCAGGTTGATTACAGCGCGGCAAATGCGTTCCTTGACGCGTTCAGCCATTTCGCCAGCCGCGATCACGGCTCCCCTCACACCGTGGCGATTAACTGGCCCGGCTGGCGCGAAGTCGGGATCCTTGCAAAAATGACCCCCGCCCCCGGAATGGAGCATTGGAAGGCGGACGCGCTGCGAAAGGCGATATCGACGGCCGATGGCCTGGAGGCATTCCGCCGCGCACTCGAAGCGAATCTGCCTCAGATCATCGTCAGCCCGATGGACCTCTGCGCCGCGCTCGAGGAATCCCGCAGGCCGCACGCTGCCAGAGTTCCGGGCGGCATGGAGCCAGATTCGATGTCCTCCACGACGGAAGGCCCCGCCGGCGCGCCTCAGGCACCTCTGCGGGTGGACCAATTCCAGGACTGCGTGATCGCGGTGTGGAAGCAGGTTCTCGGCTTCGACCAAGTCGGTCCGGATGAAAGTTTCTTCGAACTCGGCGGCCACTCGCTGCTGCTGATTCAAGTCCACCGGGAGCTCTGCCGCAGACTCGGACGGGAAATCTCGCTGCTCGCACTTTTTCAAAACCCGACGCCGAGGACGCTCGCGCAGCACCTCGCAACTGGCGCGCCCTCCTCGCCGGGAGTGGACAAGGCACGGCTCCGGGCAGAGCGTCAGCGCCAGGCGCTCGCCACGCGTAATCCCCGGCGGTGAGACTCCGATGGAAAACCCTTCCTAGTCCGCTGGCACAATCCCGGCTACTCGCATCTCAAAATGTCAGCCCATGAACCCGTAGCAGAAGGCATCGCCGTCATCGGCCTCGCCGGCCGCTTTCCCGGCGCGTCGGACGTGCCGTCGTTCTGGAGGAACCTGCTGGCGGGGCGTGATGGCGTGACGCGTTTCACAGACGAGGACCTCGCTGCGGCGGGATACGATCCCGCGGCGCTCCGCACCGATCCGGGTTTCGTGCCTGCGCGCGGTGTCATCGATCGACCGGAATGGTTCGATGCAGGATTCTTCGGCATCCAGCCGCGGGAGGCGGAGGCCATCGACCCGCAGCAGCGTGTCTTCATGGAAACCGCGTGGCACGCGCTCGAGGACGCGGGGTGCGACCCGAAGCGCTACTCCGGCGTCATCGGCGTGTATGCCGGCATGTCCTTCAACAGCTACGGGCGCTTCGTCCGCGCGCGCCGCGACATCATGGATGCCGTGGGCGAGTTGATCGTGACGATGGGCAATGAGAAGGACTTCCTCGCCACGCGGCTCGCCTACAAGCTGAACCTCCGCGGCCCGGCGCTGAGCATCAACACCGCATGCTCCACCTCGCTCGTCGCCCTCGCGACCGCATGCCAGAGCCTCGCCAGCTATCAGTGCGACACGGCGCTCACGGGCGGAGTCTCGATTACGTTCCCGCAGACGCGCGGCTACTTTTTCCGCGACGGCGGGATGGCGTCGCCAGATGGCCTCTGCAAGCCATTCGACGCCAAGGCAGCGGGTGCCGTATTCAGCCACGGCTGCGGCGTCGTCGTCCTGAAGCGCCTCGCCGATGCGCTCGCCGAGGGCGATCAGATCTATGCGGTGGTCAAAGGCTGGGCGCTCAACAACGACGGCTCCGCGAAAGTGAGCATGACCGCGCCGAGCATCGACGGGCAGGCCGAGGCAATAGCACTCGCGCAGGCGCTGGCTGGCGCGCCGCCGGAAAGCATCAGCTACGTGGAGACTCACGGGACAGGCACGCCGCTCGGCGATGCCATCGAGGTCGCGGCACTGGCACAGGCATTCGGCACAGGCGCATCACGGGGAAAATTCTGCGCGCTCGGCTCAGCCAAATCGAACATCGGTCACCTCGAAGCCGCCGCCGGCGCCGTCGGTTTCATCAAGGCCGCGCTGATGCTCCGGCACGCGCGGATCCCGGCGACGCTCCACTTTGAAAACGCGAATCCCGAACTGAAGCTCGACGAGTCGCCGTTCTACGTATCGCCAAAAACAATCGACTGGCCTCGGGGAGCGGGGCCTCGACGAGCGGGTGTGAGTTCCTTCGGCGTGGGTGGAACGAATGCGCATGTCGTGCTGGAAGAGGCGCCGCCGCAACCCGCGACAACTCCGGGACGCGCCGTGCAGGTGCTGCCGATTTCGGCGCGAACCGCGGCTGCTGCCGACCAGGCGGCGCAGAATCTGGCGGCACATCTCGAGGCAAATCCCGGCGTGCCGCTGGCGGATGCCGCATTCACTCTCCAAACAGGCCGGCAGCAATTTGCGGAACGGCGCTGCTTCATCGCAGGCACGAACGCCGACGCGATCACCGCACTCCGCGCGGGAACAAAGCTCGTGCGCCGGGACGATCGCACGGACACTCCTGTCGCATTCGTCTTCCCGGGCCAGGGATCGCAATATCCCCGCATGGGCGCGCAGCTTTACGCCTCCGAGCCGGTTTTCCGGGATGCATTCGACACCGTCGCGCAGCTTCTCCAACCGGAAATCGGAGTCGATTTGCGCTCCGCAGTTTTCTCCGGCGTCGCGGACGAACTCCAACAAACGCGCGTCACTCAACCCGCCATTTTTGCCATCGAATACGCGCTCGCGCAGATGTGGTTGTCCTTCGGCCTGCGCCCGAATGCGCTGCTCGGCCACAGCGTCGGCGAATATGCCGCCGCGACGCTGGCAGGCGTTTTCACTCTACGCGATGCTGCGCACCTCGTCGCGGCCCGCGCCCGCTTGGTGCAGCAGCTACCCGGCGGCTCGATGCTCGCCGCCAGGCTCGGTGAAGCGGAGGCGAAGGAATTCGCGGTCGGCAGTGTCTCGATCGCCGCAGTCAACTCCCCGCGCCTCTGCGTGCTGTCCGGTCCTTCGGACGCAATCGCAGCCGCCGAGACGGAGCTGACCAAGCGCGGCGTCTCCGCGAGGCGGCTGGCGACCTCGCATGCATTCCATTCCGAAATGGTCGCACCAGTCGTGGAGCCCTTCACGGAACTCGTCCGCGCCATCCCGCTTCACAAACCGCAGATTCCGTTCGTCTCAAACATCACCGGCGACTGGATCACGGCCGAGCAGGCGACCGACCCCGCATATTGGGGGAGCCACGTGCGCTCTGCCGTCCGCTTCGCCGACGGAGTCGGCACGCTGCTCGACGCCACTGGACGCGCGCTGCTCGAGGTCGGGCCTGGAAACGCGCTGACCCAGCTCGCGCGGCAGCATCCCGCAAAGTCCGCGGCCCACGAGTTTGCCAACACGCTCGCCGAGGACGCGGACGAATCCGGAACGCTCGCAACAGCCCAAGGCCGTCTCTGGCTGGCCGGTGTCCCGCTCGACTGGACGGCGATTCATGCTGGCGAGACGCGGCGCCGCATCTCGCTCCCCGGCTACGCCTTCGAGCGGCAGCGTTACTTCGCCGATATGCCAGCGGGCGTGCCGTTGCCGCTCACGGCCAGCGCGCTCGACGGCGAACCGGCAAGCACAGTCCACGCGTCGCAGCCGACCAGCGCCGCTCCGCTCCGCACCGTCGCCCTGCCAAACGCGATCCCGGCTGCGGCGGATCCTTCGAGCCATTCCGCATTCACTCGGCTGACAACGCTGCTGAAGGAACAGACCGGCACCGACTACAGCAGCACCGATCCAGCGACCACGCTGCTCGACCTCGGATTCGATTCCCTCTTCCTCGCGCAGCTCATCATCGTCATCCAGAAACGCTTCGGCGTTCAGCTCGGCATTCTGGATTTCTTCGCAGAACTCGACTCGCTCGGCGCACTTGCAGCGCATCTGGAAAAGCATGCACCTGCTCAGCCCCAAAGCGGAGCGCACCTGCAGGCACCGGAGGTGCCCGCTCCGAAGCCAGTCGCGGTGGAAGCCGCTCCAACCCCGGCGCCCCAGAAGGGGCCGGTCCCCATCGCCGAGGCGCAGCGCGAAGTCTGGCTCGCATGCCAGCGTGGATCGTTGGCGAGCGCGGCGTTCAACGAAACCTGCACCGTGGACTTTCGTGGCGACTTCGATGTCGAGGCAATGCGCCGCGCTCTCCAAGCCGTGGTCGATCGGCACGATGCGCTGCGCACGACATTCAGCGAAGACGGCGAGACGCAGACCGTCGCGCCGCAGTGGAGCCTCGATGTTCCGCTCGAGGATCTTTCCGCGATGCCGGCAGCGGAGCGCGATCGGACTGCGCTCGCGCGGCGAAAAGCCGAGGGTTCGCGGCAATTCAACCTCGCTCGCGGCCCGCTTCTCGCGGCGCGTATCCTCCGGCTCGACGCCAGCCACCATGCCCTGATCATCACCGCGCACCACATCGCGTGCGACGGATGGAGCTACGACATCGTGCTGCGGGAACTCGGCATCATCTACACGGCGATCCGTGAAGGCCGCCCGCACGGCCTTGCAGCGCCGATGCAGATGTCGGACTACCAGCGATGGGAGGAGGAGCAGCAGCGCACCGAAGCCTTCGCTGCGGACAAGAGCTTCTGGCTCGACTGCTTTCGGACGCTTCCCACCCCGCTGGATTTGCCCGGTGATCGCCCACGCCCGCCGCAGCGTTCGCACGCCGGCTCGCGCGAGCACACCACCATTCCTGCATCGCTCTACCGCGAGCTCACCCACGCTGGCGCCAAACTCGGGGCAACGCCGTTCGCGCTGTTGCTCGCCGCATTCAAGGCCCTGATCTTCCGCCTCAGCGGCGAGGGGGATTTCGTCGTCGGCGTGCCGGCGGCCGGACAGAATCTTGCCGGCGGCTCCGACCTCGTCGGCCACTGTGTGAATCTTCTCGCGCTCCGTTCCAACGCCACAGGCATGGAGCCATTCGCCGATTTTCTCCGGTCCACGCGCAACAGCCTGTTCAAGGCCTTCGAGCACCAGCGCTTCAATTTCGGCCAGCTCGTCCGCCACCTTCCCCTGCCCCGCGACCCGAGCCGCGTGCCGCTGATCAGCTGCACATTCAACCTCAACCCTCCGCACACCGACCTGCGCTTCGCCGGTGTCGAGCACGAGCTCTCCGGCAACCCGCGCGCGGCTTATCAATTCGACCTCAGCTTCACCTGCTTCGAGGAGGACGGCGATCTGCGGGTGGACTGCGACTTCAACACCGACCTGTTCGACTCCGCGACCATCCTCCGCTGGCTCGCGCATTACCGCACAATGCTGCGGGCCGTCGTCGCCGCACCGGAGACGCCGCTCCAGATGCTGCCGCTCATCACCTCGGACGAGTGCGCAAAGCTGCTCGAACTCGGGAAGGGACCGGCAAACGAATTCCCGGCGGAAACCGGGCTCGCGGAGTTGTTCCGAAAGCGCGCTGCAGCCCAGCCAGGCGCCACAGCGGTGATCGACGGCGATCGGCGGTTCACTTACGCCGAAGTGGACCAACGCGCGAACCGGGTCGCAAACCATCTCGTCGCCGCGGGACTGAATGCTGGTCAGTTTGTCGGCGTCCGCGGCGAATGTTCGGCGCGCTTCGTCTGGGAAATCCTCGGCGTCCTCCGCGCGGGTGGTGCGTATGTGCCAGTGGCAGCCGATGAGCCGCCGGAGCGCATGAAGTGGATCAGGCAGACCTGCACCGTGCTGATGCTCGACTCCGAGGCCTACGAGGGCGCCAGCACCGCGGCACTGGATCGGAAAGTCGATGCCTCGGGCCCCGCCTACCTGCTGTTCACTTCTGGTTCGACGGGCACTCCAAAAGGGGTTGTCGTTCCGCACCGCGCGGTGACACGCCTCGTCTGGAACACCAATTACGTTGCTCTCTCGGACAACGATGTCGTGGCGTTCGCATCGAATCCGAATTTCGACGCCACGACCTTCGAAGTCTGGGGCGCGCTGCTGAACGGCGGTGCGCTCGTGGTCACCCCGCGCGACACGCTGCTCTCGCCCGATGCGCTCGCGCGGCACATCGAGTGGAACCACATCACCGCGATGTTCCTCACCACGTCGCTGTTCAACCGCCTCGCGCACGAGGCTCCGGCGATGTTTGCACCGCTTCGCACGCTGGTCTTCGGCGGCGAGGCCGCGGATGCCGCGAGCGTCCGGCTCGTGCTCGAGCACGGAAAGCCGGCGTCGCTCGTGAACGGATACGGCCCGACAGAGACGACAACGTTTGCCATCTGCCACACGCTGGAAAAGCTCGCGGGCGCCGGAGTGCCAATCGGACGGCCCATCGCGAACACGTCCGTCTTCATCCTCGACCGAGCGCTCAATCCCGCGCCTGCCGGCGTTCCGGGCGAAATCCACATCGGCGGCCCGGGTGTCGCGCTCGGCTACCACGGCGCCCCGGAGCTGACGGCGGAAAAATTCCTCAGCACGGAATTCGGACGGCTTTACCGGACGGGTGATCTCGCCCGCTGGCTGCCCGACGGCACGATCGAATACCTCGGCCGCCGCGATTCGCAGGTGAAGCTCCGCGGTTTCCGCATCGAACTGGGTGAGATCGAAGCCGCGCTGCAGCGGCACCCGCAGGTCCGGCAGGCGGCAGTCATTGCGCAGTCCCAAAACGGGCGCGTCGAGTCGCTCTCGGCATTCGTCGTTCCGCGGCGCGGACAGCGCGCGGACAACGAGGATCTGCGGAAATTCCTCACGCAGCACCTCCCGGCTCACATGATTCCTTCGGCTTTCGTGTGGCTCGATGCACTCCCGCTCACCGCGAACGGCAAGCTGGACACGCAGATGCTTCCGTCGCCCGACGCCAACTCAAGCACCACGGACGCCATCGCACCGCGGAACAACGATGAGCGCCGTGTCGCGGAGATTTGGTCGCGCGTTCTCCGCCGGCCGACACCGTCCGTGCGCGAGGACTTCTTCGCTTCGGGGGGCCACTCACTGCTCGCGCTTCGGATGCTGTCGGACATCCGCAGGGAGACCGGCGTAGAGATTCCGGCGCAGCGGCTGTTCGAAACACCCACCATCGAAGGGCTCGCGGCGTTTGTCACCGAGCACTCAGTTCTCGAAAGAATGCCGGGAAACTTCCTCGTCCAGATTCAGCGTGGCGACTCCTCGGCGCCCCCGCTTTTCCTGATCCCGGGCGGCTGGGGCGGCGAGCCCGAGTTCCTCGTTTACGGCGGTCTCTCTCGGCAGATCGATCCAGCGATGCCGGTCTGGGGCCTGAGGGCGCGCGGAACGCGAAGCGGCGAGACTCCGCATGCGAGCGTGACCGAAATGGCCGCGGACTACGTTCGGGAGATCCGCCGGGTGCAACCGCACGGTCCTTACCGCATCGCCGGCGAGTGCGTGGGCGGCATCTGCGCCTACGAGATGGCCTGCCTGCTCGAGAATGACGGCGAGGAAGTGGCGCTCCTCATGCTATTGGACACAGTGGTGCCAGACGAACGCCATTTGAAGGACTTCATCGACTCTGAGGCGCGGCGGCAAGCCGCGGAAGCACCCCAGGTGTCGGTGACGCAGCGCATCCGTCACCACCTTGGAAAAATGTCCGGTCTCTCGCTCGGAAAGAAAATCGGCTACATCTTCGGCAGGCTCCTCAATCGCGGCAAGGCGAGCCGCCCTGCCGAGGCGCCGACTGTCGAACAGCACGCCCGGGGACAGAAGGACTACCCGATCACGCTTCTCCGGCACTCGCTGAAGGCGTCCTACCACGGAACGGTGACGCTCCTCATCGACGAGGAATCGTCGCAGACTCACGGAAAGCTCGGCTGGGAGAGGATGCCGGTGGGCGACTTGGAAACTCACGTCCTGCCCGGCACCCACCTCTCCTACATCCGTGAAAACGGCGCCACGACGGCGGCAAAGCTCCGCGAACTCATCGCCCTTGCGAACACAAACCTTCAACATGCTACAGCCGCCGCTTAACTGGCCAGCAGGCCCGCTCCGCCCGCAGCTCGCGCCCGGTGAAATCCACCTGTGGCGCGCAGCGCTGGACAATCCCGTCCGCCTCGCCGGCGCGGAGGCGGTTCTGTCGCGCGAGGAAATCATGCGCGCAGGCCGCTTTGTGAACACGCTGGATCGCGAGCGTTTCATCGCCGCTCACGGTGCGCTGCGCATGGTGTTGGGCCTTTACCTCTCGGCGGACCCGCAGTCGCTGGAATTCCGGAACGGCCCAGCAGGCAAGCCGTCGCTCGTGCAGACGTTCACCGATTTGCGCTTCAATCTCAGCCACTCCGGCGACCTCGCGCTCATCGCCGTGACACGCGGCCGCGAAGTCGGCGTGGATGTCGAGCGCGTGCAGCGCGACATCGAGCTCGATCCCATCGTGGAGCACTACTTCGAGCCGGAGGAGGCTTGGGACCTGCGCACCGCGCCGCCGAACGAACGCGTGTCGCGTTTCTTCGACCTGTGGACCCGCAAGGAGGCCTGCCTGAAAGCCGAGGGCACCGGCCTTGGATTCCCGCCGCGGACGGACCGATTCGGCGTTCGCAACCTATGCCCCGCGCTCGGCTACACTGGTGCTGTCGCCAGCGAGGGAAACGAGTGGCAGCTCGCGTGCTGGCACTGGAGCGTGTAATTTGAAAGTCATGTCCGACGCGCACACCAGCCCAGCCGCATCAGGCATCCCACCGCAGTGTGAGATTCTCATCGAACCCCGCACGGGCTGGCTGCGCGTGGACTGGCGCGAACTGTGGGATTACCGCGACCTCCTGTTCGTGCTCGTGCGGCGCGATTTCCTCGCCAAATACAAGCAGACCCTCCTCGGCCCGCTGTGGTTCATCCTCCAGCCTCTGCTGAACACGCTCGTCTTCACCGTCGTCTTCAACAAGGTCGCAGGCATCGAGACGGGCGGCCTTCCACCCGTCCTCTTCTACCTCTGCGCGCTCCTGCCTTGGGGATACTTCTCACAGAACATCACCACCGCCTCGCAGACGTTCACGGCAAACTCGCACCTCTTCGGCAAGGTCTATTTCCCGAGGCTCATCGTGCCGATTTCCACGATCATCTCGAACCTCTTCGCCTTCATCCTCCAGTTCGCGATCTTCTTCGTTTTCGTGGAGTGGTTTTCACTCCACGGAAAATCCGCCCACTTCGGTCTCGCGACTCTGCTCATGCTGCCGCTGCTGCTCATCACCGCGGCGCTCAGCCTCGGCCTCAGCCTGCTCATCTCCGCCTCCACGGCGAAATACCGCGACCTCACCCACCTCACTCCCATCCTGCTCCAGCTCTGGATGTTTGTGACGCCGGTGATCTATCCGCTTTCGAAAATCCTCGGCGGCGATGGCCGCTGGGCGTGGATCGCGTGGGTGAACCCGATGGCTCCGATCGTCGAGGGATTCCGCTTTGCGCTCCTCGGAAACGGGACTTGGGACAATGGAATGCTCGGCGTGTCGGCAGCCGCGAGCACGCTCGTGCTGCTGCTCGGGGTCGTCGCATTTGGCCGCGCGGAAAGGACGGTGACGGACAGTGCATAGCCCCCTCTCCATGACCGACCGGCCCACCCGCCGCAGCCGCGCCGCCGCGCACGCCCGCTTTTGCCCTCCGCTGCCCTCTGAACCATGAAGCCACGCGTCGAAGTCGAATCACTTTCCAAGCTCTTCCGCCTCGGCAGCATCGGGGCGACGAGCCTGCGCGACACGCTGGAGCGGCTCACCGCGCGCTTCCGCCGGGGAAAAGGCGCTGCGCCGAAGAAGGAGGCGCCTCCGGTGCCATCCACGCGCCAGGGACCGACGCCGGACACCTTCTGGGCAATCCGCGACATCAGCTTCACCGCGAACGCGGGCGAGGTCATCGGCATCGTCGGACGCAACGGCGCCGGCAAGAGCACCCTGCTGAAGGTCCTCTCGCGCATCACGGAGCCGACGAGCGGGCGAGCGATCCTGCGCGGACGCCTAGCTTCCCTCCTCGAAGTCGGCACCGGATTTCATCCCGACCTCACAGGGCGGGAGAACATTTTCCTCAACGGCACCATCCTCGGCATGAAGCGATGGGAAATCAGCGCCAAGCTGGATGAGATCATCGCCTTCGCCGAGATCGAGCGCTTCATCGACACGCCGGTGAAGCACTACTCCAGCGGCATGTTTGTGCGCCTTGCGTTCGCAGTGGCCGCGCACCTCGAACCGGAGATCCTCTTCATCGACGAGGTGCTCGCAGTCGGCGACGCCGGTTTCCAGAAGAAGTGCCTCGGCAAGATGGGCGAGGTCGCATCACAGCACGGGCGCACGGTGTTCTTCGTCAGCCACAACATGGGCGCCATCCGCGCGCTGTGCGGGCACGCCATCTTGATCGAGGACGGGCGCGCCACCATGGACGGCCCGCCCGCGGAAATCATCAGCCGCTACCTCGCTTCGACCGTTCCCGACGAGGTCGCCGGCGAGGTGGACTGGACGGGCCGCGACGACGCGCCCACCTGCGACGAGATCGAATACACACGCATCCGCCTGCTCGACCGCGAGGGCCGCGTGCGGACTACGTTTGAAGCAGACCAACCAATCGCCATCGAAGTCACCTACCGCGTCCGCAAACGCGTGCGCGGCGTGCGCTTCGACGTGGCGTTCACGACGCAGGAGGGCGAGCTCGCCTTCGTCGCGACGGATCACAACTTCCAGACCGACACGCATGAGCCCGGCTGCTACCAGACCACCTGCCTCGTCCCCGGCGGACTGCTGAATCGCCGCGGCTACGCCATCGGCGTGCAGTGCGACATCCCCGGCGAGCGTTTCCTCATCCACATGCGGAACTACCTCAGCCTCGTGATTTCCGGAGCCGGCAACCAATCTTCGAACTTCCCCGAACCCTGGCCCGGTGTCGTCTGCCCGCGCATCCAGTGGAAAGTGCGCACGCTTTCCGAGGAGCCCGCCATCGCATGAGTTCGGCCGCAGACCAGCTCGTCCTCGCCGTTCCCGTTTTCAATGCGGAGGAGTTCCTTCCCGCGACATTGGAATCCCTCAATGCGCAGGGCTCCGCCGTGCGCTGGTGGCTGCAGGACGGCGCATCGAAGGACCGCACGGTGGAAATCGCCCGCTCGTTTGCCCGGGGGGGCGACACGGTGCGCAGCGAGCGCGACTCGGGGCAGACCGACGCGATCAACCGCGCATTCCGTGAAATGGGCGGCGACATCGTCGGCTTCATCAACGGAGACGACCTCCTCGCGCCCGGCGCCGCGAAGCGCGTGCTCACATTCTTCCGCGAGCATCCCGAAATCGACCTTATTTACGGCCGCATCGAATGGATCGACCGCGACGGCAGACCGACCGGCACGCACACCGGCCGCATCAGCTCGCTGCCGGAGATGCTCGACATCTACAACGTCTGGTGGCGGAAGCGGCAGTGGGTGCAGCCGGAGGTCTTTTTCCGCCGCAGCCTTTGGGAGAAGGTCGGCGGCTTCGACACACGCTGGCAGCTCGCCTTTGACTACGATTTCTGGGTGCGGTGCATCGTTGCCGGCGCCCGCACCGCGCACATTCCGGAAGTGCTCGCGCAGTTCCGAATCCATTCCGCGCAAAAATCCCGCGCCGCCGAACAGGCAGCCGACGAAATCCGCGCCATCGTGCAGCAGCATCTCGACGCCCGCGCTCCCATCGGAGTTTGGCGAAAGCTCATGCTGCGGGCGAACCTCAGCTACGACCTCTACCAGCTCGGCAAAGGCGCCAAATCCGGTCGCAAACCGCCGGTATTCGCAAGGGCGCTGCTCTCCCATCCTCAATGGCTCTTCTGCCAGCCCGTGCGCAGACGCATCCAAGCCGCGCTTGCCAGACTCGTCGGTTTGCAGCGTCATAAACAGGCATGATTTCACCGGGACGGATGTGGATGCTGCTCAAGCGCGATGCAAAGCGCGGCTGGAGCGCCGCATACCACGATTACAAAGTCCGGCCGCTCATCCAAAAGTGGAGCTGGCCGTTCTGGAACGACGCGCCGATGTCCGTCCCCGTCCACGTGCTCACTGGTGAAAGGGACTGGCAGCTCTGCGCATGGATGCTGGCGAGCTTCTTCCACTACACGGAGCAGACGTGGAATGTCGTCATCCACGACGACGGCACGCTCACCGATGCGATCCGCCGCGAACTCGGCGCGCTTTTCAAGAACGCTCGCATCATTCCCCGCGCGCAGGCGGACGCGACCCTCGACAGCGTGCTGAAGCCCCTTCCCTTCTGCTACGAATACCGCGGCATGCATCCGCTCGCGCTGAAGATCTTCGACATGCCGTATTACTGCGAGGCGCAGCAGTTCATCATGCTCGACAGCGACGTGCTCTTCTTCAATCACCCGCGCGAAATCATGGACTGGGCGGGCAGCGGTGCGAAGGAATGCTGGTTCAACGAGGACATCGCCGAGGGCAGCCTGATTTCCGAGACGGAGGCGCAGGAGGAACTTTCGGTGAAGCTCTGGCGACGCGTGAACAGCGGCCTCGGACTCATTGCGAAAGAGGCGATCGATTTCGAGTTCTGCGACCGCGCCCTCGGCGAGACGAGCATTCTCAAAGGCCATCTCTGGCGCGTGGAGCAGACGCTCTTCGCACTCTGCGCGTCGCGCTACGCGAAAGGTGGGCTGCTGCCGAAAAGCTACGAAGTCTCGCTCGGCAAGCACGCCGCCGAGGACTCGGTCGCGCGCCACTACGTCGGAGCCGTGCGCGACCGCTTCTATGGTGAAGGACTCAGACGGCTGCGTCCGGTTCTTCTCGCAGCGGAGTCGCGATGATCGAGTGCATCTTCGCGCCCGACTGGCGCAACGGAGTCCAATATCAGCGTCTCCTCGCGGAAGCACTGCCGCCGCATGGCGTGAACGTCTCCTGGCTCACGCACTACAAGCGCATCTTTCCGCTTCGCCGCCTCATGGCCTCGCGCCGATGCGACATCCTCCACCTGCACTGGCCGGAGGCATATTATCCGGCCAAGGGCGACATCTGGGACTGGTTCCGGCGCGCGCGCTTCAGCTTCGATCTGGCTGGCGCCGTCCGTGGCCGCGCGCTCGCCGTCACCGCGCACAACCTGCAGGCTCACAATCGCGGCAACGAGTCGTTCCAGTTCCGCAATTCGCGCGCGGCATTCCAACGCGCCGGCGTCGTTTTCGCCCATTCGGGAATCGCGAAACAGCGTCTCGTCGAAACCTTCCAGCTCGCGCCGGAAAAAGTCCGCATCATTCCGCATGGCGATCTGTCGGTGACGCTCGGCCCACCGGTTCCCCGCGATGAGGCGAGGGCAGCCCTCGGCCTCAGTGCCGGGCGCATCGCGCTCATCTTCGGCGCGGTGGAACCCTACAAGGGGCAGGAGGAAATCATCGGGTGGTGGAAGCGCGCGAATCCCGATGCCATGCTCGCCATCGTCGGCAAGCCGCACACGGAGGAATACCGTGCGCACATCGCACAGCTCGCCGCGGGCGTCGCAAACATCACGACGCACTTCGGCTGGCTCGACGACGCACAACTCAAGCTCTGGCTCTGTGCCGCCGACGCCACCATCTTCAACTACCGCACCATCTTCACGTCAGGTGCGGCAAACCTCGCCCGTTCGTGGGGCCTGCCCATGCTCCTGCCGAAGCGCCTCGACACCGTCGTGCTAGACGAACCGACACCATTCGTCCGCCGCTTTGAAAGCATGGACTCCGACTTTGCGTCGAAACTTGCGGAGACCTTCAGCACGCCGGCCGATTTTGCCGGCGCAGCCCATTGGCGTGCGGCCACTTCGTGGGACACGGTCGCGCGCATCACGGCCGACGGCTACCGAATGGCGCTCGCGAACTGACCGCTGGCACGCGCCCCGCTAACTCAGCCGAACCACTTCACCTCTCACATGTGCGGCATCGCAGGCATCGTTGATCGTTCAGAGCCCGACCTCGGCGGCGCGCTCGGGCGAATGCTCGCCCGCATCGTCCACCGCGGCCCCGACGGCGAGGGCACGCACGTCTCGCAAAGCGACGGCTTCGGAACGAAGACAAGACCATCGCCGTCGTCTTCAACGGCGAAATCTACAACTACGTCGAGCTGCGCCGCGAACTGGAGTCGAAGGGCCACGTCTTCCGCACGCACTCCGACACCGAGGTGCTCGTGCATCTTTACGAGGAAGGCAGCGCTTCGATGTTCGCGCGTCTTCGCGGCATGTTTGCGTTCTGCATTCTCGATTCGCGTGAGCACAAGCTGCTGCTTGCGCGCGATCATTTCGGGCAGAAGCCGCTCTACTGGACAGAACACGGCTGTCGGTTCGCATTCGCCAGCGAACTGAAATCACTCCTCGCTCTGCCTTGGGTCAGCCACGAACTTCGGTGTGGCCCAAGTGGTAATGTGCCGGATTTGGATGCGTTCCTGACTTACGCGGCGTGGACCTCGTTGCCACCCCTTCTTGAGGAAGGCCTCACGCATTTCAAAAATATCCGCAAGCTGTTGCCCGGCCACTTCCTGACAGTGTTGCTCAAGGACGAATACATTTCCGAAACAGCAGACTGGGAATATCGGCTGGCCGACAGTCCTGATCTCGTTACCGAGCACGATGCCGCCGATGCGCTTGACGCCGCATTGAAGGACAGCGTGCGCGTGCATTTGCGCGCAGACGTGCCTGTCGGAGTATTGCTCAGCAGCGGCCTCGATTCGCGGGTCGTGTCTGCATACGCACAGGAATTGCAGGCCGGAAAAATGCAGACGTTTACCGTCGGTTTTGGTGCAGGCGACTCGGAACAGACTGGTGCAGCGGCGACTGCGAAGGAGATTGGCTCGAAGCACCATGAACTCGACCTGTCCGCGCAGGACCTCGCGGAAAGCATCGAGCGCATCGCCTGGCACCTCGACGAGCCCATTGGCGATCCTGCTGCGTTCGCCGTCCTGAAAGTCTGCGAACTTGCGCGCAGCCATGTGAAGGTGCTGCTTAGCGGCGAAGGTAGCGACGAGTTGTTTGGCGGCTACGAACAGCGCTACGCGGGAATGCTCGCCACGATGGAGCGAACGTCGCGCTTGCGCCGCTGGCAGCGCCTCCTGCCCGGCGGCTCTTTCGCTGACAGATCGCGCTGGTCGAGGCTGTGTTGGCGCGCCAATAGCCCCCCCAACGCCGAGATCGCAGTGCTGCGCATGGAAGGATTTCCGGGGGATGTCTCGAACCCGCGCGCGTTTAGTTCCGCACAAATTGCGAAGCTTCAAGATCTCGCTCGAGGTTTCGGCAACGCTGTCTTGTTCAAGACTCAGCGCGACCGTCTCAGCGAGTTGCTGTGCTTCGACATCCGCTGGCAGCTCGCGGAATCGCTCCTGCAAAAGGCGGACAAGATGAGCATGGGCGCGAGCATCGAGCTGCGCACGCCGATCCTCGACATGGAGGTCGCGAAGGTCGCCGCGCGCATCCCGTCGTCGCTCAAGCTTCCGCCGGGCGGGCCGGGAAAATTCATCCTGCGAAAGGTGCTCGCGCGGAAGCTCAACGAATCGATGAACCGGCCGAAGCTCGGCTTCCCAGTGCCGCTCGCGAAATGGTTCGCCGGTCCGCTGCACGACCGCGTGCGCGACGAACTCTTCGCCACCAGCTCCGCCGTGTGCGAGCAGCTCGACCGCAAGCTGCTGCTCGCCGCGTGGGAGGACACGATCGCCGGGCGTTGGGATGGCGGCCGCACTTTCTACTCACTGTGGCTCTACGAGGTTTGGCGCCGCACGTTCTTCCGATGAGGGTCACCATCGGCATCCCCTGCTACAACGCCGCCCGCTGGATCGCGCAGGCCATCCAGAGCGCGCTCGACCAGCGCGGCGTGGAGCCCGAGGTGATTGTGGTGGATGATGGATCGACAGACGGCTCACCCGCGATCGCTCAGGAATTCGGCGAGCGGGTGAAGGTCATCTCCGGCGGACACCAAGGCGCCAACCATGCGCGCAACCTCGTGCTGCAGCACGCGACCGGCGAATGGGTGCAGTATCTCGATGCCGATGATTACCTCGAGCCGGAGAAAGTGATCACCCAGCTCCGCGAGGCGGATGGCGGCCGCAATGCCGATGTGATTCAAAGCCCGGTGTGGATCGAGACATGGAAGGCTGAGTCCTCCAGCCGCGTGCAAAGTGAGACGAGCCCGGATGCGGACATCTTCACTCAGTGGATCCGCTGGCACATTCCGCAAACGGGCGGATGCCTCTGGCGACGCGAGGCGCTCCTGCGGGCCGGCGGATGGAAGGAAGGCCAGCCCTGCTGTCAGGAACACGAGCTTTATCTCCGGGCGCTCATCGCGGGCCTGCGCTTCGTGTATGCACCGACACCGGGCGCAGTTTATCGCATTTGGAGCGAGGAAACGCTTTGCAGAAAGGATCCGCTCCTAGTGATTCGGGTGCGCACCGGGCTGTTCGACACACTGCTCACGCACCTTTCCGAAAAACGGCTCCTCACCGAAACACACCGCCGTGAAATCGGCCGGGCGTGCTTCGAGATGGCCCGCACATTCGCGAAGCAGGACCTCGTCGGCGCGAAGCGATACCACGACGAACAAAAACGCCGCGGCCTCATTCACCTCGCCGGACCTGCGGCGCCGCTCAGTTACCGCATCATCTACCGCCTGTTCGGCTTCGCTGCCGCGGAGAAAGTCGCGAAACGAATGCGGAGATAGCGACTCCGCGCGGCAAGGCGCTACGCCTGAAGAATCGCCTCAGCGGCACGGCGGGCGGCGCCGGGTTCGCCAAGGCTCGCGATCACATCGGTCTGCGCACGCTGCTGCTCCCCGCGCACAACCGCATCCTCGATGAGCCGGAGGACTTCGGCAGCGATGGGTGCAGGCTGCGCCTTCTCCTGGAGAAACTCACGGATGATCTCGCGGTTCGCGAGCACGTTTGGCAGGCCGAGCCACGGGATTCTCAAGAGCCGCCTCGCAATTTGTCCGGTCAGCCAGGACACGCGGTAGATCAACACCATCGGCAGGCCAAAGAATGTCGCCTCCAGAGTCGCCGTGCCGCTGCAGACCATTCCAGCAGTGGCGCGCTGCATCAGGCTGTGGGCCGTGTGCAATGTGATCTCGCAGAGGTCCTCGTTGCCACCGGCGGCGAGGATGCCCCGCATCTTCGCCGCGAGGGCCTCGTTCGCAGCGGCTACCTCGAAGCGCAGCGACGGGCGCGAAGCCTTCAGGGCTTTCGCAGCTTCCACCATGACGGGGAAAATTTTCCGGATCTCGCGGTGGCGGCTGCCGGGCAGCAGCGCCACCAGCGACGAGTCGCGCGGCTGCTCCACCTTCTCCGCAGCGAGCGAATCAAGCAGCGGATGACCGACGCAAACCGCCTTGAGTCCGACCCCGGCATACAGCGGCACCTCGAATGGAAAAAGGCACAGCATGAGGTCGAGGAACTTCGCGAACTTCCTGATGCGACCACGGTGCCACGCCCACACCTGCGGGCTCACATACTGGATGGTGCGAAGGCCCGGCATGCGTGCCTTCGCGGCCTTCGCGAGGCGCATGTTGAAGCCGGGATAGTCGATCGTGATCAGCGCGTCAGGCTTCGCAGCCTCGATCTCCGCGAGCATCCTGAAATACTGCCGCGCGAAGTAGCCGAAGTTCCGGATCACATCCACGAGCCCGACCACGCCGCGCTCGGCCCAGTCGAAAATCGCATCACCGGCAAACGCGCGCATCTTGCGCCCGCCGGCGCCGATGAACTCCGCATCCGGCACACGCTGGCGGATCGCGCGCATGAGTTCCACGCCACGCTCGTCCCCGCTTGCCTCTCCCGCGACGACGTAAAATTTCATGCCGGTCTCGCGCCTGCGGCTTCGATTTGCCGGGTGATTTCCAGCGCCAGTTCCAGCGCCGCCGTGGCCTCCCTCCCGGAAACTTTCGGCTGCAGGCCTCCACGCGCACACTCGACGAACGAAGCCAGCTCCCGCTTCAGCGGCTCGTCCTTCTCGATGAGCACCGGTTCGCGCACGATGCGCTTTCCGGCAAACTCAGTGACGATCGTCGCGTCGGTCGCAAGACCGAGAATCTTCCCGAGGAACGAGCTCTCCTTCTCGCCTTCCCGCGCGAGCCGCAGCAGGTAGCCCTCCTGCTTCTGGTAATCGAGCGAGAGATACGCATCCGGCTGGAAGACTCGGATCTTCCGCAGCTTGTCCTGGCTGATGCGCGACGCGCTGATGTTTGCCACGCAGCCGTTCTCAAAGCGCAGGCGCACGTTTGCGATGTCCTCGCGCTTGCTGAGAATCGGCACGCCGACGGCGTCCACGCTCACCCACGGCGAACGCACGAGGTGCAGGATGATTTCCAAATCATGGATCATCACGTCGAGCACCACACCGACGTCGAGGCTCCTGCCGGGATAGGGCGAGAGCCGCGTGGCCTCGATGAAGCGCGGCGCGGTGAGCCGCTTGTCGAGCGCGGACATCACGGGGTTGAAGCGCTCGATGTGCCCCACCTGCAGCACGAGGTCGCGGCTCTGCGCGAGGTCGCAAAGTTCGCGGGCCTGTTCGGGAGTCTCGGTGAACGGCTTCTCCACGAGCACGTGCTTGCCTGCTTCGAGCAGCGCCTTGGCGATCTCGAAATGCGTCACCGTCGGGGTCGCCACCGTTGCCGCATCCACGAGCGGCAGGAACTGATCCAGCGAAGTGACCGGCTTTGCGCCGAACTTCGCGCTCATCTCGCGGGCAACTTCCTCACGGGTGTCGAGCACCGCCGTGAACTTCACATCCGGCATCTCGGAAAAAATCCGGGCGTGGTTCTTCCCCATGCTTCCCGTTCCGATGACACCGATGCGCATTGCAGGTTCAGCCATTTTCTCAGAGTCCGAAGAGTGAAATTTTGTATTGGGCCGCAAGTTCGATGACTCGCTCCCGCTCGAGGAGCATTGTCTTCCCGGCCTCGATGCCGATCACACGCACCCCGGCGGCGCGGCACGTCTCAAATGTCACCGGCCCGACGCACGGCAGGTCAAAGCGCACGTCGTGCCCCGGCTTGCTCACCTTCACCATGATGGCGTCGCCACGTCCGAGTGCCGCGCCGCGCTTGATCGCCTCGTCGGTCCCCTCGAATGCCTCAACCGCGAGCACGGTGCCGTTCTTCACAATCACCGTCTGGCCGATGTCGAGGCGGCTGACCTCCTTCGCGAGGCTGTGGCCGTAGCGCAAGTCGTCCTCCACACGCGCCTTCACCTTCGGCCCCGCAATGAGGCCCGGCGTCGCAAGGCGGTCCTGCATGAAGCTCCACGCGGGCAGCAGTTCGACGCCGATCTTCGCCATTTCATCCGCGACGGCGGAGAAGAGCGTCTCGGCGTTGCGCAGCTTCAGCCGCGCGAGGATGAACAGCGCCTTGAAGTCGGGCCGCAGGTCAAAAAGGTTTTTTGGCGCCACGCGCCCGGCCATCACCGCGTGGCGCGCGCCGCATTTCTTCAAGATCGAGAGGCTCTTCCCCACCTGGCCGATGCGCAGCCACTCCACTTGGTCCACCTCCGCCCCGAGCGCCTCGCTCGTCTCATTGATGAACGACATCGCGACGATGCGCTTCACTCCCGCCTTCCGTGCTCCGCGCGCCATTTCAAACGGGTAGCTTCCGCTCCCGGCGATGATGGCGAGTGTCTCTGGCGTTTCCAAATCGAGGGCAACTTACGGGGCGCGTCGCGACAGCGTCAATGCGCAAGCGCCTTTCCGGCTGCGCCGCTAGTTTCCCACGCTCCACGGCCCGACGTTCATCCGGATGTCCGTGAGAAATGCCACCAGAGTCCCGCCGATGCCGTGCGCGATGCCCATCACGAACAAGTTCCGCGCGCGCGAAAACTGATAGCAGTAGCCGAACGCCGCACCGCCGATGAACGTGACTGCCGCCAGGGGCCACGACGGGATGTGGATGATCCCGAAAAATGCCCCAGAGAGCGCGCTCACCAGCAGCCGCCCAGCGGGTGTCGCCGGCAAGCCGCGCCGGACGCGCGTGTGAAAATAGCCGAGAAACACCCATTGCTGGATCATCCCCCAGAAAAGATAGAAGCCAGCGCGCGGGATGAACGCCCTGCGCGGATCCCAGCCGAACCACTGGAACTTCCCAAACAGCGACCAGTCGCCCGAAGCGCGCGCCTGCAGCACTCCGAGCAGCACGACCCCCCCCCAGGACGCCGCCGCCACGAACAGCATCGCCTTCACCGACGTCCACAGATTGTCCCATCGGATCAGGAACATCGTCACCGCGCGGTAGAGTGCGAATCCCACGGCACACGAGACGATGTAGCCTGCCGCCGTCGGGATGTGTTCCGGCGAGAGCATCTGCTTGTAGAGCCAAGTGTCCCGCATGCCGAGCTTGCGCGTGGTGAAACTCAAATTCACCAGCACCAGCGCACACAGGACCAGTCCCGCAGCCCAGTAGGCCACCCGCGCGCCCCCGCGCAGTCCCCGCACAAATGCGCGCCCTTCACCCGGAGCCGGCAGCCCGAACGACCCCGCCGTGTCCCCATGCAGCAGCGGTGAAATGAACAGAGCCCACACCGCGCAGATGCCGATGATGAGGTAGCCGACCGCGGACGACACACTGATGTGCGCCCCCTTCCGCGCGCCTTCCGCACCGATGAAAAACCAGATCGCCACCTGCAGCAGCGTGAACACCACCAGTGCCTCCACCAAATTGAACCAGCCCGGCGCGCGGTCAGCCTCCTGCTCACCACCCGAGTTCACCAGCGGGCGCGCCTCGCCGGCAAAGAACCGGCCCACCACGGGAAATCGCCGCAGCCGCTCCCCGCTCATGGCAGTGCGCCCACAGGCTTTCCGCTGTTCTTGTTCGTTCTCATTCGTCGCCCCTCTTCTTTTTCCCCGCGGCCCGATGCGCAACAAGTTTCCTCCGCCAAACCCGCGTGCCCGCCCGCGCCCGACAAATTCCTTGCGCCCCCTTCCCCGCGCCCGCATCGTCACGCGCACATTTTTTCCGCACATGGCCGCCAGCACTGTTGAGTTTGAGATTCCCGACAACATCACCCGCACCAAGGACGGGCTCTCGCAGGCGGCGGGCGATGCACTCGGAGAGAAGATGATCCTCAACATGGGGCCGTCGCACCCCGCCACGCACGGCGTGCTGCGCCTCGTCCTGGAGATGGACGGCGAATACATCACGAAGGCCACGCCCGAAGTCGGCTACCTCCACCGCGGCGACGAGAAGATCGCCGAGGCGATGACCTACAACCAGTTCATCCCCTACACCGACCGCCTCGACTACCTCGCACCCGTCGCGAACAACGTCGCCTACGCCCTCGCCGTGGAAAAGCTCATGGGCTGGGAGCTTCCCCCGCGCGGCCAGGCCATCCGCGTGCTCTGCTGTGAACTCGCCCGCATTTCCGCACACCTTCTCGGCGTCGGCTGCTTCGCGATGGACACCGGCGCGATGACGGTCTTCCTCTACACCTTCCAGCAGCGCGAAATCATCTACAACCTGATGGAGCAGATCACCGGCGCGCGCTTCACCACGAGCTACACGCGCATCGGCGGAATGGTCCGCGACATCAATCCCGGCATCATCAGCGAGGTCCGCAAATTCTGCGAGGGCGTCCTCCCCGTCGTGGACGAGACCGACAAGCTCCTCACCCGCAACCGCATCTTCGTGGACCGCACCAAGGACATCGGCACCATCACCAAGGAGGAGGCCATCTCCTACGGCCTCAGCGGCCCGAACCTCCGCGGCAGCGGCGTGGATCACGACCTCCGCAAGCGCCAGCCCTACTGCGGCTACGAGCAGTATGACTTCGACATCCCCCTCGGCTCCGTCGGCGACAGCTACGACCGCTACCTCGTCCGCATGGAGGAGATCAAACAGAGCGTCCGCATCCTCCGCCAAGTCTGCGACACCATGCCCGCTGGCGCATGGCACGTGAACGACCCGAAAAATTATCCGCCGCCGAAGACGACCGTGCTCACGAAGATGGAGGAGCTCATCCACCATTTCCTCATCCACACCGAGGGTCTCAAGGCCCCTGAGGGCGAAGTCTATTTCGGCGCGGAGAACCCCAAGGGCGAACTCGGCTTCTACATCCACAGCAAAGGCGGCGGCACCCCTTACCGGCTGAAAATCCGCAGCCCCTCCTTCATCAATCTGAGCATCCTCCCGAAGCTCCTCGTCGGCCACATGCTCAGCGACGTCGTCAGCATCCTCGGCTCCCTCGATTTCGTCATGGGAGAATGCGATCGGTAACGTTCCAAGGCCGCCTCGGCTAATCGAACTTCACCGCATGCACCCACGACGGGCCTTTGCCGCAGTCGTAGGTCTTCAGCGGTGCGAGCGCACCGGTCTTCGTGTCGCGCCGATAAACGACCAGCCGGTGAGAGCCTTCGCCCGCAGAGACGACATACTTTTCCCCGCCGGGCACGAGGCAGAATGAGCGCGGGGTCTTCTCCGTCGGCGCCTGGCCGAGCGAGGTGAGTTCGCCCGAGTCGGGGTTGATCGAAAAGACGGCGAGGCTGTCGTGCCCGCGGTTCGAGGCGTAGGCAAAGCGTCCGTCGGCGCTCACGTGGATGTCCGCGCACGAGCCTTTCGTCTTGTCCCAATCCGCGGGAACAGTGGAGACGGTCTGGCGAATCCTCAGTGTGCCCGCCGCAGCGTCGTAGTCGCACAACGTCACGCTCTTGCCCTGCTCATTGACGAAATACACCCAGCGTCCGTTCGGGTGAAACTGCATGTGCCTCGGCCCCTGCCCCTCGCCGCCGGCCATCGAGGGCGGTGTATTCTGCACCAGCGTGCCCGCGGCGGAATCGAAGCGGAGCTGCTCGACTTTGTTCAGTTCGCCGACGTGCGGCACGAACGCAAAGCGGTTGGCGGGATCAGTCTGAATGCTGTGCGCCTTCTTTCCGGTCTCAAGCATCACAACTGGCGCGCCTTCGACCATGCCATTCTTGATGCGGCTCAGCGTCACCATGCCCTCGCTGTAAGATGCCGCGAGCAGCCACTGGCCGGTCTTGTCCACATGGACGTAAGCCGCGTTGATGCCCGGCCCGCTGAACACTGGATTCGAGAGCGCACCCGTCGTGCGGTCCACCGCGATGCTCACAAACTGCTTCGCTGTCCGCACCGCGGCGTAAAGGTGTGCGGCGTCCCTGCTCATCGCGAGGCTTCCCGGGGCGCCGGGCAGATCGAGCGCGCCCCGGCGCGTCAGTTCACCGGTGGCTTCGTCCATCGCGTAGATGGCGATGCGCTTCTCTCCGCTCTCGGAGACATAGACGACGGTCGGCCCCGCCCACGCGGCGGTGGTGAGGAGTGAGGCAAATGCAACGAGGAAACGGCGGAATGATTTCATGGTGCGATGGGCTCAGGGGTGAAGTTCGCGGACACCGTTCTTCAACGCGTGGAGCTGCTGCACTTCCGCATCTGTGAGCGCGCGGTCAAAGACGGCGAGTTCATCCATGTGCCCGACATACGACGCGCCGAGCACGAGTTGCACGGCGTCGGCATTCCAGCCGAAGGTGAGATCCCATCCCTCGATCGCCCCCTGCTGCTTGCCGTTCAGCCACAGCCGGCCCGACGGCTTCTTCGCCCTGTCGTTCACATTCTCCACCGTGAAGACCGCATGCGTCCACGCATCGCGCGAAAACGGCGCGCGCCGGAGATTCACCGCCGGGCGCTGCGCATCGGTCATCTTCGCCCATTCGAGATTGTTCGGATTCCAAATCTGGAACAGCGGACGGATCGCAAAGCGGAACTCTCGCGGCGTCTCATCCTTCGACCACTCCATGAAGACAAAGCCCTTCTTCGTGTCGTCGCCGACGATCTGCAGCGGGTCGCAGTAGCCGGGCTCCAAGTCCTTGTCGGGATCCAGCTTCAGCCACACGGACACCGTCGTGCTCCAGCTCTTGTCGTTGTAGCCCAGCACGCCCGCGCCCTTGAACCGCGGCTGCGTGGAGCCCTTCTTCGTGAAATGCAGCCCACCGCCGAAGCGGCCCTCCGGCACGAGTTTCATTTCCTCATTCGCCACTGCCGGAACCACGCCGGCCTTCGTGCGGATCGTGCAGGCCTTTTCCCCGCGCGAAAAGTCGGCATCGAGTCCCTTGTCGAACGAAGCATGGAAAGTGAGCGAGCGGGCGAGCGGTTCGTTCGACTGCGCGAAGGCCGTAAGCGGGATGAGGGAAGCGAGGAGGATTGTTTTCATGGGGTGGATGGAGTTTGTGAGGCAGCCCGCCGAGGCGGTGCCGCAGCATCGGAAATGACGCTGGTTTCATTACCACCCTGTGCATGAAAAACTTGGGTGCCGTGTGGCCGATGGCATCCGTGGCGACGACTCCGCTTTGCCGGTCTCGAGCGCCCGCGATGAATGCCAATGTCACTGTCCCCTCGCGTGGCCGGCGCGCACCGTCCGCTGCGGCAGTTCATCTTCACAGAGACGGAGAAGCCCGACTACGTCTTCATCATCAGCCGCCAGCATCCGCCGGAAGTCACCGGCACGCTCGCGCTCATGCAGTTCATGGATACGCTCGTGAACGAAAGCGAACTGTCGCAGCGCTTCCGCAGGAATTTCCAGACCTTCGTCATCCCGCTCATGAATCCAGACGGCATCGAGCACGGCCACTGGCGGCACAACCTCGGCGGCGTGGACACCAACCGCGACTGGAAGCCCTTCTCTCAACCCGAGACACGCGCCGCGCGCAACGCCATGCTCAAGCTCGGCAAGGCTCCGAACGCCCGCGTGTTCCTGTTCCTCGACTTCCACTCCACCGGCAGCGACGTCTTCTACGCCCAGCCCGACTCCGTGGAAACGTTCCCACCGCGCTTCGCGTCCCGCTGGTTCGGCGCCTTCGCCGCACGTTTCCCCGACTACAAGTTCAAGCGGGACGACGCCCACAATCTTGGCCTGCCCACTTCGAAAGCGTGGGCCTACGAAGCGTTCCGCTGCGCCGGCATCACCTACGAACTCGGCTACAGCACTGACCGAGACCTGATCAAAAAAGTAAGCGCGGGGGCAGCCGAGGAGATGATGCAACTCCTGCTCGATGAGGTGGAAAAGTCGAGCCGGGGCAAGCAAGAGGCGCGAGTTTCTGGATCGCTCCGGTAAACGTCGCAGCGTCGCAAGCCTCCCTGCACGGGCCAAACGTTCACCCTCAACCCCGCCGCCACTGCTCAGATCGCCTTGTCGTAGATACGCGTGAAGACCTGCGGCGAATTCGGATCGCAGACCGTGATGCCGTCCGCGCCAAAGCGCGCGGTGACGGTCGCGCCTTTGCCTTCGCTCATGTATTTGAAGTTCAGGTCGCGCACCTTCGCCGCCGCATCCACGATCGCACACGTGATGCGCGCTTCCTCGGCGGTCGGGTAAAGCGATGCCATCTCATCGCGCGTCTTGCGGCCGAATTTCACGCCGCACACCGCGACGAGCGCTACGGTGAGCGAGTCCACGCCGTAGCCGACATACGCCTTCGTCCCGTCCGCGCGCACCACGTCGCGCGTGAAGTGGTTGTTCGACGTGCGCGAGCCGCCGCCGGCATTCCACCAGCGGAAGCCGCGATACTGCTGGTCGCTCTCCACCTTCCCATCCGCGCCGACGATTTCGTGGCCTTGATTCACCGGCCCCTCGAAGTCCGCGGGTGTGATCCAGTTGTTGTGAAAGTTGATCGACATCCCGTTGTCGAAATCCACGCGCACCTGCACGGCGTCGTAGGCATTGATGCCGTCGCGCACGAGCCGCTTCTTCTGCCCGACCGCGGTGAGCGAGACGGGCTTCGACTTGTAGTAGGAGTAGATGAGGTCCGTCCAATGCGGCCCGACGTAGCTGAACGGATCGGAGGACTCGACCCACTTGAACGTGCTCGTCGAAACCTCGAGCGGCTCCTCGAGAAACGCCGTGCCGTAGAGCGGCGCGCCGATGCGCTTCTGGATGTCGTCGCGCACGCGCAGGTGATCGGGATCATAGCGTTTGTGCATGTCCACGCCGACAATGAGGTTCTTCGCCTTCGCCGCCGCGATGATCTCGTCCGCCTCCGCGGTGGAAAGGCACATCGGCTTCTCCGTGAGCACATGCACTCCCTTCGCGAGCGCCGCGAGGATGGGCTGCGTGTGCAGATGATCCGGCGTCGCCACGGCGAGCACATCGAGATCGGAAAAATCGCGCAGGATGTCGTTCCAAGGCTCGTCGCCAAAGTAGGTCTTCGGCCTGTGCCCCGTCCACTCGGCAAACGCAGCCGCCGATTTCTCCGCCGACTTCTGCGATCGCGTGGCGACGGCGACGAGGTCGAACTTCACCGGCGCTAGTTCGCGCGAATACTTGTCGAGCCCGACGCGCGCGAGCTGGCCGGCGATGCCGAAGCGCTGGAGGTCGGCATAGGCGCGGAGGTGGACATCGCCGCCAAACATGCCGGCGCCGACAAGGGCAATTTTGATCGTGGGTTCCATGGGTGTTGCGGGAGAGAATGCGCGCGGAGGCTGGCAAACGCTCCGCGTTTCGTCACGTGTTCCGATACAAATGTGCGGGCGGCGCCTGCGGCGGAATCAATAGTCGCGGAACGGCCCGCGCGGATCGGCGGCGTCCATCTCGGCCCGCCATGCGGCGAAGCGCTCCTGCATCATCTTCAGCACGTCGGGCTTCTCCTTCGACAGATCGTGCGCCTCGCCGACATCGGTCGCTAGGTCGAACAGTCCACTGCCCTTTCCGTCCTTCACGCCCTCGATCCATTTCCAGTTTCCGATGCGCGCGGCCCTGTCGTTGCGGCGCTGCCAGAACATCTCCGTGCGCGGTGATTTCCGCTCGCCGGCGAGGACGGGCAGCATGTCAAAGCCGTCGAGCTTCACGTCTTGCGGAGCCTGCGCACCGGCAGCAGCGACGAGGGTGGGGAAAATCTCCAGCGCCGTGAGGAACTCCTCGCTCACCTTTCCCGCCGGGATGTGGTCCGGCCAGCGCGCGAGGAAGGGCACGCGCAGGCCACCCTCCCACATGGTGCTTTTCGCACCGCGCAGAGGCGCGTTGCCGGCATTGCCGGAGCCGCCGTTGTCGGAGAGGAAAATCACGAGCGTGTCCTTCTCGGCTCCACTTTCGCGCAGCGCGGAGAGCACCTCGCCGATCGCCTCGTCCATGCACGTCACCGCACCGTAGTAGCGCGCGAACTTGTCTGGGATTCCCTTCGCCCGATATGGCGCGGCGTATTTCTCCGGCACCTGCACGCCGACGCTCTCGCCCTTGTCCGCCTTTTCGCTCTTCCCCTCCTTTTCCGCCGAGCCCTTGCCAGCGTCAGGCCCGAACGACGACGCCCCGTGCGGCGCATTGAACGGCAGGTAGAGGAACCATGGCTTCCCCGCAGACGCGCGGATGAAGCTGAGCGCCTCGCGTTTGAAAATATCCGTCGCGTAGGTGCCGCGGTCCTCCTGCGTGCGGTTGTTGCCGCGGAAGAGCGACGGCACGCCGTAACGCTCGTGCGTGTAGTAGTCGATGCCGTTGTTCCCGTGGCCGTAGAAGAAGTCGAATCCGCGCTGCAGCGGCAGGAAGCGCCGCGCCTGCCCCATGTCCCACTTTCCCACGACGCCCGTCGCGTAGCCCGCGCGGCGCAGCACGTCGCCGATGGTCACCTCGCGCACGTCGAGGCCGAGCGTCATCTCCGGAGACACGGCGTATGCCTCGGGCGTGAAGCGGTGGCCGTAGTTCACCATGTCGTTGCGGATCATGTCGAAGAGGCCGTTCCGCTGCGGGAAGCGTCCGGTGAGGATGCTGCCGCGCGACGGCGTGCAGGCGTTCCACGTCACGTAGAAATTCGTCGCACGCACGCCCTCGGCGGCGAGCCGGTCGAGGCTCGGCGTGACGACGGGCTTTGTGCCGATGCAGCCGAGGTCGGGGTAGCCCTGATCGTCGCTGACGATGAGAAGGATGTTCGGCTGGCGGGCCGCACGGGCGCTGAAACTCGCGAGGAGGAGCAGGAGGAAGGCAACCAGCCAAGGGGATCGTCTGGTGTTCATGGTGCGGATGTGATTCGGCGCGGCGAGCGAGGTAAAGGGGAAATCCGCGAGCCATGTGCGCAGTTGGAATCGCGCGCGGAGCCGCTAGCATCGCCGCGCTTGAAAGCCGTCCTCGAAAAAACACCGCGCGCGCAGTGGGAGTCATTCCACTGCGAGGTCGTGCGCGGCGAGAGCTACAATGCGACGTGGCACTTCCACCCAGAGCACCAGCTCACGCTCGTGCTGGAAAGCCGCGGCTACCGCATGGTCGGCGACAACATCACCCGCCTGCGCCCCGGCGACCTCGTGCTCGTCGGCGCGAACCTGCCGCACGTGTGGCACCAGGAATTGCGGAATGCAGAACGCGGCATGCGGAATGCGAGGAAGTGCGGCGGAGCGGCGGAGCGGGATATTCACAATTCAAAATTCACCATTCAAAATTCCGCCCCACCCGTTCACGCCATCATCGTGCGCTTTCTCGACACGTTCCTCGGCGCCGAGTTCCTAGGGAGGCCGGAACTTTCCGCCGTGCGTGCGCTGCTCCTTCGAGCTGCGCGGGGGCTGCACGTCACGGGGCGCACGCGCGATGCGGTGGCGGAAGCGATGCACCGGCTGGCATCTGCGGAGGGGCTCGCGCGCATCCGTGAGCTGCTCGCAATCCTCGATCTGCTCGCCGCATCGCGCGACGTGAAGCCTGTCGCGAGCGCGGGCTTCGTCCCGACTTTCTCCCACGACGATCAGGAGCGGCTGCAGCGCGTCTTCAGCTACATCGACGGCAACCTCACCGGCGAAATCGACCGCGCACGCGTCGCCGCCGTGGCTCACCTGAGCCCCGGCGCATTCAGCCGGTTCTTCAAGCAGCGGACCGGTCGCACGCTGCCCGAATACGTGAACACGCTGCGCATCGGCCGCGCGTGCGAGATGCTCGCCGACGACAAATGGAAAGTCGCCGACATCGCGATGGAATGCGGCTTTTCAAACCTCGCGAACTTCAACCGCCACTTCCGCGCGATCACGAAGCTGCCGCCGCGCGAATACCGCCGGCGCTTCCGCGAGAATGCGGGGTGAGAATTCCGCCAAACAAGGTATCCGCAGATTGCGCAGATTGCGCAGATTGCGCAGATCTTCGCAGTGGAATTCCAGCGGGAGGAAATCGCGCCACAGAAAAGCAGCCCCTGCATTTGTCTGCGCCAATCTGCGAAATCTGCGGATAAAATCTCCGACGCTATGCCAGCCACTCGCGCAGCTTCGCGAGATCCTTCTTCATGTTGGCGACCATCTCCGCGCCGGTGCCGAGCGTCTTGTATTCGTGATGCTGGCTCAGCGGACCGGTGAATTTCGACGCCCTCAAATTCGTGAGGAAGCTCTTCTGCACCGAGCCCTCGCCAAAGTTGCACCACACCGGCGCCCAGCCCTTCTCGCCCTTCTGCCAGTAGAAATCCTTGAGATACACGGCGACGTAAAACGGCTCCATGAGCCGCGCCTGCACGGGCCAAGACAGCCCGCCTTCGAGCGTCGCGTGGCCGATGTCAAAGCAGACGCCAATGTGCTTCGGGTCGAGGTCGCGGATCATGGTCCACAGGTCCCAGACCGGCGCGCCGACGTAGTCCACGCCCGAGTGATTCTGCCAGCCGCCCTGCACTCCGACCTCCGCGTTGAACGCCGCGAGTTCCTTCAGCGCCGCACCCTGCTCGCGCACGGTGTCCGCGACCGGCTTGTCCTTCGCGTATTTGGAAAAGCCGAAGCGGTATTTTTTGATCCCGAGCTTCGCGCACGTGCGGAGAATCTTCTCCGCGAGCGGGTCGAGCTTCACGATTTCCGTCGTGACGATGTCGATGGTCTTGCCTCGCTTCTTCAGCGCCTCGGCAAACTTCGGCAGGTCCTCCTCCACGCGCTCCGGGGCCACGTGCCCCGACTTCTTCCGCACGGCAAATTCGACGCCGTCCCAGCCGATGTCCGCGACGATGTCCGCCGTCTCCTCCGGGCTGGATTTGTCGAAAGGCTTCGTGAAGGCGATGATTTTGAAAGGCTGCGCAGGTGCGGCATTCACGGAACCGACGCTGGCAGCGACCGCCGCGGCGGCAAGCGCGGACTGGCTGACGAATTCACGACGGGAGATTGGGGCGTTGGGTTTCATGCGGGAAACAGTTGAGTCTATTGTAGACAGAACAGTTTGCGTCGCGTTTTGCGAGGACGTTCGCGAGGCGCGAGTCGTCGGGATGAAGCCTTTCGTTGAAAAGTAGCCTGAACAAAAGTCTCGTTCCGGCCCAACAAGTGCCCCTATAAGCATTTGCGTCGTCTCCAGTAGGCGCGTGCGACGTTAAAAGCTAAGCACAAAATAGTCACATGAAGACAATCCTTGCCGCACTGCTGTTCATCGCCACCTGCTGCTCCGCACAGGCAGAAAGCGCCGCGCCCGCCGCCTCATTTTCTGAACTTCTTACATCCTCGACGTGGGAGTGGTTTTCCGGAAAGGCAAACACCGTCCCCGAAGGCGAAGTGCGTTTTCTTCCAGACGGAAAAGTGGAGACAAAAATCCATTACATCGTCGGATGGAAACGGGTGAGCGGAAACCGGATACGTGTTCTGCACATGAACGGTCGCTATTGGGTTTTCGAATACCGCTCCTCTGGGAGGCAGGCGCTGACGGTCAATGAAAAGGGAAGTCTCGGTGAGGATAAGATGCTGCGGGCGAAAAAATAGCCGTTCTGCGGAGTGTATTTGCCCGACAAGAAAAGCCCTTGCTTTCAGCAAGCGCCGCAACTGTCGCCGTGTCGAGTATCAGCCGCCACCAACCCAATTACGAGCGAGCAGTTCGCCCCGCCGAAGCCGAATGCGTTGTTCATCGCGTGGCGGAAGCAGCAGGCCATTAGCTCACGGAATTCGATTCGTGAAGTAGCCGGGACGACGACTCGTGTGCGCGATAGCAATGATGAGCACTTGGGACTCGTCCGTGGCGAACGCGATGTAGTATGGAAATCCGGGAAGGTTGACGCGGCGGTAGCCGCCGGGACGGAGCCGCCAGAGCAGCGGGTGCTGGACGATCGCGGCGCACGCGCTCTCGATTTCCGCTCGGAATCTGGAACCGAGGCCGGTCGTGCGAGCTTCGTAGTCTCCGGTCACGCACTCGACCTCAGCGAACGCCTCGGGAAGAAACTCCAGAACGAAACTCATCGGTCATGGAGCGATCTGCCGCAGCCGGGCGAAGACCTCTCCCGCCGGAATCGGCTTGGCCTCGCCGGCCCTCCAGCGCGCAATGCGGCGGGCAATCTCCGCCTCCCACGCTGCCTCGGCACCGGGCTGCGGTTCCAATTCCACGCTCTCCAAAAGCTGACGCGCCAAGGCGAGACGCTGCTCCGCGGGCAGAACGAGCGCATCGTGGGAGAGGGCTTCAAGTGTGGCAGGCATGAGCGCAGGATATGGCGAAAGTAGCAGCACGTCGAACTGGAAAATCCGTGGCGCGCACTTTCAAATTTGGAATCCATGAAGCGAGGAAGATGAGGATGACAAACCACGGAACGTTCGTGCGTCCTTTCTGCCTTCATGGCTTCCAAATTCAAAACAAGACACTGTCCTAACTGTCCACCAGCCCAAGCACGAGCGAGCAGTTCGCCCCGCCGAAGCCGAAGGCGTTGTTCATCGCGTTGCGGAAGCGGTGGGTGCGGCCCTCGTTGGGGATGATGTCGATGGCGCAGGCGGGGTCGGGCGTGCGGTGGTGCAGAGTCGGCGGGAGCCACTGGTCGCGGAGGGCGAGCGCGCAGATGGCGGTCTCCATCGCGGCGGTCGCGCCGAGCGGATGCGCGGTGAAGGGCTTCGTGCCGCTCACGGGCGGCGGCATTTCCCCGAAGACGGACCCGATGCACATGACCTCGTTGGCGTCGTTGACCTGCGTGCTGCTGGCGTGCGCGTTGATGTAGCCGATGTCGCGCGGCTGGCGGTGCGCATCCTTCAGCGCGGCGCACATGACGGCCATCACGCATTCGCCGTCGGGTGCCGGGCTCGTCATGTGGCAGGCGTCGTTGTTCAGCGCGTAGCCGAGCACCTCGGCGTAGATGCGCGCGCCGCGGCGCTGGGCGTGGCCGAGTTCCTCAAGCACGAGCGCGCAGCCGCCCTCGCCCATCACGAAGCCGTCGCGGTCCCTGTCAAACGGCCGGCACGCGAGCGCGGCGGGATCGCCCTGCCAGCGGCTCATCGTGCGGATGAAATCAAACGAGCCGAACGTGAGCGGGCTCAACGGAGCCTCGGCGCCGCCGGCGATCATCACATCGGCCCAGCCGTCGCGGATGTAGCGCAGCGCCTCGCCGACCGCGACCGCGCCGCTCGCGCAGGAATTGGAGTTTGTCGTGCCCACGCCGCGGAAGCCGCACTCGATGGCGATGTTGCTGTGCGCGCTGCCGCCGAAGACCTGCAGCGCGAGCGTCTGGTTCACGCCGCGCGGGCCCTTTTTCAAGAAGCGCGCGTGCTCGCCCTCGGCATTTGAGATGCCGCCGAGCGCGGTGCCAAAACTCACGCCGCGCCGCATGTCGGGCTGTTCGCGGCTCCATGGCAGCTTCGCGTCGTCGAGCGCGAGCAGCGCGGACGCGACGGCGAACTGCGCGTAGCGGTCGAGACGCTTGAGCCGGTGCGGCGGGAAAAACTGCGCGGGATCCCAGCCGCGCACCTCGCCGGCATTGCGCGCGTGGAACTGCGTGGCGTCGAACTTCGTGACGGGGCCGATGCCGCTGCGCCCCTCGCGGATGGAATTCCAGAACGCATCCAGCCCGATGCCACACGCCGCGATGGGGCCGATGCCCGTGATGACGGCGCGGCGGCGCGGCGATGTTTTCGATGTGGCGGGCTCGGACATCCTTTTCGTTGAAGCGCCTACTTTGCCGCACCTGCCCTGTCGCGGACAACCCGCCAGCGCGTGAAACACTCGTCGCCCACACGCTTCATCTCGACGAGGCGCAACTGCGTGCTGCGCGGAAGAGACTTCCCCGCAACGCCCGTCAGTGTCGGCGCGCCGCTGCCGCCGAAGACAAGCGGACAGAGTGTGAGATGCAGTTCGTCGAGCAGGTCCGCTGCGGCAAATTCGCGCAGCAGAGTTCCCCCGCCCTCGCAGACGAGGCGCTTCACGCCGTATTCGATGCGAAGAATGGCGAGCGCGAGCGCTAGGTCCACGGTCGGCGTGGGGTGGACGAAGATGTCCCCGAAAATCAGCAGCGCCTTTCGCGTGCTCTCGGGCATCCGCGACGTGGTGAAGATGAGAATCGGCGAACCCGGCGCGGAGAAGACGCGCAGCTTCGGCGAGATGCGCCCGCTGTTGCTCACGATGACGCGCAGCGGCGGCCTTTTCCCACGCACGCCCGGAATGCCGAGCGTCATCGTGTCCGACGCGAGCGTGCGCGCACCGACGAGCACGGCGTCGCAGCCGGCGCGGATGTCCACGAGCCGGCGCTTGTCGCGCTTCGAGGAAAAATCACTCGGGGTGAATTTGCGCGTGCTGATGCGGCCATCGGCGGTGACCGCGAAATTTGCGGTGACGAACGGCCGCGGCAGTTCCCCGAGCGACTTTGAGGGCGTTTTCCTCTTCGCCGCCATCACGTGAGGTGAGTGCCCTTCAACTGCGCCTCGGCCTCCGCGCGGATGGCTTCGCGCTGCTGGCGGCTCGGGCGGTAGAAGATGTAGAAGAGCCCGCCGACGACGCCCCAAAACGCGATGCAGAGATAACCGAGCACGGAGATGGCCGGAGCAACGCCGCGTTCCAAATCGGCAAGCGGCGTCAGCATTGAATCGAACAGCTTTTCCCGCGCGCCGAGGCCGCCGGGGGTGATTGGCAGCGCGGAGAGGCCCTCGATGACCGGAAGCACGGAGTAGAGCTCGATGGCGGTCGGCTTCCGCGGGCCGGAATCCTCGATGGACTTCGACGCGCACCAGAACGTCGCGTAATGCGCGGTGTGCGCGAGCGTGGAAATCGCGATGGCGCACATGGTCGGCAGCCACGCGCGGGCGTAGAGGGCGAAGGCGCCTGAGACGCTCGCGAGGAAATTCCGGCCGGGCATTCGCTCCGGCAGCGCATGCACGAGGCGCAGGCTCGAGATGATGCCCGCAAGCAGGATCCCGAACACGCCGGAACCGAGCACGGCGAGCACGGTGTAAACGCAGCTCTTTGAGAGCGGCTCCTGCGTGAGCCAGTCCCAGCGAAAGTAGGTGACGCCCACGATGAGCACGCCGACGCCGAGCATGCCGAGCACGCGATCCATCACGACGCTGAGCGCGGCGGATGTCTTCCTCCCGACGGGCGCCTCCTTGAGCAGGTAGTAGCCTTTCACCAAATCTCCGCCGGTGCCGCCGGGGATGAAGAGGCTGAAGAAAAGCCCGACCATCAGCAGCCCGTAGAGCCGCCACCACGAGAGGTGGACGCCCTGCACGCGGAGGAGGATTTGCCAGCGGACGCCGGCGAGAATCTCAAACAGCCCGTAGGCGGCGATGCCGGCGGCGAGCCACCACCAGTTCGCCTGCTGGACGGCATCGCTGAGCGCACGGCGCTTGTCCTCATCGTGAAAAACCCAGAACAGCAGCGCCGCGGTGACGCCAAACTGGAACAGGGCGAGGAGGAATTTTTTCATGTCCGCGGTTCCGCGCAGCCCCGGGGCTAGCCGCCGAATTTCTCCCTCCACTTCGCGAGCGCGGTGGTGATTTCCTCCTTCGTCCGGCGCGGGCTCATCTCGAAGACGAAGAGCGTGTCCTTTGGCAGCAGCGGGATGAGACGATCGTATTCGACGCCGCCGGTGAACGGCGCCATGTGGTCGCGGCCCGGCCAGCCCGTGTCGTGCAGATGGCAGCCGATGAGCCGCGGCGCGACGCGCGAGAGCCACTCGAAGTGATCGAGGAAGCCGATGTTGTGCTTCACCTGCACGTGGCCGAAGTCGTGCCAGTAGCCGACGATTTCGGGGTTCATGCGCGCGAGCACGTCGAGCATCTCGCGCTCGCTGGGAATTTCCTCAAAGCTGTGGCGGCTCTCCACGCCGAGCTTGATGCCGCGTTCGCCCGCGTAGTCCACCACGCGGCGCAGGCAGTCGAGCATCCGGAGAAACGGCGCGACCTGCGCGGCCTCGCGCTTGCGCACGGCGTCGAGCTTCAGCGCGACGTAATCGCGGGAGTTGTGGTGACCCTGCTCGGCGAGCTTCACGAGCTCGCTGGTATAGTCGGCGATGGGCACCGAACCGAGGTGCAGCACGACGAACGGCGCGCCGAGGCGCTTGGCAAAATCGATCGTCTTCAGGCTGTGCCGCACGGCGCGGTCGCGCTCGCCGTCATGGTGCGAGCTGAACTGGTAGCAGTCGGGCGAGGCGCGCGGGATTTCCGGCGGCAGCGGGCAGAAGTTGTGCAGCGAGGAAATCTTCACGCGGCCGGCCTCCCATACTTTCAGGATGCCCTCGACGAGCGGCAGGCGGATGCCGTGCCCGAGTTCCACATTCTGGAAGCCAAGCTCCAGAAGTTCCTCGATCATTGCGGCACCATCGGTGTGACGCCCGGAATTCCAGCAAGTGGAGCAGCTCAGCATGCGCAGGGAGATGAAGCAGTGTCGTGAATCTCGTGGAAAGAAGCACGGCCCGCGTGTTCGGCAACCGCGGCGCCGCGGTTTTCCGCGAGCGGCGCGGAGCGAAGCGGGAATCACCGCGCTGCGCAACCTGCAATCAGGCCGGCGCTACTGCGCCCAGGTGATCAAGCGCAGCTCGTGCTCCTGGATGAGGTTCGGATGCGTGGGAATGACCCGGACGCCGAGGCCGTAGCTGCCGCTCTCCTGCGCCGGAATTTTCCCGGCAAAGCGGAAGACGCCGCTGCTGATTTTCTCGACCTGCCCGAGGTTCACCGTCACCGGATTCAAAATGTGGCCGTTCGCGGATTCGCCGACCTGCACCTGCACGCGCACGAACTCGGGCTCAATCGGCCCGAGCGAGGCGCGCACGCTGACTTCGACCGAATCGCCGACGGTCACATTCGTGCCGTTGCCCGTGTGGATGGAAACATCCGAGAGGCGGACGTGCGGCCAGTCGCGCCGGATATTGTCCTTCCAGCACGCGACCTCGATGGCCTTTTTGCATGAATTGGCGATGAGGGTCGAGTGCGCCCGGGCGGCATTGTCGTAGAGACGCTCGGTGTATTCCTTCACCATGCGGTGCGTGTTGAAGACAGGCACGATGGTGCGGATGGACTCGCGCATCAGGTTGATCCACGCGAGCGGGAGGCGACCATCCGGCTTCGCGTAATAGAGCGGCAGGATCTGCGTCTCGAGCACGTGGAAGAGGCTGTGGATGTCCACCGCATCCTCGTAGTTGGGCTCGGGAGGGATGGTGCTCTCGGGAATCTCAGGGCCGATGGCCCAGCCGTTCTTGCCGGTGCAGGCTTCGCACCACCAGCCGTCGAGCACGCTGAAATTCAGGCCGCCGCTCGGCGGAAGCTTCATGCCGCTCGTGCCGCTCGCCTCAAGCGGGCGGCGCGGGTTGTTCAGCCACAAATCCACGCCCTGATAAAGGCGGCGGCCCACATAGTGATCGTAGTCTTCCACGAAGACGATGCGGCCCTCGAACTCCGGCATGCGGCTGTAGCGATAAACCTCCTGGATGAACTTCTTGCCGGGCTCGTCCTTCGGGTGTGCCTTCCCGGCGAAGACAAACTGCACCGGATGCTCAGCGCTGTTCAGCAGGCGCTGGAGCCGGCCGGGGTCGCTGAAGAGCAGCGTGGCGCGCTTGTAGGTCGCGAAGCGCCGCGCGAAGCCGATGGTGAGCACCTCGGGATTCAGCATCCGAGAAATCGTGCGGATCTTCTCCGGCGTGTCTCCCGTGCGTGTCCATTGGAGCCGGGTGCGCTCGCGGATGAACTCGAAGGTGCGGCGCTTCTGCCGCTGGTGCGCCTCCCACAGCTCCTCGTCGGGGATGTCCTGCACCTTCCGCCAGAAATCCTTGTCCGTGAGATGCTCCTCCCAGCCGGGGAGAAACTTGTCGTAGAGCCGGATGAAGTCCGACGCCATCCATGTCTTCGTGTGGATGCCGTTCGTGACGCTGGTGATCGGCACTTCGTCCTGCGGCACTCCGCTCCAGACGTCCTTCCACAATCCCTGCGACACGCGCCCGTGCAGCGCCGACACGCCGTTTGCCTGCCGGCTGGTGCGCAGCGCGAGGATGGTGAGGCTGAACGGCTCGGACGGATTCATCCGCGTCTGTCCGAAGCTCGCGAACGTCTCGAAGTCGATCTTCACCGACGCCGGATACTCGCCGAAATACTTCCGCATGAGATCGAGCGGGAAAGCGTCATTGCCCGCAGGGACCGGCGTGTGCGTGGTGAAGACATTGCCCGCGGCGACGGCCTGCAGCGCAGCGTAGAAGTCCATCCCGTCGTCCTGCACCCGGCGGCGGATCCGCTCCAGCGAGAGGAATGCCGCGTGGCCTTCGTTCATGTGATAGACGGACGGCTTGATGCCGATGGCGCTCAGCGCATGCACGCCGCCGAGGCCGAGAATGATCTCCTGCTTGATGCGCATCTCGTGGTCGCCGCCGTAGAGCTGCGCGGTGATGTCGCGATCCTCCGGGGCGTTCTCCGCCACATTGGAATCGAGCAGGTAGAGCGTGATGCGCCCCACGGCGAGCTGCCACACCTTCACGCGCACCCATCGGTCGAGGATTTTCACCCCGATGGTGAGCTGGTGCTTTTCCGAATCCAAAACCGGCTGCACCGCGAGGTGCGAGAAATTCTGGTTCAGCGCAAGGCTCTCCTGCCAGCCGTCCTTGTTGATCTGCTGTTTGAAATAGCCGTGCCGGTAGAGCAGCGTGACGGCGACGAAGGGCAGGTCCAAATCACTCGCCGACTTGCAGTGATCGCCGGAGAGGATGCCGAGGCCGCCGGAGTAGTTTGGGAACGACTCGTGGAAGCCGAACTCCGCCGAAAAATAGGCGACCGGCCCGTCCAGCGGCGAATTCTTGCGAGTCTTCCCCCACGTGTCCTTCCGCTTCAGGTAGGCGTCCAATTTTTCCACCACCACGCGCATCGCCCGGAGGAAATCGTCATCGCCCGCCACCTCCTCCAGCCGGGCCTGCCGGCAGCGCTGCAGCAGCCGGACGGGGTTGTGGTTCGTCGTATGCCAGAGGTCCGGGTCCACTTCCCGGAAGAGCGCCCGGGCGGTCGGTTCCCACGTCCACCACAGGTTATACGCCAGCCTCCGGAGTGGTTCGAGTTGGACCGGCAGTTTCGGAACTACGTTGTAGGTATGGATTGGATGCATTTTCCCTTTCTTTTGTTGGCTCATGCAGGAGCGAACATTCTGAAGGGGAACGGCGCGCGACCGTAGCGTCCCGCTCACGGGCGGCAAGAACCTTTCTCCGTTTTGGACGAAAAAACCGCGCAGCCCCGCGAAACACCTCTCAGTGCGGCCCGAAATCCCCCCAATTCTCCTTTTCCTTCCCCGGGAAGTGTCCGGGGCCGTCGGTATCCTTGGACCTTCCGACGACCCCGGTGTTCCCCCCAGAACGATGAGTAAGACCCACGGGGTCCGTTCTTGTTTGAAAAAAGATCAGAATTTTTTCCGGCAGAATTCCCGGCAATTTTTTGTCACCCGCAGCAACGCGATTGACACCGGCGGCAACTCTGCGCGTGATTCGGCTTCCCATGAATAATCCGCAGCCTCCTCTCGCCACCACGCGTCGTGATTTCATCAAGACCGCATCCGCAGCCACCGCCGTCTCCGCTCTCTCCGGCATCGTCCTCCCGCACGTCCACGCCGCGGGCAGCGACCAGGTGAATGTCGCCCTCGTCGGCTGCGGTGGACGCGGTGCCGGCGCTGCCGCCGATGCGATGGGCCAGAGCGGTCCGCCGACCAACCTCGTCGCCATGGCCGACGTGTATGAGCACAAGCTCAAGGAAAAGCACGACGCCCTCCAGCGCCGCTTCCCGAACAACGTCAAGGTGCCGGACGACCACAAGTTCATCGGCTTCGACGGCTACAAGAAAGCCATCGACTGCCTCAAGAAGGGCGACGTCGCCATCTTCACCACGCCGTGCGCGTTCCGCTCGGTCCACTTCGCCTACGCGATCGAGAAAGGCGTGAACGTCTTCATGGAAAAGCCCGTCACCGCCGACGGCCCGAAGTCGCGCCTCATGCTGAAGCTCAACGAGGAGGCGAAGAAGAAGGGCCTCAAGGTCGCCGTCGGCCTCAACAGCCGCCACGCCCGCAACCTCCAGGAGCTGCGCAAGCGCATCCAGGGCGGCGAACTCGGCGACATCATGTTCATGCGCGGCTACCGCATGGCCGGCCCCATCGGCTCCGCATTTTCCGAAAAATACCCCGGCCCCGACAACAACCTCCCCGGCAAGCCGAGCGAACTCCTCTGGCAGATCTCCCGCTTCCACAGCTTCATCTGGGCGAGCGGCGGCTGCCTCAGCGACTTCAACATCCACCACATCGACCACCTCTGCTGGATGAAGAACGCCATCCCCGTGAAGGCGCAGGCCGTCGGCGGGCGCCACTACCGCGGCAACTACGTCGATCAAAACTTCGACAGCTACTCCATCGAATACGTCTTCGAGGACGGCGCGCGCATGTATATCGACGGCCGCTGCATGGTCGGCGCAAACCAGATGTATTCCACCTACATCCACGGCACCAAAGGCATGGCCATCGGCGCCAAGGCTGGCGACTGCAACGGCCCCTCCGCCATCTTCAAAGGCCAGGCGCCGAGCAAGGCCGGCATGCTCTGGCAGTCCGACGTCGCCAAGCACGAAGCCGAGTCGCACTTCAACGAGTGGACCGACCTCCTCGACGCCATCCGCGGCGACAAGCCCTACAACGAGGTGCAATACGGCGTGGAAGCCAGCGTCATCACCTCCATGGGCCGCATGGCCGCGCACACCGGCCAGGAGATCACCTACGAGGAAATGCTCAACCATGAGCACGAGTATTGCCCCGACGCCGACAAGCTCACCATGGACAGCGCGCCGCCGCTCAAGTCCGACAAGGACGGCAAATATCCCATCCCGACCCCCGGCGAGAAGAAGGGCAAGGTGTGGCAGGAGTGGTATGCCTGAGCCCCGCATGCGACGCGGCCTTCCGCTCTGAAAAACTCAAAGCGCCCGGAGAAATCCGGGCGCTTTTTTTCGTGCACCGAAAAGTCCCCGGCGATTGCCACGTTGCGGTTGCACGCCCCTCTGGCTACACTCCCGCCATGCAAATCACGCTGCCCGCGCCGCTCGAAGCCTCGCTCACCGAGAGCCGGGCCGCCCTGCACCTCGCCATCGGGCTGTTCACCGCCGAGGAAGCCACGCTCGGCCAGGCCGCTGAAGCCGCCGGCATGTCGCAGCTCGACTTCATGCGGGAACTCGGGCGCCGCAAAATCCCCATGCACTACGGCGTCCCGGAACTCGCCGAGGACATCGCCACCATCCGCGAACTCCGCCCGCGCTGACTCATGCTGGTCGTCAGCGACACCTCGCCGCTCACGGCGCTGCTGAGAATTGGCCGGGCCGATCTGCTCCGGCAGCTTTTCTCCGAAATCCTCATCCCACCCGCCGTCGAGGTGGAACTCCGCCGCAGCCACACGCTCCTCCCCGGCTGGCTCGAGGTGCGCCCGCCCCACCACATCCCATCGCTCATCGCCTCCGCCCGTCTCGATGCTGGAGAGACGGAGGCGCTCGCGCTCGCCCTCGAACTGCACGCCGACATCGTGCTGATGGATGAGCGCCTCGGCCGCCGCACCGCCCGTCAGCTCGGCCTGCGGGCCACCGGCCTCCTCGGCTGCCTCCTTCTGGCGAAAGAGGCGCGCCTTCTGGATGCCGTTGCACCGGTGATTTCCGAGCTGCAGGAACTCGCCGGCTGCTGGTTCGATGACGCCCTCATCGCAGCCACCCTCCGCGCGGCAGGGGAACCAGCTTAAGACTTACAGCGCCCGGAGAAATCCGGGCGCTTTTTTGCGCAAACGGCGGGGAAGCATTCCCCAGCGGGCATCGCACTCGTCGCAGTCATGATGCGCCGCCCGTGGAACCCCACTCCGGAGCGGCAATCCGGTCGCTCCGCAAACCACAGGGCGAAACTCACTACTTCAGCGGAGTCTTCCGATCCGTTTTCCGGACGAGATCAGCCTTCGTCACCACGTAATAAAGCCACTGCGTGCGTGAGCCGTCCGTGATTTCACTGCGCACCGGCTGCGCGCCCTCGTAGAGCGGAGTCTGCGCGGCGCTCTTCTTCACCAGGTCCACATACTCCTGCCGGTCGGGCGCGAAGCGCGCGGGCTGCTGCTTCTCCACATTTTTGATGTCCCACCACTTCGCCTCGTTCTTCGGCAGGTAGGACACCCACTGCTCCGAGGTCTCGAAAAGAAACTCGCCCGTCGTGGCGATGCACGAGAGCCAGAAGCTGTTGATGTCGTAGCGGTCGGTCAGCTTCACCGCGATCACGTCGCCCTCGTGCAGCCGGCGCGTGAAAGTGGACGGCTTGTCGCGCATCACCTTGCCGATTTCCCTGCCGTTGACGGTGATGTGGCAACCGTTGTTGCCAGAGGCGTGGATATGCATGTTCTCCGCCACCCGCGCGCCGATCGGCACGCCAGGCTGCGACATGGTGGAAACCGGCGGCTGCGGCGCCTTGACCACAACCGTCGGGGCTGTCGGCGCGGGATTTCCCGAGAGCCACGCGCCCTTCACGTCATCCCGTTTCGCCTGCACCAGCAGCGCATCGTCGAGGCGCTGGGCCTTGGTGAGCTGAACCTGCGCCTGCGCGAGTGCTGCGTCGTATTTGGTGTGGAGCGCCTGCGCGCGGGTGGCGCGGTCGGCGTTCACCTTGGCGAGCTGCGCACGGATGACGGCGCGGATCTGCTTCACTGCCGCGGGGTCCGCAGCGTCGTCCTGCTCCGGGAAGTGCTGCGTGTCGCCGAAGCGCTTCTGCTCGTTGCGCAGCGCGAGGGCACCGTTCAAATCACCGGTCGCGCTCACCTTCTTGATGCCCTCCTCCAGCGCGGCGATGTATTGCACCTTGGCCTTGTTCAGCTCGGCCTCCTGCCAGTCGGCCACGTCGCGCTTGAACGCCGCCTGCCACTGCGCATCGGTCGTCTCGATCCACTTCTGCATCTCCGTCTTCGGGGCGGCGGGATTCTCCGCGGATGCTGGCGACGCTGCGGGCTGGCCCGGCGCGGCGGGTGCGGGGTCCTGGGCGGCGAGGCGCGCGCCGGTGAATGCCGCGGCGAGCAGCGTGGAAAGGAGGACGTGGGTTTTCTTCATGGGATGTCGGTGTCTGCTTCGAGGTTTGGGAATCGCGGGCGCCGCTGTGCGGGGGACGGGGGTTATCCCCCCACCACCACGCTCACCGTCTCGCTCCATTTGCCCACGGGGGCGCCGTCCACCTGCCACATGCCGCGGTAGCTCCACGCGGTGCGGGTGGCGGGGAAAGGGGCGGTGTCGTTGTAGTTCGGCGTGGTGTCGTGGACGAGGGTCACGAAGCCCTTCCCGTCGGCGCGGTCCACCTCGATGTGGAGCACATCCACATGGTCGCGCAGGCCGTCCCAGTTCCAGCCGAGTTCCACCTGGAGGCCGCTCACCCTGGCGGTGATCACCGGCTGGAAGTCCGCGGGATCGGGCGTGTCCGTGTCGGCGCCCACCACGCGAAGGTCGGCGAGCATGGCATCGGTGCGCGCGTCGTTCTGCTTGATCTCGCCGATGAGGTCGAAGATGCGCGTGAGCGAACCCTCGGGCATGGGCACCACGGCCGGGAGGCCGCCGGTGGCCGCGGGCAGCGGCGGCGGGGTGAAGACGGGCAGCGCGAGGGTGCCGCCGGTGCCGGCCTGCGCCTGCTTCGCGGCGTCGGTGCAGGCCTTCTGCTATGCGCGGACGGCGGGGAGCCATGTGCCGAGGACGTAGATGAGCCAGCGGCAGTCGGCGATGATGCCGGCGGCGCGCGACGCATCGAGGCCGAGGGTGGCGATGTAGCCGATGAGCTTGGTGTGGAAATTGCCGAGCCAGATGATCTGGTCGGCGACTTTGCCGGGGTAGTATGCCTGTTTCATGGTTCTGGTGTGTCTGGTGTTGATTTGCGGGGGATAGGGGACAAAGCCGGGGTCACCGGGCTCGAGGTAATAGGACGGGCTGCCCCACCGGAGGTTCGGATCGCCCCAAGTGAATGGCCGTCCGGTGAAGGGATTGATGGCATTCCAAAAAAGTGGCTTCGCCATAGGGGAAAAAGGGCATGTTATTGGCCCAAAGGGGCTCCTTTCAGGAAAATGGGGTGTTTCCCAAACGATTTGGGGAGCTCCCAAAACGGTTTTGGATGTTCCCAAAACGATTTTGGAACCTCCCAAAACGGTTTTGGATGCTCCCCAAACGATTTTGGAACGTCCCAAAATGATTTTGGATGCTCCCCAAATGGTTTTGGAACGTCCCCAAACCGTTTTGGATGCTCCCCAAACCGTTTTGGGACGTCCCCAAACTCCGCAGGATCGCACCCACGGAAGAACGAGAGGGCCATTCCGCCCGCAGGAACCATCGCCGGCAGCCGCCGGACCATCCCCCGCCCCACGCGGATTTTCCCCACCCGTGCTTGAATTTTCCCGCCGTGCGCTCCGCGCCCTCTACGGTCGAGCCGTCGAGCCGTCGAGCCGTCGAGCCGTCGAGCCGTCGAGCCGTCGAGCCGTCGAGCCGTCGAGCCGTCGAGCCGTCGAAGGATCGGATGAGCCGGTGCTGGTGGAGGTTTTCATACCGCTGCTGCTTGGTCGGCGGAATACGGCGCCGTCATGCGGAGTCAATGCCTAATTTTCGCGATTTTTCCCGGCCTGCGGAGCACCCGCGGCGAGCCGATCGCGGATCCATTTGAACCACGAAGGGCACGAAGAACACGAAGGCACTGCAAAGGAGCCGCCGCCCGGCCATGATGGCCGTTGCGCGTCGAGCCGCCGCGTGACACTCTCCCCCGCATGAACTACGGGCACATCATCACGATCGAGCCGGACAAGCGCAGCGGCAAGCCGTGCATCCGCGGGATGCGCATCGCGGTGCAGGATGTCCTGGAATACCTCGCCTCGGGCATGAGCGAGGAGGAAATCCTCGCGGACTTCTCCGAACTCACGCGTGAGGACATCCGCGCGTGCCTCGCGTTTGCAGCGGACCGCGAGCGGAAGCTCTTCACCGCCGCCGCGTGAGATGAACTGGGCCGAACACATCGTCGCCGATCCGAATGTCTGCCACGGCAAGGCGTGCATTCGCGGCACGCGCATCATGGTCTCCGTGGTTCTCGACAATCTCGCGGCGGGCCTCGGCACGGATGAGATCGTGAGGAGCTATCCGCCGCTCACGCCGTCGGATGTCGCGGCGGCGATGGCCTACGCGGCCGACCTTGCGCGCGAACGGGTGGTGGGCACGCCGCACGTCGCAGCGGCATGAGATTCAAGATTGACGAGCTGCCATGAAAGCAAAGTGGATCATCGCGGGACTCGGCATCCTCACAGCCGGCGGCTATTTCATCCACGACTCCAAAAAGCGCCCCACCATCCGCTTCGTCGGCTACGGTCCGCCGCCATTCCCAGCGGATTGGCCCGGAGAGCTTCCAAAGTTCGAAATCAGAAACGATACCCGGCACTCTTTTGCATTCTTCTCCGAAGCGCGGATTGAACGCGTTTTGGATTCCATCGGAACCAGAGAGATCAAGGCGATGGCATGCATTCCGAAAACCGAAACGCTCGCACCGGGGAAAAGCGTGCAATTTGCAGTGACGTTGCATCACCCAATGAAGGCCGGGGAAAAGTTCGCGATCGGCTACCGCTTTTATCCCGCTAGCGCCATTAGTTCCACCGGGTCGCCTTCTTTCCTGCGAGAAGCTCTCGACTGGTGTCGCGATCGGCTGGCGCAGGGCAGAGACGAAGAACCGATCACATGGAGCGACTACGTCGATTTCAAGCCATGACCCGCTGCCCCTGGCCCGTGAAGCCGCTCGACATCGCCTACCACGACACGGAGTGGGGCGTGCCTTCGCGCGATGACCGGCACCTTTTCGAGATGCTCATCCTCGAGGGCGCGCAGGCGGGGCTGAGCTGGTCCACCATCCTCGCCAAGCGGGAGAATTACCGCGAGGCGTTCGACGGGTTCGATGCGGAGCGCATCGCGCGCTACACGCCGGCGCGGGTGGCTAAGCTGCTTGCGAATCCCGGCATCGTGCGCAACCGGCTGAAGGTCGCGGCGACCATCCAGAATGCGCGCGCCTTTCTCGCGACGGTGGAGGAATGCGGTAGCCTCGCGGAGCTGCTGTGGGGCTTTGTGGCCGGCCGGCCGATCCAGAATGCGCGCCGCTCAATGAAGGAGGTGCCGGCTCGCACGGCGGAGTCCGACGCGATGAGCAGGGAACTGCTGCGGCGGGGGTTCAAATTCGTGGGCTCGACGATCTGTTACGCCTTCATGCAGGCGGTGGGGATGGTGAACGACCACCTGACGTGCTGCTTCCGCCACGCCGAGGTGGCGCGGATGAAGTGAGGAGGCCGCCACGGGCACGGGCCGGAAATTTTCCCACAAAGATTCGCAACTTCGCGGTGTTTACGCCATTTGATGCTCGCCGCACCCGCGGTGAGAATCCCTCTCAGCTCTTCCCGGAAACGGGCGGAGCCGTCTCAAAAACAACAACAACAACACCAACAACCACATGAAGAAACTCCTCGCACTCCTCGCCGCCGCGTTCGTCTCCGTCAGCGCACAGGCCGGTGAATTCCCCGACATCAGCGTTGATGAGCTGAAAGCCGCCATCAAAGACAAGAAGGCCACCGTCCTCGACGTGAACGGCTCGGCTTCGTTCAAGGCCGGCCACGTCCCCGGCGCGATCGACTTCCGCGCGCAGAAGGCGGAGCTCGCGAAGCTCCTCCCGAGCGACAAGAGCGCGCTCATCGTCGCCTACTGCGGCGGCCCGACCTGCAACGCCTACTCCGCCGCCGCCAAGGCCGCGAAGGAACTCGGCTACACGAACGTGAAGCACCTCTCCGCCGGCATCTCCGGCTGGAAGGCCGCGAACGCCCCGCTCGAAGCGGCGAAGTAAGAGCCCCGGCTCCCGATTCACGGGCGTCCCTCGCGCAAGCGGGGGACGCCCTTTTTCGTGGGCGAGCGATGCGGTGCTCAGTTCTCAGTGCTCAGTTCTCAGTGCTCAGTTCTCAGTGCTCGGAAGTCGGTGAGGGCGTTCGCTCCACCACTCAGAAGGCGGCGACGACTTTCTTTTTCCCGCGGAAACGGCGGCACCCGAAAGACTGAGCAATGAGCACTGAGGACTGAGGACTGCGCACAAAAAACTCCCCCGCCCTACCACCCCTGCGGCAGGTCCGGCAGCGTCCCCTTCAGGATCGTGCGGATGGCCTGCTTCTCCGCGGCGGGCATGTAGGCGTATTCCTTCGCCGGCTTTTCGACGCTCAACGCTTCGCGGAGGCGGATGTAAACCTGCTGCTTCATCCGCGAGGGCAGCCCCGCAAACTCCGGGCTGTAGATCATGTAGCTGCAGCGGTATTTGAAGAGCCGCGTGCGAAGGTCGAAGTCGCGCAGCGATGCGCCCTGCACGGCGCGGCGCTTGGCCAGGAAGTCCGACTTGAATGCGGCGTCGCCCTCGATGCCGCCATTCGGCAGCGGCACCTCGTCGGCGAAGAGAAAGTAGCGCACGAGGAGGCGCGCCTGCTCGTCCAGCTCGGCGAAGTGCGCTGCGCTGAGGCCCGCCTTGTCGAGATAGAAAGCGGTGCGCGCGCGGTAGGAGGCCTGAAGCACGCGGTTCGCGAAGCCGGCCTGGTGCTCATGAACGAGCTGCGGGAGCACGTCGCTCGTCGCGACGGGGTATTTTGAAAAATCAAAAAGCTGGCCCGGCTGCACGACGGTCTTGGTGATGTCTTCGCCGGCATAGCGCCCGATGATGTTCGCCCACGCGCCCGCGATGCCGCGGTCTCCGGTGACATACCAGCCGCCGAAGCGCTCGGAGAACGGGATGTCGTGGCCGGTCCGCTCCTTGCGGAAAGTCTTCAGGCTGCCGCCGGTCGGGCCGGGAATGACGGATTTGATCACGATGCCCGGCACGAAGCCGGTGTCCTCGCGAGTGTGGCAGTTCACGCAGCGCTCGGAGCGCTCGGAGACGATCGGCCGGCCGTTCTGCGGGATGTCGAAGATGTAGAAGATCGCGCCGAGCTCCGGGTCCATGGAGATCATCTCGATTTTCCCGCCGGGGATGTAGCCGATGTAGATGTCGTCGTTGAAGTAGATCGCGCGCGGATTGCGCGGCGTGATGAGGCGGAGCTGGAGGCTCGTGGTGGAGAACACGAGCATCTGCGAGGTGGCGGGGACATCGAGCGCCTTGAGCAGGCTGAGGACGAACGCCTTCTCGCTGCTCTGGTCGAGCGGGATGCGGCCGGATTCGAGGTCGGACTTCAGTTTCGTGAAGCGGTCCTTCAGCGGCGCGGTGTGGTAGTTGTGCGGCGGCTCGTCGAAGTTCTTGTAGCTCGGCTCGGCGCAGGCGGACGCCGCCAGAAGGAGCGCGGGCAGTGCGGGGAAAAGCCTGAGGGTCATGTGGTCGGCGAATGTATGCAGCGACAACCGGCGGACAAGGCAACGCTTTGGCGCGCTTGCGCGAAAGCCGCGGCATGGCAGCGTCGGCCAATGAACCGTGAGGAACTCATGCAGCTTGCGACCGCATTCCGCGATGCGGCGCTGGAGGATTTGCGCCGCGCGGAGAGCGTGGACGACATCCACGCCACGACCCTGCGCGCGCACTCGCGGCTGAACGAACTGGAGGCGCGGCTCTTCGCGGAGAACAAGGTGCGCGTGGACTGCAAGGCGGGCTGCGGGACGTGCTGCCATCTCGGAAAAATCGACGCGCGCGCGCATGAGGTCTTCGCACTCGCGGACTGGGTCCGGAAGAACTTCAGCGCGGAGGAATGCGACGCCGTCCTCGCGCGGGCGAAGGCGCACGCTGCCAAAGTCGCGCCGCTCACGCTCGAACAGCATCTGCGCACCGTGAGCGCGTGCCCCCTTCTCCGCGACATGCGGTGCAGCGCGCATCCGGCGCGGCCGGGCGTGTGCCGCATCGGGCACTCGGTGGACGTGCGCATCTGCGAGCGCGCGTTTCAAAATCCCGACGACCTCGCGGCCAAGGGCGGCTCGCATGCGGAGACGAAGCTCGCGATGACGGTCGCGGGCGATGGCACTTCGTTCGCATTCATCGAGGCGGGCTTTGACAAAACCGCATACGATCTCGGCAGCGCGCTCGCCGAAGCGCTCGGCGATCCCGGCGCGCAGAAACGCTGGCTCGCGGGAGAGCAGGCATTTTCCGATGCGGCAGTCGCGAAGCAGGAGCACGCGGCAACGCAGCGCGGCGAGTGACTTTCCTCTCGCAGCGCGCGCGCAGGCCACTTAGCAATCTGCGCAATGAGAAGCATGACCGGATACGGCCGCGGACAAAGTGTCCACGACGGCGCGAAGTTCAGCGTCGAGCTGAACTCCGTGAACCGGAAGCAGAGCGACGTGGTCGTGAGCCTTCCGCGCGAACTCGCCGAGCTGGAGCCGCGCGTTCGCGATGCAATCAATGCGGAAATCACCCGCGGCCGCCTCACGGTCGTGATCGCATTCCATGCCGGCGCGAGCACTCCGCAGAACCTCGCCCTCGACCGGCAGCTCGCGCGCACCTACTATGACGCGATGCTCGCGCTGCAGAAGGATCTCGGCGCCGGCGGCGAAATCAGCATCGAGACGGTGCTGCGTGCGCCCGGTGTGCTGAAGGCTCCGGAGGAGCAGGTGTCGCCGGACACCGCATGGCCGCACGTGGAGTCTGCACTGCGCGATGCGCTCGCCGACTTGCTGAAGATGCGCGAGCGCGAGGGCCGGCACCTCGCGGCCGATTTGCGCAAGCGCCTGAAGACCGTGCGCGAGGCTGTGAAGAAGGTGCGCAAGCTGCAGCCCGATGTGGTGAAGCGATACCGCGAGCAGCTCCGCGAGCGCATCACCCGCGCGGGAATCGAGCTACCCATCGAGGACGAGCGGCTGCTGAAGGAGATCGCGCTCTTTGCGGACAAGAGCGACGTGACGGAGGAACTCACGCGGCTCGCGAGCCACTTCGATCAGTTCGAGCACCACCTCTCGAAGAACGAGCCGGTCGGACGCGCGCTGGAGTTCATGTGCCAGGAAATCGGCCGCGAATTCAACACGCTCGGCGCGAAGGCGAACGACGTGGAGATTTCGCAGCTCGTCGTGACGTGCAAGGCGGAGATGGAGAAAATCCGCGAGCAGATTCAGAACATCGAATGAAGCGCCACGGCATCCTCTTCCTCATCTCGGCGCCGTCCGGTGGCGGCAAGAGCACGCTGCTCAAGCTGCTCTCCGATGAGCCGGATTTTGTCTATTCGGTGTCATGCACGACACGCGCGCCGCGGCCCGGCGAAGTGGACGGGCGCGACTACCACTTCCTCAGCGTCGAGGAATTCCAGCAGCGCATCGCGGCCGGCGAGTTCCTCGAGCACGCGGAGGTGCATGGGAACTTCTATGGCACGCTGCGGCAGACTGTCCTCAAGAGCATGAACGACGGCAGCGACGTGCTGATGGATGTGGACATCCAGGGCGCGGCGCGCATCCGCGCCAACGCCGACGGACGGCTGCGCGCGGCGCTCGTGGACATCTTCCTCATGCCGCCAAGCGTGGACGAACTGCGCCGCCGGCTGCTGAAGCGCGGCACCGAGTCACCCGAGCAGCTCGACGTGCGGCTCCGCAACGCGACGACCGAAATGGCGCAGTGGCGGAGCTACCGCTACACGATCCTGAGCAGGGCGCCCGTGCAGGATTTTGAGAACTTCCGGGCCATCATGGAATGCGAGCGCATGCGCAGCGAGCGCATGGATTTGGAATTCTGAGCAGTCATGGGCGCACCCGTCATCGTCCTCGGAGTCACCGGAAGCATCGCGGCATTCAAGGCCGCCGACATCGCGAGCCAGCTCGTGAAGGGCGGCGCGGAAGTCCACGTGGTCATGACGCGGCACGCGTGCGACTTCATCACGCCGCTGACATTGCAGACGCTCTCGCGGAACCCGGTGGTCACCGACGCGCACAACGCGCAGACGGGTTGGAAACCCGGGCACATCGACCTCGCCGACCGCGCGACGCTGCTGCTCATCGCGCCCGCGACGGCGAATGTGATCGCCGGACTCGCCCACGGCCTCGCAGGCCATCCACTCGCCGAAGTCGCTCTCGCGACCCACGCGCCGCTGCTCATTGCTCCGGCGATGAATGGCAAGATGTGGGAGCACCCGGCGACGCAGGCGAACGTCGCGACGCTCAGGGCGCGCGGCGTGCAATTTGTCGGGCCCGAGGCGGGCATCCTCGCTTGCGGCTACGAGGGGCTCGGCCGACTCGCTCCCGTTGGAGAGATTGTGGAGCGCGCGCTCAAAATAGCGGGGGCGAAAAATGCGGGGCGAACGACCAGAAAGCCGCCGGGGAAAAAACGATAGGCGGACAATCCGAGAAAACTGCACCGTGAAATCCCCCAGAATTTTCGAAGGCAGAAAACGGCAACTCCCCGGAGGGAGATTCGCCGTAAATTCGGGCATTTCCGGAGTTCCACGGCGCGTGGAACGACATCCATTTCACCGCACCAAACACACCCGGATGGAGGCCACCGACAGACCCACCGCAAAATATTGTGCTAAATTTGCAGAATTGTTGTTGACGCGTCTATCCGTAGTAGCTACTTCCATCGCGCAGAGCGTGATGATTTTCCACACCTCCGACAAAACCCCCAATCGATTTTCTCAGTCCCGCCACTGCGGGCAGGAAGGGGGTGTCGAATAATGGCCGCAAAGAAAAAGGCAGCGAAGAAAGCCGCTCCCAAGAAGAAAGCAGCGAAGAAGAAAAAATAGGGTCACCCCTACAAACCTAACAATGGGAGGCGAATCTAACGGTTCGCCTCTCATTTTTTCTACCGATGTTGCGCTTGCCCGCCGATGGCGCATCCCGCATCCATACGACTCACGAATGACCGATATTTCCGCAGCCCTCGAAACCGCTGTCGCCGCCGCGCGCGAGGCGGGCAAGCTTTTGAAAGAACACGCCGGCGAGGCGCACGACGTGAACGAGTTTCACGCGCACGACATCAAGCTGGCGCTCGATGTCGAATCGCAGGAGCTGATCACGAAGCAGCTGCTGGCGCGCTTTCCAAACCACGCAATCTACGGAGAGGAGGGCATCGCGGGCGACCAGTCGAGCGAATGGCAGTGGATCGTGGATCCCATCGACGGCACGGTGAACTACTTCTACGGCATCCCGCACCACTGCATCAGCATCGCGCTCCGGCGCGCGGGCGATATCCAGCTCGGCGTGATTCTCGATCCGTCGCGTGATGAGCTTTGGCAGACGGTGAAAGGCGGGCCGTCGCTGCTGAATGGCCGCGTCATCCGCGTGAGCGAGCGCACGGATCTCGCCGACTCCGTCGTGAGCGTTGGCTTTTCCAAATCGAAGGCCACGATCAATGCGGGCCTCCAACTCGTGACGAAGTATCTCGACCGCGTGCGCAAGTGCCGCCTCATGGGCAGCGCGGCGCTCGACCTCGCGTATGTCGCCTGCGGGCGCTTCGATGCCTACATCGAGCAGAGCGTGAGCCTGTGGGACGTCGCCGCGGGCAAGCTGCTCGTGGAAAATGCCGGCGGCAAATTTGAGATGACCCCGCGCACGGACAACCCCGACAAAATCTCGGTGCGCGCGTGGAACGGCAAAATCCAGCTCATCCCCCAGGAATGAATCTCGTCGGCACCGGCTATGATGTTCACCGCTTCGCGGAAGGGCGGAAGCTGATCCTCGGGGGCGTGGAGATTCCCGGCGCGCGCGGCCTCGACGGCCACAGCGACGCCGATGTGCTCTGCCACGCCATTGCTGACGCGATCCTCGGCGCAATCGGCGAGCGCGACATCGGCCATCATTTTCCAAACACCGACCCCAGCATCCGCGGCATCAGTTCGCTTGAGATTGTCCGCAAAGCCGTCGCGCTCGTCACTGCGGCTGGCGGCAGGCTGAACAACATCGATTCGTGCCTCATCGCCGAAGCTCCGAAAATCGGCCCGCACATCGCCGCGATGAAGGCAAACCTCTCGCGCGCGCTCGGCCTCGACGAGCGGCGCGTGGGCATCAAGGCCACGACGAACGAGAAGATGGGCTTCCTCGGCCGCGGCGAGGGCATGGCTGCGACCGCTGTCGCCAGCGTCGAGATGCCCGGCTGAAAATTCCTCGGTGAGCACCAGCGCGCTGTTCGACTCCGCCTTTCTGGCGAAACTGGAGCAGCTTCATCTGCTCGCCCGACGCATGGCCCGCGGCGAGCGACGCGCAGACCGCCGCACGCGGCAGACTGGTGCCGGCTTGGAATTCGCCGATCACCGCGAATACGCGCCCGGCGACGAACCGCGCACGATTGACTGGCACGCGTTCGGCCGGCTCGAGCGCCTCTTCGTGAAGCTGCACGAGCAGGAGCGCGACCTGCCCGTCACCTTCCTCGTCGATTGCAGCGCGAGCATGCGCTGGCTGCCCGAGGAAAAGGCGGACGCACTCGGCAAATTCGATCACGCCCGCCGGCTCTGCTCCGCGCTCGCCTACATCGCCCTCGCCAATCTCGACCGAGTGGGCATCCATTTTTTCGCAGCGACCTCGCTCGCCGACCTCGGCGTCGCACGCGGAAAGGCGGAGTTCCATTCCGTGCTGAAATTCCTCGACGCGCCGCCCGATGCGGACGGCCCGACACACCTGCGAAATGCGGCACAGTCCCTCGCACAGCGCGCACGCCGCCGCGGACTCGTTTTCGTGCTCAGTGATTTTTTCGATCCGCACGGCTGGGAGGAAGCGCTCGGCCTGCTTCTCCACAGCCAGTTCGATGTGCACACGCTGCAAATCCTTGCCCAGGATGAACTCGAACCCGCTGCCTTCGGCGACCTGAATCTCCGCGACAGCGAGAGCGGCAGCGCGATGGAGGTGACAGCAAATGAGACGCTGCTGCGCCGCTACCGCGAGGAAATCACGAAGCACAACGATGCGCTCGAATCATTCTGCCTCCGCCGCGGCATCGCCCACGCGCGCGTGACGACCGACACACCGTTTGAGGACACCGTTCTGCGCGCGCTCCGCGACGGCGTGATGCTGCGATGACCTGGCTCCAGCCATGGGCCGCGTGGTTCTTCGCCGGAGTGCCGGTGATCGTGCTGCTGTATTTCCTCCGGCTGAAGCGCCGTCCGCTCACGGTCTCCACGCTCCTTTTTTGGCAGCGCGCCCAGCGGGAGAGCGGGCGCAGCGCATTTTTTCAGAGGTTCCGGCACTTCTTCTCGCTGCTGCTGCACCTGTTCATTTTCCTGCTGCTCCTCGCCGCGCTCGCGCGCCCCGTCTTCGACCGCGGCATCCGCGAAGGCTCGGCCACGGTCGTCATTCTCGACACGCGCGCCCGCATGCAGGCCACCGAGCCGGATGGCCGCACGCGCTTCGACACGGCGCTGCGGCTTGCGCGCGATTATGCCCGGCAGGCCGGCGGAGGGCGCAACATCGCACTGCTCACCCTCGCCGCCTCACCGTCGGTGATCGTGCCATTCACGGACGACCCCAAATTGCTCGGCGACGCGCTTGCAAGAATCTCGCCAACTGACTCGACCGGCGGCTTGGACGCCGCTGTTTCCCTCGCAGACTCCCTTCTCGCCGCGCGGAAAGGAAACCACCGCATCGTCCTCCTCACCACCGGCGAGACCGGCAGCATCCGAAAGACCACCGGCGAACTCGTCACTCACATCCTCGGCTCTCCGCGCGACAACGTCGCCATCACGCGCTTCACCACGCGCGCGCTGCCGTCGAATCCCGAGACAAGCGAGGTGCTGCTCGAAACGCAGAATTTCAGCGGCAATCCCGTGCGCACCGACATCGAACTCTCGCTTGACGGACGGCGCATCGACGTGAAACCGCTCTCGCTCGCCGCCGGCGAGCGGAGACTCGACGTATTCGCATCCGTCCCCCGCCCCATCCGCGGCATGCGAGGCTGGCTCGTGGCCAAACTGGGCAGCGACGACGCACTCGCGCTCGACGACGTCGCCTACGCCACACTCCCACAGCCGCGCATCAGCCGCGTGCTGCTCGTCTCAAAAGGAAACGCATTTTTGGAAAAGCTGCTCGGCGTGGACAGCGCGCTCAAATTCCAATTCATCGCGCCCGAAGCATGGCAATCAGCGATGGCGGAGAAATTCGACGCCGTCATTTTTGATGGCTTCGTTCCGCCGGATTTCAGCCTCGATACCACGCGCGGCAACCTCCTCTTTCTCAACACCACGCCGTTCTCCACGAAAGGCGCTCCGCTCGAACAGCCCGTCGTCACCGACGTGGACAGCGCTCATCCGGCAACGCGGCTCGCGAATCTGCAAAACGTGACCATCCTCCGCGCGCAGCCCCTCGCGATGCGCGCTGCTCTCCATGGCTGGAAATTTTCCGCCCCACTTCGCTCGGCCGAAAATCCGCTGCTCATCACGGGTGAACGTGGCGGCCAGCGCATCGCCGGCCTCGCGTTTGATGTTCTCGATTCCGACCTCCCCCTGCGAGTCGCGTTTCCGCTGCTGATTCACAACACCCTCGGGTGGCTCGCAGGTGAACGGTCCGAATCGACGCTCTCCGCTGTCGCAGGCGAGACCGTCGCGCTTTCCTCCGACGCCCGCGTTTCTGCTGCGCCGACTACTGTTCCTCCTGATTCGCGCAAGCCACAGGCCAACACAGAAGCCACCGGCTTCTTCCAACCGCTGAAGAACGGCTTCTATCAAGTCACCGAAGGCGAATCGAAGAGCTGGCTCGCTGTGAACACATTCAGCCCGGCGGAGTCAGACCTGCGCAAGACCTCCGACGCAACTGGACGCTCGGGAGGAAGCGCCGCTCCCGCTGCCAACCAGCCTGTGGCAAACTTCACCTCGCTTGCCGCGCTCGGCGGCTGGCCACCGTGGCAATGGCTCGCGCTCGCAGGGTTCGTGTTGCTCGCGCTGGAGTGGATACTTTTTCACCGGAGGAGGACAGAATGATTCGCTCCCTCGAGTTGTCGTCGCCGTGGATGCTCTCGCTGCTCGCCGTGCTCCTGCTGCTGCCGCTCGCATTGCGCAGCTCGCTGGCTGGCTTTGGCCGCGCGCAACGGAGCATCTGCATGCTGACCCGCGCGGTCCTGCTGACGTTCATCGTCCTTGCGCTCGCCGGCGTGCGGGCGCTGCTGCCCTCGTCGGATGTCGGAGTGATATTCGCGGTGGATTCGTCCGCGAGCATTTCGCCGGAAGCGGCAAAGGCCGCTCGTGAATTCGCGGCAGCCGCGCTGCATTCACAGCACGAAAGCGACACTGCGGGTCTCGTGACCTTCGCCCACGATGCACACGTCTGGCAGGCGCCCAGCGGAATGCTCAAAAATTTGCCCACAGCTTCCATTCCTCCCGACGGACAGGCCGCCACGCAAAAGGCCAACCAAGCGACCGACATCGGGCGCGCACTCGATTTTTCCAGCGCGCTATTCCCCGGCGACCAATCCCGGCGCATCGTGCTCCTCTCCGATGGAAACGACACCGCTGGCCGCGCACTCGAGGCGGCCGCTCGCCTCGCCCGCACCGGCGTGGAGGTATGGACGGTGCCCCTGCGAAATCCCGGGCGACCGGAAGTGTTGGTCGAGCGCGTCGAAGTTCCCGCACGACTGAAGGAGGGCGAAGCATTCGACCTCACGGCGAACATCCGCAGCAACGTCGCAACGACGGCGAAGGTGCGGGTCTATCAAAGCCAGTTCCTCGTCGCGGAACACGAGATGGCTCTCAAGCGAGGCGAAAATTCTTTTCGCGAGGCGGGGCTGCGACCGGAGGGAAACTTCGTGCAATACGATGTGGAAATCGTGCCGGCGGCGGACACCTCGCTGGAGAACAACCGCGCATCGGCAGTCGCCAGCATGCGCGGACAGCCGCGAGTCTTGCTGGTAGACGGCGATGAGCAGAAGGCCCGTCCACTCGCGAATGCGCTGCGTGACGCGCGCATCTCGTGCGAGCTGCGCGGAGCGTCCGGCGCACCGCGGACACTGGAGGATTTGCAGCAGTTCGATCTGTTCATGCTCAGCGACATCAGCGCGCTGACTCTCGGGCGCGAGCGCATGGATTTATTCCGGCGCTGGGTGCAGGATTTCGGCGGTGGCTTCGTTCTGCTGGGAGGCGAGAACAGCTTCGGGGTCGGTGGATTCTTCCGCACGCCGGTCGAGCAGATGCTTCCGGTGCGCATGGAGCACAACGACCGCGAGGAACTGCCGACGGTCGCGCTGATGATCGTCCTCGACCGCTCCGGCTCGATGACGGCGCAGGTCGGCGGGCAGACGAAAATTTCGCTCGCGGACCAAGGTGCCGCGCTTGCGCTGAACGTGCTCGGCACGCGTGACTATTTCGGCGTCCTGGCGGTGGACACGCGCGCGCATGTCGTCGCGCCGCTTGAGCGGCACGGTGCGAAAGAGCCGATCGTTCAGCGCATCCTTGCCATCACTGCGGGAGGCGGCGGCATTTATGTTTACACCGGGCTGGCGGAGGCGTTTCAGGCGATGCGCGACGTGAACGCGCGCATCAAGCATGTGATCCTTTTTTCCGATGCGGCCGATGCGGAGGAGAAAGTCGCCGGCGAACAGCCGGACGGCGCGCAGGGCGGCGGCAATTCACTCGACCTCGCGAGCGCGATGGCGGCGGCAAAAATCACGACATCGGTCGTCGGCCTCGGCGGCGAGCAGGACAAGGACGTGGCTTTCCTGCGTCAGCTCGCAGAACGCGGGCAGGGCCGCTTTTACCTCACGAACGACGCGACCACACTGCCGCAGATTTTTTCCACCGAGACGATGAAGGTCGCGCAGGCGAGCCTCGTCGAGGAGCCAACGCTTGCGGTCGCAGTGGCAAGGTCGCCGCTCACTGCTGGAATCGACTGGGCGCAGTCGCCGCTGCTGCTCGGCTACAATGCTACGAAGCCGAAGCCGACCGCCGAGGTGCTGCTGGCGACCGAGCGCGGCGAACCGCTGCTGGCAACGTGGCGCTACGGGCTGGGGCAGGCGGCGGCCTTCACGAGCGATGCGAAGGCGCGCTGGGCCGCGGAATGGATGACGTGGCCGGGCTATGGAAAATTCTGGGCACAGGTCGTGCGCGGGCTTTTGCGCAAAGAGGGAGCGGCGGCGTTTGAAATCACCCGCGTGGAAAATGGCGATGCGCTCGACATCCGGGTGGATGCGGTGACGCCCGAGGGCGCATTCCACAACCGGCTGCCAATCACGATCCACGCGCGCACGCCGGACGACAACACGCAGACGGTGACCGCGAAGCAGGACGCACCGGGCAGCTACCGCGCGCACATCGTGCTGCCGCAGGAAGGCACGACCGTCGTGAACGTTTCGTCGCCGCAACTGCCGGATGGCGGCACCGCATTCGCGCACACGCGGAGCTATCCGCGCGAATTTCTGACTGCGGAGACAAACGAGAAGCTCCTGCGCGAGATTTCTGCGGCAACCCGCGGAAGATTCGACCCGAAGCCGGAGGAGATTTTTTCGCGGACAGACCATCCGGCGATGCGGCGGCGCGATTTGACGAACTGGTTTCTCATCGCCTCGCTGTTGCTTCTGCCCGTGGATATTTTCCTGCGCCGGCGGACTTGGCGCTCGTAGCGTGAGCGTCCGATTCACGACCGTGCGGCGCTTTGACTTCGCGCCGAGTTCGCATATCTCTCCGCGTCCAATGCCGACACTGCACTTCACCAAGATGAACGGAGCCGGAAACGACTTCGTGATGCTCGACAACCGCGACCTGCGCCACAGCCTCGACAAGGCAGCCATCGCGCGGCTGTGCGACCGCCACCGGGGCATCGGTGCGGACGGTCTCATCGCGGTGGAGCCTGCACAGAGAGGCGCGGATTTCCGCATGCGCTACTACAATGCCGACGGCGGAGAGGCGGAAATGTGCGGAAACGGCGCCCGGTGCTTCGCCCGCTTCGCGAGCAGGCTGGGCGGCAGGAGCGGGGCAATCAGTTTTGAAACGATGGCCGGCGTCATTGGCGCGAAGCTGATCGGCGACGAGGTGCAGCTCGCGATGTCGGCGCCGCACTCGCTCGCGCTCGGCGCGCAACTCGACGCCGCGGGTGAGAAGGTCACGGTGCATTTCCTCAACACCGGCGTGCCGCACGCGATCGTGTTCGCGGAGGACTTGGAAAGGACGGACGTCGTGCGGCTCGGCGCGGCGCTGCGGTATCACGCGCACTTCGCGCCAAAGGGGACAAACGCGAACTTCATCGCAAAGCAGGCGGACGGCTCCATCGCCATCCGCACCTACGAGCGCGGTGTCGAAGGCGAGACGCTGGCCTGCGGGACCGGAGTCACAGCGGCGGCGCTCATCTTTGCACGCCTCACGGGTGCCGCGTCGCCCGTCCGCGTGAAGGTGCGCGGCGGCGACACGCTGCAGGTGGGATTTGAGGTGGATGGGGATGGTTGGAAGGGCGTGACGCTGACCGGGCCGGCAGACTTCGTCTTCGAGGGCGACGCCGCGCTTTGAGCCGCCACGATTTGCCTTTGCCAGCACGTCCGACCCGACTACGTTCGCCGCAAACCAACGCCCTCACACTATGATTGAACTCGAGGTTTACGCCGCCGGTGTCCGCAACTTGGAGAAGATCCTCGAGCTCGACCATGAACTCGAGGCGATCCCCGGGCTTCACTACAAGGTCGATAGCAATCACGACATCATCTATCTGGAGTTCGAGCAGCCGGCCGTGTCGGTGCAGGAGTTGAAGGGGATTTTCGCAAAGCTCGGGCTGGACGCGAAGTTCGTCGGGACGATTCCGCCGGAGTTGAATCCCAAGAAGACGCGGACGCAGCCGATCCGACTGCCCGCCTGAGAGCGCGAACCGCCCACCGGATTTCCGCCTTCGCCCCCGTGGCCGGGCCGGTCGTGCAGAGCAAGCTGACACGCACGCACGCATGATCACCGCCATCGGCCGCCACGTCCTCGAACTGCTCCAATACCTCGGGCAGCTCGGCATTCTGGCGCTTGAGACGGTGAAGGCGATGTTCGTCGCGCCAATCCGCTGGCGGCTCGTTTTCCAGCAAATCATCGAGGTCGGCGCGCGCTCGCAGGTGGTCGTGGCAGTCACCGGCGCATTCACAGGCGCAGTATTTGCGGCGCAGATTCAGTTCCAGTTTCACAAGATGGGAATGGACTCAGCGGTCGGCTCCGTGTCGTCGCTCGCTCTTTTCCGCGAACTGGGCCCGACGCTGACAGCGCTCATGATCTCGGGGCGCGTCGGCGCGGCAATCGCGGCGGAAATCGGCACGATGAAGGTGACGGAGCAGGTGGACGCACTTCGCTCCCTCGGAGTGCATCCGATTGATTACCTCGTCGTGCCGCGGTGGATGGGCATGATGGTCTCGATGCCTCTGCTGGTCGCCGAAGCCTGCGCGCTCGGCCTCGTCGCATCCTACATCATCGCGGTGCCGATGCTGGGAGTGCCGGAGGCGCCATACGTGCGATACTTGAACACCTACACACACGGCAGCGACATCGCGATCGCGCTCATCAAAGGCGTCGTCTTCGCCGTGATCATCGTCGCCGTGAGCTGCCACGAGGGGCTGGAAACATCGAACGGCGCCGCCGGCGTTGGCCGCGCCCCCACGAGGGCAGTGGTCATCTCGTCGCTTTCCATTCTCGGCTGGAACCTCGTGCTGACGTTTGCGCTGAACATCATTTTTCCCGCCGCCAAATGATCGAAACCCGGAAACTCTCGAAGAGCTTCGGCGGCAGGCCCGTGCTGCGCGACGTGGATCTCTCCGTGAATGAGGGCAAGACGCTGGTCGTGCTTGGCCGCTCAGGGTGCGGAAAAAGCGTCGTTCTCAAGCACCTCATCGGGCTCCTGAAGCCGGACTCCGGCCAGGTGCTCGTGGATGGCGAGGACATCTCCGGACTTCACGAGCGGAAGCTCACCGCCGTCCGGCGAAAGGTGGGCATGCTTTTTCAGAGCGCGGCGCTTTTCGACTCGATGAGCGTGGAGTGGAACCTCGCGTTCCCCCTGATCGAGCAGGGCATCAAAGATGTGAAGGAAATCGATGCGCGCGTCGCCGAGGCGCTCGAAATGGTGGACCTCTCGGGCGAGCAGAAGAAGATGCCAGCCGACCTTTCCGGCGGCATGCGGAAACGTGTCGGCCTCGCGCGGACAATCGTCGGGCGGCCCCGCTGCATCCTCTACGACGAGCCGACGACCGGCCTCGATCCGATCACGACGGACAGCATCAACCACATGATTCGGCGCTTGCAGCGCAGGCTTGGCGTCACTTCCATCGTCGTCACCCACGACATGAAGACCGCATTTCACTGCGCCGACCGCGTCGCGCTTCTGCACGAGGGGCAGGTTCATTTCGATGGTTCGATCGACGAATTGAGGGCGTCCACGGACCCCGTGATTACGGATTTCATCGAAGGCCGCAGCGGCGAAATTGACTGACAAAAATGACCAACGAATCACGCGGCACCGAATGGAAAGTGGGCCTGTTCATGCTCGTCGGCCTCGGCCTCATCGCGGCGATGGCCGTGCAGTTTGGAAAACTCGGGCAGGGGTGGAAAAAATACTACGGCATCACGGTCGAGTTTCCGAATGCGAGCGGACTGCTGAAGGGCTCGGACGTGAACCTCGCAGGTGCGCGCATCGGCTTCACCGCCGAGGCCCCGCAGTTGATCGACGGGCGCATGGCGGTGAGCGTCCCGCTGAAACTGAAGGAAGGCGTGAAAATCCCGCGCGGCTCCACGATTCAAATCGTCTCGGCCGGATTTCTCGGCGACGCATCGGTCGCCATCAATCCGCCGGAGAAGCCCAACCTCGACGATGTCCTGAAGGACGGCGAATACGTCATCGGCTCCAGAGTGGAGGGTTTCGGCGAGCTCACGGCGAAAGGCGGGGAGACGATGACGGAATTGAAGAAACGCCTCGAGGAACTCGAGGAGCCGATCAAGGACATCCGGGAACGCGTGCTCTCCGACGCGAACCTGAAGGCGATCGACCAGACATTTTCCTCGCTCAGTGAGTTCACGGCAAATTTGAAGAACACCAGCAAGGGACTCGACGACGTCATCGCGAAGGCCAAGGAAACCGTGGACACCATCAAGGAGACAGTCGGCTCCGCCAAGGCACCTCTCGCGAAGATCGATGCCGCAGCCGCCGACCTGAAGACCGCTCTCGCGGAGATCAAAACCGCGGCCACGGCGGCTGACAAGGCGCTCACATCGGCAAGAAACCTCATGGACAAGGCCAACTCCGGCCGCGGAGCGCTCGGCATGCTGCTTTCGGACAAGGAGACTTCGGAAAACCTCAAGGCACTGATCCGCAATCTCCGCGAGCGCGGCATCCTCTGGTATAAGAACAAGTAGCCGCGGAAGGCGGGGCCTTAACCGTCTATTCACGCATTCGCTCTGGCGTGGCGGCTGCTGACACGCAACTGTAACGGCACGCCATGAATTCGGGACCCACCATCACATTGCTCAGGGTGCTTTTCATCGTTTTCACCGGCTTTCTGGGGGCGGAAATCGGCAACAGCATCTGGGAAGCTCCCCGAGTTGGCACGTGCGCCGGGGTTGCCTTCGGCCTCTGCATCGTGCTGGCGGACCGGCTGCTCAAGGGCTTTTCCCTGCGGATGTTCTCCTCGGCCACGTTCGGCCTTCTGCTGGGCCTCGTTGCCTCAAAGCTGCTCATCGCCTCGGGAATCCTCTATCGCACTCCGCTCGACGTGCAGTGGCTCATCAGCCTCGCGATTTACGCGACGCTCGGCTACGTGGGCATGATGCTCGCGATGCGCAGCAACCGGGATGAGTTCGCGCTCATCATCCCCTACATCCGCTTCCGCGATCAGAGCCCGAACGACACGCCCATCCTCGTGGATTCGAACATCATCATCGACGGGCGGCTCGCCGAACTCGTCGCCACAGGCTTCCTCTCGCGGACCCTCATCGTGCCCCGGTTCATTCTCGAGGAATTGCAGACGCTCGCCGACTCCCACGATCCCGCGCGCCGCGAAAAGGGGCGCCTCGCCCTCGCACGCCTCCACGAGCTCCAGCGCGATCCCTCGCTGAATGTGACCATCCACGAGGTGCCCGTGGATCCTTTTCTCGCCGTGGACTCGAAGCTCATCCAGCTCGCAAAAATGCTCAGCGCGCGGCTCCTCTCCAACGACGGCAACCTCTGCAGCATCGCGCGCCTCCAGGGCATCACCGCATTGAACCTCAACGACCTCAACAAGGCGCTCCGCCCGGCCGTCAACACCGGCGACGAGATCACCCTGACCCTCACCAAAGAGGGCCGCGAACCGCATCAGGCCGTCGGCTATCTGGCTGACGGGACGATGATCGTCGTCAACAACAGCCGTTCCCAAGTAGGCAAGAGCGTCCGCGTCTCAATCTCCTCGGTGAGGCAGACCAGCGCCGGGCGGCTGTTTTTCGCAGAATTGGCGGCGTAGTTCAAATTTGAGATTCTGCCGGAGCACGGGGCTCCATGCAGCGGGGCGACAGGCGGGCCAAGGGAGAGTAGTTTCATGCGGGAGACTGCCTAGCTCCCCATCGTTGGCCCATCCTTTCCCCCAAAAAAATGGCATTTTCTCTCTGAGGTTTTAGGGGCGGCGACTCCGAAGGCTCTCATCGTCGGGAGCAGCCTCGTGCCCACGGAATGTCGAGGCAACAAACGACCGGAATTCATAATTTCCATAATTCGAGGCGTTTGGATGAACCCAGCCCGCAGTTTTCCTATTTTCTACCGGCGATAAGGGAAGCGCGTTTATGGTTTTTATAATTTTCTGCGATTGCGCGCCGTAAGTTGGCACGCCGGAAGCTTGGTAGAGATGGTAATTCTAGTTTTTATAGCCATGAAAACCATCGCCCTTCTCCTCTCACTCTTCCTCACCACGAAAATGGCCGTTTTCGGCGCCTTCGACGCCGGCACGCCTTCGGACTCCACCCCCTACGACCGCTACATGTCACCCGTCCGCACCGTCCTCTCAAGCCTCGGGCAGCACAAACCCAGCATGGACGAGGTGAAAAAGCTCATGGTGGAAGGCCGCAACTTCCGCTACCGCATGGAAAACCCCTACGTCGCCGCCATGCCCTCGACAACCGCCGCCAAGCGCTCAGGCGACTGCAAAGACAAGGCCCTCTGGCTCTGCAGCCGCCTTGGCGACAGCGATGTGCGCTTCGTCATCGGCAAGACCGAGCCCGGCGTCCGCCTCAGCCACGCCTGGGTGATGTGGAAGAACGAAGGCCGCTGGTGGCTGCTGGACTGCACGCTCCGCCGCGCGCCCATCCCGGCGGACGAGCTCCCGACAAACCGCTACATCCCGCTCTACAGCTACAGCAAGGGCAGCACTTTCCGCCACGCCGCCACGCAGGTCGGACTCGCGCAGGTCGCCAGCAAGAAAAAATCACCGGTTGCCTCGAACAGCCGCAACTAGGACCTCACAATTTGGTTGGGCTACTGAACCCCTCGGGCCGAAAGACCCGGGGGGCTTCAGTTTTCAGGGGGAAACGCCATGCGCCAAGGCTTCGGGAAAGCGCCCGCCGCCATCCTCGCCCAGGCGATGCCTTATCGATGGCGCCTCAGACCTTCTCCACATCCACGATCGCGATCGTGATGTTGTCCCGTCCGCCCGCATCCATCGCCGCGGAAAACAGCGACTGCACCGCTGCGACCGGCTTCAACTGCGGCACCACATACGATTCGATCGTCTTGTTCGAGAGCATGTCCGTCAGCCCGTCCGTGCAGAGGAGGAAGCGTGCGGAAGCCTTCACCGTCAGCGGGTAGAAGTGCGGCGTCAGCCGCTGGTATTCCGGCGACCCCCCGACACTCTGCGTCAGCGCATGCATGTAATGTGAGCGCACCCCGTCCGTCGCCTCCATCAGTCCCTCGTGGATGAGCAACTGCTCCACCGAATCGTCGCTGGACACCTGCACGAGCTTGCCCGCCTGCTGCCGGTAGAGCCGCGCATCGCCCACATTGAAGCCGAAGATCCCCCCCGGTCCCGCCACGAGCCCGACCACCGCCGTCCCCGTCCCCTCGAACTCCGGCTGCTCCTGCCCCACCTCATGCAGCTTCCGGTTCGTCTCCTGCAGCACTTCCTCGATCCCCTCCTCCGTGAAATTCGCCGTCGCGCTGAGGTTCGCCAGCACTTCCCGGCTCGCATACGCGCCCGCCCGGTGGCCGCCGATCCCGTCCGCCAGCGAAATCACCCATGGTGAACTCCCCAGCGCCGCCTTCATCGGCGCCGACGTGCTCGCGCCGCCGAACGCACCACCGAAAAGACACGCGTCCTCATTCACCTTGCGAAACTTGCCGGTGTGGCAAATCCACGCACCACTCGCCGCAAAGACCCTCATCGCCGGTGCGGGCCCTCCCGTCGCCCGCCGGTTCCGGCGCGCGGTTGCTGCAGTTCAGGGAGGTTGTCCATGTCGGGCGTGGATGAAAGGCGGGCACCGCCCACTGTCAAGCCGCTCCCGGCGTCACCGCCGCGACAGCTTCATGAAGCGATATGCCCCGACGAGGAAGAAGAGCAGGTTCGGAGCCCACGCCAGCAGTTCCGGGTGCAGCGCCGGCTTGTTCCGCGCGAGATCCACCATGAAGATCAAAAAGTAATACGTCAGCCCCAGCGCCAGGCTGATTGCAAAGCCCACCGACGTCTCCTTCCTCTGCGCTGTCACCCCCAGCGGCACCGCCAGCAGCGCCAGCGTGATCGTCGCCAGCGCGTTGCTGATCCGCTTGTTCAGCTCCACCAGCCTCTCCGGCCGCTGGCTGTCCAGCAGCTCCCCGATCGGCAGCGCCCCCATGCTCTTCGCCTTCCGCTGCTTCTCATACAGCTCCTTCAGCGAAATCGCGATGCTCCCCTCCTCCAGCGTGATTCCATTGCGGATCCGCGACAAATCCCACGGGTGCTCCTCGTCCCGCTGCTCATACAGCGCGTGGCGCACCTTCAGGATGATCTGCTTCTCCTCCGTCACCGAACCGTCCGGCTGCGTCTTCCTCACGTTCTCGATCCCGATGTCCCCCTCCCGCGCATACATCACGTCCTTCACCCGGTTGAGCTGGTCGAGCTGATACACCAGCAGGTTCGTCAGCTTCCGGCCCTCGCTCCTCTCCACGTAGATCTTCCTGCCCGGGAAATCCTCGATCACCTTGTCGCTCCCGAACATCGCCAGCGGATTGTCCGTCGCGATCCGGAAAATCGCGTCCTTCATCTTCTGCTGCGCCCGCGGCGCCACATCCAGGTTGATCCACAGGCACACCCCGGAGAGCGCCGCCGCCAGCAGCCACACCGTCACGCAGATCCGCGGCACGCTCACCCCCGTCGCCCGCATCGCCGTCATCTCGTTCTCCGCCGACAGGCGGCCGAAGACCAGCAGCACCGCCGTCTGGAACCCCCACGGAATCGTGAACGTCAGCGAGAACGGCAGCACGAACGCGATGAACGTCAGAATCAGCCCCGGCGGCGCATTCTGGTTGATCAGCAGGTCCAGCAGCTTCTTGAAAATATTCCCCAGCACCAGCACCACGCTCAGCACGGTGATGGCGAAAATCGCCGACACCAGCAGTTGGCGTCCAATGTATCGGTCGAGCAGGCGCACGCCGCGGACGTTGCATGTTCGCGCGACTTCATGGCAAGCGCCGTGTGCGCGCAACAGGAGCATCCGCCAAAAAAAGTCCGTCCGCATCGCTCCGAAATCGCTCCGCCCAACATCCGTTCCCCAAAACACGCCGCTCCGCGGGGGTGGTTGCCTCACTAGGATTTGAACCTAGACAAGCAGATTCAGAGTCTGCTGTGCTACCGTTACACCATGAGGCAGTGAGCGGGGCGCGGAAAGTAGGTGCGTGCGCGGCGTTGTAAATCGTTTTTTCCCTCCGCATTCAACCACGGTCGGGATCTCCGCCGCTTTAGCGCTTCCGGGCCGCCGCGCCGAACGTCCCGACCGCCGCCTTCATGAAACCGCCATACAGCGCCTTCTGCTCCTCCCCGGTCATGTCGAAGCGCTCGACGAGGATCACCATCGCGAGGCCGTTCTTCGGATCGATCCACATCGCCGTCCGGCGCGCGCCACGGTGGCCGAAGCTGCCCACTCCCGGGCCCTCGTCGTCGCGGATCTTCACGCTCACGCCGACGCCGTAGGCCTCCTGCGGATTCACGGGCACGGCGCCGGTTTGGATTGCCGACATCGTCTTTACCGCCTGTTCGGAAAGAAGGCGTTTGCCGTCGAGTTCGCCGCCGCGCAGCAGCATCCGGCAGAAGCGCCCGATGTCGTGCGCCGTGGAGAAATAGCCGCCTGCCGGCTGCGCGTAGCGTTTGCCGTAGTCGAACGCGATGCCGAACCCCATGTCGGCGCTCACCGCCTTCGGCACCGGCACGCCGCCGCTGAACTTCAGGATGTGCTCCGGCTTCACGTCCCTGTCCTGCTCCAGCTCCACGAGGCTCTTCCCGTCCTCCGTGAACCGCGCCGTGTGCGCGAGCCGAGCGGCCTGCTCCGCGTTCGGCCAGCACGTCGTGTCCCTCATCCCGAGCGGGTCAAGGAGCCGCTTCTGCATGAAGTCCGCGTAGTTCATCCCGCTCACGACCTCGATGATGCGCCCGCCGGTGTTGATTCCGCAGTTGTTGTATTCGTATTTCGTGCCCGGCTCCTGCCGCAGCGGGTGCCTCGCATACTCGCGCACGTCGTCGACGAGCACCTGCGTGCGCTTCAAATCCCGGTCGCTCGCGAGCACGAGGCCGCTCGTGTGGTTCATGATTTCGCGCACGGTGATCGGATGCACGGGCGGATGCATCTCGATGCCCGGCGACTCGACCATCTGCCCCCTGAACTCCGGCAGGAACTTCTCCACCGGATCCTCGAGGCTCACTTTGCCCTCGTCCACGAGCATCATGAGCGCGGCGCCCGTGAGCGACTTGCTCATCGAGGCGATCCAAAACACCGCGTCGTCACGCATGGGCGTCCTCTCCCTGAGGCTTGCAAAGCCCGCCTTCTCCAGCGCGAGCACTCCGTCCCTGTCCGCCACGAGGGCGACGACTCCGGCGGCGATCTTCCGATCCACGAACGACTGCAGCACCGGGGCGAGCGGACCCGGCGCATCCGCAGCAAATGCGGACGGCGGCACTGCGAGCACGATGCTGAGGAAAAGAAAGCGGAGCTTCATGCGTGGATGCTGGTGCTGGAACGAAACGCCGCCATGCCGCAGCCGGCAAGCCGCGGCTCCCCGCTCACTGCTTGCTCGTGAGGAATTTCAGCAGCTCGAACGCCTTCCGCTCCGGCAGCGCCTCGAGCAGGCCGGGCGGCATGAGCGACTGCGCGAGCTTCTCGTGCTTGGCGATGTCCGCCTTCGCGACAGTGACCGTCTCGGTGACGGTGCGCAGCGTGAGCGACGTCGCGCTTTCCTGCTCGAACAGCCCGGAGACGACCGTGCCGTCCTTCTTCGTCACGAGGTGGAGCTGGAAGTTCTCACCGACGACCGCATTCGGATCCACGATGTTCTCGAGGAAGTAGTCGAGCCCGTTGCGCCACGCGCCGGCGAGGTCGGGGCCGAGCTTGCCGCCTTCGCCGTTGAGGGCGTGGCAGACGGCGCAGAGCTGCTTGAAGGACTCGCGGCCCGCGTTGCCGTCGTAGGCCCAGAGCGGCGCGGAGGTGTAGTTCTTCCTCAGCTTCGCAATGGTCGCCTTCGCGGCGTCGGACGATTCGTTCACGCGGCCCCACGCCTCGTCGAGCAGGCGGTCCACGTCGGCGCTGTGCAGGTTGCGCATCTGGCGGACGTGCAGCGAGCTGAGGTGCTTCCGGTCAAAGCGGCCGGCCTTCAGCGCGTTCAGCAGCGGCAGCGCGAGCTGGGCTCGGCCGGTGAGCGTGCCGAGCGCGGCGCTGCGCTCAGTGGCGTCGAGCTTTTCAAAGCGCGCGATGAGTGCGTCGGCGGTCGTGGGATCGGATGAGCGCGAGAGCAGCGGGATGACGGCGGAGCGGAATGCTCCGTGGTCGAGCAGCTTCGCAAAAATCGGCGTGGCCTCGGGGTCGTTGCCGCGCTTGAGCAGGTCGAACGCAAACTGGCGGCGCGGCAGCGGCTGCTTCTCGTCGGCGAGGATGCCGCGCATCTTCGCGAGCACGGCCTTGTCGCCGAAGACGGCGGCAAGCTGGTCGGCGACATTCACGAGCGAGGCGTCGCCGGATTCCGCAAAGCGCCCGCGCGCCTGCGTCCACGCCGCGGGCATCGGCAGCGTCGCCTCGTCCTTCAGCGCGAAGGCGGCGATGCGCAGCGTGCGCGCGGCCGTTTCGTCGTCCTGCTTCGCGAGATGGGCGAGGAGCAGCTCGCGGCCCTTCGCATCGCGCGCGGTGAACCACCGGATCGAATCGGCGAGGCTCGGCAGCGGCGTCGTGTCGGCGAGCGCGAGCGCGCGGGGAAAATCCTGCGCGGCGACGGTGCCGAGGCCGCACCAGATCATCTTCGGCAGGAAGCGGTCCTCCTTGTCCTCGCCGTGCGCGGCGAGCGCGGCGGCGAGTTCCCATCGCTGGGCCGGCGACAGCTCGGGCAGCGCGGATGCGATGGCGAGGCGCACGCTGGGAGACGGATCGTGAATCGCGAGCGAGAGCAGCACGTTGGCGCAGAGGAAAGTCCGGTCCTTGTGCCCGCTCGCAAACTGCACCGCCCAGCCGCGCACGACGTCGCTCGGATGCTTTGCGAGGTCCGCGAGCTGCACTGCGTCGAGCGCACCGATGACGTGCAGAGTCCAAATCGCGCGCAGCACCTGCGGCACCTCGCCGCCAGCGGCTTGCTCCCTCAGCAGCGCGATTGCCTTCGCATCGACTGTTCCTTTAGCCGCGCGCTCCTGCAGGAGCATCCGTGCGTTCCGCGCGAACCAGTCGCTGCGGTGCGCCTGCAACTGCGCAAGCTCCACGTCGCTCTTCCTGCCGAGGTCCACCTTCACCGGCTTGTAGGTCTCCTTCCACGACACGCGGTAGATGCGGCCGTTCGTCCGGTCCCACTTCTCCGGCGTGGGGTTGTGGCAGTGCTGCAGGTCGCACCAGTCGATGAGATAAACCGCGCCGTCCGGGCCGGTCTGCAAATCCACCGCCATGTAGCGCGGGTCGGGCGCGAGCAGCAGGTCGCGGCCGGCGGACACCGCCTCGTAGCCGGAGCCCACGCGGTTCAGCACCTGATGGTTCATCTGATGGCCGAAGAGGTTGTTCGTGAAAAGATGATCGCGATACGGGGCGGGCCAGTTGTCGCCGAGGTAAATCATCGTGCCGACATGCGAGTGGCCGCCGTAGATTGCATCGCTGCCGGGCGCGCCCGCGCCGCCCGCACCGCTGTCGTAGCGCGCCGCGGCGGGTAGGAAGTTCTTCAGCTCCGGCGCGAAGGCCGGGCCGGAGTTCGAGATGAACGGCGCGTAGTTCGCGTTCGCCTGGTTCCAGAAGTGGCCGTTGCGGATCACGTGCGTCGTGCCGCCGCCGCCCCAGAAGCTGCGGCAGTGCGTCATGAAAAGATGGCCGTTGCTGTTGAAGTCGAGGCCCCACTGGTTGCTGCCGCCGTGCGCGAAAATCTCGAACTCATGCCGCACCGGATGATAGCGCCACACCGCCGAGCGCAGGTCGGTGCGCTGCGCGTCGGGCGTGCCCGGCCTGCCCACGAGCGAGCGCGTGAAGACTCCCTGGTTTCCGTAGAGCCAGCCGTCCGGGCCCCAGCAGAAGCTGTTCAGCGTCTCGTGCGTGTCCTGGAATCCCCAGCCGTCGAGCAGCACCTGCGGCTTGCCCGCCTTGTCGTTCGCATCTTTCGGAATGAACAGCAGCTCCGGCGCGGCGCCGACCCACACGCCGCCGAAGCCGACCTCCATCCCGCTCACGAGATTCAGCCCCTCGTAAAACACCGTGCGCTTCTCGAAGGTGCCGTCGCCGTCCGCGTCCTCGAGAATCACGATGCGATCCTTCCCCGCGCCGTCGGGCTGGCGGTTCGGATAGCTGTAAGCCTCCGCGACCCAGAGCCGCCCGCGCTCGTCGATGGCAAATGCCACCGGCTGCTTCACGTCCGGCTCCGCGGCGATCAGCTCCGCCTGGAATCCCGGCGTGAGCATCATCGTCGAGACCACGCGCTGCGCGTCCTCGTTTGCAATCGCGGTCGGCTTCGCCGGATTCGCGGCGAGATGCTTCAGCACCGGGCTCTCCTTCTGCCGCGCCGCGCGGTCCACATTCGCCGCGGCGCCCTGTGCCGGACCCGCGCCCCTCGCCGGAGCACCGGGCGCGGCGGTGAGCTGCGGCTCCTTCTCGTGAAAGACGAAGTCGTCGAAGTTCACATGGCCCCAGCCGCCGGCGGAATCATCCACGATGCGGATGAAGATGCGCTTCCCCGCGAACGCCCGCAGGTCCACCATCTCGCGGCGCATGTTCTCGATGTCCGTGCCGCCCGCGCTCTTGATCACCTTCCCGTCCGCATCGCCCACGATCTCCACGCGCGTCTGCGGCGAGCGCCCGGCGCCGACGAGGAAGCTCGCCCACGGCTGCGTGACCGCAAAGCTCGCCGAAGTCAGCGTGCCGCGCCCCTTGTCGCCGGCCTTCTCATAGCCGCCGATCCAGTATTCCCCCGCGTGATTGCTCCGCTCCGCCGGCTTGCGAACGCTCACCGTGTCGCCCTTCACCGGCTGCCCCGTCCACGCGTCGCCCTCGGCCTTCCAGTCGCCGAGCGTGCCGTTTTCAAAACCGAGGTTCAGCGGCCTGCCATCCGCGCCGAGCGGGCGGATCGACACGACATCGCTTTTCAAGAGCCCGCCGTTGTCCTGTGATGAGCGCCGCGCTCCCGCGGGCTGCGGTTTCGCCGCCGCCTGCAGCTTCAGCTTTGCCCGCTGCCCCTGCACACCGCCGAGCGACTCCCACGTCGGCGCGCCCTTCGTCGGCGGCAGTTCCTCGATGAACACCTCCTTCACCTGCACCACGGCGCTGCCGCCCCCGTGAATCTGGATGCCAATCACGCCGTCCCCCGCGATCTCCTTCTCCGGCTCCGTGAAATCCACGCCCTGCACCCCGTTGATCCACGTCTGGATGCGCGGCCCGTCCGCCTTGATCACGTAGTCGTTCCAGTCCCACAGCCGCACCGCCGGATGCACCACCTTCATGTCCGCCGGCGCGATGAACTTGTTCCGCCGCCCCTCGTCGTAGATGCCCGCATACCAGCCCGGCTCGCCGTAGTCGCACTGGTAGCCGCACACCTCGTGGCCCTGCGGATTTCGCCGCGTGCGAATCTGGACGCCCGAATTGATGAAGCCTGTCTTCGGGTCGCCCGTGAGCTTGATCTTCAGACGCAGCACGAAGTTCGAATACGACGCCTTCGTCGTGAGGAAATCATTGTGCGGGATCTTCCTCACGCCGTCGCCGCCCGTCAGGCAGCCGTCCTCCACGCGCCATAGCACCGGCTCCACCGGCTCCAGCGCCTCCCATCCCTCGAGCGACTTCCCGTCAAAGATGCGCCTCGCCTTCTCCGAGAGTGGCGGCGGCGCATCGGCCAGCGAGGACTGCACGGAAAAGCCGAGCCATGCGGCGGCGAGGAGGACGGCGGAAGTTTTCATGCGGAGAGAGAGAGGAATTGCGGAGAGAGCAGCGGGAGCAGCCGGTGGAGAGGGCAGTGGCGGAGAGAGGAATTGCGGAGGGCGTCTGATTTCGCCGCGTCAAAAGGGAAGCACAGCGAGCAAGAGGAGCGCGCCCCCGCGACGACAGCACCCTCATCCCACCACACCACCCCCGCCATCCGAGAGACAATTTTTGTGAGAAATCCGCCACCCCTCCGCCCCCTCCGCCCTCAGCCCTCAGCCCTCAGTCATTCCGCCCTCAGTCATTCCGCCATTCAGCGTTCAGCGTTCAGCGTTCGGGAACTGAGCACTGAGCACTGAGCACCGGGAACTCCGGCCCGCCCCTTCGTCATTCGGATTTCGTCATTCGCCTAGCGCACCAGCGCCTGCCGAAACGTCTCCACATACGCCGCGTGCGCCTGCATCTCCGCCTGCGTCGGCGGGTCGCTGAAGGTGCCGGTGAAAGGCCCGAGCGCATTCGGGTTCCGCGCGGTGGTCGCGATGGCGTCGTCGAGGTTCTGCGGCGTCACCGCGCCCATCGGGCCTTGCGGCCCCTGCGCGCCGTCGGACCCATTCGTTCCATTCGTCCCCGCCGCGCCCTGCGGGAGGCCGAAGCTCAGATGCAGCACCCCGGCGGTGATGCT
>JBGAPU010000006.1:0-99794 GCA_044221035.1 Chthoniobacteraceae bacterium | reverse complement strand
ATCGATCATCACCCGAACCATGTTGTGTCTCCGCGTGCCCGTACGATGCCGCCTCGCGGATGAGCGGCGATGAACTGCTCCACCGCGTGCTCGACGGCCGCGCTCAATCCCGTCGCCCATGAAGCCTCCCGTGCTCGTCCAATTTTGGGGAACGCGCGGATCGCTCGCGAAGCCGGGCAGGCACACGCTCCGCTACGGGGGCAACACCTCGTGCGTGCAGGTTGTTTCGCCGGGCGGCTCGGTGCTCGTGATTGACTGCGGCACCGGCGCGCACGACCTCGGGCGCTCGCTTCTGGCAAATGCGACGGGTCCGCTGCGGGGCAGCATTTTGATCAGCCACACCCACTGGGATCACATCCAGGGTTTCCCGTTTTTCTCGCCGCTCTTCGTCCGTGGCGGCGAGTGGAATGTGTATGGCCCCGCCGGGCTCGGCGAATCGCTGCGCGACACGCTCGCGGGCCAGATGCAATACACCTACTTCCCGGTGAAGCTTGAGGAGCTGGGCGCGGACATCCACTTTCACGACCTCGTCGAGGGCACGTTCACGATTGACGACATCCGCATCACGACGCGCTACCTGAACCATCCGGCGCTGACGCTCGGCTACCGGCTTGAGATGGAGGGGACGTGCGTCGTCTATGCGTGCGATCACGAGCCCTACGCCCGCAACCCAGGGCAGCAGGAACCCATCAGCGATCTCGATCGGCGCCACAGCGAATTCCTGACGGGCGCAGACCTCGTCATCCACGACGCCCAATACACCGACGCCGAATACGCGACGAAAAAGGGCTGGGGCCACAGCAGCGTGGAGTATGTCTCGGAAATCGGCCAGCGGGCTGGCGTGAGGAGGATGGCCTTCACTCACCACGATCCCACGCGCACCGATGAAGAGGTGGACCAGATCCTCGACGCGGTCCGCACGGACTTGATCGCGAAGCGCTCGTCAATGCAGGCCTTCGCCGCGGCTGACGGGCAGGTCGTGGAGCTGCATTCCCGGCGCACGGCGCCGGCCTCCGCGTCCGGCGCCGGCTCGTCGGCGATTCGCAGCACTCTGCGCGCGACGAAGGCGATCAAGGACTCCAGGATCATCATGGGCGTGGCCGATGCGAAACTCCGCGGCACCCTCGCGGAGGCCGTCGGCGCAGACGGCGTGCAGGTCGCCGACGCGCGGGACGCCGCGTCCATTTTGGAGGCTGCGAAATCCGCGCCGCCCGCGCTGGTTCTCATCGAGGATCATCCGCCGGAAATTGACGCCCTCGCCGCCTGCCGCGCTCTTCGCTCGGGCGCGGACCGGAACCTGAAGGAGGTGCCCGTCATCGTCGTCACGGATCGCGACAAGTCGGGCGAGGCCGCCGACGCGGGCGTGACGGGCTGGCTGATCAAGCCGTTCACGACGCAGTTTGCGCGCGCGCAGATCCAGGCCCGGCTGCTGCGCGCCGCCTTCCGCTGGATCCGCGCGCCGCTGCCGTCCGATGAAGGCAGGCGCCTCGCCGCGCTGCATGAGCTCGCCATTCTCGACACGCCCCCCGAGGAGCGCTTCGACCGCATCACGCGCGTCGCCGCCGCGCTCGCGGATGTGCCGATTGCGCTCGTGTCGCTCGTGGATCGCGACCGGCAGTGGTTCAAATCCTGCCACGGCCTCAGCACGTCCGGGACGCCGCGCGACGACGCCTTCTGCGCGCATGTCGTCCACCACCGCACGCCGATGATCGTCCCCGACACGCTCCAGGACGACCGCTTCGCCGACAACCCGCTCGTGACCGGCTCGCCGCACGTGCGCTTCTACGCGGGCTTCCCCGTCTTTCACAAAAACGGAAGCTGCCTCGGGACGCTGTGCCTCATGGACAACCGCCCGCGGCAGTTTCCGGACGCGACCATCCGCCTGTTCGAGGATCTCGCGCGGCTGGTCGAGCAGGAGCTGAACGGGGGACCGCGGCGGGAGTGAGTTTCCGCCCCGGGCAGCGGCTCACTTTGCAGCCTTCAAAAGCGGCGCTGGCAGCGACGGGCCGGCGTCCGGCGAAGTGTGGAAGCGGTGGCAGCTCTGGCAGTCCCACTTGATTCCGCCCTCGCGCCGCTGTGCCGCAGCGATTTCACGGCCGCCGTTTTCCGGTGACGGCGCAGACTTCGCCGCTGCGACGCTTGCAGCGCGGCCCTCCGCGGCTGGCGGGCGATGGCACTCCGCGCAGAGCTTCTGCGGGGGCAGGAGAATGTCCGCAGTGTCCTTGCTCGTCGTCGCGGCGCCGTGGCAGCCGGCGCAGTCCACGTGCCGGTGCGGGAGATGCGTGAACGGGCCGTGCTGCACCCAGTGCTCCGCCATGGTGGGCGGGCGGACTTGCGGCGCGCCGTTGATGCCGGTCGGCGTGACCGTGTGGCATTTGGCGCACTCAGTGAGGAATTTCCTGCTGCCGGATCTCATGCGCCGGTCGTTGGGATCGTCGCGCGGCTCGCCCTCGAAGAAGACGCGGCGCTCGAATTTTTCCGGCGTGTCCAGGCCCCGCACGCGGAGACTCTGCATCTCGTCGTCCACGCGCTTTGCGAGCTGCGCGGGGTCGCTCACGCCCTCGGCGCGGATCGCACTGCCGATGGAGACGGCGAGGCCGGCGAGGAAATAGCGCACCTTCTCCGCGTCGCCGTGCGGGATGCGCAGCTTCGGGAACGAAGGAAGGATCTGCAGCGAATGGCACTCCGCGCAGTGCCGCTCGTAGCTCACCGGCTGGTAAAGCACTCCGCCCGCTCCGGGCGTGTGGCAGTCGGTGCAGCCGAGCTTTTTGCCGCGGCCCATCGCCTGCACGTCGGCGCGCTCGTGGCGGGCGTGGTTGAACTTCACCTCGGCCGGATCGCGCACGCCGGGCTGCTCGTAGGCGAAGGGCGGATGGCCGTGCGCGTAGTCGGCGAAGGCCTTCGGCGCGGTGGCCGCCTTCGCTGGCGCGAGGAAGCGGATGATGCCGTCGCCGAGATCGCGGTTTTCGCCGGTGGCCGCGACGGGCGTGCCTTGCTGCGGCACGGACCTCCGCGCGTCGGCGAGAACGGCGGCGTCGCCGTGGCAGGAGACGCATGACTGGCGGCTCGGCAGCGCCATGCGCCCGTTGTCGGTGTGCTCGCGGTGGCAGGCGAAGCAGTTCTGCGCGTGGACGAGCGGCAGTTCGGAGGACACCGCGCGCGTGGCGAGATTCGCAGGCTGCGGAAGATGAAGCCCGGAGGATGGATGGCATTTCAGGCACGCCTGATCCATCGCGAACGCGCTGCCGTGCCCGGCAGGCGGCTGCGTGAATGCGGCGACGACGACTTTGTCGAGCGTGCGGCCGCCGGAATTTTTCCCTGCGACCGACTTGAGCAGATCCGTCTGCGCGTCGGCATGGCAGGCGCGGCAGTCGTTTGCGAAGCGCGCGTGCCTCTCGGAAATCGGCCCCTTGCTGAATGCGCTCGCGCTGCCCCAGCGGCGGTGCGTGACCGCCAGGGCGATCGAGCCGAGCACCGCGATGAGGAAGCACCAGCCGCGCACGCTCCGGAGGTAGTGCGGCTTTCCGAAATAGCCGGGGTTGCCGGCGTAGCTCCCGGCGATGTCCTTTGAATTCGGCGGCTTCGGATCCATGCGCTAGCGGAGAAGGATGAACCGCACAGCGACACAGGCGTGCCACGCGGTGAAGACGAGCAGCGCGAACGACGCTGGCACATGCACAACAAGCCATCCGTGAAGCCAGTGCTGGAAGCGCGTCTGGAGATCCATCGCACGGCGGTCGGCGCACCAGCCCTGCACTGCGTCCACGCGGGCGCGCCACGACTCGCCGACATTGAGCCCGAGTGAGCGGAATTTTTCCGCCGACGCGCGCTCATCACCGAGCGGGAGGCGGTCGCCGCGGCGCGCGGCGAGGTATGGCAGGCATTCCTGATCCAAAAAGCGCGCGAGCGTCTCGGCTGACGAATCGCTGGAGCCGGCTGCGGTGGCACCCGCGACGGCGGCAGCAGGCTGCGGTTTCCCGACTTCCTCGCGGAGCTTCCTCGCAGCGTCGAGCAGCCGGCTGCGGAGATGGGGAATCTGCTCGAAGACAACCTCGCGCGGCAGGCGCTGCGTCATCAGCCGCGGCAGGAAATGCTGAAGCGCCGCGCCGATGAAGCCTGAGCCCATCACCACCGCGTAGAGAATCATGAGCCACGAGGTGTGCGCGCCGCCGCTGTGAAATCCGCAGTGAAACAGCACGAGCGGGATGGTCAGGACGGTGAGCCACATGTGCGCCTTCAGCCAGAACTGCACGCTGCCGATGGGCCACGTGCGCCTCTTTTTCCGGATGCCGAGCGCTGCGGCGAACACGAAGATGAGGAACGCAACCGAGCCGAAAATCAGGCCGAGCGGCGTGCCGCCGTAGGTGTTTCGCAGCGGCGGCGCATCGCCGAGAAACGCCGGCAGCCGCAGGGTGAACGGCAGGCGGTGGGGAAAGAAGTTCGCGAGGAACAGGAGCGCGCATCCCGCGGTGGCGAGGATGGTGAAGACGATCCACATGCTGTGCGTGCGATCGATTTTCATGGAGCGTTCATTCGGCGGGCGGACCGGCGGCACGGTGAACGGCGCGGCGGCACAGCGCCAGACGGAAGTGCGCATGGCGCACGTGGCGGAGCTTTCTGGCATCGACTTCACCGGGGCTGCTGCTAGAAGCGCCCGCGTGTCACTCCGACAAAGCCTCGCCTCCCTCCTGCTGCCCGGAATCTGGTGCGCGCTTGCCGCGCCCGTGCTGTCCGCGGATGGACCGGACGCGAAGGCGCGCTTCACCGGCGCGGCGTCGTGCGCCTCCACGAGCTGCCACGGCGGCGGCAACCACATGGAGTCGATCACTTTCGAGAAGAAGGACCGCCACGTGTTCGCCGCAGGCATCCTCGCGAAGGGAACTTCGCTGCGCATCGCGGAGGCGCTCGGCATCCAGGGCGATCCGAGTGCGGCCGCGCAGTGCACGGTATGCCATTCGCCGATGCAGGCGGTCGCACCGGCGCGCCTTGTGGAGGGATTGAAGCCGGACCGCGGCGTGAGCTGCGAATCATGCCACGGCGCGGCTGAACCCTGGCTGCGCTTTCACACGAGGAAGGATGTCACCTTCCGCCAAATCCTCGGTGTCGGGATGCGCGACCTCACGGACCTCTACGGCCGCGCAAACGCATGCGTCGCGTGCCATTTGAACCTCGACGAATGTTTTTCGAGATGGATTTGCAGACCCAGCGCCAGCCGCCGCACTACGTGGATGCGCGGCCGTCGCTCGGCACGCGCTCGTGGCTCACAGGCCAGGCCGTCGCGCTGCGCGAGCTGAGCTGGAAGCTCGCGGCCAAGAAGGACGACCGGCTCGCAGTGCGCTGGAAGGCGATGGTGTGGCTGCTGCGCAAAACGGAGGCCGGGCGCAAAAATCTGCCCGACAGCGCCGACTTCGCCGCCATGCAGACCGCAGCGGATCAAATGGCGCGCGATGCGGCGCGGACGAATTGGACGAAGGGACAGACGATGGGCCAGCTCCGCGACTGCCTCGCTTCACACACGGAATTTGCCGACGCCAAGCTCGACCCGGCGGAGCATCGCCGACGTGCCGAAGTGCTGGTGCCTGCGATCGACCGGCTCTGGGCTGCGTGGAAAAAGGAGGGCGGCGCCGACGCCCCAGCCTTCAACTCGTCACTCGACGCGCTGCTGCGACTCGCGCGCGAGCAGGAGGATTTTGACGCGCCGAAGTTTGCCGCCGCGCTGCGGGATCTGGAAGGCGCGCTCGCTCCGGCGGCGCAGAAGTGAAGCTCACTCAGCGCACGCGCCAGTCGCCGAGTCCGCCATTGTAGATGAATGCCGATCCGGTCGGCACCCCATTGCCGTTCATGTGCCACACGGCGATCTGGCCGGCGCCATTTTGGAAGATGAGGTCCGCGTGGCCGTCGCCATCCATGTCCGCGACGTTGACCACGCGCCAGCCACCGAGTCCGCCGCTGAAGACATAAGCGGCATCGCGCACCGCCCCGGCGCCGTCGGTGTGCCACACCGCGATTTGTCCGAACCCGTTTTGGAAAAGGAGGTCCGCCTTGCCGTCACCATCGAGATCCGCCGCACCGACGACGCGCCAGTCACCGAGCGCGGCGGTGCTGATGAACGCCGAGCGCAGCGGCACGCCCTTGCCGTCCATATACCACACGACGATCTGGCCGGGCCCGTTTTGGAAGATGAGGTCCATGTTGCCGTCTCCATCCATATCCGCCGTGCCGGCGACACGCCAGTCGCCGAGCGCGCCGTTGTGGAGAAACGCGAAGCCGGACGTGGTGCCCCTGCCGTCCATGTGCCACACCACGATCTGGCCGGGCGTGTTTTGGAAAATGAGGTCTGCCTTGCCGTCACCGTTCATGTCCGCGACGCCGGCGATTTTCCAATCGCCGAGGCTGCCGTCGTAAACCTGCTTGAAGCCGGACGGCGTCCCCTTGCCGTCCATATACCAGATGACGATCTGGCCCGCGCCGTTTTGGAAGACGAGGTCGGCAATGCCGTCGCCGCTGAGGTCGCGCTGCGCAAAATGGGCGACTTCGGAGGAGTCCACGTCCGGCGCGGTCGGGAGCGGATCCGGCGCGATCGCGGCGTCGAACGCGATGACCGGATTGCGCGGGAACTTCGCGTAAGGGAGCCGTGCGCCGCTGTAGGCGTAGGTGTCGGAGCGGATGTTCGGGTTCGCGAGGAAGAACTCGCAGCCGCTCGCCGCGATGATGTCGTCCTGGTCCACGCCGTCGCCGGAGACGCCGATGGCGCCGACGACCACGCCGTTGCGGTAAAGAGGGAAGCCGCCGGGGAAAATCGTGATGCCGTTCGGCAGATTCGGGTTTCCCGGAAACACGTTGTCCGATGGGTTGGTTCCCGCGCGGCGCTTCAGCGAGACGGCCTCTTGGAAGCCGAACAGCGGGCCCCACGGCATGCCGTCGATGCCGGGCGGGAAATTATGCTGCGCGAGGAAGCCGACCGCGCGCGTGGACATCGCGAGCTGGCTGTTCGAGAAGAACACCGCGGTGCGCGCCTTCTGCACCGCCACATCCCATGAGAACATCGTCGCATCGCCGACGCGGAAAGTGCCGAGCACCGCAGGCGGCTCCTCATCCTTGTCGGGGTTGTTGACCACCGCGATGAAGACCTTCGCCGATGTGCCGAGCGGCAGACGGATGCCGGCGCGCGTGATGGTCGCGCGCTGCGCGGCCTTTGCGATGATCAGCTCGACCTCCGCGGCGGTGAGGCGTGGCACGCCGCCGATGAGTTCCCTGCCGGAGACTTCGGCGATGGGGTCGTCAATGAAGCAAAGCGTGCCGGACGGATTTGCCGAGTTGTCGAAGACGACCGGCCCGCGGATTTCCCCGGGCACTCCGCCGAGCATCGCGAGCGGATAGGGAAACGGCGGCGGCGGTGCCTGAATCGGAAAACCCTCCACGACTCGGCCTGGCAGGCTGCTGAGCGGCACGCCGCCCGCGGCATCCACGATGGTTTCGACCGCCTGCCACACATAGGGAATGCGCACGCCGGCGATGAGGATGTTCGTCGCGACGATGCTCGATGCGGGGCGGAAGCCGGTCTGCCCGGCGAGCGCCACCTGCTCGTCGGCGTCGCTCTGCGAGGTGGAGACAAAGCCCGAAGTGGCGTTTGCCTGCGTCTCGTTCAGGATGATCGCGGCGGCGGGCGCGAGGTTCGTCGGCACGCCGTCGCCGGTGACGCCGATGCCGCCGACGAGGTGCCCGTTCTTGTAGAGCGGCACGCCGCCGGGCGAGTCGTTCAGCGAGCCGGGAAGGATCGGCACGCCGCGCACGCCGGGCGAAATGCGGCGAGTGTCGCCGACGACAGCGGACGCGCGCAGGTCCGAGGGATCGAATGGCGATCCCGGCGAGAGCGGGTTCGCGATTTGTTTCAGCCGGTTGACGTCGGAGAAGAAGAGATTCGAAAAGCCCACGCCGACGAGCGGGCCGGGCGCGGTGTTCAAGACGCCCACGGGGAAATGCTGCTGGATAATGTATCCCGCCGTGCGCGAGGTGAGCGCCTCCTGGTCGCTGCTGAGAAACGCCGCGGTGCCCGCCCGCGTGATCGCGCCCGCGAGCAGGCCGTAGATTCGCAGCACCGCGGGATCGTCGAGGCTGAATGCAGGGAGCGGATTCGGGATGCGCCCCTGCATGTCCCACACGCCGAGCACGAATCCCTCGCGGTCCGTCACCGCAATGATTGCGCCGGGATTCATGAACGACGCATTCGCCGCGGCCTGCGAGATGATGCGCTCGACCTCCGCCGCAGTGAGCTGCTCCGAGCTGTGCTGCGCGTGGGATTCCCGCGGCGCGAATGCACAGACGAGCACTGCAAGGGCGATGAGCGGGGCCTTCATGGGCGGCCAGCGGAGTAGCGCCCGCGCCCGGAACCGTCAAACTTCATCCACCTTCCAGCAGCCGAGCCGAGCGTTTCGCATTGCCCCGGCACGCGGCAAAACCATACATCCTCCGCGTGCCGAGACTGGCCCCGCTCCACTGCAACCCGCGCCGCGCACTCGCGCGCCCCTTTGCAGTCTGCGCTGCGGCGATTTGGACCGCGGCATCCAGCGCGGATGGTGCGGAGGCAAAGCCGCGTTTCCGCAAAGGCGCGCCGGCACTGCGCCCGACCGCCGAGAACGTGCAGGAGGTCCCACCGAAATCTCCCGGCCAGTTCAACCCCGATCCCGGCGCGTGGAACGATCTCACGCCGTCGCTCGACCTCAGCGACCGCCTCCTTTTCCCCGAATCGCCGATCCCCGACTCGCTGAAGCTCCCGCGCGGCCGCGTGGTCGGACACGACCCGGTCGAGAAGACGTTCACCTACAATTCCTACCCGCTCGGCCGCGAGGGCCTCGGCCTGCTGCCGAATTCGGAAGGCGTGCCAAACCGCTGGCTGCTCCCCTTTCCCCACTGGCAGCGCTACCAGGATCCCTCCACGGAGACGCCCTACGCATACGACACACCGAAGCTCTGGCACCCCTACAAGCAGAGCAAGCTCAAGGGCGACGTGCCCATCATCGGGCAGGACATCTTCCTCAACATCACCGCGAAAAATTTCTCGCTCTTCGAAATGCGCAAGCTGCCCGTGCCTAGCGGCGTGAGCACCGCGACGGCGAACAGCGCGGAGTTTTACGGGCGCAGCGAGCAGACGATGTTCTCCAACGACGCCTCCATCGCCTTCGACATCTTCCGGGGCGAAACGGCGTTCAAACCCGTGAACTGGCTCGTGCGCGTGAACGCCGTTTACAACAACAACTGGACACGCGTCCGCGAGACGAACCTCCTCAACCCCGACCCGCGCGGCACCGGCGCCGCCGCGTCCCAGGTGCCGAACACCACCGCCATCGGAGCCATCGCGCCGGCCGCCGGCAGCGTGAACCCGCAGTCGGGCAATCCCGGCCTCTTTGCGACGACCGTGAACCCCTCGACGGTCTTCAACTACCTCGCGCCGCAGCTTCAGCCGCTGGGAAACGCGGTGCCGCTCGTGCCCATCAACGGCACCACCGTGAAGTCCACGACGATCACGAATTACAACACGGTCCCCGGCAACAGCGACTTCAGCGGCACGCGCTACACCACGCGCCACCGCGAGTTCTGGGCGCTGCAGGAGGCCTTCGCGGAAATCCACATCCGCGACATCTCGGACAACTACGACTTCATCTCCTCGCGCTTCGGCACGCAGCCGTTCATCTCCGACTTCCGCGGCTTCGTCTTCTCGGACACGAACCTCGGCGCCCGAATCTTCGGCACCAGCGACAACAACCGCACCCAGTTCAACCTCGCCTATTTCCACATGCGCGAGAAGGACACCTACTCGGGCCTGAACTCCTTCGACGCGCGCGACCAGCAGGTGCTCATCGCGAACATGTTTCGGCAGGACTTCATCTGGAAGGGCTACACCGCCCAGGCGAGCATCCATGTGAACCTCGACGAGGGCAGCCCGCACTACGACCAGAACGGATTCCTCACCCGGCCCACCACGCTCGGCACCGTGCAGGACACCACGAACGGCCTCCGCGGCCACGACGTAAAATCCGTATATCTCGGCTGGACCGGCGACGGCCACATTGGCCGGCTGAATGTCACGCACGCGTTCTACCAGGTCTTCGGCGAGGACGAGTATAACTCGCTCGCCGGGCGCCGCGTGGACATCAACGCGCAGATGGCCGCGCTCGAGCTGAGCTACGACCGCGACTGGTTCCGGCTGAAAGTGTCCGGCTTCTACGCGAGCGGCGACGCAAACACGACCGACAAGACCGCGCGCGGCTTCGACAGCATCCTCGACAACCCGTCCTTCATCGGCGGCCCGTTCAGCTACTACGTCCACGAGGGCTTCAATCTCGGCGGCACCGCCACGAACCTCAAGCAGCGCGACTCGCTCGTGCCGAACCTCCGCACGAGCAAGACCGAGGGGCAGTCGAACTTCGTGAACCCCGGCGCATTCATCGTCGGCGTCGGCGCGGACATCGACGTCACGCCGAAGCTCAAGGCATTCCTCAACCTCAACTACATCTGGTTCGCCCAGACCGCGTCGCTGAAAACCGCGCTGCAGACGAACAAGATCAGCAGCGACCTCGGCCTCGATGCGAGCTTCGGCTTCAAATACCGCCCGTTCCTCACGGACAACGTGATCATCTCCGCCGGCATGGGCTTCTTCGTGCCGGGCCGCGGCTACCGCGACATCTACCAGACGAACACCGCGAGCGTCGCCGGCTTCAGTTCGGGCAGCGGCAAGGTGGACAACTTCCTCTACAACGGCTTCTTCACCGTCTCGCTGACGTATTGAGGTGAATGCCCCGACCATGCGCCGATTTTCTCCAGCATTAATCCTCACCGCGTGCGCCGCACTCGCCGCGCCGCTGCTCTTCCTGCACGCGCAGGAGGGGCTCGGCCCGCCCACTTCGACCACCGGTCGTCCGCTGCCGGAGGAGAAAAAGCCCGTCGCCCCCGCGGGCGACACTCCCCTTCCAGCTCCACCACCCGGCGCCGACGCTGGCACCGGCCCGCAGACTTCTCCCGCAGCGAAAACTCCCAACGAACTCCCCGCGTCCGACCGGCGCGGCAAGGGCGCGAACCTCGGGTTCGATACACTCATCGGCGCGGGGATCGGGCCGCGCATCTCATTTCACCCGCAGAAGCCCTCCTCCTCGCGCCCGCCGCGGAACTGGATCGACCAGACGAAGGAGGAGGCGCAGCGCAAGAGCGCCGGCTGCGTGCAGTGCCACACTTCGACGGACGCGCACACGATGCACACCTCGCCGAACGTCGTCCTCGGCTGCACCGACTGCCACGGCGGCAATCCCGCGCGCGGCCTCACCATCGACAAGGCGCACGTGCAGCCGCGGAATCCGGAATTCTGGCAGACCTCCGCGAACCCGCCGAACTCGAACGTCGTCCTCAACCACGAGTCGCCCGAGTTCATCCAGTTCCTGAATCCCGGCGACCTGCGCGCGGCGAAGAAGGCGTGCGGCCTCTGCCACGCCGACATCGTCGAGCGCGCGGGCAACTCGATGATGAACCACGGCGGCATGCTGTGGAATGCCGCCGCCTACAACAACGGCGCCATCAACAACAAGAACCCCATCGTCGGCCAGGCCTACGGCGCGGACGGCATCCCGCTGAAGCTCAACAACCCCTTCAAGCCGACCGCCGAGCAGACGCGCCTGCAGGGCATCCTCCCCGCGCTCGTCCCGCTGCCGCGCTTCAATCTCAGCCAGCCGGGCAACATCTTCCGCATCTTTGAAAAGGGAGGCGCCGAGCCGCTCACAACCGGCATCCCGACGCCCGACGAGCCGCCCGGCAAGCCCGAGCGCCGCCTCTCGCCGCGCGGGCTCGGCACGCTGAACCGCACCGACCCCGTCTTCCTCGGCGCGCAGAAGACGCGCCTCCACGACCCGCTCCTCGGCTTCCTCGGCTCGAACGACCATCCCGGCGACTACCGCTCCAGCGGATGCAGCGCCTGCCACGTCGTCTATGCAAACGACCGCTCGCCGAGCAACTCCGGCTGGTGGCACCAGTTCGGCAACCAGGGCCTGAGCTTCTCGAAGGACCCGACCATTTCGAAGCGCGAGCGCGGCCACCCGGTGAAACACGAGTTCACGCGCGCGATTCCCAGCGCGCAGTGCATGAACTGCCACATGCACCAGGGGAACCTCTTCGTGAACCCCTACCTCGGCTACCTCTGGTGGGACCAGGAGACCGACGCCGAGTTCATGTATCCCAAGGAGCAGCACGACCCGACAGACGAGGAACTCGTGCATGCCACGCGCGCGAATCCCGAGGCCGCCGCCGCGCGCGGGCTGTGGGGCAGCCTCGACTTCCTCGAGAAGGTCGCCGAGCTGAACCCGAAGCTGAAGCACACGCAGTTCGCCGACTATCACGGCCACGGCTGGGTCTTCCGCGCCGTCTTCAAGCAGGACAAAAAGGGCAACCGCCTCGACCTCGACGACAACATCATCGCGCACCGCGACTTCAAGCGCGCCGTCCACCTCAAGGACATCCACCTCGCGAAGGGCATGCAGTGCGCCGACTGCCACTTCGAGACGGACGTCCACGGCAACGGCCTCCTCTACGGCGAGCCGCGCAACGCCACCACGATCATGTGCGTGGACTGCCACGGCACCGTGAACGCGCGCCCCACGCTCATCACCACCGGCGCCGGCGGACAGACCGACCCGGAGGACCGGCGCAAAATCACGCCTGTCGATTTGTCGAAGAGCGTCACGCCGTGGAAGCCGCGCTTCGAGTGGGAGGATGTGACCGACAAGCTCACCGGCGCACCCGTGAAGGACGCCGACGGGCAGCCGCTGCGCCGCCTTTTCCAAAACTCCGTGATGGCGAAGGACGCGCGCTGGGAAATCCCTCAGACCATCGACGTCGTCAATCCGCGCTCCGACAAATACAACGCGAAGGCCGCCTACGCGAAGACCGTGCAGCGCGACGGCGAGACGTGGGGCGAGGTGCCCGGCATGAAGCAGTGCGCGTCGAAGCTCGCGCACGCGAACCAGAACATGGACTGCCAGGTCTGCCACAGCTCGTGGGCGACGAGCTGCTTCGGCTGCCACCTCCCGATGAAGTCCAACCAGCGCGTCCCGCAGAACAAGTTCGAGGGCGACCTCGAGCGCAACTTCACCACCTACAACCCGCAGGTCGTGCGCGACGACGTCTTCATGCTCGGCATTGACGGCACGGTGAAGAAGAACCGCCTCGCCGTCATCCGCTCGTCGAGCGCCGTGGTCGTCAGCTCGCAGACGGGCAACCGCAACTGGGTCTATTCGCAGCAGCAGACCGTGAGCGGCGGCGGCTACAGCGGCCAGGCGTTCAATCCCCACTTCCCCCACACCACGAGCGGCGCCGGCACCACGAAGAACTGCACCGACTGCCACCTCGCGAAGTCCCGCGACAACAACGCGTGGATGACACAGCTCCTCGGCTTTGGCACGGGCACCGTGAACTTCTTCGGCCGCTACGCCTACGTCGGCGGCGAGGGCGCGCTCCACGGAGTCGTGTGGACGGAGGCCGACGAGCCGCAGTCGGTCATCGGCAGCTCCTTCCACAAGACCGCGTATCCGCGGAACTACGCCGAGCACCTCGCGCGCGGGCAGCAGCTCCGCGAGGGCCACGAGCACCACGCTCGGGAAATCAACGACCTCACCCTGCGCGGCGAATACCTCTACACCGCGAACGGCCCCGGCGGCTTCGAGGTCTTCGACGTCGCGAACATCGACCAGAAGGACTTCAGCGAGCGCATCGTCTCCTCGCCGGTCTCGCCGCTCGGCCAGCGGACGTATGTGCGCACGCCCTTCGCCACCTCCGTCGCGCTCCCGAGCACGCTCCTCAATGATCCCATGCGCCTCCAGCCCTCGGAGAACGAGGAGCAGCCGATGCCCGAGTGGTTTGGCTACGCGTTCGTCACCGACCGCAGGCTTGGCGTCGTCGTCTGCGATGTCCGCACGCTGCTCGACGGCAATCCCGAGAACAACTTCGTGAAGAAGGTCGCCGAGTTGAACCCCGGCGGCGTCCTCACCGGCGCGGAATACGCCGTGTGCGCCGGACACCGCCTCTACGTCTGCACCCCGCGCGGCCTCGCCGTCGTGGACGTGGAAAAGCCCGCGCAGCCGCGCCTCGTCGGCGAGCTCACCGGCAGCTTCTTGAAAAACCCGCGCTCCGTCGCCGTGCAGTTCCTCTACGCGTTCGTCACCGACGACGAAGGCTTGAAAGTCGTGAGCCTCGCCGACCCCGGGCACCCGCGCCCCGTCCCCGGCGCCGTCGTCCGCCTGCGAGACGCGCACAAGCTCTACGCCGCGCGCACCTACGTGTATGTCGCGAACGGCGCCGACGGCCTCGCCATCATCGACATTGAAAACCCCGAGCGCCCGCGGCTCGACCAGATGTTCAATGCCGGCGGCCAGCTCAGCGACGCGCGCGCCGTGCAAATCGGCTCCGTCGCCGCCTCCATGTATGCCCTCGTTGCCGACGGCAGGAACGGCCTCCGCGTCCTCCAGCTCATATCACCCGACACCGTCGAAAGCGCCGCCGGCTTCAGCCCCCGCCCCGCCCCGCGCCTCATCGCGACTTACCGCACAAAGGAACCCATGCTCGCCGTCTCCCGCGGCCTCGACCGCGACCGCGTGACCGACGAGACCGGCGGCCAGACCGTCGTCTTCGGCCGCCGCGGCTCCCGCCCGATGAACCTCGACGAAATGCGCAAACTCCTCCGCCACGACAACGGCACCCTCTTCCGCGTGGAAGACGTCACCGAACGAAACGGCCGGATCTTCACCAAGTCCGGCCGCGAACTGGAGCCGGCAAGGTGAAACGCTAAGGAAAGAACAACGGCTAAAGACAGAATCATCGCGCATCAGCGCCGCGCATCCATGGGGCAGCAGGAGATTCGCAGCGCCCGCCCGCGCGTCCATCGGACACGAGGCGCTTTGCTTTGAGGTTTACCTGCAAGTTCACGCTCGGAACATTGAAGGACCGATCGACGCCGTTGAGCCTCGGAATCTTTAGCCGCAGAAAAAGTGTGCATATCGCTCCGCGTTGACGCTCCGTGCGGAGGCGTGCATCTTCGCCGCATGAGCACGATTCTCGAAGCGGATGAGACGGGCGCGCTGCGCCTGCCGGCTTCCCTGCTGCCGCATCCGGGGCCGCATCGGCGCTATCGCGTGGCGGCAGAGGGCGGACAGGTGGTGGTGGATGAGGCGGAGCCTGCGCCGCCGCAGGATGCGGTGAAGTCGCACTTGGCATGGCTGGAGAGGCTGCGGCAGGTGCGCGAACGCAATGTGACGGGCGAACAGGGAACGCCGCTCCGGCAAATCTTCGACGAGCTTCGCGGGGATCGCCGCTGACGATGAGCTATTGGGATTCCTCGGCCCTGGTGAAGCTCTACGTGAAGGAGGCGGATTCCGCGCAGTTTGATGCGCAGGTGCTTCCAGGGCAGGTGGTGACCGGCACGCTGGCGCTCCATGAGGCGAGGGTCGTGTTTCGTCGGCTGGAAGCGGAGGGGGTGCTTCCGCCCGGTCAGGGCACGGCGCTGTTTGCACAGCTCACGGGTGACGTGGCTTCGGGTGAAATCCAGACGCAAACGGAGACTGACGTGGTGCGCGGAAAATTCGGCGATGTGCTGGAAGCGTGCTTTTCGCAGACGCCGTCTGTTTTCATCCGCACGAACGACGCGCTGCGCATCGCATCGGCGCTCGTCGCTGGAGAACGGGAATTCATCACCGCCGATGGCCGGCAGCGTGCGGCAGCGGTGCTGATGGGCCTCGCCGTGCTGCCGTAGGCGCACCCGACATTCCACGACGACCGCCACTGCGCGCGGAAGCGTCATCATCACCATGAGCACGGACAACCCGCTCGTGCCCGGCAACGCCGACGCCGTCATCTACCTCATGGAGATGATCCTTGGCCCCGCACCGGGCGAATGGAAATTCAAGACTACCAGCACCAAGACCTCCTGCGAAATCGACGGCGCCGAACCCGGCAAGCGCGCTTGGTTCCGCATCTCCGCCGTCAACGCCGCCGGCCAGGGCCCCTGGTGCGAGCCCGCGCTGCGGGAAGTGATGTAGTGCAAGTTTGTAGGCTCGAGAGAAACTCTCCCGCTTCGCCGTTGGGAGAGATTGCATTAACCACTGGCGGCCAGTTCATGCTACTCTGACTTCGCGATTTCCATGGAAGAACGTCCTCCCATCCCAACTGAACTCCGGCGCCGAGTTCTAGTTGAAGCGGGGCACCGTTGTGCGATTCCGACCTGCCGATACATCGAGGTCGATGTTCATCACATCGTTCCTTGGGCCAAGTGTCAAAAACACGATTACGACAATCTCATCGCACTATGCCCAAACTGCCATCGTAGGGCCGACCGCGAGGAGATTGATAGAAAGTCGCTTCGACTCTACAAGCTGAACCTTCGGTTTCTTCACGACAAGTATTCGCAGGTTGAAATGGACGTTCTCTTCGACCTTTACAGGCGACCACCTCCATCGACCGCTCAATGGCCAGTTGCCATTCTCATCCTTTTAAAGCGCATTATCGAATCTGGATTCATAGTCATCAGTGAGGCGCCCGGGGCGATCCACGCCTTCGGAATGGATATCACTCCAAGGGTTTTAACTCTCACTCACAAGGGACGATCCTACATCGACGAATTGGGGCTTCACGAATTCTAGGCGCACGGGCGAACAGCGTTGGTCGCGCATTTGCGTCTTGGCGCGATGTTTCCGGGTGCCGTATCACCTTTCCCCCATGCCTGCCCGAATCCGCATCATCACCGACGACGGTGCGCCCCCGCAGGTGATTCTCATCGGGAACACGGCGACGATCGGGCGGACGCCGGAGAACACGGTGTGCATCGCGAACAATGCGCGCATCTCGCGGCAGCATTCGCTGATCCGGAGGTTCAACGGGCCGCAGTATCAGATCCTCGACCTCGGCAGCCGGAACGGGACGTATGTGGGCGAGCAGCTCGTGGTGACGCCGGTGACGCTGGAGGATGGCTCGGTGATCCGCGTGCCGGGGGCGCGGCTGCATTTTGAGACGGTGCAGGAGGATGCGATCAATGAAGCGACGATCGCGGGGACGCTGGCGGCGACGGCGTCGGGGAATGCGGACCCGACGCGGCGGGCGGCGATCCTGGTGTGCGACATCCTGGGCTTCAGCACGGTGTCGGAGACGCTGGCGCCGAACGTCCTGGCGCGGACGCTGGGGAGCTGGTTTGCGGAGGCGGGGAATGCGGTGAATGCGACGGGGGGGACGGTGGACAAGTTCATCGGCGACGCGCTGCTGGCCTACTGGCCGGAGTCGATGCGGGATTCGGCGGGCGAGCTGGCGTGCACGACGGCGCTGGAGGTGGGGCGCAAGCTGCTCGCGGCGACGCGGAAGCGGACGTGGCCCGAGTCGGCGGTGCCTTTCCGGGTGCGCATCGCGCTGCATTTCGGCTCGGTGGTGTGCAGCAACATCGGGATCGTGGCGTCGCGCGATGCGACGATCATCGGCGATGCGGTGAACACGGCGTTCCGGCTGGAGACGGTGATGAAGCAGTTCAACCAGCGGCTGGTGCTGTCGCAGGATTTCGCGGGCGGGCTCGCGCCGGAGTGCAGGCTGGTGGACCTCGGCGAGCATGAGCTGAAGGGGAAGAAGCAGCGGGTGCGGGTGTATGCGCCGGCGGACCTCGCGGCGGAGATGTCGGACACGCTGGAGGCGGGCGGGAGCTAGGTGGAATGCGGGCGGGGGCCGCGGAGAATGCTTGAGGCGGAGGCGCGGTGAAATCATGCTGCGCGCATGCTTGATGCGGTAAACACCCAGTCGCCCCGGGAGGTGGAGGAGTGTGTCGCGGCGGTTTATCTGGGGATGTTTCCGGGCGGGGAGCGCGGGTTTGTGAGGGAGGCGTTCGGCTGGGTGGAGCGGCTCTTTTCCGGAGAGAGCGGGGACTACCAGGCCATCGATGCGCGCTACCACGATCTGGAGCACACGATGCAGGGGACGCTGTGCCTCGCGCGCCTGCTGGAGGGGCGGCATCTGGCAAAGGCGCAGCCGCCGCTCTCGGAGCGGGCGTTCAAGCTGGGGCTGCTGGCGATTCTCTTCCACGACACGGGCTACCTGAAGACGCGGGACGACGCGGAGGGCACGGGGGCGAAATACACGCTGACGCATGTGTCGCGGAGCGCGGCGATGGCGGAGGCATTCCTGCGCGGGAAAGGATGGGCAGCGAGGGACACGGCGGCGATCCAGCAAATGATCCGGTGCACGGGCGTGAATGTGGATCTCGCGGCGATCCCCTTCCAGGATGCGGAGGAGCGGATGGTGGGCTTTGCGCTGGGCACGGCGGATCTGCTCGGGCAGATGGCGGCGGAGGACTACGTGGAGAAGCTGCCGGTGCTCTACGAGGAGTTTGCGGAGGCGGCGCGGTTTGGCGGGCCGGGCGCGGCGAAGGCGTTCCCCTTCACGAGCGCGGAGGATCTGCTGCAGAAGACGCCGGCATTCTGGGAGGGCTACGTGCGGCGGAAGCTCGACCACGACTTCGAGGGGCTCCACCGCTTCCTCGCCCGGCCGCAGCCGGACGGCGCGAACGACTACATCGCGCGGATCGAGCGGAACATCGCGAGGCTGCGGCGGTGAGGCTCTCCGGGAACCGGCGCATTCGCCCCAGCGATGGCTCCAAGAATTGCGGGACGCGCCGGTTCTCATCGCAACCACCGCGCCCGCGTCCCTGCCGCCATGATTTCACCCCGCCTTTCCCGCCGTCATTTCCTGCGCGCCGCCGGCACGCTCGTCGCGCTGCCGGGGCTCGAGTCCATCGGCTTCAGGGCCTTCGCCGCGCCGAAGGCCGCCGCTCCGCCGAAGCGCATGGTGTTTCTCAGCTTCGGCTGGGGCGTGACGAATGAGACGTGGTTTCCCGACGTGAGGAAGACGGGCGCGGAGTGGGAGCTCTCCGAGGGGCTGAAGCCGCTCGCGCGTCACCAGAAGGACATCACCGTGGTGCAGGGCTGCGCGAACAAGTTTGCCAACGAGGCGCACTGGGGCAGCACGTTCTGGCTCACGGGCGCGAACCGCTACGCGGAGCCGGGGCAGAGCTTCCACAACAGCATCAGCGCGGATCAGGTCGCTGCGGCGCACCTCGGCAGGGACACGCGCTTTGCCTCGATCCAGCTCAACACGCCGGATGCGCAGAACTCCGGCCACGGGCCGGGGCTGTCGCTCGCGTGGGATGTGCGCGGCAAGCCGATGGCGGGGCTGGAAAATCCGGTCGCGGCGTTTCACCGGATGTTTTCCGACGACACCACGCCGCTGCGCCACCGCCAGGCGATGCTCGCGCAGAAGCGGAGCGTGCTGGACGCGGTGCTCGAGGACGCGAAGCGCGTGAAGAAGGGCCTCACGAAGACCGACACCGACAAGCTCGACGAGTATTTCCAGAGCGTGCGCGACATCGAGGTGCGCCTCGGCAAGGACGAGCAGTGGCTCAGTGTGCCGAAGGCGAAGGCGCCCGTCACCGAGCCGAAGCCGGGCCTCGCGGGCAAAGAGGAGATCAAGGTGATGTATGACCTCATCGTCGCCGCCTTGATGACCGACACGACGCGCGTGCTGACCTACCGCCAGCCCGTCGGCACGCTGCTGCAGAGCATCGGCACCAAGGTCGCACCGCACGACATGAGCCACTACAGCCCCGGCGACCGCATGGCTGCCTCCCAGCTCCGCGACACCACGCAGAGCGAGCTGCTCGCCGGCCTCATCGACAAGCTCAAAGCCACGAAGGAAGCCGATGGCACCAGTTTGTTCGACAACCTCGCCCTCGCCTACGGCAGCAACATCCGCACGATCCACTACCTCGACAACTGCCCCACCGTCCTCACCGGCCGCGCCGCGAAGCTCAAACTCGGCCACCACCTCGTTCTCTCCAAAGACACGCCGCTCTGCAACGTGTGGCTCACGATGCTCCACGGCCTCGGCATCGAAGCCGAGCGCCACGGCGACAGCACGGGCGTGGTGAAGGAGCTCGCCGCCTGACATCCGCACTACGATCGATGAAGAAGGCATTGGCGCTGGCATTGGTCTCGTTCACGGCCGCAATCCCGTCGCGCGGCATCGATGCGCCCCAGGCGCGCATGAGCGAGAAGCACCGCGCGCTTTTCCAGGACTACTGCGTGAAGTGCCACGGGGCGGAGAAGCAGAAGGGGAAGTTCCGCGTGGATGACCTGCCCTCCGCCATCGCGACGATCGAGGCGGCGGAGAAGTGGCAGAAGATCCTCAATGCGATGAACAGCGGCGAAATGCCGCCGGAGGACGAGAAGCAGCCGCCGAACGGGGTGAAGGCGGACTTCCTGGATGAACTGTCGAATGCGATGGTCGCCGCGCGGCGCACGCTGAACGACCAGCAGGGCATGATCACCATGCGGCGGCTGAACCGGCGCGAATACAAGAACACGCTGCGCGATCTGCTCGGTGTGGACATCAATGTCGCGGAGCTGCCGAGCGACACGGGCACGGGCGGGTTCGACACCTTCGGCTCGAACCTCTTCATGTCGGCCAATCAGTTCGAGCAGTATCAGTCGCTCGGGCTTCAGGCGCTCGATGAGGCTTTCACGCGGTTCGCCGCGGCGGGCGAGGAGCGCAGCATGCACGTCGAGGTGGAGGAGAACAACGCGCGCATCCGAGCCAGCTACGAGGGCAAGCTCGATGCGCTGGAGCGCGCGAAGAAATGGGCGAAGGCGGTGGAGGAAGCGGCGGCGCGGCCGGAGAATGCGGAGGTCGTCGCGGCGATCCGCAGGGACGCGAAGAACGATGATTTTTTCCGCCGCGAGTGGAAGCGGATCAAAGGCGCGCCTGCACCCGAGGAGTTTGGCTTCAAGACGGTGGAGAACAACGCGGACAAGGCGAACGGCGCGCTCGCCTACGCCACCAAGGTCGGCGCGGGCTACATGCGGCCCTATCACGAGCATTACCTGAGGCTGCCGCATCTCGATTCGGGCGCTTATCTCACGGTGAGCGCGGGCGAGATGGGCAACGATCACTTTGCCATCATGCTGCCCTACAAGTGGCCCGCGGGTGAGTATGTGGCGCGCGTGCGCATCGGGCGCACGGCGGATGCGGAGCCGGCGCGATGCTTTGTGGAATTCGGCACCAATCCGAGGAACGGGCCGCCGCTGAGCACGCACGCGGTCACGGGCAGCATCGGGAAGCCGGAGGTGATCGAGATGCCGTTCACCCTCACGAAGGAGGCCAACAACAACGGAGACCGCACCATCTTCATCCGCGAGAAAGGCACGAACGACCACTACCTGCGCACGCGAGAGATCTTCAACTCCGCGAAGGCGAAGAACGGCTGCGGCCCCGAGCCGGTGCTCTGGGTGGACTGGATCGAAATCGAGCGCAGGACCGGCAAACCGAAGTCCAAGGTGGTGGCGGAAGCGAAGTTCGGCATCGGTAGCAATCGCCAGGTCGGCTCCGTCTCCGCGAATGGTCTCAGCAAAGTGCGCTACGAATGCGAGAGCGCGAACGGGAAGGTCAGTGACTACGTCGCTTACACCAAGGACGCCCGCGAGCGGGCGCAGAAGTGGAAGGCCGCGGTGGAGGAAGCGGCGGCGAAGCCGGAAAATGCGGCGGTCGTCGCGGCGCTGAGGAAGGCGTCGAAGAACGACGCAATGTTCCGCCGGTCGTGGGACAAAATTCCCGGCGCGCCAAATCCGAGGACGTTTGGCTTCGACAAGAAGGGCGAGAACGACGCGGACCTCGCGAACGATTCGCTCGGCGAGAACTGGCAGAAGTATCACGAATACTACCTGGGCCGCCCCGCGCTCGACAAAGGCGCGTATCTCGGCACTCCGACGATGCATCCCGCGGTGATGGCGCTCGGCTTTCTCCAGCTCCCCGTGCCGGGCGAATGGACGAGCGGCAACTACGTCTTCCGCGTGCGCATCGCCGCCACGAAGGAGGCGCGGCCCGAGCAGAAGTTCCTCGAGATGGGCATGCACCCGCGCAACGGCATGGTGCGAGCCACCTCCGCGATCACCGGCACGATGGAGAAGCCGCAGATCGTCGAGATGCCCTTCACGCTCACGAAGGCGACGACCGACAGCGGCGACCGCACGCTCTTCATCCGGGAGAAAGGTGCGTGGGACAACAACGAGGAAGGCGGGCGCAAACGCGCCGCGGCTGTGAAGCGCAACGGCATCGGGCCCGAGGCCGTGCTCTGGATTGACTGGATGGAGATCGAGCGCGTGAACGATGCCCTGGCAAGTTCATCGGCCATCACCACGCTTGGCATTCCGCTGGATGACGCGGGCGCAGTCACGACTGCGGACGTGAAGCCCGCGCTGCAGCGCTTCTGCGCCGCCGCATTTCGCGGTGTGGAGCCGCCCGCGAGCTTCGTGGACAAGCTCGCCGCGCTCTACGAGGCGCAGCGCAGAGGCGGGGCAAAACACAGCGCCGCGCTGAAGGAGACTCTCTCCGTAGTGCTCGCCTCGCCGATGTTCCTCTACCTCGTCGAGCCGTCGAACGATGGAAAGCGGCGCGCATTGACCGGCATCGAACTCGCCAACCGGCTCTCGTATTTCCTCTGGAGCTCGCCGCCGGATGAGACGCTGCTTTCCCTCGGCAGGAGCGGCGAACTGCTCAAGACCGGGGTGCTCGCGGCGCAGACGACGCGACTGCTCGATGACGGGCGCTCGCAGGGGTTCGTGCATGGATTTGTGCACCAGTGGCTCGGCATGGACCGCATTGATTTCTTCCAAGTGAACCGCGCGATGCACCCGCGGTTCGACGACAGCACGAAGCTCAACGCCCGCCAGGAGGTCTTCGCGGCATTCTCCCATCTGCTGAGGGAAAACGCGCCGCTCTCCGACCTGCTGAAGGCCGACTACGTCATCGTGAACAGGCTGCTCGCGGACTTCTACGGCATCGAAGGCGTGCAGGGCGACGCGTTTCAAAAAGTGATGCTCCCCGCAGGCTCGCCGCGCGGTGGATTGCTCGGCATGGCTGCGATCCAGTTCATGGGTGGCAATGGAGAGCGCACCAGCCCCATCGAGCGCGGCGCGTGGGTGCTGCGCAAGCTGCTCAACGATCCGCCGCCGCCCGCACCCGCGAATGTGCCACAGCTCGCCCGCCTCGCCGGCAAAGTGCTCACCACCCGCGAGCGGCTCAACGCGCATCAGGCCGATGCGCAATGCGCGAGCTGCCACCGCAAGATCGATCCCGTCGGCTTCGGCCTGGAGAACTTCGATGCCGTCGGCCTCTGGCGCACGCAGGACACCTATCAAGTGATGGACGAGCAGGGAAAACCCGTGAAGGGCGCGGCGAAGACATGGGACATTGAAGCCGCCGCCCAGCTTCACAAAGGCCCCGCCTTCAAAGACTATTTCGAACTGCGCGAGATCATCGCCTCGCGCGCCGACAACTTCGCCAAGGGCTTCAGCACCGCGCTCATCGAATACGCGCTCGGACGGCCTGCCGGCTTCCGCGACGAGGCGCTGGTCGCCGACATGCTCGCGGCCGCAAAGGGACAGAGGCTCGGCTTTCGCGCGTTCGTCCACGCGCTCGTCGGCAGCAGGGAATTCCAGATGAAGTAGGTTCTCCAGCAGGCCACCGCCCGTTCCATCACACTCACCACAGATCTCCGAAACATGAACACCCGCCGCCGCTTCCTCCAGTCGTCCACCGCCTTCATCGCGCTGCCGCTTCTCGAATCGTTCGGCTTCCGCCGCTTCGCCTCCGCCGCGACGATCGCGCGGCCGCCGAAGCGCCTCATCTTCCTCGGCTTCGGCTGGGGCATCACGGAGGCCACGTGGTATCCCGACATCAGGAAGCCCGGCGCGGATTACGAGCTGCCCGTCGGTCTCAAACCGCTCGCGCGGCACAAGGGGGACTTCAGCGTCGTGCAGGGCCTCTGGAACAAATACAGCAACGAAGGCCACTGGGGCAGCACCATGTGGCTCACTGGGGCGAACCGATATGCGCAGCCGGGGCAGAGCTTCCACAACAGCATCAGCGCGGACCAGGTCGCCGCCGCGCAGCTCGGGCTGAAGACGCGGTTTGCGTCGCTGCAGTTCAACAGCAGCGAAAGCGGCGACATGAGCGGGCACGGCCCCGGTCTCTCAATGGCTTGGGACGTGAGCGGAAAGCCCGTCGGCGGGCAGAACGGTCCCGTCGCCGCATTTCACCGTCTCTTTGCCAAGGACACCACGCCGCTCTCGCAGCAGAGAGCCATGCTCGCCCAGAAGCGCAGCGTGCTCGACGCCGTGCTCGACAACGCGAAATCGCTGCAGCGCAGCCTCGCGAAGAACGACAACGCGAAGCTCGACGAGTATTTCCAGGGCATCCGCGACATTGAGACGCGCCTCGCCAAGGAGGAGCAGTGGATGGAAGTGCCGCGCCCAAATTCCCCGATCAAGGAGCCCGCCGCCGCGGCGCAGGGAGATGGCCGCGAGGAGATCAAGCTCATCTACGACATCATGATCGCCGCGATGCAGACCGACAGCACGCGCGTGATGACCTTCCGCCAGCCCGTGGCCACGCTGCTCAAGGCGATGGAGATCAAGGTGCATCCGCACGACATGAGCCATTACCACACGACGCTCGGCGAGAAGCTCGACGCCTCCCAGCGCCGCGACATCGCGCAGAGCGAGCTGCTCGCAGGCTTCCTCGACAAGCTCAAGGCGACGAAGGAGGCCGACGGCTCCAGCCTCTTCGACAACATCGCACTCGCCTACGGCAGCAACATCCGCACGGGCCACGAACTCTCGAACTGCCCCACGATCGTCACAGGCCGCGGCGCAGGCCTGAAGCTCGGCCACAACATCGTCGCGCCCAGGGACACGCCGCTCTGCAATGCGTGGCTCACCATGCTCCACGGCATCGGCGTGAGCGCCGAGCGCCACGGAGACAGCACGGGGGTCGTGAAGGAGCTGATCGCGTGACCGTCGGAACGCAGCGTCCCCGGTGCACGGCCCGGGCGCACGGCCACCGTTCGCCAAGACCATGAGGAGCATTCCATCCATCATCATCGCGCACGCGTTGCTCATTCTCTCCGCGGCCTTCGCGCGGGCAGGCACGAATCCGTTCTTCGCCATGAACACCATCGCACGCGGAGGTCCGGACGTGGTCGTGCCGATGCTGACGGAACTCGGGTTCGACGGACTCGGCGGCTCCGCGGGTGACGATGCCATGGCGAAGGCGCTCGAAGCGTCGGGCCTCAAGTTTTTCAATGGTTACCTCACGCTGGACCTCGATGCCGCGAAGCCGATGCCAGACGAGCGTCTGCGCGGCATCATCGACCGCATGGCCGGGCATCAATGCGCGCTCTGGCTGGCCATTTCGAAGGTCCAAGATGCGGGCGTGGCATTTCCCAGATCCTCCAGCGACGGCGACCCGGCCGCGCTCGCAAAGCTCCGCGAACTCGCCGACTACGCCAGGGCTCGCGGTGTCCGCATCGCGCTCTACCCGCATGCCGGCAGCTGGCTTGAGCGTGTCGAGGATGCCGTCCGCATCGCGGACAAGCTCGGGCGCGCGGATGTGGGCGTAACCTTCAACCTCTGCCACTGGCTCAAGGTCGAAGGCAGCGAGCGCGACCCGCTCCCCGTCCTGCGCGCGGCGCGTCCGCGGCTGATGTTCATCACGATCAACGGCGCGGACACGGGGGACACGCAGAAGATGGGCTGGGACCGGCTCATCCAGCCTCTCGGGAGGGGCAGCTACGACGTGGCCGCATTCCTCGGAAAAGCGCGCGCGACCGGTTATACGGGACCGGTTGGATTTCAGGGCTTCGGCATCCGCGAGGATCCGCGCGAAGTCCTCACGCAGACGATGGCAGCCTGGCGAAAGCTCAACACGAACGCGACACCGAGGTAACCATGCCGTGAAACACCCTCTCGCACTTGCCCTCGCATTGGGCGCATCCGCCCTTCCACTACCGGCCGCCGAAGCCCCGCATGCGCGCATGGACGAGAAGCATCGCGCCTTCTTCAAGGACTACTGCGTGGAATGCCACAACGAGAGGAAGCAGAAGGGCAAGCTGCGGCTGGATGATGTGTCGTTCGCGCTCGACACGGTGGAGAGCGCCGACCGGTGGCAGAAGATTTTGAACCAGATCAACTCCGGCGAGATGCCGCCGGACGATGCGAAGCAGCCGGAGCGCGGGGCGAAGACGGATTTCCTGGAGGCTCTGTCGCGCACGCTGGTGGTCGCGCGGAGGTCGCTGAGCGATGTGCGCGGGCAGATCACGATGCGGCGGCTGAACCGGCGCGAATACAAGAACACCGTCCGCGACCTGCTCGGTGTGGACATCCGCGTGAACGAGCTGCCTGCGGACGGCGGCGCGGGAACGTTCGACACGGTGGGTTCGTCGCTTTTCATGTCGTCGGATCAGGTGGAGCAATACCTCGCACTCTCGGGCGGCAGGCGCTGGATGAGCACTTCGCGCGGTTCGTCGCCCCGGCTCCGGCGAGGCCGCGCGTGATGCACATCGAGGCGGAGGAGAAGAACGCGAGGATCGCGAAGTCGCTCGCTGCGCGCACGGATGCCCGGCAGCGCTACGAGAAATGGACGGCGGCGGTGGAAGCGGCGGCGCAGCGGCCGGAGAATGCAGAGATCGCGGCGAAGATTCGCGCGGAAAAAAAGGGCAATGCCACGCATCTCCACTCGCAGTGGCGGCGCATCGAGGGCGCGCCTTCGCCGAAGGACTTCGGCTTTGCGGACGATGTGGAGGCGCGGCATCAGGGCCTCAGCGACTGGCTGCACTACGTGCCGCATCACCGCGCGTATGTGCAGCATCCGATGACGAAGACGGGCGCGTTCCTCACCATCGAGGATGTGGCGGTAAATCCGTATCACGCATTCCGCATTCCCGGCGACTGGCCGGCGGGCGACTACGTGGTGCGAGTGCGCATCGCGGCGACGAAGGACGCGCCGGCGTCGCGGCATTTCGTGGAGTTTGGCTCACAGCACGACACGGGTGTGCGCGCGGTGATCAGCAGTCATCAAGTCACAGGCACGATGGAGAAGCCGCAGGTCCTGGAGATTCCACTGAGGTTTTCGCCGGAGCACGGGCGCGGCTTCTTCTTCCAGGAGAAAGGCAGCTACGAGTCGGAGAACGGTGCGCGGGAGGTCTTTGAAGAAGCGAAGAAGCGCAACGGCGTCGGACCGGAGTTTGCGCTGTGGCTGGATTGGATCGAGGTCGAGAGCGCGGCCGGAGCGAAGCCGCCATCGGTCGCCACGAGCACATCGAAGCCGCAAAAGCTCCGGAAAGACCCGGAGCAATGGGCGAACAAATACATGCCCATCTACGCGCAGGGCTATGCGGAGAAATACAGCCGCTTCCAGAAATGGTGCGCTGCCATCGACGAAGCCGCGAAGAAGCCTGAGCACGCCTCTGAAGCGGCAAAGCTGCGTGCCGATCCACGGCTCAAGACACAGCCGCATCTTTTCTACAGCGGCTTTGCGAAGCTCAAAGGTTCGCCGCAGCCCGCGCAGTTTGGTTTTCGCGATGTCGATGACGCGCAGTTCGCCCGCAGCGAATACAGCTACCATCATCAATATTATGCCGACTACGCGAAGCTGCCGCAGCGCGAGACGGGCTCGTGGCTCATGCTCTACTCGCTCGGTCGCTACACGGGCATCACCGCGCCGGACAAATGGCCTGCGGGCAAATACACGTTGCGCGTGCGTCTCGCGGCCAGCGACGAGTCGCCGAAGGAGCGACGCTTCATTGAGATCGGCACCGGCAAGGCGGATGCGGCGGACTTCAATGTGCTCAGCTCGCATCAAATCACCGGCACGCTCGCCCATCCGCAGACGCTGGAGATTCCGGTCGAGATCAATGCGAGCGGCGACCGCAACTTCGCCATCCGCGACAAGCGCCCGAACACTCGTGAGGCCGAATACGCGATGTTCCGCGAGGCTTGGGACAAAACCGGCACGGGGCCGCGTCCGTGCATCTGGGTGGACTTTGTCGAGCTAGAAGGGCCGGTGAATAACGCGCCGACTTTGACGAAGACCATCAAAGAACGCCGCGAGGTCGAGCTGCATGCGAACGCGATGGTGGGCGGCACTTACAATGGCTACTTCAAAGGCGGCTACGAGGCGGCGAAGAAGTTCATGGAGACCAAGCTGCCGCAGAAGGGCATCCCGGACGAGCAGGAGGCGAAGTTTCGCATTCGCGGCTTTGAGCAGCACGGGCCCACGTTTGAGCGTTACCTGAACGATCCGCTCACCAAGACCGGCGCTTATTTGACCATCTACAACGTCCACAAAGAAGAGGTCATCACGCTGCCGCCGGATCAGCCCTCCGGCTGGCTCAAAACGAAGCACGATGTCGAAAAGGTCGAGCCGGGGGATTACCTGCTGCGCTTCCGCATCGGCGCGGTGAAGGGCACGCCGAAGGAGCGGCACTTCGTCGCGCTCGGCAGTCGCAAGGCGGGCGATGAAGACTTCACCTTGATGCAGACTTTTCAAATCAGCGGCACCACCGACGCACCACAGATCATCGAGGTGCCGGTGAGCCTCACCGCCGATGGCCCGCGCACGTTTGTGCTGCGCGAGAGGCGCGATGTGAAGCTGGACCACGAACTCTTCATCACCGCGCAGAAGGCCACCGGCGTGGGACCTCCCTCCGCGTTGTGGATCGACTGGGTGGAGTGGGAAGGCCCGCTGGTGAAGCAAGCACCCGTCGCCAAAGTCGAGCGCATCGAGCCGGAGAAACGCCGAGCGGATGTCGAGCGCGGGCATTTGCGCTTCAAATACCTCAACGAGCAATACGCCAAGTGGAAGGCCGCCGGTGGCGATGAGAAGCGGCTGAAGGAGTTCGACTTCACCGACAAATCGCACGCGGAGTTCGCCAAGGCCGTGTGGGACGGCAACAATCGCTGGTTCCAGCAATACCTCGACCGCCCGCTGTCGAAGACAGGCCTCTATCTCGACAACACCGTCCAAGAAACCTGCGAGCACGCCATCGACCTCCCCGCCGACCTCGCCACCGGCGACTACGTCATGCGCGTAAAGATCGGCCGTGTGCCGGACATGCCAGCGGAGCGGGCGTTTCTCTCGTTCGTCGAAGCCAGCCCCATCGACAAAGACGACCGCACCTTCCTCGCGAACAAGCAAATCACCGCCACGCTCGATCAGCCGGAGGTCGTCGAGCTTCCCTTCAAGATTCTCCCAGGAGGCACACGAAAGTTCATCCTCATGGAAAAGCGTCCGCTGAAAAAAGAAGCCATCAGCCTGCCCGGCCGCACCCGGCAGATCACCGATGCCAAACAGCGCGATCCCGTGCTGTGGATCGACTGGATCGAATGGGAAGGGCCGCTGCAAAAGCACGGTGATCAGTCCAGCGCGCAGCCCGTGCTCTTCGCGAACGCCGACGCCGCGGGCGAGCACGAGCATGCACGCCGGGTGATCGAAAAGTTCGCCGTGCGCGCCTTCCGCGACAAGAAGCCGACGCCGGCCTTCATCGACAAACTTGCCGTGCTGTTCGATGCGCGACGCAAGGCAGGCGACGCGTTTGAGGTCGCCATCCGCGAACCGCTCAGCGTAGTGCTCGCGTCGCCCAGTTTTCTTTATCTCTCCGAGCCGGGCGAGGAAAAGAAGCCGCGCCAGCTCACCGGAGCTGAACTCGCCTCACGCCTCTCCTACTTCCTCTGGAGTGCGCCACCCGATGACGAGCTTCTCAAAGCCGATCTCACTAAACCCGAAGTCATCGCGCGCGAAGTGGATCGCCTCATCGCCAGCCCGAAGGCCGATGAGTTCGTCAGCGGCTTCGTGCATCAATGGCTCGGCATGGAGCGGCTCGACTTCTTCCAGTTCGACACCAAGCAGTTCCGCGACTTCGACGAAAGCGCCAAGGCCGCCGCGCGTCGCGAAGTGTATGCGACCTTCGCCCATCTGCTGCGAAACAACGGCAGCCTCGCCAAGCTGCTCAAGAGCGACGAAATCCACGTCAACGGCCTGCTCGCCACCTACTACGGCATCGAAGGCATCAGCGGCGATGCGTTTCAAAAAGTGTCGCTGCCCAAGGACTCCCCGCGCGGCGGCCTGCTCGGCATGGCGGCCATCCTCGCGATGGGCAGCAATGGCGAGCGCACCAGCCCCGTCGAACGCGGCGCCTGGGTGCTGCGCAAGCTCCTGCACGATCCGCCGCCGCCTGCGCCGCCGAACGTCCCTCAGCTCACGCGCCTCGAAAACAAGCTCCTCACCACACGCGAGCGGCTCCTCGCGCACCAGGAAGAGCCTCAGTGCCTGCAATGCCACCGCAAGATTGATCCCATCGGCTTCGGCCTCGAAAACTTCAACGCCGCCGGCAAATGGCGCACCGAGGAGAGCTACGAGAAACGCGGCGTCGGCAAGAAGACATGGCCCATCGACTCCGGCGGCCAGTTCCACAACGGCCCGAGTTTCAAAGACTACTTCTCCCTTCGCGACCACATCGCCGCGCGACCGGAATCCTTCGCCCGCGGCTTTACCGAAGCCCTCATCGAATACGCCCTCGGCCGCCCGTATGGCTTCACCGACGAAGATCTCGCTCAGGATATTGTGAAGCGCGCGAAGGCGAAGGATTTCGCGATCCGCGAGCTCATCGTGGCGCTCGTTGCGAGCGATGCCTTTCGCACAAAATAGACGTCTGATGCGCCGGTGGCGAAACACTCCGTGACGACTGATCGCCGGAATCGTGCGGCGACTACTTGCTCTTCATCACGAATACACCGTCCCAGTCCGCGCCGGGCGGGTGCTCGGCGAGGCTGCGGCAGCGGGCGATGTAGAGTGTGGCAAGCGGGTCACCGGGGAGAATCGCAAGGCACTGACCGAAGGACTCAGCAGCGGCGGCGAAGCGGGCTTCACGGTAGTTCTGCATGGCTGCATCGTAAGCGGCGAGGTAACGCGTGCGCGCCTCGGGGAGCGGCGTGCTGCGCGGGCCGAGGACGGTGTAGACGCGGATGGGCTTCTTCTTCCCCTTCACGCGCACGAGGTCCACGAACTGGAGGTGGAAGGCGTCCGTGACGAGGTCTGCGGCGGCTTCGCCGAGGAGAAGCTCGAGACCGTATTCCTTCGTGAGGCCCTCGAGTCGCGAGCCGAGGTTCACGGTGTCGCCGATGACGGTGAGGTCCATCTTTTCCATCGCTCCGGCCGAACCGATGTTGCCGGAGATCACGAGGCCATGGTTGATGCCGATGCCGATTTGGAAATCGCGAATGTCGCGGGCGGCCCAGCGGGCGTTCAGTGCGGCGAGCGCGGACTGCATCTGGAGGGCGGCGCTGACGGCGCGGGCGACATCCTGCGCGGGGCCGTCGCTGCGGATGCTGCCCCAGACCGCCATGACGGCGTCGCCGATGAACTTGTCGAGGGTGCCCTTGTTTTCAAAGACGCAGCGGACCATCTCGGTGAGGTATTCGTTGAGCTGGGAGACGAGCTGCACGGAGTCGGCCTCCTCGGTGATGGTGGTGAAGCCGCGGATGTCGCTGAAGAGAATGGCGACCGACTTGCGCTCGCCGCCGAGGGCGTTGAGGTAGCTGGAGGGGTTGTCGAGGATCTCGCGGACGAGGTCGCGCGAGACGTAGCGCTCAAGGGTGCGGCGCGTGCGGTTCTTCTCCATCCGCTCGAGGACGTGCTCCCAGATGAGCCAGATGAAGCCAGAGATGCCCGTGGTGAGCACCGGCGGGGCCAGCGCGAGCATCACCGCCCCCGACTGCAAGTTGAACAACTGCCGCGCGATGAGCGCATAGATCACACACGCCACGACGAAGGCCGCGAGCCTGAGGAAAGGATGCTTGATGAGCGTTCCGAGCACCCATGCGAAAAGCCCGGCGAGCACGATGGAGACGATGTTTCCCGTGAACGACAGCTCGTGGATAAAGTCGCTGTTCAGCGCCGCATTCAGCGCGTGCAGGTGCAGGGCCGGGCCGGGGATTTTCCCGAAGGGAGTGTTGATGACATCTTTCGCCCAGTCGCCCAAGGGGCCGATGAGCACGATCTTGTTGCGGAAAAGTTCGCCTCCTGAATACGGTTTCGCCTTCCACATCTCGGGCGAAAACACCTCCCAAAGCGAATAGCTCGGAAACGAATCGGTGAACCGGATGCATTTGACCTCATGCGGCACGAGATTCCCGTGGCCGGTTTTCTGCAGCGCGCGCGCAGTCAGTGAATACATCACCTCCGAGGGTCGGACGGCGAACATGCCGTCTTTCGGAGAAACGCTGTAGCGCGCTCTGCGCACGACACCATCGGTATCCGGCCAGAAATTGACATAACCCACCCGAGGGTCCGGCGAATCACCAGCGGGGATCAGCGATTTCACCGGAAAGGCGATGCTCTGTGAGTCGGTTCCGAAGTTCGCACCGATGACGACTTTGTCCCCGTGTCTTTCGAGCGCCGAGCGGAGCATTTCATCACCCGGACGCTCCGTTGGGTAGAGCACGTCAAAGACGACGACCCGCGCGCCTGCGCCCACGAGCTTGTCTATCAACATTCCATACACCTCGCGGGACCAGGGATAGCCATCCCGCTTCATGATCTGCAGGGCGGGTGATGCCTCGATGTCTTCGGCGAAAGCGTCGCTCAGGGACACGGATGCCTGGTCGATGGCGAGGAAGACGAGTTCCGGCCTCAACGGTGAAAGCCTGCCATGCCATGTCTGAAAATCCTGTGCATTGTATTCAAGCCGCATCAACGGCTCGAATCCCAGCCAGTATGCCGCGAGCACCAGCGCCGTGCAGGCCGCGCAGACGGCAATCGGCAGGATGCGTCGTCGTCGGCTGTGGATGTTCATTGCGGCGGGTGTGCGTGGTTTTGCGGCCAGCGGGCTGCTGATGAAAGGCACTCTGCGGCTTGACTTGCAATCCCGCAGGCCAGACACAGGCTCGCATGAACGGGCAAAAATTTCCGGCCATCCGCCTGGCCTTGCTTGCGGTGCTGACCAGCATCACGACCATGACGGCGGGCGCGAGTCCCTTCGACTCCGCAAAAATCACCCGCGTGGAGAACAACGTGAGCATCGGCGAAATCTCCGGCGGCAAAGCCACGGGGCACCGCCCCGCAGCCGTGTCACAGACTGTGAAAGCCAACAATTTTGTGCAGACCGGCAGCGATTCACGCGCGCAACTGGAGTTTAAGGACACGAGCCTCGTGCGCGTGGGGCAGAACTCGGTGTTCTCCTTTGAGTCGAAGTCGCGGACGCTCTCGCTGCAGAAGGGCGACATGCTCTTCTACGTGGCGCCCGGCCAGGGGAACGGGACGATCAAGACGCCCGCGCTCACCGCCGCCATCACAGGCACGCTGTGCAAGGTGACGACGAACACCATCGCCGTGCTGCGCGGCTCCATCACGATCACGATCAACGGCAAGCCGGTGAAGATCCCCGCCGGCTATGCCGTGACATCAAGACGCCCGCGCTCACCGCCGCCATCACAGGCACGCTGTGCAAGGTGACGACGAACACCATCGCCGTGCTGCGCGGCTCCATCACGATCACGATCAACGGCAAGCCGGTGAAGATCCCCGCCGGCTATGCCGTGACGGTCGTGAAGGGGAAGATCCGCATCTACATCTTCGACCCGAACGAGGCGAACCGCGGAAAGCTCTACTCGATGGGCCCGATTCCCGAGGATCCCGGCCTGCAGACGAAGCTCGGCAAACCGTGGCTCTTCTTCCCCGGCCTGCACAACCAGAACGCGGTCGATCTGGCGCTGGTGAACAGCTTTGTGCGGCGGCCGCAGCCGCAGATTCCGCCAGTGCAGATTCCGCAGGTGGACCGCCCCGTGGTCACACCGACGACGACACCGGCGACGAACACCACGCCGAACGGAAACACCGGCACGCAGATCACGGTGCGCCTAGAATGACCCCGCTGAAATGGACGCCGGCAAGAACTCCAGCTTCGTGGCGTTCGACCCGTGACGAGCATGCGTAATTCCCCGGCGAAACCTCATCCCGCACCCGACATTGAGAAGCCTCAGGCACAGCCTTTCCAATCACCACCATCCAGCCCGCTCCCATTGAAGCCACGCCGTTTCCTCACCACCCTCCTCGCTGCGACGAGCCTCATCCAAGCCGCCCACGGCCAGAGTGACCGCGTCGTCCAGACCACTCAGTTGAAGCAGTCGTTCAGCGAAATCCCGGACGTCCCCGCAGCCATCATCGAGGACCTCGGCGACATCCGCCCGCTCGAGGACAAGTCGCTGCTCAAGCGGCTGCGGCTGACCGCGTCGCTGCGGACGGAGTTTGTCTCGAATGCGCTGTCGCGGGGCGACCACAGCAGCGGTGACCTGCTGCTGCTGCCGACCATTGGAGCGTCGTATGAGCAGCCGTTCGGCGCGGGATTTTCGCTCTCGCTGCACGCGCGCACCGAGTCATTCATCTACGCGAGGTTCGACGAGGAGAGCTTCTGGGGATTCAGCGGCGCGGCGCTGGTTAACTACCAGCCGACACCCGAATCGCTGCGCATCTACGGAGGCGTGGAGCCGTCGTGGTATGCGAGCATCCGCACGGGCGACCAGCTTTCGGAATCCATCGGCATCAGCTCGGGCGTGCAGAAGGAATGGGCGTTCAACCGCGACCAAAGCGTCTTCTTCATCGGCTACAATTTCACCCACTACGTCAGCTCGCCCGCGGTGGATGACCGCGACGCGCACCGCGTGACGGCGGGCATCACCCACCAGATACGCCCGTCCGTCCACGGCCAGCTCTACTATTCCTACCAGTGGAGCGACTACACGAACGCCTCCCGCCGCGACTCGCGCAACCTCGCCGGGGTGAACATCGTCTTCCGCCTGAACAACCACTGGACCGCGAACGCCACGGCCTACCTCGTGGACAACGACTCCACTGCGGCCCGCGCGAACTACCAGACGTTCGGCACCGGTCTCGGCATCAGCTGCCAGTTCTAGGCCCCGGCGGACCCGCGGAGCAATTCCCATGACCTGGCTCGCGCTGAACTGCCCGCAGTGCTCCGCGCCGCTCCCGCGCGTGGCCATCTGGCGCTCGGTGAAGTGCGCGTCGTGCGGCGCGCTGATCACGCGGGGTGAATCCGTCGTGGAGCGCGGCTCCTTTCGCCAGGCGCTCGCCCGCGCAAAGCAGGCGCTCGGAGGCGCGGGCGGCGACATCCAGTGCCGGGGACATCACTATCACCTGATGCAGCACATCGGCAGCGGCGCCGTGTCGGAAGTCTGGCTCGCGCGGCGAATTGGTGCGCTCCCCTTCCTCGCGACGATCAAGCTCTCCTCGACCGCTGACGGCGCGAAGCGGATGGCGCGCGAGGCGGAGGTGCTCCGCCAACTGCAGACTTCGCACAGCGACGCGGCGGCATCCTTCGCAGCGCAGCGGCTGCCCGAGGTGATCGCGGAGGGAAAGGTGGACGGCTCCGATTCCAGGCACGCGCTCGTGCTGCGCCACCCGACGGGCTACTGGGGCAGCCTCGCAGCGCTCAGCCACCGTTTTCCCAGCGGCATCGACCCGCGGCATGCCGTGTGGATCTGGCGGCGGATGCTGGACGTGCTGCACTTCATCCACGCGCAGGGATGGTCTCACGGCGACATCTGCCCGGAGCACGCGCTGGTGCATCCTCAGGATCACGGCGTGCGGCTCATCGGCTGGGCCTCCGCGCAGAATGGCGCGGGCCCGAAGCAGCAGACCCGCGATGTGATGCACTGCTCGCGCGTGGTGATGGTGCTGCTCAGCGGTGCGACCGATGCGGGCAGCATTCCGAGCCACGTGCCTTCCGGCCTCGCCAAGCTGGTGAGCCGCGCCAGCGACGACGAGGATTTCTGCCGGACGAATGGAGCACCCGGCATCGACACCCTGCTGCGCGCGGAGGCCGCCGCCGCATTCGGGCCGCCGACATTCGTGCCTTTGATTCTCTGATTCAGCCGCTCACCTCAAAACAACACCACACACCAACACCATGGGTTACGGAAACTACTCCTACTCCGCTCACTCCGCGCTCATCGCGGGCCGCGCCCACCAGTCCCGCAGCGAGGTCTTTCAACAGACCCAGTGCCACGCGCTCATGAACCCGAAGGGCCTCAAGGTCCGCGAGTGCCGCGACAGCGCGGATCATCCGGATGCGCTGGGCATCATCTTCGCGCTCGATGTGACGGGATCGATGGGCGACATCCCGCACCTGCTCGCGAAGCAGGAGCTGCCGAACTTGATGAAACTCGTCACGTCGTGCGGCATCGCGGACCCGCAGGTGATGTTCATGGCGGTGGGCGACGCAACCTCCGACCACGCTGCGCTGCAGGTCGGCCAGTTTGAGAGCACCGCGCACCTCATGGACCAATGGCTCACGTGGAGTTTCCTCGAGGGCGGCGGAGGCGGCAGCGGCGAGGAGAGCTACGAGCTCGCGCTCTACGTCGCCGCACAGCACACAGACACCGACAACTGGGTGAAGCGCAAAAAGAAGGGTTACTTTTTCATGACGGGCGACGAACTCCCCTACCCGTCCGTCTCGCGCCACCAGGTCGAGGCGCTCATCGGCGAGAAGCTCGATGAGGACATCCCCATCGAGGAAGTGATCGCGGCGGCGGCGGAGACCTATCACCTGTTTTTCCTGATCCCCGACAAGGGCCGCGCGCAGCGCTGCGGCGCACGGTGGCGCGAGCTGCTCGGCGACCACACGATCAGCATGGAGTCGCCGCGGGACGCCTGCACGGTCGCTGCCGCAATCGTCGGGCTCACCGAGGGGCGCATCCCGGATCTCGATGCGCTGGCAAAGATCCTCGCCGACGGCGGGCTCGACCGCGACCATGTGGGCTCCACGATCCGCGCCGTGCAGGACTATGCCGCGGTGCTTCACCTCCCCACGCGGAAATACACGAGCCCGCCGACCACCCCGAAGACTTCGTGGTGGAAGCGCCTCTTCGGCTAGGCTGCCGGCAAAGTGGGCGCGACGCGTTACGCCTCGGTGCTGGGGCTGGGATTTGGCGACTGCGGCAAGGGGCTCTTCGTGGACGCGCTCACGCGGCGATGGGGCGCGCACACGGTCGTGCGCTTCAGTGGCGGGGCGCAGGCGGGGCACAACGTGGTCGCGCCGTCCGAAGGCGGCGCGGTGCGGCGTCACCACACGTTCTCGCAGTTCGGTGCCGGGACACTGGTGCCGGGCACGCGCACCGTGCTGCTCGACCCGATGATCGTGCATCCCACCGCGCTGCTCGTGGAGGCGGAGGCGCTCGGGCGCATCGGCATTCATGATGCGCTGGCACGCCTGACGATCGACGCGAGATGCCGCATCACGACACCCTTTCACCAGGCCGCGGGCCGGCTGCGGGAACTCGCCCGCGGCGATGAGGCCCACGGCACTTGCGGCGTTGGCGTGGGCGAGACCGTGCGCCACGCGCTGGAGCATCCGGACCAGGCGATGCGATACGCCGAATTGGCGCCGGCCATTCCTCACCAAGCGAGGCGGGAGAAGCTTCACTCTATTCGCGAAACGCTGCTCGCGGAATTGTCCACTCTCTTTCCAAACGACGATGACGAGCGTGCCTCCGCGGAATTCCGGGTGCTGCGCGATGAAACTCTCGCCGAGCGATGGCTCGGCATCGCCAGAGCACTCGCGCGCCAGTGCATTCCCTCATCCGCAGAGTCCAACAGCACGGAACTGCGCCGCCCTGGCTGCGTGCTGTTCGAGGGTGCCCAAGGCGTGCTGCTCGATGAAGGCTTCGGATTCCATCCGCACACGACGTGGAGCTCGATCACCACCATCGCGGTGGAAAGCGCGGCATCGCGCGCCGGCATCACGTCACCCATCGAACACTACGGTGTTCTCCGCACCTATCTCACGCGCCATGGACTCGGCCCGCTGCCGACTCACGATCCTTCACTCGATGGGCAGCTCACGGAGCCGCACAACCACAGCGAGGGCTGGCAGGGCCATTTCCGCCGGGGCCATCCCGACGCAGTCCTGCTCCGCTACGCGATCGAATCCGCCGGGAAGCTGACCGGCCTGCTCATCAGTCATCTCGATGTGTTCGACCGAGGTGTGCATTTGAAATGGTGCCAGCGCTACACGCTCCCGCCGCAACCCGGCGAAGCACGCGTCATCGAAGAACTACCCCGAGCTCCCGCTGGCGACCTGTCACATCAGTCCAAGCTCACCCGCCTCCTCTCGAGCGCCCATCCGGAATATGCGCCGGAGCCGATCACCTCCGAACAAGGCTATCTGCAGCGCGTCGCCAGCGTGACCGACCTGCCAGTCCTTCTCCGCTCGCATGGAAACACGAGCGCCGGCGTGCGGGACACCTCGGAGAACTCGCTCTGATTCCCGCTCAGCCGCGCGCCGCCTTCACCGCGTCCACAATCGCGCGGTCGTCGTCGCCCTTGTCGCGCACGAGCTGGAGAAACTGCGGCAGCGTCATCCCGTGCTCGCGCAGGAACGGCCGGTCGCCGGCGCAGCCATACATGAGGTCGGGGTTCATCTCGCCGCGCAGCTTGAGACGCGCCTTCACGATCAGCCGCGGCAGCCACGCGATGCCGTCCACCTTGTCGGCCTTCGCCGGCAGCTCACTCATCTGCACGACGCGCCCGGTGGGCTTTCCGCCGAGCACATTCAGAAAATACTCGCGCCGGATGGCCGTGACTTCGACGACGGTGTCGAATCCGAAATCCCCGTAGCGGAGGGAGTCGTCCACAAAATCAAACAGCTCCTGCGTCGAGCAGCCGATGGTGGAGAGAAACGCCGCGTCCTCCGGCTCAAACATCGTCGGGGCCGACTGGCGGCCGGCCTGCCACGCGGCGACGCCGCGATCCCACACGCCGCGAAACTCTGATTTCCAGTCGTCGCTCATGGCGTGCGGCTCAGGCCAGCGCCTCCTTGCAATACTGGACACACTTCGCCACCTCGGCGACGGCGTTGGAGCCGTCCGGAATTTTGTATTCCAGCTCGATCTCAGCGGGGAAGGTCCACTTCTCCTTCCGCATCAACTGGAGCACCTCCTTGATCGGCGTCTGGCCCTGGCCCCACGGCACGTTGCCACCGTCGGCAGTGCGGTCCTTCAGATGCAGGCTCACAATGCGGTCGTGGTATTTCTCGAGGACGGCGATGGGCGACTGGCCCTTGGTGCCGGCGAAGTAGTGGCCGATGTCGAGATTGAAGCCGACGAATTGGCCCAACTCCAAAATCGGGTCGCGCTTGTCCATCACCGGGAGGTTCGCCGTGTGGTTGTGGAGGCCGAGCCATATCTTGTGCTTGTCGGCAAACGGCGCGACGCGCGCAGCGATTTTTTCATTCCGCTCGGTGGTCACGCCTGTGCAGCCGAGCGCCTTCGCGACGAGGAAGCTGAAGTCGATCTCCTCGTCCGACTGGCCGAAGCCCATCTTGTGGATGTGGATGTTGACGCCCGCGTCGTTGAAAATCTTGCGCAGCTCCCTGCACTTCGCGAGCTGCGCCTCGCGCTGCGCGTCCGTCGCCTTGCCGCCGATGCCGGCGAACTGCTGGATCGGGCCGCCCATGAGTTCCGTCTCGCTGACGCCGCTGTCGAGCAGCGCCCTCAGCGTCTCGTCGGCAGTCTTCGCCATGCTGCGGTAGCTGTAGGTGATGCAGCCGATGCGCACGCCGTTGAAGACGGAGTTCGGCTTTGCAGCCGCAAATGCGCGGCGCGGCAGCGCGAGAGCGGCGGCAACCGCAGCAGCGGTGCCGAGGAATTCGCGGCGAGCAATGAGGGTGTGCGATTTCATGGGAGCGGGGTTGGGGTTTGTGGAGCGGGAAAAGATTGCCGCCGCGTGTGCAGGGGAAGCAACGACGAATCGCGCAGCACCGGCAGCGACACGCGGATGGCAGCGACTAGAGCTTTCCCTAGCGCGCCTTGTAATCGTGCCACACCCACTCGAGCGCCTGCGGGATGAGCTGCGGGCGCGCATTGCCGACGCCGTGGCCGGAGTTCAGGCAGTAGAGGTATTGGTAGCGGTAGCCTTTTTCCTTCAGGACCTTTGCCATGCGGTGGTTCGCCTCGACCCAGTCGTGCATGCCGTCGCGCATCACGTTCGGGTTGTAGTTGTCGCGGTCGCCGACGCACATCCAGATGCGGATGGGCTTCGGTGCGCTTTCGGGGATGAGCTTGCTGTGGTAGTCCCACGCGCCGCCGGGAGTCTCCGGGTTGAAGGGCCACTGCTGGTTCACAAACGTGCCCGACGTGGAGATGACGCGCCGGTAGAGGTCGGGGCGATACCACGCCATCGTGAAGGCGGCCGCGGCGCCGGAGCTGCTGCCCATCGTCGCGCGCGCCTCGGGATCCTTCGTGATTTTCACCCCGCAGTTTTTCTCCACGAGCGGCAGCACTTCCTCCTCGATGAACTCGGCGAAGAGGCCGGAGAGCGTGTCGTATTCCTTGCCGCGCTCGTGACCCTGCGCATCGCCGCCGCCGTTCTGGATCATGACCATGACGAGCGCAGGGATGCGCTTCTGCGCGATGAGGTTGTCGAGGATGCGCGGGAGGTTCTTGTCCGGCTTGCCAAGGCCGGGGCCGTCATGCGTGACGAGCAGCGGCGCCGCGGTGCCGGCCTTGTATTGCGCCGGGACGTAAACGGTGATGGTGCGCTTGTAGTCGATGGTGTGGGTCTCGACGATGAGCGTCTTCGGATTGTTCGGGTCCGGCTTGCCGAACTCGTTGCGCGCGATGCCGGGGTTGAAGCGCTTGCAGTCCTTCGACTCGATGACGAACTGCTGCACGCGCCCCTCGGGCACGCCGTCGATGGGCTTCGTCTCCGGCGCCGCGGCATACTCGGGGCCGACGAGGAAATCTCCCGTAGCATCCACCGGCGGCACCGCGCCCGTCTTGCCGTCGAGCCGGATGAACTTCGGCGCGCCTGGAGCGTCGAACGGCCGCGTGGGCGGCTGAGGCTTCGCAGGTTTCGGTGTCGGAGCAGGCGCCTTGGTATCGGCCGCCTGCGAGGCGGTCAGGGAAATGGAGGCGGCAATCGCAAGAAGGGATGCGTGGCGGATCATGGCAGGGAGCGACATCAATTCACGCCGCCCGCGAACCCGCAATCCAAACTGCCTGCTTCGTTCCGTGCGGACGCGCGCCCTCATCTCACGGCGGCGGTTTTCCGCGATTCACATTCCGCCCACGAGCAGACACGAATGCCGCATGCGCCTCCGCCTCATCTTTTCGATCCTCCTCATTTGCTGCGCCGCAGAAATTTGGGCGCAGCCCGACGCTTGGACGAAACCCTTCCCGCCCCACCGCATTGCGGGGAACCTGTATTACGTCGGCTCGCAGGACCTCGCCTCCTACCTCGTCGCGACACCGGATGGGCACATCCTCATCAACAGCAGCCTCGAGGAATCCGCCCCGCTCATCCGCGCGAGCGTGGAGAAGCTCGGCTTCAAATTCACCGACATCAAAATCCTGCTCATCAGCCACGCGCACTCCGACCACTGCGCCGGCAGCGCGGAGATTCTGAGGCAGACGAAAGCCCGCCATCTCGTGATGGAGGGCGACGCAGCCGCAGTGGAAAACGGCGGCGCGAAAAAACTGCCCTCGGGCCGCGGCGACTACACCCAGTTTCCTCCCGCGCACGTGGACCAGAAGCTGAAGGACGGCGACGAAGTGAAGCTCGGCGGCTCGACGCTCGTCGCGCACCTCACGCCCGGCCACACGCGCGGCTGCACCACATGGACCATGCGCGTGATGGAGGACGGCAAGGCGCTCAACGCCGTGATCATCGGCAGCCCGAACGTGAACCCGGGCTACATTCTCGTCGGCAACAAGACGTATCCCGGAATCGCCACCGACTACGAGCGGACCTTCCGCGTGCTGAAGTCGCTGCCCGTGGATTTGTTCCTCGGCGCGCACGGCGGCTACTACGGCATGGAGGCCAAGCACGCCGCGCTCGGCACCGCCAAGGCAAACCCCTTCATCGACCCCGACGGCTACCACCGCTACGTGGACGACCGCGAGAAGGCATTCCACGCGGAATGGGAGCGGCAGAAGGCGAAATGACGCGCAAGGAAAGCGGGTGCCCCAGCCACACTGGAATGGCTTCATGCCAGTGAAGGCGGGAACAAATTCCTGCGCAGCGCGCCGGTCTATCTTCCATTGACGATGTTCACCCTAAGACATGTCCCTTCGCTCCTCCTCGCGATCCTCGGCGCACATGGGCTCCACGCAGAGGAGACGGTGGACTTCGTGCGGGAGATTCAGCCGATCCTCCGGGAGGCATGCGTGGACTGTCACGGACCGGAAAAGCAGAAGGGGAAGTTGCGCCTCGATACGAGAGAGGCATTGCTCAAAGGAGGCGAGGGTGGACCGGTGCTCGAGCCGGGGCACCCGGAGAAGAGCGATTTGTTTCGCCGGCTGAAGCTGGCAGAGGACGACGACGATGCGATGCCGCCGAAGGGAAAATCCGCTCGTCTCACAGCGGAGCAAATCGAGCGGATGAGGAAATGGATCGCCGCAGGTGCGATGTGGCCGGAAGGGGTGACAGTGATCCGCGGGACTTCCGAGAAAAAGATGACTGCCGGGCCGTCACCGTCGCCCACGGAATTGCAGGCGATTGCAAAGCTTGGGAAGCTCGGGATTAGGACGCATCCCATCGCCGCCGGCATCAACTGGCGCCGGGCAAACCTCCGAGGCGCGCAGGACCATCTTCCCGCGGAAGCCTTCCCCATGCTGCGCGTGATCACGACGCTGCAGGAGCTGAACCTCGGCGGTGTCCGGCTCACGGATGAGGACCTGGCCGCAGTCGCCGCGCTGAAAAATCTGACAGTGCTTCATCTTGATAGCACACCGGTCACTGACGCGGGCCTGGAGCACCTCGGCGCGCTGGAAAATTTGAAAACTTTGAATCTCTTCGGAACCGCGGTCACCGATGCCGGACTGCGGCGCCTCGCAGGGCTCAAGAGCCTGAAGTCACTCTATCTCGCCGAAACCAAAGTGACCCCGGATGGTGTGTCCCGGCTGCAAAAGGATCTGCCAAACGTGCAGATCGACACCGGTGCAGAACTCAAAGGGCTTGCGACAAAAGAGCCGCCCGCACCTGCGAAAAAACCGGAAGCTGTGAAGCCCCGGTAAGCAAGGAACCGGAGTTCGGGAGAAAGCGGGTGTGTCAGCCTCAGGCCAGGACTTCCCGCGGCACACGGCCGGCGACATCCGTAAGCCGGTAGTCGCGGCCCGCGTAGCGGAAGGTGAGGCGTTCGTGGTCGATCCCGAGCAGGTGCAGCAGCGTCGCGTGCAAGTCGTGGACGTGCATTTTGTTCTCCGCGGCGCGGAAACCGAAATCGTCCGTCGCACCGTAGGTCGTGCCGCCGCGCGCACCTCCACCGGCCATCCACATCAGAAATCCGTGCGGATTGTGATCGCGCCCGTTGCCATTTTCACTGACGGGCGTGCGCCCGAACTCGCCACCCCACACGACCAGCGTGTCATCGAGCATCCCGCGCTGTTTTAGATCGGCAAGCAGCGCGGCGATTGGGCGATCGATGTCGGTCGCGAGCTTGCGCACCTGTTCATCGTGCTTCCCGTGCGTGTCCCACGGCTGGCCGTTGCCGTAATACACCTGCACGAAACGCACGCCGCGCTCGCACAGCCGGCGGGCGAGCAGACAGCCGTTGGAAAAGTGGCTCTTGCCGTAAGCGTCGCGGATGCCCTGCGGCTCGCGGCCGAGATCGAACGCGTCGGTCGCGGCGAACTGCATGCGGAACGCGGTCTCCATCGCCTCCACACGTCCGTTGAGCGCCTGGTCCGCGCCGCCGCGCATCGCGAGGTGTTCGCGGTTCAGTTCGTTCAGGAGGTCGAGCTGACGACGCTGCTCACCCGTGTCGAGGCGCGCATTGTGCAGCCACGGGATGAGCTGCTTCGTGTCGAGCGACGAGTGGTTGATGTAAACACCCTGGTGCTTGGCAGGCAGAAACGCGCTGTTCCAGAGAATCGAAAAGCGCACCGGCCGGCCGGGGCACAGGACGACGTAGGCGGGGAGGTTCTCGTTGTCCGTCCCGAGCCCGTAGGAGCACCACGCGCCCATGCTCGGCACACGCTCGGTCATCGTGCCGTTGTTCATCAGCAGCAGCGCGGGGCCGTGATTCGGGTTGTCGGTGTGAACGGAGCGCAAAACGCAGAGGTCATCCGCATGATGAGCCGTGAGCGGCAGAAGTTCACTGACCTCCAGTCCGCTGCGGCCATGCCGCGCGTAGGAAAATGGCGACGCCAGTAATCCACCCGTGGGTCGTTCGGTGCGCAGGTCCGCACCTTCCGGGCGCTGTCCGGCGAACTTCGTGAGCGCCGGTTTCGGGTCGAAGAAATCGGGACCGAACGGGCCGCCGTTCATGAACAGGTGGATGACGCGCTTTGCCCGAGGAGGAAAATGCGGGACACCGGTGATCGCACCGTCGCCAGCAGCCTGCAGCGCGCTCGCGAGACCGAGCATGCCGAACCCGCCACCGAGCCTTGCAAGGGCCTCGCGTCGAGAGATGGGAAGCGAAGTGTTCATGGGTCAGTCGATGAAGAGCATTTCATTGCTCGCGAGCAAAGCCTGCGCGTAGGCCGACCACGCCTTCCGGTCGCCCTCGCGCCCTTCGAAGAAACGCGCGGCGACAGCGAGTTCGTGCACATTCGGCTCCCGTTGATAGGAAAGCGAATATGCATGGCGAACGCGGTCCTGCGCCGACTGCGGAGCCTCGCGCCCGAGGCGGTCGGCGAGGGCGTCGGCCTGCTGCTGGAGAAAGGAACTGTTCAGCGCAAAGAGCATCTGCAGCGGCGTGGAGGTTTCCGGTCGCGTCGCGCTGTGCGCGCTCGGCTCGGGGAAATCGTTGATGCGCAGCATGGGATCCAATTCGTCGCGGTTCACCGTGCCATAGATCGTGCGGCGGTGGTTCTTCTCCGAGTTCAGCTCCTCGGACGGCCCGCCGGATTTCCGGTCGAGCATGCCGGACACCGCGAGCATCGAATCGCGCCACGCCTCCACGTCGAGGCGGCGCCGCGGCATCCGCGCGAGGAGGCGGTTGTCGGGGTCGGTGCTCTCGGATTTCGGCGCGACGGAATCCTGCTGCCAAGCCGCTGAGAGAAGAATCTCGCGGTGCAGCCATTTCAGCGACCATCCATTCGAGACAAACCGCGCCGTGAGATCGTCGAGCAGCTCCGGGTGCGTCGGCGCCTCACCCATCGCGCCAAACTCACTCGGCGTGGCCACGAGTCCGCGGCCAAAGTGATGCCGCCAAACGCGGTTCACCATGACTCGCGCGGTCAGCGGAGTCGCGTCCTCAATGATCGCCTGCGCGAGTTCCAGGCGGCCGCTGCCGGTGGTGAATGCGCGCGGCTTCCCATCCTTCCACGGGAATGCGGAAAGGAACCGCCGCTTCACCACTTCGCCAGTCTGGTTCGGGTTGCCGCGCTTTTGAATTTCAAGGTCGCGCGCCTGGCCTTTGCGATAGTCGAGCTTCGTTCCTTGCTTCTCGCCTGCGGAGACCACGTGGAGCGCCGCGTCCTCGACTCCGTTCGCCATGGGCACGTTGTAATGGGGCGTTCGCGCCTTGATGTCCGCGATCTTCTTTTCCGTCCCCGCCATGCGCGCCGCCTGCATCGCCACAACGTGCGCCGCAAATGCAGGCTGAGGTTTCTTCTTCTTCAGCTCGGCCAGCTCCTTTTCGAGCTTGCCGACTTCGGCGCGCGCCTTGGCCACGGGTGCCCAGAGTTCGTCGGTCATCGCGGGGACCGGCGTGATGCGCACGCTCGCGAAGACACCGGCAATGCCGTAGTAGTCCGCGGCCGTGACTGGGTCGGACTTGTGATCGTGGCAGCGCGCACAGGCGAGCGTGAGGCCGAGAAAAGTGCGCCCGACGGCGTCCACATGCTCCTCCCATTCGTCGGCCACGGTGCCTTTGATGATCTCCGGCGGCAGCTTGAGCTCCTTGAAATAGGTCGGGCTCAGCCCCAGGAAGCCGAGCGAATGCCGCTCCTCAGGCTTGCTTCCGGGCATGAGATCCACCGCGAGCTGCCGCAGCACGAATTCATCGTAACGCATGTCGTCGTTGAACGCCTTCACCACCCAGTCGCGGTAAAGCCACGCCGATGCGGAATTGTCCAGGTAGTCGGGCGTCTTGTCGGTGTAACGCGCGAGATCCAGCCAGTATCGTCCCCAGCGCTCGCCATAGTGCGGTGAGGCCAGCAACGAGTCCACGAGCTGCGCCACCGCCGACGGTTTGCATCCGGAGCCGAGGATTTCTGCCCAATGCGCTAGCTCCCCGGGACTCGGCGGCAAACCCAGCAGGTCCAGCCACAGGCGGCGAATCAGCACGCGAGGCTCGGCCGCTTTCGCTGGCTCGAGATTCGCGGCCTCCATCTTTGCGAGGAGGAAAGTGTCCGTCCTCGTCCGCGGCCACGCCGTGTTGCGCACCGTCGGCACTGCGGTGCTTTGCAGCGGCCGGAACGACCACGGAACGGGATGCTCACCCGCGCCCTCCTTCGCCATCACGGGCGACATCATCGAGGCCATGCTGAGGAAAACCATGGCATGCAAACCGGCGCGGCGTTTGGATGAGGACTGTGGCACGGGGTAAATCAACAATCCCGACTGGGCACCTTCAATAGGCATCCGCCTCGGCGATTGCGCCTCCCCCCTGCCTGACCGCCGGAGGGATGCTCGTCAAAGTGCTCCGACACCAAGCGCATGCTCCCGACGCCATCAGCGGCGGAACGATTCGCGCCGAATTCATGAGTCAGCGCTGCACCGGCAAACCAAGCTTCCGGCGGCCTTCATCGGTCAGCAGGTTTGAACTCCAACCCGGCTCCCACGTCTGCTCGATCACGACCTTATTCACACCGGGCACCTTCAGCAGCCGCTGCTGCACGGGCACCGAGTTCCCTCCGGAGCCGTAAGCGAAATAGCCGAGACGCGGGCGGCCGCGATGAGGCATCGCCATCAGCACGTGAACGGTGTCGCCACGCACTCGGAGGTCATACACCAATCCCAAATCCACAATGCTGATATCGGCGGCATAAAGCTGCTCGTCCTTGCAGTCACGCAATGCATCCCAGAGCGCCCGCTTCGGGATAGGGCTGTCGCCAGCCTCGCCGGGACGAGCGAGACGGTCGGGCGCAGCTTTCGACGCCGCGCCTTTCGGAACTTCACCTGCGGAGACATGAAGCGGGTTTGTAAGACGATGACGCAGATCCTCAATCATCTGCGGCCCCTCCGCCGCCGTGAACGGCAGCGCAACGTAGGCGTTCTTCTGGTGCAGGACTGCGCCCGCAGGCACCTGCTTCACGGGCAGCGGATAGCGGCTCCACACGTGCCCGTGCCATCGGTAAAACATCGTCGGCGATGCAGAGTGCTTCAGTTCCGGCAAACCCTCCGCACGGTGCTCCAGGAACAGAGCGACGAACGAGTCCCTGCTCTGCGGGTTCGCGAAGCCGACCGCCCACACATTTTCTCGCTGCGCTGGATCCACGGCGCCTGTGCGCAGTTTTCCGTCGGCACCCATCCAGAGGATCTCAGTGAAGGACTGGCCGGAAAAAACCCATTCGTCGTCGCGCAGCGCAGACGCCTCGAAATCCTGAATCGCCTGCATCGTGCCCGTCTTGTGAAACCACGGCAGACCCGCGTAGAAGCGATACTCGACATCGACGTTCAAGCGGCTCGGCGAGAAGACCGGATGCACGGGCGAGTGCGGAAACCCCCACCTGCGCACGATGGTGGCCAGCGGACCGCGCACCACCTCGAAATCGGGGCATGTCTCCCACAGCGTGACGCGCAGCTTCTGAAAATGACCTGCCGCTGCGTAATCGTGCGCCCAGTCGATGCCCGGCGGCTCCCCGTGGCCTTCGCCGCCTGCAAAAAGTTCCAGCCCGTGCTCGCGCTTGATGGTCAGGCGTTCGAGCTGGCCCATCTGCCGCGAGAGCGTGGCCTTGAAATGATCGTTCTCAATCTCCAGCCCGAAGCCTTCCCCGCGGACCTCCATATCCGTCGCATAGGCCGGCAGCTCAGCATCGGGATTTCCGTGGAAGATCAGACAGGTCTGCCGCTCATGCATCATGCCGCCCGCCATGAAGAGCACCTTGCACAGCCGCTCGGCGCCGCGGCGCACCTCACCGTGGACCTGACACGGCACTTCCCTCAACGCACCGTCCACGATGCGCGCCACGCGAATCTCGCGCGCGAGCGACACAGCTTGGTCCGCCGGGACACTCAGCAGCAACTCCACCGGCTCAGACGGCCTCTCCACTCCCAGCGTCTCATCGAGATGCACGGCACGGCAATATTTCCAACCCTGCGCCCACCGCTTCCACGGCGCGGGCAGCGACTCCACCATCTCGATTCCCGCCCGCAGCGGTGCCCCCGGACTTTCCTCCTCCATCTGCGCCTGGATCGCCGTGTCGCGGAGCGAATGGGTCAGCGCCCGCACCAGTCGAAAACTCTTGTCCCGCCAAGCCGCCTCAAGCAGGCGCAGCTTCTCGCCAAACGTGTCGGTCCGTTCCCAGTATTTCGTTTCGCTCATGGTGTGTCTTTGCCGGTGGTGGATCGCATCAAGGGAGTCGCGGCTCCCGATTGGCGTGTCGAAATCAACGACCCGGCCTCGACCTCCATGAAAGGAAAAGGTTTCAGTCGCTCAGGCGGCAGGCTTGAGCGTTCGCTCATCCGGATCATCCACCCGGCCGCATCCAGCGAGCCGCGAAACGCACTGAACGGGCCTCGCCCGAAATCCTTCGCTCCTGCCACGTGAATGCCCTTGTGGTGGCGTCACGAAGCTCCCTCCAAGAGCTACGGCAAACTGGACCTAAAGTTCACTGCGCATGCCACGGTTGTTGTGTGAATCGATCCGATGACTCAGCGAAGGGCTGTTTATCGAGCCAGAAACACTTCCAAGACTATGGAAGTGGTTGCGGGGGCAGGATTTGAACCTGCGAAATTCAGGTTATAAGTCTTCATTAAATCCTTTGTGCTGAGTCACTAATATTCGCATGTATGCGCCACTGTTCGCGTTGCTGCGGATCTTAAAAGAGGGCACGATCGATCGATCGCGCAGGAGCGCGCAAAAATTTTGCCGGTAAATGACCGTAAAATGGACCCCTCCAGCACCACCGTCCATCGCGGCAAAGAAAAATCGAGCACGAGACTGAAATTGCCCGCCTGTTTCGTTTCCAAAATTTCGATACCGTGTCATGCCTTGCGGCTTCGCTCTTTGCAGCGGACGTCTTTCAAAAGGTGTTTTGCTGATCAGAACGGGTTGCGGCTATTGCGGAATGGATACGAGGTCACAACTCCTCTAAGGATACTGCTGAATTTGAAACCGTCGGCCGCCGCCGCGCTCTCAATGTCATTCACAGCGGGCATGTCGAAAGCTTCCAGTTCGCGAGCGATGGCGTAACTGAGAAGGTGCTCGATAAAGCCGCGGATGAATTCATGCGGGTTTTGCGCGAGCAGCGTCTTGTATTCGGCGGGGCTGTTGAAGGGTTGGCCATTCCAATCTCCGCGGGCGTCCACGGGCGTGCCGCCGTCGGTGTCGCGCCAGACACCGATGGCGTCGAAGCGCTCGAGCGCGAAGCCGGGCGGATCGAGGCGGATGTGACAGGAGTAGCACGCAGCTTTGTTCCGATGCGCCTCGAAACGCTGGCGGATGCTCATCTTCTGTGCGGCTTCCTTCGTGTCGTTCTCGACGGCGAACGCGACTTTCGGTTCGGTAGGCGGGCGGTTGAAAATCGTCTCCAGCAGCCACGCTCCGCGCTTCACGGGGCTCGTGCGGAAGGGCAGCGACGTGACGACGAGTGGCGCGGACATGGTGAGGAAGCCACCGCGTGATGCGTCGGTGAGCTTCACGCGATGCCAGTGGTCGTTCGCATCTTTGTCACCCTTCTTGAGTTCCCGTGTCGTGGTGGCTTGCGCTTCGTCGCCCTGCTGCGCACTGGTCGCGAGCGGGATGCGGTAGAGCCTCGCGAGCGCGGGGTTCAGCCACGTGTAATCGGCGGCGATGAAATCGAGAATGCTGCGGTCCTCGGTGAGCACGGTCTCGAATAGCAGCAGCGCCTCGACGAGTGCCGCGCCGTGCAGTGTGTTCTTGCCCTGAGGCCCGGAGTAGAAACCTTGGAAAAGGTCGCGGTCGGGCTTCGACGTGTGGAGCTGGTCGAGGCGCAACCATTGCACAGCGAAGGACTCGCTCAATTCGCGCGCGCGCGCATCGCGGAGCATGCGGCGCGTCTGCGCTTCGAGCGTGGCGGATCGCGGAGTCTGCCCTCGCGCGCGGTCGCGAGGAGTTCCGCATCAGGTGCGCTGGCCCAGAGGAAATAGCTGAGGCGTGAGGCGAGTTCGAAGTCATCAAGCGCGCGCACCTTCGGCGCATCGGCGCGCGCGGGTTCTCTGAGGAAAAGAAACGCGGGCGAGGAAAGCACGGCCTGAGCGGCGATACGCAGCGCGTCGGCTTCGGATTTGCCCGACTTGCGCACGTCCTCAAACAACCTGCGAAAACGCGCCTGCTCATCCGTGCTAGCCGGGCGCCGGAACATGAGCTCGACGAAGTTCGCGAGGCGCTCGGCGACTGGCTTGAGGGTCACGTTTTTCGTCGCTGCGGGTCGCGAGGCAGCGGGCTGTTTAGATGCTGCTGGCAAGACCGTCTGCGTCATGGCAGGCGGACGCGCATTGGCTGCAACCTTTCCGTTGGTGATGAACCCGAGGTCATCGACGAGAATGTAGTCTCCGCTGAACTTCGAGCCGTCCACGGCGAGCGACTGGATGATTTCGCCCGGCACTGACGCGAAGTTGAAGAACGTCGTGCCCGCGCTGCCCTCGCCGATAGATGCGGTGAGCTTGGTCTCGGTGCCGTCGCTGAAATGCGCAGTGAGCGACACCTCGCCCGACTGCCCCTTGCGTCCGAGCACGCACGCCGCTAGGCGCACGATGCCTTCGTCCATGTCGCCGTTCTCCACGCGGAAAGTCAGCTCGAACTTCTTCGCGCCTTTGGCTTGGTTGGTGAAGAGCTTCTTTCCCGACGTGGCCTCCGCCGTCGCGAATGCAGCGAGCCAGAGGTCTTCATTCGGATTCACCGTCAGCGTCTTCGCGCCCGCGTCGCCATAGCGCACGCGCAGCAGCGCACCCTTGCCGGGAATGACCGGAGCGCCCGCGATGGCATCACCGCCGTCGAACACGCCGCCGCGTCCTTCCCAGAACGACCCCGCCACCTCCTCGCGAAAACGCGCGATGACGTTGTCCGCGCTGCCTTTGCGGGGTTGCTTTAGCGATGGCATCAACGGGTTTGAAATCGACCCCGAGCAACTCCGCGAACACGCGGCTGCGCTGCGGCAGTTCGGGATGATTCACGATGCTGCCCGCTAGCGCGACGTATTGCTCGAGCATGAGCGGTGAAAAATTCATCGCGTCGCCGCGATTGCGGAAGCCGTGCTCTGCGCGGCTGTCGGCAGGCAGTCCGGCCTGTGGCAACAGCACGGGATACTTGCCGCCGTATTCGCGGAGGCGCACCACGACCTGCTCGCCGAGTTTTCCGCTCGCGGGCTGGAAGTAGTTTTTCTCCATCAACGGCAGTCGCTCGGGGAACATGAACACGTCGGTGTCGAGCCCGAGCGAATCGCGCACGGTGTTGTTGTATTCGAGGCGCGTGAGCCGGCGCATCACGGGCTTGCCGGGGTCGCGTGCGCCGAGCGCGGGGTCTGGCTGCGCGGCGACATCGCGCACCCACGCGAGCACCTGTGCGCGCTGCGCATCGGTCGGCTGCGACTCGCGCTTCGGCGGCGGCATCTGATGCGACTCGATTTTTTCAAACACCGACGCCCACACGCCGCGGTCGCGCATCACGTCATCGTCGGACTTGAAGTGCTCGAGGTTCACGCCGCCCTTCGGCTTCGCCTCATCGCCATGGCATTCGAAGCAATGCTGCTCCAGCAGCGGACGCACGTCGCGCGCGAAGTCCGCGCTGTGCGACTGGCAGGCGATGCAGATGATGACCGAGATTCCAGCGACGAGTGGATTCATGGTCTTCCTCATTTGCGTGCCGCTTCGAGTTTGCCGCTCACTTCTTTCGTCATCTCCCACGCGACACCTTCGAGATAGCGCGCCGTCGAATCATCGAGTGTGGCCGTCAGCTTCATCGACATGTTCCTCCACATCCACTTCGACATCTTCGCTTGATACGCGTCCGGCTTGAACGCGGCGATGCGTGCGGCCTCCTCGGCTTTCGCCGCGTCGTTATCAGGCTTGGGCAAAGCATGCGGCCACACGGAATACGTGCGCGGCAGCTTGCCGACCGGAGATTCGCCGGTGAGCGCGGCGTAGAAGCACGCGAGGTTCAGGAAGAGGCCCACGTCGCCGGGATGGGAGTCGTCCTTCGGATGCTGCAGCGCGAGGTCCGGCCGCTCGCGCATCACGCACTCCCAAGCCGATGAGCACGGCGCGTAAAGACGGATTTTGTTTGTCACGGCGAGTCGGAAGATGCGCGTGCGCCCCTGGGCCTCGCGGTCAGATTTGCCCCAGCCCATCTCGTAAAACACCGGCTCGCCACCAGCGGCGCGGATGGCCTCGCAATACTTCGTGATTGCCCCGGCATGTGCGTTGCCCGCGCCGCCTGGGTCCTCATCGCCCATGATGAAACGGCAGACCGTTTGCAGCACCACGAACTGCGGCCTCTCCTCGCGCACCTTGTCGAGGAATGTCTGCCCGGGCTTCACGCCGTATTCATATTTGCTGAAGCCAGGGTCGAGATATACGCGGATATCGCTCCCACTGCGCCCAACGATTTCCGGAACGACTGTCACGCCGACATGGCCGACTAGTCTCTTGTCCACGACCTTCGCCACCTCGCGCGGAAAGTCGTTCCAATACGTGCTGCTGCTGCCGGCGAAGAGCAATGTGAGGGGCTTCGCGTCGTCAGCGTAAAGATGACCGGCGAATGCGAAGAGTAGCGCCTGCACGATGAGCGCGGCGAGCGTGCGAAAGGAGCGAGGCATGTAAGTCATGGGTGTGCGTCTTCGATTCCGTTTACAGCTTGCCGAGTTCACGCAATGCCTTGCCGACTGCGCGCAAGTTCTTCAGCCGCATCTCCTGATACTCGCGGCAGACGACGATGCCGTTCGCGCGGGCTTCAAACGCCCGCTTCACCGCGAACGTCACGTTTTCCTCGCGCTCTGGCATGATTCGGCGCGGTCCTTCCGGCAGGTGCATCGGAATATCGAAGCCGATGCCGGGATAAACGAGCGCCTTGCCCGCGACGCCGTCCACGCAGCGCTTCGTTTCGCGATGCACGTAGCCGGGTGAGAAGCCGTGCGTCATCATGTCGGTGAGTGCAGGCTCCTTTGTCGGGTTGTTGCCGGTGAGCGCGTAAAACAAATCGAGCGTCTGCGGCTCGCTCAGTTCGCGCAGGAAACTCCTGTGCGCCGCCCCGACAAACCACTGCCGCACGCGCGGCGACGTGATTTCGTGATACACGACCGGCTTGATGAAATCGACCGTCGTCGCCATCTCGCCGTAGCTCACCGCAGCACGATACAGAAAATCCCACGAGGTCTGCTGATGGTCCACGTGCCGCCCCGTGATTGCGCCGGGCTTCGCGGCCTTCACCGTCGAGGAAAGCATCTTCACCGCATCCTCGAGCGCGAGTGCCCACTCGCGCTCCCATGCGAGCAACTCCGGCCAGCGAATGAAGTGGCGCAGCATCGTCGTGAAGACGCCATCGCTCGGCGAAACGCCGCCCTTTTGCATCGCAGTGATGAACACGTGCAACTCGCGAAAGCCCTGCCGCGCGCGCTCGACATTGATGCCTTTCGACTCCGCACGCTTCACGCAATGCTCGCAGAAGCACGTCGGCGTCTCCCCTCTGAACAGCAAACGCGACAGCGGCCCCACTCGCTCCGCGCCGACCATGAAACCATCGAGTGCGTAATGTCCGAACATGTCGTCCACGATGCGCCGCCAGTAGTCGCGGTAGTCGGGATGGTTCCAGCAGGCGACGCTGCCAGCTTTGCCATCGAGGTCCACCGTGAGCACGCGCAGCCAATTCTCGATGTGCTTCGCGTATTGCGCACCCTGTGGTTCGAGGATGCGCGCCATCAACTTCATCCCGCGCGAGCGACACGGCTCCGCAAGTTCGGCAAACAAATCGCGGTCGAGATACTCCGCACCCGTGTCCGTGATTGGTCGCAGCAGCGAACCGCGAAACGCAGCGTCGCTGTGCCGCACCCACACCTTCCGATGCGCGCGTGTCTTCGGGTCGCGCACCGGCACGCCGTGGTCGTCGGCGAGCACCTCCTTCGGCGAATCCGTGCCCGCGTGATAGAGATGCGAGTAGATGAGCAGCGCATTGATGCCCGCCGTCTCTTGCAACGTGTCGAGCACGTGCGGTATGCCTTCGTCGTAGAAACTGAACGGTTGGATTTGCACCGCGTTGAAGACGGATGCCCCCTTTGGTTTCGCATCTGCCGCGAATGAACGCGCGGACAGCGCGAGCGAGGCGGCCGCAGTTTGCTGGAGGAAAGCGCGGCGGTTCATGTGAGGATCTGCGTGAGAGGTCCGGTGCTGTCGGCGAAACGCGAGCGCTGCACCCCCGCATTGTGCAGCATCGTAAGCCAGAGGTCGGCGAGCGGGCGCTGGCCTTCGAGATGAAAATGCCCACGCTTCATCGCGCCGCCGGTGAGCAGCACGTCGAGGTCAGCGTAGTTGTGCGAGTCGCCGTCGCTGATGCCACTGCCCATCACGAGCGTCGTGCGGTCGAACAGCGTGCCTTCGCCTTCGCGGATGGTTTTCAACTTCTCCACGACCTGCGCGAAGAGCGCGACGTGGAAGCGGTCGATCAGCGTGAGCTTCGCTTTCGCTTCGTCGCCCTTCGTGTGCGTGAGGACGTGATGATTCTGCGGCTTGTCGAAGATGCCGTGAAACATGCGCGGCGAATCCCAACGCTCCGGGTCCACGACGAGCGTCGCGACGCGCGTGAGGTCGAGCGCGAACGCGTGGACGATGAGGTCGCTCATCAGCCGGAGATAATCGTCGCGACGCTCGGGAATGCCTTTCGGCTCGGGCAGTGGCGGCTTGCCGATGCGCGCTGCTGCCTTTTCGGCGAACTGAATGCGCTGCTCGGTCGCGCGCACGCTCGTGAGGTATTCGTCGAGCTTATGCTGGTCGTCGCGACCGAGCCGCGCGCGGAGCGCCGTGGCTTCGCCGAGCAAGGTGTCGAGCACGCTGCGCTGCGCCGCATCGCCACGCGCCTGGCCGAAGAGCCGGCGGAAGACCTCCCGCGGATTCTTCTCCGTGTTCGCCGCGTAGCCCGGCCCATACCACGCGATGCTCTCGAAATACTTCGTCTCCTTGTTGTCGGGAAAATCGTTCGTGCTCAGCTCCAGCGACGGCAGCGCGGTCTCGCGTCCGATTTCCCGCGCGATGATTTGGTCGAGCGAGATGTTCGTCGGAAAGCCACCATCGAGTGTCTCCTGCGGCGCCGACGAGGTTAGCCAGCACGAGCCGCACTGCGCGTGGACGCCCGTGCCCGGCACGAACTGCCGGTCGAGTCCTGTCACGAGCGTGATGTCCGCTTTCACCTTCGCCAGCGGCTCCAGCGCCGGTGTCAGTTCCCACTCCGCGCCCGTCATCTGCGGCACGAAGGTTTTCTGGTTGTAGCCGTTCGGCGTGTAGATGAAGGCGAAGCGCTTCGGCGGCGGCGCTGCCTTCGCGCTCTGTCCGAAGGCGCGCCAGTTCAGCGATGGAAGAAACGGCAGCGCCAGCGTGATGCCGGCGGAGCGGAGGAAGTGACGACGTGTGGTGGCGAGCGGCTTCATGGCTTTGACGGTGAAGCTGCGGAGGTCGCGGCGAGTTCGGTCCGGCGCATCGTGAACTGCGGACTGGTGACGATCGCTTCGACGAGCGGGGAGAACTTCTGCCCACTCCGCTTCGATGCAGCGTTCATCCGTTCGAGCAGCGGCTTGTCGCCGGGCAGCACGGCGCGACCGAGCGCGTAGCCGAGGAGCTTGTGGTGCAGGTTCGCGGCAAACTCGTCTTCGCGCGTGCGCAGCCAGCGCTTGAGGCCCTCGACACCTTCGAGCTTCGTGCCGTCCCGCAGCGTGTCGGTGTTCACGATGGGCGTGCCGTCGCGCTCCTTGTCACGCCAGCGGCCAATGGGGTCGAAGTTTTCCAGAGCAATGCCGGGTGGGTCGATTTTCGCGTGGCACGCGGCGCAGTTGGCGTCACTGCGATGCTTCGCGAGCTGCTGCTGGATGTTGAGGCCCTCCGCGTCCTTCTCGTCTTCAGAAATCTTCGGCACGTCCGGAGGCGGCGGCGGGATGCGGCGGCCGAGCATCGTTTCGACCACCCACGCGCCGCGCTGCACCGGGCTGGTGCGCAGCGGGAGCGACTTCTTTGTGAGAAAAAGCGCTTTGGTCGCGAGGCAGTCCTCGTCGAGCAGGCGCGTGAGCGGTTCGTCGTGAGCGAAGACGCGGCCGAGCGCGCCGAGCACATCGTCGAGCATGACGCGGCGCAGGTCGGCGGTGAACTCGGGGAATCGTTTCTCGTCCGGGCCGTTGAAGTTCTCGAAATCATCGAAGCTCCACACCTGCGCGGCGAAGTCGGTGGCGAGCGCGCGGGCGCGCGGGTCGTGCAACATGCGGCGCGCCTGCCCGCGGAGCACGGCGGGGTCGCGCAGCTTGTCCTCGCGCGCGAGGCGGAGCAGTTCGTCGTCGGGGATGCTGGCCCAGAGGAAGAAGGAGAGGCGCGAGGCGAGTTCGGTGGAGGAAAGCGGTTTGGTGCCGAAAGAAACGGGAGAAGGCGACAGAGGAATACTTGGGTCCGCATCCTTTCGCCCCTTTTCGTTCTTTTCGGCCAACGCGCGGGCGCCGCGATACAGAAAATCCGGCGACATCATCACCGTGAGGAGCGGCACTTTCATCGCGCTGTCGAAGCTGACGTTTTGCGCGGCGGCAGCGCGGTAGAGCTGCGTGAGCCGGGCCGTTTCAGCTTCGCTCAAATCACGCCGCCAAGCGCGCGCAGCGAACGCGACGAGCCACGCGCGCGCCTTCGCTTCGAGCGCGTCTTTCGCCGCCGGTTGCGCCAGCGCGACGAGTCGGTCCTCAAGCGTGCGCAGTTGCGCGATGTCTTCAGGCGTCGCGTTGCGGCGCACTTCGGCGACGGTGTAGAAATACGGCGCGTTCGGGTCGGCCTTTTCCGCGGTCTGCTCCGGCCACGGGCCGCCGATGGCTTCGAGGCTCGTGCGCGTCCAATCGGCGAAAAGATTCCTCTCTGCGTTGAGGCCGAGCTTGGTTTCGTTGGCCTCAGCGACGTTGCGTCGGCGCAGGAGATTCGAGCGCTCCTTGTTGGGGTCTTTCTTCGTGGACGCGCTCACTTGCGCCGCGTCGCGTCCGCCGAAGACGAAGCGGCCCGGCACGAAGCTCTGCGACGCGGGCTTCTCCCGAAGCACGAGCGACTGCACGCTCGCGACCTTCGTGCGTTTCTTGTCGAGCGTGAAGTCCACCTCGAACACGATGGCGTTCTCCGGCACGGCAAATTTGAGCGCGCCTGGCGGTCGCTGGCCCACGGCATCGGGTTCGAGCGTCGCCTGATTCGCACCATCGAGTCCCCACGGGAAATCACGGCCGCTGTTCGCGCCGATGATTTTCACCGCGTCCTGCCAGGACTTCGACGTGCCGTCTTTGAAAACGAAACGCCCCTTGTGCCACACGCCAAACTCGCCCCCGCCGCCATCGCCGGCGTCGGTCATGATGAGGAAAAGTTCCTTCGCGCCGCCGATGTCAATGCGGAACGGCCAGCGGCCCTCGTCGCGCGCGGCGGCGAGCACTTCGTCCTTCGCCTCCCGGAAACTGATCTCGTAGGGCGGCGCGAAGTCGCCCCTGTTCTCCGCGATGGCTGCGGCAGCCGCGTCGGCCTTGTTGTTGGCGATGGCGAGGCTAAGTTCGCGCACCCTCACGTCGCTCGCGCCTGCGGGAATGGCGCGCCATTTCCCAGCCCAGTCCGCGAGCGGAGATTTGCCCTGCGTGTCGTTCAGGATGCGCGTCCACTTTTCCAGCGCGACGGGCGCGAGGGCCACGTCGAGCGGCGGGCGCCCGTGACCGGCGCGCCACGCGGCCTCAAGATAGACCGCGTGCGCGTTGCCAAACTTCGCGTCGAGCGCGGCGCGATGTTCCGCGCCCCACTTCTGCTGCTGAGCGACATGCCACGCGATGATGTCGTCGCAGGCTTCCTTGATGGCGGCCTTCGGTTCGTCGACCGGCTCGTGCGACAGCGTGCTCCACACGAGCCCATCGTGCGACGACACGCGCAGATGCTTCAGCGCGCCCTTGGCCGCTTCGAGATACTTCTCAAACTGCGCCGCACCCATACTCTGCGCCGCGCCGACATTCGCGAAGCCCTCGCCCGCGCCGCCTTCATTCAGCAGATACTCGCCGCCCTTCGTCACGATGCCGCCGCTGAGGTCGCGGATGACATTGCGATACTCGCCGCGCGTGAGCCGGGCCATCACGACCACACCGGGGTCGCCCTCGCTCGCCTTCGCGATGGCGTCAATCTGCGCGCCCGCCCACGCCATCATCTCCGCGCGCTCGGCGTCGGCAGGCTGCTTCTTTTTCCTCGGCGGCATGTCGTTCTCGCGCAGACGGGAGATGATTTCCTCCAGCGTCCGCGCGGTCGCCGCGTCGTGTTTCTTTTCGAGAAAGGACTCCAAATCCAGCTCTCCGTCCGCGCTCGTGGAGTCGTGGCAATTAAAGCAATACGTCTCAAAGGACTTCGGCACCGCGGCGCACACCGGCAGAGCGAGCGAGACCGCGAAAAGAAAGTGGAACGCGGCGCGGGTCATGGCTGTGTCCTGCTGAGGTCCATGACGAAGATCCCGTAGCCCACGCCGGCTTCATCTCCGGCGATGCCGAGCTGGAAGGCCATAAGCGTGCCGTCGTCGCTCACGACGGGGTTGGCGGCTTTGTAGCCTTTGAAATCGAGGAAGCGCGTGAGGCGCTGCGGCTCGCGGCTGCCGTCGAACCACACGCGCCAGAGGTCGATGAGCGGCCACGCTTTGCCGTGATGTTCGTTGCGCTCGACGGTCGTGCTCTTGCCGTCGGGGAAGACGCCTTCCACTTCCTCGTAGTGGTCGGGCGATCTCGTGAAGTTCGTGAGCTGCCTCGTGTCCACGTCGAGCAGGAAGCCTTCGGAGTTTGCGCCGCCTTCGAGCTGATACGCGGTGACGGTGAGCTGCTTGTCGTCCGGAGGGACGAAGTTCTGCGTCTCAACCATTTTCGGTCGCTGATTCTCGGGGAAATCCTTTGTGCTGATGAGCGCACGGACGTTCTTCAGCGCGGGCGTGCCGTTTTCATAAACAAGTTCGCCCAGCGAAATGCGCGACTGCCGCGGTTCGCCGTCGGTGTCATGCGTCCACGCGATGAGCGGACGCGTGCGCGAGACGGCGGGGCCTTCGAGCATCACGATGCCGAGCGGCGTGGGCGGCTTCGTGAACGAATTCTCAAGGACGAACCCCATCGCGTGCTGACGCGCGTCGGTGCGCGCCTTCTTGTCGGTCGTGTCGAACGCGTGGCCCGGTCCCGTAAGCAACAGGTCGCCATTCCAAAGCACGAAGACGCGGTTGAAGCCGTGATGCTTGAAGTGCTGGGTGACGCAGCGGATGCGGCCCGTCGCGAGGTCGCAGGCCATGACGTCGCCGAATTGCTTGCTGAGGAAATACACGGTGCGCCCGTCGTGCGAGAATTCTGCGCGCTCGCCGAACTGCGTGATTTGCCGGATGTGCGGCGGCAGATGGTCGGCGGGATTGCCGTCGAAAATGGCTCGGCCCTTGACCCACTCCGCGCGCGCCGGAGCGCACACGTCGTTCAGCCAATCCTCCGCGAGCCGCGTCCATCGCGTGACGTGGTCGAAGGTCGGGCGCAATCCGTAGCCGTGGCCGCCGGTGGGGAAGATATGCAGCTCAGCGGGCACTTTCTCGCGTTTGAGCGCAGTGAAGAGCGCGGTGCAGTTTTCGCAGTTTACGCGGTCGTCCGCTGCCATCGCGAAGAACATCGGCGGTGTGTCCTTCGTGACTTTGAGATAGGGCTTCAAACCGCCGCTTTCCTTGTCGAAGAATCCGCCGGGATAAATCGGCAGCGCAAAGTTTGGCGCGCATGACTGCTCATCGCTCGCGTCCACTTTCTCGTAGAGCCGCTGATCGCCCAGCAGCGCCGTGAGCCCGGCGGCCTCCCCGCCCGCCGAAAAGCCCATGATGCCGATGCGCCGCGGGTCGAGCCCCCAATCGGCGGCGCGGGAGCGCGTGAGGCTCAGCGCGCGCTGCGCGTCCATCACGGGGCCGACGGCCTTGAGCGGCGCGTTGCCCGCGTCGTTCAAAGCATCGCCATGCTCGCGCGTCGGCACGCGATACTTCACGACGACTGCCGCAAAGCCGAGCGAGTTGAGCCACTCAGCGACCTCCGTGCCTTCGAGGTCCCACGCGAGAATGCTGAACCCGCCGCCCGGACAAATGAGCACCGCGCCGCCGTTCGCCTTCTCCTTCGCGGGAAGATAAACGTGCATCTGCGGCGTGCTGACGTTGCCAAGTTTGATGATGCGTTTGCCCGCGATGAGCCTGTCGTCCGGCTTCGTCATGTCCGCCTCCGCGCCGTTCGTTTTCGCGGCGGGACCGGGAATCGCGCCGGGCCAGAGGTTGAGCACTTGCGCTTTCGCCGCCCGAGTTTGGCCGAAAGGAACGAGCAGCAGCGAAAGAGTCAGCAGCAGTTGGGTGAGCGCGGTTTTCATCACTGAAGAATTCGCTTTGTCCTCGTCCGTTGCTTCCGCCTAAGCCAGTCCCTCCAGCGGCGCGACGCTGTCGCCGAACTTGTCGAGCTTCACGCCCATGCGCTGCGCGAACGCGAGGTAGAGATTGCAGGCGCGCTGCTTCTCCTCGGGCAGCGGCGCGGCGTCGATGACACGTCCGCCGGCGATGCTGCCACCGCCGCGGCCTGCGATGACCAGCGGGAGATTGCGGCCGTCGTGGCTGTCGCCGTTGAACATGTTGCTGCCGAATTGCAGCATCACATTGTCGAGCATCGTGGTGCCGTTGCCTTCGTCCACCGCCTGCATTTTGCCCATGACGTAGGCGAGCTGCTCGACGTGGAACTGGTTGATGCGCGCATAGGACGCGAGCTTCTTCGGGTCTTCCTTGTGGTGCGAAATGCCGTGGAGCTGGTCGTTCAGCACGCCGTCGAGGAAGCCGAACTTCATGTGCGACACGTCGCGGTTGAAGACGAGCGTGGCGACGCGGGTCTTGTCCATCTGCCAGGCGAGCAGCAGCAGGTCGCACATCATGCGCATGTGCTCGCGCACGTCCTGCGGCAGTTCGGCGGCGGGGCGCGCGATGTTTGGCTTCGCCAACGTGGGATGCCAGCCTTCGAGCCGCTCCTCCTTCGCCGCGCGCTCGATGCGCTGCTCGAGGTCGCGCACGCTCGTCATGAACTCATCGAGCTTCTGCTGGTCGTGCGCGCCAAGGTTGCGCCGCACGTCCTTCGACTGCGTCAGCACGGCATCGAGCACGCTCTTGTCCCGCAGCAGCGAGCCGGTGTCGAACAGCCGGTCGAAGACCGCGCGCGGATACACCTCGGGCGCGATGGGCGTGTTCTTCGACGACCACGACACGGTGCCGTAGTAAATGCTCGGCACACCGCCACGCAGTCCCGTCTCCGCCGGCTCCACCGCGAGCACGAGGCTCGGCACCGGCGTTTCCTTGCCGGTGTGCCGCGCAATGACCTGGTCAATGGACTCGCCGCCTTCGGGGATGAGCGTCTCCTTGAACTTCGCGCCGCTCAGGTAGTTCGAGAACAGCGGCCAGTGCGGCCCGCTGGTGTTGTTGAAGACGTGCAGTTCGTTGAGCACCGTGAGGTGCCGTTTGAACGGCGCGAGCGGCTGGAGCGTGGTCGAGAGTTCCATCGCGTCGCCCGAGCCCTTCGCCGACCACTGGTGTGGATTCACGCCATTGGCGAACATCATCACTCCGTAGCGCACGGGCGCTTTCGCCTTCGCTGCTGCGGTGCTCGAAACGCCGGCAGCGCGAGCCTCCGCCCAGATGAGCGAATCGAGCCACGGAAGCGCGAGCGTCGCGCCGAGGCCTTTGAGAAGCGTGCGTCGTGAGAGGGGAGCGCAGTGGGTGTGTATCATGGGAGTCGTCGGGTTTGTTGGGTTCAGTCGCGCACCGTTTGCCAGGCACTCCACGCGACCTGTTGGAAAAGGCGTGCATCCTCCGCACTTACGGGAATTGGCGCTGCGGCGGCATCCCAACCGCGAACCTCCGCCGGCAGGTTCAACTTCGCAGGCAGTGTGTCGGTGAGCGCGCAGACGAACGTGCAGAGAGTCAGATAGGTGCTGCCAGGCCCCGGATGCCCTTTGACTTTCGTGTCGAAAAGCACGGCGTCAGGCCGCTCGGCGGCGACGATTTTCATCGCCGCCCACCACGGGCAAATCACGGCTCCGTGCTGCTTGGCCAGCGAACGGAGCCGCTCCAGCCCGCGGGCGCAGGTATCATCGAATTTCGTTCCGTAAGCGGCGAAGACGAGTCGTGCGTGGTGGCGCTTCGCTTGTTCCGCAAGGAAACCGAGCGTCCGCGCGAAAGCCTCATCGTTTGATTCCTTCGCGACCATCTCCAGTTGTATCGCGAGCACCAGCACGTCGAACTCCCGCGCCTTCATCTCCGCGATGATTTCGGACTGCGTCCGCGCACCGCCGTAGAGCTGCATCTTCGATGGCGGCTCATCGAGCAACGCGTGCAGCGGCCAGAGCTTGTCCACCGTTTGCTCGACCTTGCCAAAGCCCGGCTGCATCGCGAGCCAATCGCCGCACTGCCGATCGATCCCGTGGAATTTCATCCACGCCGAGCCAACCCAATGGATGCGCGTGACATGCTCATCCGCCCACGCCGGAAGCGTGAAGGCGCAGAGCAACAGGATTAACAGGCGAACGAGCATCGGCTATTTGGCGGTGAGGAATCCGAACGCTCCGTCGCGCAATCCCTGCGCGCCGCCGCCGACGTCGTCGGGCTTATAGCTGTGAACTTCCTGCCACGTCTTTCCACCATCGGCGCTGCGGAGGATGTTCGTGCGCTGCGGGTGGATGCTGATGAGCGTGCCTATGTCGCTGGCGATGATTTGGCCGAGCGGCACGACGGCAGGCAGGTCGCGCCACGTCTGGCCATCGGCACTCGCGCGGCTCGGTTTGCCACATAGCCAGAACTCGCCGCGCACTTCGCTGAGCACCGCGCGCTTGGCGCCGGTCGAATGCGGGCCGCTCCACGTCTCGCCTGCGTCCGCGCTCGTCCACACGTTCGCCGATTCGGCATCGGTCATCACGAGCAGCTTGCCGTTGCCCACCATCGCGCCGCGGCCCGTCGAGGCTTCGAGTCCTTTCGGCGCGAGCCAGCGCCAGGTCTTCCCGAGATCATCGCTCGCGAAGAGGTTGCCGAACTTCGCGCCCTCAGCGCCACGGTTGTCACCAAGCGCGAGGAAGCGCCCGCTTCGCTCGCCGCAAAAGATCGGGTCGAGGTGATGCGTGCTCAGCTTCCCCCGCGGGTCGTCCTTGAACGCGCCCCACATGCTGAAGGAGCTGAATGTTTTCCCGAAATCCGCCGTCGCGGCCATCGTCATGTAGCCTGTCGCGACAATGCTCCCCTTCCCGCCCGCGATTCCCCACGCGCCGACCATGACGCGCGGGTCGCCTTTGCCCTCCGGCAGCTTCGTTGTTCCCGCGGTGAGATGCCGCCAGCGCACGCCATCTTCGCTCGCGAGATACGAACACGGGGCGCCCCATCCGACCGCGACGACGAACACGCCGCTTTCATACGTGCAGGTTCGCGTCGCCCAGCCGCCGTGGTCGCCCGAGGGGTAGCCATGGAAAGTTTGAGCCCACGTTTTGCCGTCGTCTTTTGACACGATGATGCGTCCGCCGTGGCCGACCACGACAAACGCCGGCACCTTCGGGTTTGGTTTGAAATCACCACCCAACGGAATCTCCGCGCGGCGCTTCTCCGCAGCAGCAGCGGCTTCGGGCGGCTCCGCAGCCCTGGCCGAAAGACAGACGATGGTGGAGCTAACGACAAGCAGCAGTGGTTTCATGGGAGCGTATCAGGCGGTGAGGTGCTGTTTCATCCACGCGAGGCCATTGCGGTTGTTTGCTTCCTCCTCGGCAAGGATCTGGGACGTGGGCTTCCCCGCCACTGCAGGCGGCGACTGCTTCGGCGGGTTTGCATTCACCCACGACATCACCACGTCGAGCCGGGCCAGTTTGCGTTCGGGGAAGGTGGCAAAGTATCCGTCCGTGAGACATGGAATGTGAAGCGGATCGCGAGTTGCCATCTCGAGATTAAAGACCAGGGGCCGCTTTGCCTTTAACAGTGTGGCGACAATGCGCTGCAGGTCGAGCACCCCGGTGCCGGGCGGGACTTCGCTCAGCAGGAAGCCGTCATCGCTCAGCCGCACCGCCATATCCTTGAAATGCACGCTGAGCGCAAAAGGCGCGAGCGCTTCGACGGCAGCATACGGATCGTCGAGCAGGGCGATATTGTTGCCTGTGTCCACGAGGACGCCAACCCATTCGCTGGAAAGTGCGCGCATCATCCCCGCGAGTTCGTCGGCGATGTGGTCCTTATGATTTTCGACTGCAATTTTCAGCCGATGCTTGCGCGCGACCGGCTCGACGAGCGCGAGAGTCTCCTCTGCCTGTGCATGGAAAGCGCGGAACTCGTCCAGCGTCCGAAAGGACTCATAGCGGCGCCTGCCCGTGAATATTGCCCGCGCAACCGTCGCGCCTGCCTCCCGTGCGAGCCGGACGTCTTCGACGAACGCAGGGAGATCAGACTCCGTCTTCGGCAGCCGCAAATCTGCTTCGTAGCAGCCGCCCCCCGCCTCGACCGCGATGCGCATTGCTTTGGCTACAGTTGGATCATTGGATCGAAGTCCGACTTGAACGCCTTCCGCACCCAGCATTCGACAGTAGCGGTAAAATCCGAGCGCGTCCCTGAATTTCACACCCTCCAGTTTCGCATCGGCTGCACGCCAGTGCTGATGACAGGAAAATGCGCAGATCCCCACTCGCGCGTCCGCCGCCCCGGAGCTGGCGAGAAGTGAACGCGCCGACGCGATGACGGGCAGCGTGGAGAGAAAAGTCCGGCGGTTCATGGGGGCTCGACCGAGGATCACGCCAGCTCAAAGCCTTTCACCGCAGGGCCATTGCTGCTGCCAAATCTTTCAATGCCGACATCGAGGCGGTGCGCGATCTGCACAAACAGGTTCGCAAAGCGCGCGTTGTCGTTGCCCTTGCCGCCTGCCACGACGTGCTGGCCATGCTTGAAGCCGCCGCCCGCGACGATCACCGGCACATCGCGCCAGCTATGGCTGCTTGCGTTGCCGAGATTGGAGCCGGCGAGAACGATGGTCTGGTCAAGCAGTGAGCGCGCGCCTTCCTTCGCGCCTTTAAGCAAGCCGAGCAACCGTGCCATCTCCGCAAACTCGGCGCGCTCGATGATGGTGAGCTCCTCGATCTTGTGCTCGTCCTGACCGTGGTGGGAAAGGTTATGCCAGTCCTGCTTCACGCCTTCGATCTTCGGCACCGCGTTCATGCCGCCGGCTTTGTAGGTGATGAAGCGCGTGCTGTCGGTCTGCAGCGCGAGCGCCATCAGGTCGTGCATCAGCCGCGTGCGCGCGATGATGTCGGTTCGGTCCTGCACGTCGGTCGGCGGCTTGGCATCCACTTTCGGCTTCGGCTTTTGCGCCCACGCTTCGTTCGCGTGAATACGCGTCTCCAATTCCCGCACGCTCGTGAGATACTGATCAAACTTCTCCTGGTCGCGTCTGCCGAGTTCGCGCTGCAGCTTTTTGGCTTCGCCGTTGACGGTGTCGAGGATGCTGCGTCCGCGCTTCAATTCGCGGAGCTGCGCCTGCACTTCGGCAGGCGTGCCATTCACGAAAAGCTGTGCGAAGACCTTGGACGGCGAACCCTCCGAAGGAAGATTCACGCCGTTGGACGTCCACGACATGGAGTCGCCGGCGCCGCCGACATTGAGAACGAGCGAGGGGAAGCGCGTGCCGGGGTTGACCTTCTCAATGAGGAGCTGGTCGATGGAGATCGTATTCCGAAATCCAGGCAGACCCGGATGCTTCGCCGTGGTGAGCCACGTTAGCTCCGAGGTGTGGCCGTTCGCACCGTTTTGCTCCTCGTGCGAGAGCCCGGAGAAAATGGTGAAATCCGCGCGGTGCTCCTTCAGCGCCTCAAGATACGGTGTGAGCGCGTAGTCGCGCCCGGCCTGCGCCGGGAAGAGATTCGGTCCGTGGAAACCGAGGCCGTAGCACATTGCGAGAAAGCGTCGCGGAGGCGTCGTCGCAGCAGCAGCCTGCGCACGCGTGGCAAAGGCAGGCACCATCGCTTCGAGCCACGGAAGGGCGAGCAGCGCACCACTGCCACGGAGGAAGGCGCGGCGCGAGATGTGCGGTTTCACGGAGAGGTGCGGGGTGTTCATGAAAATGGCTGGGTTACTTGTTTCTGAAGATGCTGCTCTGCACGACTTCGTGGATCAGGTCGCGGAAGCCATTGCCTTTCGCCGCGACGCTCGTGGCCATGCGGTCGAGTTCGGTGCGGTCGGAGAAGCCCATGCCGCGGCCCGTGCCATATACAGCGAGCTTTTCCGCCAATGCACGGGTGAAGCGCGCTGGCTGTGCGAGAATCAGCTTCTTGTAGTCGGCGAGATCCTTGAATGCCTTTCCACTGGGTGTCGTGCCGCTCGCATCGACCGGCGGACCCACGCGCCATTGCACATTCTTCACGCCACGCGGGACACTCGCCGGCTTTGGAAAATCCTTTCCGAGACTGCGGTAGTTTTCGCGCCATCCGCCGATCACGTCATAATTCTCGAGCGCGAAGCCCGGCGGATCGATGACTCGATGGCAGCCATTGCAGCTGTCCATGGTCCGATGCTTGTCGAGCTGCTGCCGCAATGTCTGCGCGCCGCGGATGTCGGGTTCCACACCGGGCACCCCCGGGGGCGGCGGCGCGGGCGGCGTTCCGAGAATGCGGTCGAGCACCCAGATTCCCCGCACGACGGGCGACGTGGTCGTGCCGTTTGCCGAAACTTTCAGGACGCTGGCATGCGTCATCACCCCGCCGCGGTGATTCCCGGGTTTAAGTGCCACCCTTCTCATCGCCAGGCCCTCGACGCCGGAGATGCCGTAGAGCCGCGCAAGGGGCTCGTTCAGCACCGTCCACGTGGAGTCGATGAAGTTCGCGACGCTCAGATTTCCGCGAAGAACCTCATCGAAGAACTGCTGCGTCTCCTTCAACGAGGCGTCTTTTAGCGCGTCGTTGAACTCCGGGTAGAGCTGCCGGTCCGGCATCGTGAAATCGATCTCCCGCAGGTTCAGCCATTGGCCGGTGAAGTTTCTTGTGAAGCGCTGGGCCCTGGCATCTTTGAGCAACCGCTCCGTTTGCGCCCTTAGCGTCACCGGCAGGGAAAGCTGTCCTTTTGCAGCCGCCGCGATCAATTCCCCGTCGGGCGCGCTGCTCCACAGCATATAGCTCAGGCGCGACGCGAGCGCGAAATCGTCGAGCTTGCCGGCCGGCTCCTTGAGATAGAGGAAATCCGGCGAGCACAATGCGGCGACATAGGCAGTCATCATCGCGTCTTGGAAACTCGCGCCGTTCGCGATTTCGTCCTGCGCCAGCTTCACATACGGGGCGGCCTTTGCCTCCGGCACCGCACGGCGAAACGCCACCGGCAGGAAAGCGCTCAGCAGGCGTTTTGCGTCCTCGGCCGCATTCTTCGTGATGATTTCGCCGGCACCAGGCTTGCCACCAAATTTCGGCTTCGCGCTTTCGCGCGCTTCGAGTTCCCCGAAGAGCAGCTTGTGCCCGCGGCCCGGCCATTCGCCGACGATGGGTCCTTCGACATCCACCGGCATCAATGCGAGCCCCGCACCTTTGTAGTTTGCCGGTCCATTTTTCTGCAGGGCCGGCTGATCCGGAGCAAGCTGCGGGTAAATGCGGAGCTTCTCACGGCGGCGCAGGAAGACCTCGACCGCGCGAGTCGTCTGCGCCCGCGGCAGTTCCATCACGGTGAGAAGACGTGAATCGTTGTCACGGCCGAAGGTGCCCGCGTAAATCGAGAAGCTCACATCGTCTTCGCTCTGATGGGCGCGGCCCGTGATTGCCACACGGTAGATTCCTTCGGCTGAAGCCGTGAACTCCGGGACGATGGAAGGAAACCCGCCGCTGTTGAAGAACACCACCGCTCCATCCTCGAGCTTGTGCCAGCTCCTGCCCACGTTGCCCGAGTTCCGACCGCCATCGAAGGGAGCCGAGACCTTCGCCTTCTCCGGTGCCGGCCCATATTTCACCGCATCACGAAGCGCCGCATTCGCAGCATCCATGTAGCGCTGGAGATGGACTGGCGAGAGGTCGAGCGCCTCCCCGACGTTATCAAAGCCAAACGCCTTGCCGTCCTCGGGCAGCAGCTCGGCCAGCCTCGTCTGCACACCGAACATGTCGTGCAGCGTGTTCTCATACTCCGTGCGGTTCAGCCGGCGCATCACGGTGCCCTTCATCGCCAAGTGCTGCTGCAGGAGACCGCTTCCGAGCGTGCTGAGAAACGCCCGCGTCGCTGCCTCGTCGGCATGCGCCTTGTTTTTCGGCGGCATGTCCCCGGTCAACACTTTGTCAAAGACTCGCACCCAGCGTGCGTGAGTGTCCTGCTCGGCGGCAAAATCAAGCCCCTCGAGACTTAGTCCGCCCTTGTGCGTGTCGGCATCGTGACAGTTGCTGCACCACTGATCGACGAAACTGTGGATCTGCGGCGGCACGGCGCCTCGGACGGTCACCACGCACGGCAGCGCCGGCAGCAAGATGGCGAAAAGGGTTTTCAACGGGATGGCAAAACTCATGGGGCGTGCGGTGTGATGCTGAGCTCGGCGACTTCCAGCTCGGCATCGCGGTGAAGCGTCTTGACGCTGAAGTGCGAGATTCCATTTCCAGCAGGATGAAGCGCTCGCTGAGGCTGGAGCGGGCGCATCTCTGAAAGGTGAACGTCCAAAGTGCGCCAGCCGCCTGTGCCGGGACTGCCCGCATCCGCTGGAAGTGACAACTCGAAGTTTCCGCCGAACGCGCCTCCCGGCCGCTGGGTGATGCAGAAGAGCATCAGGCTGCCGGCCTTCGAGGTGCGATACCGCAGCCGGAGGACGCTCCCAGTCATGGCACTCACGAATGCACCGGCGTTCGGCAGCGAACTGTCACGAACCGAGACGCCGTAATGAACAATCGGGGCGCCGTCGTGGCGGCCGACCACCAGCGGCACGGCCTTCAGGTGCGCCACATCATTCCCCGAAGCAGGGATCCAATCGCCGCGGGATCCCGCCGTCGGCGACTGGCTGAAATCGGTGCGCCACATGTTCGGCGGCATGGCACTGGGCTTCGCCACGAGCGGCATACCCGTTTCAAGGGATGCAGTCGCCGCGTGGTTGGCAGTCACTTCCACCTCCGCACCGTCGGCCAGACGCCCCAGCCGCACGCGGCCCTCCTGCACATTCATCGTCGTCTGCTCGGGAACAGCAGTCACCGAGAAAACGGTGCCCACCACCTCCAGCGTCGCCGTCGGCGTGCGAATGCGCAGCGGGCGGCCCTTTGGCTGGGGCTTCACATCCGCGCCCACCGTGCCCGATTTCAAATGCACGCGCTTTTGCCCGCCGTCCCCCAGCAGAAGATCCACCCCGCCACCAAGCGTCAATTTCGTGCCATCGCCAAAGCGAAGGACTGCGGTGCCCGCTTCATCCGGCAACTGAAAATTACCCGCAGCGAGCCGCATCCCCTTCTCCACGCCGCTTCGCACCTCACCGTTTGCCCCCGTCCACGACAACGAACCCGTGACCTCCTCGACCTGCACGATCTCCGGTGACGGCCTGGCAGGGCGGTTCAACAAACTCGCGCCCGCAGCGATGAGCACAGCGATCACTGCCGCAGCCGCCAAGAGCGTTCGCATCCACGTGTTCCGAGACGCCTTTCCGCGTATCTCTGAAATGGGCCTGTGCGGTTCCGCCACCGCGGCCGCGTAGTCCCACATCAGCGCCGAATGCAGCCCCATCCATTTGCGATAATGCGCGCGGGCGGCCGCGTCGCCGCGCAAAATGTCCGCGAGCCGGGATTCTTCTCTCTCATCAAGCGTCCCGTCCGCGAGCGCGTTGAGCAGCCGCTCCAGTTCGTCTGTCGGCCTCCAGTTCATGAACGCGCCTCCCGGGCGAGCGTGCGCTCGATGCAAAGCATCAGCGAGTGCCGGATGCGGCGCAGCATCTCCGAAAGCGCCTTCGGCGTGGACCCACGCTCGGCCGCCATCTCATTCACGGAGCCGCCGGGCTCGTAGCGTCGCGCGATCAGCGCCCTATGTTCCGGCGGCAACTTCTGCAGACATCCCGCCAGCGCCACCCGGCGGGCATCCGCCTCTCCGCATTCAGCGACCGCTTCATCCGCCACGAGCGCGAGCAACTCGTCGTCGAACGCCGCCCGCCCGCGCCTGTTCTTTTTCAAATGCGCCAACGCCTGGAACTGCGCCACCCGCATGGCCCACGGCAGAAACTCGCGCTGCGGATCAAACTCCGCCGCCTTCCGCCACAGCACGATGTTCGTCTCCTGCAGCACATCGTCCGCATCCGCCGCATCGCGCACCATCGACAGGATGAAGGCATGCAGAACCCTCTGCGACCGGGTCACGTCGCTGATGAACTCCGCCGATGGCGGCGCGGGGTTTTCGGGCAGGGACATCGCAGGTATTTAGTTGGATGAACGCAAATCCCACGGACGATTTTCTGCAAAACCGCCTCTCGACTGGTTGGCCTCGCGTGGTCGACGGGCTCGCTGTTTCCCTCGAATCGCCTCCGCGTGTGGCAGTGGTTTGATGCCATGTGGCATTCGTTCCCGGTGGCAGGAGAACACGGAATTAACGCCGCTACGCGGCCGGTCGCGCGAGCGTTGCGCATATGCGGGCGAACAGAACCCTGCGGGGAGCGACCACACAGCACCGCGTGGTGATGCTCGACTACGTGACGTGACTTCGTTTTTCCGAGCCAAGTGAAGAGTGAGTCTGCGGGAAGGCGATGGTGGCTCCCTCGCCACTGCCTTGCGGCAATGCGGATCTTTTCTTCGTGGTCGAGGCAGGGATGTGCTCTGGGCGAGCCGTGTGCCGGTTCCTTGGGTTGTCCCGAGGAACCTATTGGAATCGGGGCCGATTGCCGTCGCCCCGGCAGGAGGAATTGGAACGGCAGATGAGGGAACTCTCCGAAAAGCACCCGCGCAACGGCTACCGACGGATCGCTGCGTTGCTGAGGCGGGGAAGGCTGGGCTGTAGGCAAGCGGCATATCCAGTGGTTGCGGCGTTGCGCCGAGGGGTCTCTACGGGGCTGCCGACCAAGGCGACGCACCGTGGGCATGTGTGGACGTGGGATTTCATTGCGGATGCCACCGTGAGAGGAGGGTCTTCGCTAAAGCATTCGGGGCGGGCCACTCAAATTCGCAAGTTTGCGCCGCCGTTTGCGTTGCTGCGGATATCAAAAAATGGCCTGCACGCACGATCGCGAATGAACGCGCAAAATTTATGACAGTAAATGCCAGTAACAGTGGTGCGCCCGATGGCAGAGGCTTCCGATGCGAAATACCGGGCTTCGTTTGCGAGCGTCACCCCCCGACACCATAGCTTCAAGGTGCTCGCGGCCACCCGTGTTTCAGGAAATCATGAAGAGCCGGGAACTTTTGTTGTCGTATTCGTGGAGGCGGATGGCGACGGAGCCGCGCCGGACGAGGAGTGGAAATTTCGGCATCAGAGTTTGGCAGTAAACTGAAAGCAAACGGCCTCCGCAGGCGCGCCACTGGCTTGTTCGTGGACCACTTAAACCTCTGTGCACGAAATGGTTGCGGGGGCAGGATTTGAACCTGCGACCTTCAGGTTATGAGCCTGACGAGCTACCGGGCTGCTCCACCCCGCGATTTCGTGGACTCGGAGACTAGTGGGTATGCGGCATTCGGCAAGGGAAACTTTTCGTTCCGCCTCAAACGGATAGGGAACGGCAAGTCTCAGTGAGACGCGAGGGCTGCCACTTCACCCGCGCGTGAGTTCGCGGGACTCGACTTTTTCCGCGCTGAGGCCTGTGCGGATGTGGTCGCGGATGATGGCGTGGTCGAGCTTTGTGCCGCATGAGAAGATGTCGACGGCGGCGTAGCGGTGCTCGGGCCAGGTGTGGATGGCCACGTGCGACTCGGCGATCACGACAACGCCGCTGACGCCATGCGGGCTGAAGGTGTGGAAGACGTCGGTGACGATGGTGCCGTGGCCGCGGCGGACGGCTTCGAGCAGGAGCGACTTGAGCGCGTCGGGCGCGTTGAGAAGCGCCGCGTCGCAGCCGTGGAGTTCGAGCAAGGTGTGGCGCGCGAGAGGGACGTGCATTTTACGAGTGAGATGCGAGGACCGCATCGGCGGCCTGGCAGCCGTGGGTGTAGGCTTCCTCGAAAATGGAGATGCCGCTCATGTCGGAGTGAGCAAACACGACGAGGCCGTGCGGCTGGAGCATCTGGCGGCGTGTGTCGCCCCAGATGAAGCCGGGAACCGGACGGATCATTCCGTGGCCCCAGAGCCAGATGTCTATGCGGCGAATGTGTTCGGCGATGTCGGGATGCGGCCCGCGGAGGTCGGCGACGATCTGCTCGCACCAGTCGGCGTGTGAGCGCGCAAGGGCCTCGGTGCGTGCCTCGCGTGGAGCGATGTGATCGAGCGGCCAGTAATGCGTGATGACGGTTTCGCGCGGCACGGGATGCAGGTGCTGGTGCGTGGCGACGACGTAGCCGAGGCTGCGGCTGCCGCGCATCACGTTGTCCCACGCGAGCGGAGCGCCGCGCCCGACGGGAAGCGAGTTGAGCGTGATGTTTGCAACCATCCACGGCGAATACTCGAGTCCCTGCGCAGGCGTGAGGTCGCGAATGAATCGCTGCGCAACAAAGCGCGGTGCTGCACAGACGACATTGCGCGCGCGGATGCGGACGCTCTTACCGGCGGCGAGGTCGAAGAAGTCCACACGCGCGCCATCGGCATGCGGCTCGACATTGAAAACGATGCAGCCGGTGCGGATGCGATCGCGCAGTGGTTCGGCGATGCGGTTTGCGAGCCAGCCGTTGCCCTCGGGCCATGTGAAGACGGCGTCGTGCTCGGTGTTTGCGGCGCGTGCGTTGCGCGATGCGAAGTAGTGAATGCCGGCCCACGCGCTGACCTGCGCCGAGCCGGCGCCGTAGTCGTCGCGGCAGCAGTAGTCCACATGCCAGAGCAGCGGCGCGGAATCGTAGCCGTTTGCCGTGAGCCACACGGACATCGTCATGCAGTCGAGCGCGAGCAGCTCCGCATCGCGCGAGCTGAGATCGAGCGGTATGGCGAAGGCGCGCAGTCCATCGACACCGCGAGCGCGGCGGAAGGATTCCATCTGCGCGGAAAAGCGCGCGTATTGTTCGCGATCGGAAGCAGTGAGGCCGAGCTGCGGGATGAGGCCTTCGTGCCAGCGACCGTAATCGAAGAGGCGCTCGTTCGGATCAGCGCAGAGCGACTCCTCATCGCAAATCAGTGCACCGGTGGAGTCGCGTCCGCGGACCAGCCCAAACTCCTCGAGCAAAGCGATGACCTCGGTGGATTCGTCGTTTGGAATCGGCAGGTAATGCGCGCCCCACGGATAGGCGGCAATTGCGTTGCGACCGCTGGTGGAGTTTCCGCCCGCCGTGGGCTCGAGTTCGAGGAGGAGGAAATCGCGCTGTCCACGCTGGGCAAGTCGTCGCGCTGCGGCGAGGCCGGCGATTCCACCGCCGACGATCACAACCGGCACCTCGCGTTCCGCGCTGGGCGCTGGAAATGTGCCTTCGCGTGCATCACGCAGACGGTGACCGGCGGCGTGGCCAGCTCCGAGAATTTCACCGGAAAAACCACCCGCCGTCTCACGGCAACCAGCGAGGCATGCAGCCGCGCCTGCGGCGGTGGTTTTCAGAAAGCTGCGCCGCGTCGCCATCAATGGGTGTAGCGCGCCCACTCCTGCTCGAAGTAGCGAACGAGGGACTGGTTGTTCAGCCGGTTCACCTCGACCGGCACGCGCGCCATGTCGGGCGGGAACTCGAACAGCGTGTGGAAATTTTCCGCCGAAAGAAAATGCAGCCCGTCGGGCAGGCGCAGCTCGCCGCCGAGCGGGCGATGCGATGCGAGGATGAATCCCCATTCGCCGAAGGACGGCACGAGACAGTGATACGGCTCGGTGATGAAGCCGCTCGCTCGCAGCGTCTCATCCACGCACCAGAATGACTTCCGTGCGACGAACGGCGAGGTGCATTGGACGGCGAATGCACCGTCCTGCGCGAGCGCGCCGCGGACGCGCGCAAAAAACGCCGTCGTGTAGAGCTTGCCGATGGAGAAGTTCGACGGGTCGGGGAAGTCGGAGACGATGAAGTCGAACGGTTCGCGATTTTGCGCGAGCCACGTGAAGGCGTCGGCATTCACCACGTGAACCTTCGGCGAGAGCAGCGAGCTGGCGTTGAGACGCGTGAGGATTTCGTTTTTCGAGAAGAGCTGCGTCATCTCGGGGTCGAGATCCACGAGCGTGATGCTCTCGATGTGCGGGAAGCGCAGAATCTCGCGCACCGCGAGGCCGTCGCCGCCACCGAGCACGAGCACGCGGCGCGCATGCGGCAGTCGCGCGAGGCCGGGATGCACGAGCGCCTCGTGGTAGCGGTATTCGTCGCGCGAGCTGAATTGGAGGTTGCCGTTCAGATAGAGCCGCACGTCGTCGTCGTGCCGCGTGATGGCGATGCGTTGATACGGCGTGGAAAGCGCGTGGATGACGTGCTCCGCATACGCCGCCTGCTCCGACCACGCGAGAATGCGCTCGGATGCCGCAAAGCCCGCGCCGAGCAATGCGAGCACGGCGAGGCCGGCATTGCGCAGGAACGGGGCGCGCGGCACTTCGCTCCACAACGCCCAAAGCGCGAGCAGGCCCACAAAGCCGTTGAGCATTCCGAATAGAAATCCGCTGCGCACCAACCCGAGGTGAGGCACGAGGATGAGCGGGAACAGCAGCGACGCCAGCAGCGCGCCGATATAGTCGAACGTGAACACGCGGGCGACGAGGTCCTTGAACTGGATCCGGTCCTTCAAGATGCGCAGCAGAATCGGAATCTCCACGCCGACGAGCGTGCCGAGCAGCACGATCACTCCGTAAAGAATCACGCGGAATGACGACACATACGCGAACGTCGTGAAGAGCAGCGCCGCCGAAAACCCGCCGATGAGCGCGATGATCAGCTCGACGCGGATGAAGAATCCAAGCAGGTCGCGCTCGACGTATTTTGAGAGCCACGAACCGATGCCCATCGAGAAGAGATACACGCCGATGACCGTGGAAAATTGCGTCACCGAGTCGCCGAGCAGATAGCTCGCGAGCGTGCCGGCGATGAGCTCGTAGATGAGTCCGCAAGTCGCGATGGTGAAGACGCTCGCGAAGAGCAGCAGCCGTGTGGAGCGGTCGGTCATTCGGTGGTGGGACGCGGACGGTTTTTCCGCGATCAAATCATGCGGCCGGGATCGTCCGCATCACTGCGCACTCAATGAATCGCTGCAGCGATGATGATGCAGATCCCCAGGCCGATGAGGCCCACGACAAGTGCGAGCGCGGTGTTCTTGGTCTCCACCAGCTCCTTCCACAGGTTATACGGCGTGAGTTTGTCCACGATGATGAACGTGGCGCAGAATATGACCACGCCGATGAGGGCGTAGACAAGCGAGGAGAGGATGGAATCGAGGTTGAGGTGCATTGTTTTTCCCGATGGTTGTCTGGCAGTTTATTTGTGGCTGAAGCTTGAGCCGTGTCCGCTGCCGCCGAAGATGCGGGCGGGATTCACAGTGTGGAGGAGGCTCCATCCGCGCGCGTTTGCGAACGAGAGGTAGATCGCGGAGAGGACGCCGAGGCAAAGGTAGATGGGATGTCGCATCATTCGTTATCGCTGCTGGAGGTGTAGGGGCTGTAGTCGCTTTCACTCCACCGCCTGCGCTCGAAGAGATGGCGCCGCACGAGCACCGTCAGGGGATACACGCTGACGAGCAGGAGCATGAGGATGAAGTTTGACCAGAAGAGGCCGCCGCGCTTCACGCGCAGGTCGAGCGGCATTTTGCGCACGGCAGAATCTGCGGACGTCTCCACCGTCATGAAATATTCGCCCGGCGGCACCGACGGAATGGAAACGCTCGCCTGCTGCGAACCTTCGGTCCACGAGCCGTCGGAGTCGTAGCCGTGATAATATCCGACCTCGATTTCCGCGGGAAATTTCTCGTTCGTCACCGCGTTCACCAGCTCGACGGATGCGCCGATCCAGTTGTTGTCCACGGGTGCGGTGGCCTCGATGTCCACGCGGCTCACTCCGCCGTCGATCTTGAAGCGCGGGGTCACCTGCACATTGGTGAGTGACGTTTGCGGAGGCTCCGCCAGCGGGCTGGCGGGAATCACCGGCGGCACTGCCGCGGCGGCGGTCTGAGCATCGCGGTCGAAATCCAAATGCTCGCTTCTGATTTCGTGCGTCCGCGAGCCCATCGCGAAGAAGATCTGAATGCCCACAACCGCCAGCATGAGCGCTACCCACTGCCGCTTCAGAGTCTTCCATTTCTCCGCGTGGGGATTCGGCTGGTTCAGGTAAATGCCGGTCGGCAAGTCCACGTCCTCAAGTTCGAACGCCTCCACGACTTCGGTGTGCGGCATGTATTCGCCGTGCGACCACGTGAACTCCTTGAGATCCTTGTAAAACTCCTTCGACAGGATGAACGGCGGCGCGATGAAGTCGTTCAGCATCGCGTGCTCGCCGCGACGCACCTTCCAGTAGAATTCGCCGAGCACGCCGGTGACCTGCGCATGGCCGCTCGCGTAGAGCTTGTATTCGCGATCACCCATCGTGATGGCTGTGCCGCTGAGATCGGCGATCTCGGGCATGCGCGTCACGAAGCTCCAGTGTCCGTTGAATGTGACGAGCCAGCGGAAGCCGGCCCACGGATTGAACAGCAGATACTCGGACCAGCTCACCCATTGATCCTTCCGCACGCAGAGACCGATCACCTCCCACTGCGTGCCACGCAGCGTGCCGCGCCTGCCGATGGGAAGGACGGGCTTCAGCGCGCTCACCGCATCCTTGGCCTTCTGGATGATCTTCAGGTTCGTGTCCGCCGTGTCGATCACGCTCGAGCACGAACCGCAGACGGCGCTCATGCTGAGGCCCGCGGCACGAAGATTCACCACGGCGCCGCACTTCGGGCACGAGAGCGCGGCGGTGCGGTATTTTTCCTGCGCAACTTCCGCGGACCAGCCCGGCACGGGACGCAGGTTCTGCAGCTTCAGATCTGAAAACTCGACGTAGTCGCCGACGTAGAGCCGCGTGCCGTCCTTGTCGAATTCGAGCGTGCCGAACTTCCCGCCAGTGCCGATGAGATCCACGCCGAGCCGCTCGGTGTTCGGCGCGGCGACGAATGGCAACTCACCCTCGCCCGCGAGGCACGTCGCCTCCTTCACGTCCGTCATCACCCAGCGCCTGCGATCGAAATCGAAGAACCGCCCCGCCCCGCAATCCTTCCGCGTGAGCTGCGGCAAGCCCTTCGTGTCCACCTCGAAGCTGAGCATCAGGAGCCCCTGCGCCTCAGCGAGCCAGCCTGTGCGACCGTCGCCCGTGAGCACACACCACTCGTTCCAGCTCCCGTCGGTCCACGAGACGCGCACGCGGCCGACGATTTGAAAACCGCTGCCGTTCCACTCGCCGTGCGTGCCGATTTGAAACGGGCTCAGGTCCGGCGGCAGCTCCGCCATCACGCCCATCGCCTCCACGTTCGCGTTGCGCGCCACGACCATCGAACGGCAGTGCTCGCACACCGCGAAGACCGCGATGGACGACTCGAATTTTACGGGCGCACCACACTGGGGGCAGTCGTAGAGGCGTTGCGACACGCCGCGTGGGTTAGCGGGGCCGGCGCGCGGAGGCAAGCGGGCGCGCTCAGCGGCGTGCAAATTTCTTCCGGAGCGTGACGCGGTTCATTTTCGTCTCCCGCGCGAGCACGGTGGGCTTCCCGTCGAAGCGCGTGAGCAGGTGGCGCAGCGCGAGCGACTCCACGGCGTCGTGCATGTCGCGGTAGGTGGCTTTTTCCGCGAGGCGCGCATCGAGCCACTCCGCGAGGGCGGCGGAGAGGCGGGCATCCGGCGAAGGCGCGGCGGCGGCCTGCTCATGGAGGTCGCGCGGGAGGTGCGCAGGCAGAATCACCGGGCCGGTGCAGACCGCAGCGGCCCGCTCGAGGACATTGCGCAGCTCGCGGAGATTGCCGGGCCATGTGTGGCTGACGAGAAGGGCGAGCGTCCCCGGTGCGAGCGCGAGCGGGCGCGCCGCGGAGCGGAGGAAATTCTCCGCGAGCGCCGCAATATCGGAGGCACGCTCGCGCAGCGGTGGCATCTCGATTTCGAGCACATGCAGCCGGTAGAAAAGATCCTCGCGGAAACGGCCCGCCTTCACCTCCTCGCGGAGGTTCCTGTTCGTCGCGGTGACGAGCCGCAGCTCCACTCGGATGTCCTCGCGCCCGCCGACCCGCGTGAAGGCGCGCTCCTCGACAAAGCGGAGCAGCTTGGCCTGGACGGTCGGCGAGATGTCCCCGATTTCGTCGAGGAAAAGCGTGCCGCCCTTCGCGCGCTCGATGTGGCCCTCGCGCGATGCGACCGCTCCGGTGAACGCGCCGCGCTCGTGGCCGAAAAGCTCGCTCTCGAGGAGCTGCTCGGGCAGCGCACCGCAGTGCAGCGTGACGAACGGAGCACCGCGCCGCGCGCCGTGCGCGTGGATGATGCGCGCGGCGACCGTCTTGCCGGTGCCGGTCGGGCCGGAGAGCAGCACGGGGGCGTCGGTCGTGCAGGCGTGCGCGACTTCGAGGAAGACCCTCTGCATCGCAGGCGAGGCGCCGAGAAGCTGCTCGGTCTTAGCAGCGGGCGCGGGCGCGGATGCGGGAGCACTGGCGGCATCGAGGATCTGCCGCAGCGTGCGTTCGACCTCGCGGAGATCGAGCGGTTTCACGAGGTAAGCCGCCGCACCGAGCTTGCGCGCAGCCACGGCGTTTTCGAGGCGGCCATGGGCGGTGATGATCACGACCGGCAGTTCCGGCGAACGCGCGCGCGCCTTTTCCAAGACCTCCAGCCCGCTGAGATCGGGTAGGCCGATGTCGAGGATCGCGAGGTCGAAATTGCCCGAGGCCAGCGCGCGCAGCCCGGCGTTGCCGCTCGCGCGCAGCTCCGCGCTCCAGCCGAGCCGCTGGCAGACGCGGGCAAGCGCGGCGGCGAGCGCGGATTCGTCTTCGATGATGAGAATGGAAGGCGTGGCCATTTATGATTTTGGATTCCGGATTTCGGATTTTGCGTCCACTGCGAAAGGGAGGATGAAAGTGACGGCGGCGCCGCCGCCTGGTGAGTTTTCGACACTCAGCTCGCCGCCGTGCGCGCGGAGGATTTCGGCCGTCACGCTGAGGCCGATGCCCATGCCGCCCTCCTTTTCGCTGAAGAAGAGCTCCGTGTGCCGCGCAAGCGCCGAGGCGCTGAAGCCGGGGCCGGAGTCGCTGAAGCGAATGACGATGTGCATGGTTCCCCCGGGGCCTTCGTCATTCGTCATTCGTGCTTCGTCATTCCCGATCACGCTTCCCGTCACCCGCAGCGTGCCGCCCTCGGCCGACATCGCCTGGATGGCGTTCACGATCACGTTGCCGATTGCCTGCCCCAGACGTCGCGCGTCGGCCTGGATGAAATGGCCGGGCGGCATTTCGTTCACGAGCTTCACCCCGGCGTGAGCAGCGGCGGGGGCGTGCGTGCGGAGCGCGGAGGCGACGAGGTCGGCGGGGTCGCAGGGGGAAGTCAGCGGCGGCTGAGGGCGCGCGAGGAACATCCACTGGTTCACGAGGGCCTCGATCTTCGCGTTTTCGGCGAGGATGATTGCGAGCGAGTTCGGCGTGTCGTCGCCGGGAACGGGGCTGATCGCGGTGGTGCCCTCCTCGATGAGCTGGGCGTGGAGCTTGATCGCAGCGACGGGGTTGTTGATCTCGTGCGCGAGACCCGTGGCCATGCGGCCGAGTGTGGCGAGGCGCTCGGCCTGCTGGCGCGCGCGGCGCTCGCCGGCCAGCGCGGCGCGGGTGTCGAGATAGGCGCGGGCGAGCTGGCCGATCTCGTCGGGACGCGCGGCTTCCGGCGGCGGCTCCACTCCTTCATCCGCAATCTGCGGGAGACGCCGCGCCAGCGAACGGAGCGGCCGGACGATGCCGCCGGCCAGCACCAACCCCAGCGCGAGCGAGAGCAGCCAGAATGCGCCGAGCGCGGTGAAGGTCCGCGCGGTCCAGAACTCCCCGGTCACGGGCCGCATGCGGAAGAGAATCACACTCCATTCGCCGTCGAGCGGCATGCGGACGGCCTCGCCGCCTGCGCGCGAGCGGACCTCGCCGGACGGCCGGTGCGCCGAATCCGCGAGAGCAGCGCCCTCCGGGGTGGCGAGCCGCTTCCCCGGATCGGGAATCGCATCCGCGATCGCCGGGCTGCGGAGAAAATACACTTCGATTCCGAGCACTTCGCCGAGTGCGACAGCCGTGCGCTCGCTCGGCGGGAGGTGCTGCGAGCGGATGAAGTTCGCATTGGACCGCGCGACCGCCGCAAACTCCGCCTGCGACTCGTGCGATTCCTCGTTGTCGAGCCACGCGACGACTCCGAGGGATCCCACGACGACGAAGCCGAGGAACGTCACCACGAGGCGCCATGCGAGTCTGGATTGGAGGAGCATGCAGGGAGGATAGTTCATAACCATTGCACCATTTGCTGTGAACAACATTTATCCACGCGCTCTTCCCCGGTGCTTCCCGGAAAAATTTTCCCGGAGGGGAATGCGGTTCCGGGAAGGCCTTGGCACGCGTGCGGCTGAGGGCGCTCCCGCCAATGAAACCAACACCCTCACCCTTCCAACCCACCCTCATTCTGTCCACCTGCCTCGCGCTCAGCACGGGTGCATTCGCGGCGGAAAAGAAGTCCGAACCCACCTCCACAGGCGGCGCCCAGCGCATGCCGACTGTGACCTCCCTCGCAGGCTCGCTGCTCGAGGAGCAGCCCGTGGATGAATCCGGCCGCCCCGAGTGGACCGGCGCGCGGCGCTTCCCCGGCACGCGCGTTTACATCCAGAAGGCGCCGTGGGAGGTCGGAGTCGAGAATTGGTGGCGCATCAAGCACCGGCGCGACGGCACGGTCGCGCACCGCGTCCTGCAGGAAGTCGAGATCGGCCTGCCGGGCCGGCTGCAGCTCGACCTTTATGCCCAGGAGGAGGGCAGCCCGGGATCGCACTTCCATTTCCAGAGCTTCAACGTGGAGCTGCGCTGGGCGCCGTGGGAGTGGGGCAAGGTGTGGGGCAATCCCGCGCTCTACGCGGAATACAAGTTCGCCGACGACCATTGGGGCCCCGATGTGTATGAGTTCAAGCTGCTGCTCGGCGACCAGCTCGCGCCGCGCTGGCACTGGGGCGTGAACTTCGTGTGGGAATCGGAGACGGGCGGCGCGCGCGAGCAGGAGTTCCAGATCACCGGCGGCCTCAGCTACACCGTCATCGACAGCAAGCTGAGTGTCGGCGTGGAGGCGTTCTACGACCGCGACACGGTGCAGGGGCAGCGCAGCAATCCGACCCACATGTTCGCCCTCGGGCCGAGCCTCCAGTGGCGCGTGAACAAGAACCTGCACGTGGACCTGAACTGCCAGTTCGGCCTGAACCGGGCAACCGAGCGGCAGATCGCCTACCTCGTCGTCGGCTACGATTTCGGCCCCGGCGAGTCGAAGAAGCACGGCTACAATCCGATCAGCGGCCAGCGCAACTGAGTCAATCCACGCATGGAGCGCGGTGCCTCACCGCCCGCGCTCCATGCATGCCGGGCGCCCGCGGTTCCGGCTCTGAAATTCCCGCATCCTCCGCACGATGGCGGGCGTGCCGCTATCCGCCGGTGCGCCCCTGCACATACGCGGAAGGTGTGCAGCCGAGCAGTTCCGCGAACGCCTTTGAAAAGTGCCCGAGGCTGCTGTAGCCGACGGCGAATGCGGCCTCAGTCACATTGTGCGTGCCGGCCAGGAGCATTTCCGCAGCTCGTTCGACACGCACGCGGCGGAGGAACTGCGGGATCGTCTCCCCGGTGAGCCGCGAAAAGGTGCGGCTCAGGTAAAAGGGACTCATCCCGACTTTCACCGCGATCTCCGCGAGTGCGGGAGTGCGCTCGACGTCCGCCGCGAGGAATGCCTTCACCTTCTCCACGCGCTCCTGCTCGATGCGCTGCTGGCGGTGGCAGAAAAGCTCCGCATCCTCGGAAAACAGACACTCTGCAAGCCACTCTAGGAGCCGCGCCTCGTGCCACAGCGCGCGAGCCTGCGGAGCCACCGGCGGCTGGAGCACCGAGCGGACCGTCGCCGACTGCGACGCCGTGAACGGCCTCGGCTGCGCCACCGCGCTCTGAGCCACGCCGCCGCGCATCGCGTCCCCGACGAGTGGCAGCAGGACACCTTCGCAGCCCGCGAGCCGGTTCCGGAGAAATGCAGGGCTGAGTTCCACCGTCACAAAACGGTGCCGCTCCCCGGCCGAGCGGTAGGCTGCGAGCGGCACTTCACCGGACGAATAGACCACCGACTGCGCCGGCGCGAGCCCCACGATCGCGCCGTGGGCAAACCACGCGTTGCCTTCCAAATTCAGGCAAATCTCCACGCTTCCCGGGTGAAAACTCCGTCCCCATTCCAGCTCCCGCTGGAGGCGGAGGTCGTGCAGTTCGATGCTGACCCCCATGTGCTGAAACGAGCCGTAAATCTGTCGCCAGCCCGAACCAAACGGCAGCCACACACCTCCTTCAGGAGGGTGAGCGACAGTCAAATCTGGTCGTTTTCTGGGCATATCCAGGGCAAAAGAAGTCACGTCAATACCATTATTGCGATTAGGTCTCAATTGCAATGATGGGCCGTTCTTTCGCAACGCCGGGGAAGCGGGCCGACACCTCGCTGGGCCATCTTCCCACCCATGCAACGACCCAAATCACCCACGACTCATTCCCTGTTTCACCGCTCGTTCCCATTCCCCAAATTGCTCGCCGTCCTCGCAGCAGCGGCCGCATTCGGTGCGGGTCACGACTGCCACGCACAGCTCGTCCTCCAGCCTCTCACCGAAGCCACGAGCAAGGACACGAAGATCTACCAGCACGTCGATACGTCCAATTTTTCCTCAAACCTCAGCATCACCTCACCCGACACCGGCGGACACTTCGCATCGCTGGTGCAGTTCGACCTGTCCTCGGTCTCATTCCCGGCAGCGGACATCACAAGCGCAAAGCTCACGCTCTATTCGACCGGCATCGGCGTGAGCGGCACCACCAATGCAGCCGGTGGCTTGGTCACGCTCTCGCCCATCCTCGACAACTGGCGCGAAAATGCCGCCGACGCGGGCTCCGCGCCGCTGGCTACCTATGCGGCGTTCTTTGGAACGACGCCCACGCTGCACTCCGGCCCGGTGGCCTCCTCGCAGAATGTCACCGGCACGGGCTTCTACGACTGGGACATCACCAACCTCGTGAAATCGTGGGTGGACAGCTCCCAGCCCAACTATGGCGTGCTCATCCAAATCAACACCACCAGCGGCGATGTGGGCTTTGCCGATGTGGACAGCACCCCCGGTGTGTCCGGCAGTTCGCCGGCACTCACCATCAACACCGTTCCCGAGCCGGCTTCGGCGGCGCTCCTGCTGGCAGGTCTCGGAATGACACTCGCGCGCCGCAGGCGCGTGGCGGCTTGCTGAAATGCGCGGCATTTTCCGCCACCTCATCGTCCCCCTCCTCCTCGCCACCGCCATCTCGCAGGCCCGTGCCGCCACGGTGACTTTCACCTCACCGTCGCTGGACAAATGGATGTATGGCAACGTCCCCGGCAGCGTCGGCGGCACGCGCGACACGCTCCCCGTCTTCGGCCACCCGGACACCGCCGAGGACGAGGATCGCCTCGGGCAGATGCTCGTCGCATTCCAGACCAGCGCGCAGATCACACCGGGGCTCGCCGCGGCGAGCTATCAAATCACCCGCGTCACGCTCTCGCTGTTCAACTCGAGCAGCAACGTCGCCTACGATCCCTCGTATGACTCGTTCAAAAGCCATCTGGGCACGACTGATCCGCTTTACCAGGCGGACGCGGACGCCGGGCGTCCCGTCGAGGTCTTCGGCGCCGGTCTTCGCGGCGGCTTCACCTCGCTGAGCGGCTCATTGAGCGGCGGCACCGCCTACGGCGAAAACTCCGCCTTCGGCTCCAACACCGTCCACGGGCGCAATGCCTACCCGATCATGTTCAATGCCGGCGGCACCGCGGTGGACGTCTCCGACAATGTGACCGAGCGCTTCGAGGCCGCACCGTGGGCCATCGGCCAGATCGCTGGCCTCCAGGCCGGCGACATCGTCCCCGAGGGCAGCGAATACCGCTTCACCCTCGACCTCAGCTCCGCCGCAGTGCGCGCGTATCTGCAGGACAGCCTCAGCAGCGGCGTCCTCGGCCTCACTGCGACATCCCTCACGCTGGTCTCCGGTCAGGGAAGCACCGACCCCTACCCCGCATTTCTTTCGAGGGAAAACCAGATCGGCCCGGAATACGCGCCGAGGCTCGAAATCGAATACACCATCGTTCCCGTCCCCGAGCCCGACACGGCGACCAGCGTCCTGCTCGGCATCGGCGTGCTGGCCGCCGCACGCGGCTGGCGGCGGCGCGACCGCTTTTCCTGATTCCATCCATGAAAACTCGTGCCTTCACACTCATCGAACTGCTCGTGGTCGTCTCGATCATCAGCGTCCTCGCCGGTCTCGGCATGACCGCCATCTCGGCCGCCCGCCGCTCGGGAAACCAGGCCCGCGAAATCGCCGCCGGTCGCCAACTCATCGCCGCGTATTTGCGCGCAGCCAGCGACAACAATGGCGAATTGATGCCCGGCTACGCCAGCACCACCACGGCCAGGAACGAGGTTGGCCAGACCGTCACCGGCCCCACTGCACAGCGCTATCCGTGGCGGCTCGCAGCTTACCTCGAAAACCGCGTTTTCGGCACGCTCCTCGTGAACGACCAGGCCAAGCTCGGCCAGAATTCCAAGCGCGCTGACCTCGATTACCTCGTCAGCTTCGCCCCGACATTCGGCATGAATGCCACCTACGTCGGCGGCAACTTCAACGGCTCGCTCGCACCCGGCGGGCTCGCCGAGAGGAAGTTCGGTGTGTTCTGCGCCACACGCGCCACCGACGTGACCGACCCGGCAAGACTCATCGTCCTCTGCTCCGCACACTACACCGGGCTACAAGGCATGTCCTACCTGGGTTTCCACACCGTCAGCGCGCCATGCGAGACGCGCCGGCTCTGGAACGGTCGGAACTACAAAGAGGGCGCCTCCGCGGAATCGCTCGGCTACATTCATCCGCGCTACAACGGCCGCGCCATCGCCGTCATGTTCGACGGCCACACCGAACTCCTCACGCCCACCGAACTCGACGACATGCGCCGCTGGTCCGCCCAAGCCGCCGAACTCGACCGTGCCGATTTTGTGATCGGCCAGAATTGAGTTCGCAACCCGCTTTCATCGCTCTGCTCGCCACCCTCGTCCTCTCCGTCGGGGCGTAACCACCGCCGCCATGAGCGTCGGCAGCAGCCCTCGCCGCAAACGGACTCCATGTGTGTCCCCACGAAGCGGGAAGGGCGCAGCATTTCCACCCGCTGCGTGCGCGGAAAAATATCCTCGTCTGCGCCTCCGATGGCACCGGTTGGGTGAAGTCCGCTTCAATTGGGCCGACAAGTGATTCCCGGCTTTCCAAGGCCGGACCCGCGAAAACACTTGACCTAATACGGCTGTTGCGAATAGGTCTCAATTGCACGTGCGGTGCATTCTTTCGCAATTTTTGGAGAGCCGCCCGCGCCCAAATACGACATTTATACTTCCATGCAACGATTCGTCCTGTCCGCCAGCCGCACTGCGTTCCGACCCATGCGCCGTAGCTTCACATCACTGTTGTCAGCCGCCGGCATCGTCGTGTTCACCTCGATTGCCGCGCATGCGACCCCCTTGGGTTTGAGCACCGATCCGGCGGGAGCCTCGTGGGATCGCAACGACGCCAACACGGGGTTCGCCTTGTGGGATGCCTTCCCGAACCCGTCCTCCCCGGGCAATGCGCGAATCGATTTCACCAACGATGGACCGGACAGCTCATTCGGAATCTCCACCCCGCTTTTGAGCCAGCCGACCGCAGCGACGGTGCTGGTCCAAGGAGTCGGCATGTATGATGTCGTCCAAGGAACTCCTTCGACGGGAACCACGGGGGATGTTCTTTTCGGGGGGAACAACACCGTGAACTTCACCCTCAATGGCAGCGCGCTCTTCCCCATCCACGGGGTGATTTTACAGGTGAAAAGGGCCGGCAGCACCGGTGGGTTCGGAGCCGGTTATTTTGATCCGCGGCTCACCATCACCGGCGGAACCGGCGTCACGTCGATCGCGGCGGACGCCGTCGTCACGACCTCGGGCTCCGGCGACACAAGCAGCGACGGCGGCACCTACAGTGTCACCTCATTTTACTGGGGCGCCTCGCTGGCTGCGGTCACGGGGAACTCCACATTCACCATCAACATCGACAAGACGGCGTTTCAGCGCTCGCTCGACGCCTTCGCACTCGATGTCGGCAGCACCACGGTCGTTCCCGAACCGGCAACCGGCGCGCTGCTCATCGCAGGAATCTGCCTTTCCGCCGGCATGCGCCGCCGCCGGCAAGGCACCCCCGCCGCCGCATAGGAAGTCCGGAAAACGTCACGACTCAACGGTGCCGCCATTCAGTCCGGGATATCTGCTCGCACAATGAAGACACGCCTTTTCCTCGTCGCATCGATCGTCTGCGGCGCTTCCCTCACGCAGTCCGCGCAGGCCCAGTTGCGCATCGACAACTGGTCCTACATCGGCGGGGCGCTGCATCCGAACACCTATTCGGCGCTCGGTGACCCCGGCAAATATCGTCCGCCGGTTTTGTTCCCGGATTCGACCGCCGACAGCGGGGCGACCATCGCCGTCAGCGGCGCCACTTCGGGCGGCCTCGGCTCCAGCTCATTCCCGGATGGCTACGAGTTCTATTACACGTTCTTCTCGAATTCCGTCACCTTTGCCCTGCAAACGACCAATGTCCTTTCCGGGCTGAGCACGATCACGCTCGCTTTTAACAGCGGCGGCGGAACGACCTTCAACGCATCGTCGCTGACCCTCAATTACAATGCCGGCCACACTGCGGCCCCGGCGAGCACCTTCTCGACTGCGCCCGGCGGGACGAGCAGCTTCGGCGACCTGACCATCTATACGTGGACTTGGGATGTCTCCTCCTTCGGCTCCAGCAGCGGCTTCTCCTCCACGTGGGTCGCAAACCAGCAACACACCGCCTTTGATGCCATCCGCCTCACCCAGCAAGCGGTCCCGGAACCCTCTTCCACCGCCCTTCTCGGGCTGGGCATCGCAGGGCTCGGGACCATGCGCCTGCGCTCCCGCAGACCGCTGAAAAGCGCCATCTGATTCACCATGAAACGCATTTGTCGCATTCGGAAAGGTGCGAACTTCCGCACTTGGCAGGGACGCAGGGCGGGCGCCTTCACTCTCATCGAGCTGCTCGTCGCCATCACCATCATCGGCATCCTCTCCGCACTCGGGCTCGGCGTCGCGAGGTCGGCCATGGTGTCCGCCCAGAAGACGAGGGAGATCAACGCCGGGCGCAACCTCGTGAGCGCCTTCCTCGCGACCGCGGCCGACGGCGATGGCCACTACCTGCCCGGAATGGACATGCGGGTGAACACCACGACGAACCGCGTGTATAAGCCCGACGGCCAGATCGTCACCAACGCCCGCGCCGCCCAGCGCTACCCGTTCCGGCTGGCGCCGTATCTCGGCAAGAACTTCGACGGCACCGTTCTCGTGAACAAAAACACGAAGAAAATCAGGGAGGTCGCCGGGGACAGCGGCGCCAACTACGACTACTACGTGAGCACCTATCCCGCGCTCGGGATGAATGTCTATTGCGTCGGCGGCGTCATGCGCGCCAACGGCACCATCGCGTTCGAGGCCGAATGCATCTCGACGCCCGGGCGCATGAAGAGCTCCGTCCTCGCCTTCGCCTCCGCCGGCAGCGGCAAGGGCTCGGGCAAAATCGAGGGCTACTGCTACACGACGCCGCCCACCCTTTCCTCCGACTCGCCGATCTGCAAGCAGTGGAACGGCAGCGGCACATGGAAGAGCAGCGACGATCCCGTGGATTTCGGCAATGTGGACTTCCGCTACGACGGCAACGCAGTCTGCGCCTTCCTCGACGGAAGCGTCCGCATGTGCACCGTGAAGGAACTCGCCGACATGCGCCTCTGGAGCCCGAATGCAATCGACGAGGGCAACGCCTCGTATTCCCTCGCTCCTTAGGATCTCCATTTTCGCCCGGCTTGTCCGCCGCTGGTCCGCGGACTCCGCCCGACGCGCACTCAGCCATCCATCCCGCACTCCCAATCCGCCACTTTCCATGAACCGCATCCTTACCCTCTTCCTCGCTCTCATCACCGCGGCTCATGCCGAACTCCCACCGCTCCCCCGCCCCGCGACCAGCTTCGGCGCGACACTCGCGGACGGATGGCTCTACATCTACGGCGGCAACGCCGGCAAGGCGCACGAGTTTCACCGCGACTGTGTCCGCGGCGATTTTTCCCGGCTGAAAGTGCCCGGCGGCACGGCGTGGGAGGAGCTTCCCGGCGGCACGGCGCTCCTGAGCGCATCGCTCGTCTCGCACGGCGGAAGAATCATCCGCATCGGCGGCATGAATGCGCGAAACGCCAAGGGCGAAAAGAACGACCTCCACTCCACGGATGAAGTCATCGCCTACGATCCCGCGGCGAAGAAATGGGACAAGCTCCCGGCGTTGCCCGAACCGCGCTCCAGCCACGACTCCGTGGTCGTCGGCGACATGCTCTACATCGGCGGCGGCTGGCGGCTTTCCGGCGACGATGGAGAAGGCGGCAACTCCACCGCGAAGTGGCACACGACGGCTCTCGTCCTCGACCTCTCGAAGCCCGATTCCGGGTGGAAATCCGTCCCGCAGCCCTTCCAGCGCCGCGCGCTCGCCGCAGTCGCGAGCCACGGCCGCGTTTGGTTTCTCGGCGGCATGGACAGCCACGACGAGCCTTCGCGCGCCGTGGACTGGTGGGAGCCGGCGACCGGCAAGTGGGGCAAAGGCCCGGACCTGCCCGACGGCTCGATGGCCGGCTTTGGCATCGCCGGATGCGCCGCCGCGGACCGCGTGCTCGCCAGCCCGCTCTCGGGGAAAATTTCCGCCCTCAGTGCGGACGGCAAGCAATGGGAGGAAGTCGCCGCGCTCACGAATCCGCGCTTCTTCCACCGCCTCCTGCCGCTGAAGGACGGACGCCTCCTCGCAGTCGGCGGCTCCAGCCGCAAGGGGCAGATTCCCGCGCTGGAACTCGTCGAGCTTGGCAAAAAATCCACCGCAGCCACACCGGCTGCCGCCACCACCGTCACCGCCTCCGCAAAGCAGCCCACGCAGACCACCATCACAGGCTGGCCCCAATGGCGCGGCGCGCAGCGCGACGGCATCTCGAACGACGCCGGCTGGCGCAAGCAGTGGCCCGCGGAAGGCCCGCGCCTGCTGTGGCGCGCGCAGGTGGGCGTCGGCATGAGTTCATGCACCATCTCCGAAGGCCGTCTCTTCACCCAGGGCAACGATGGCAGCGGCACCGACAGCATCATCGCGCTCGACGCCGCGACCGGCGCGGAACTCTGGCGCTCCAGCCTCCCGTGCAAGACCGACGCGCACGAGATGCCCATCGTTCCGAGCGGCCCCGGCTCCACACCGACCGTCACCGGCGGCCACGTTTTCGCACTCACGCGCGAGGGCGACCTCGTCGTTCTCGACAAGACGAACGGCCAGCTCGTGTGGCGGAAAAACCTCGTCGCCGACCTCGGCGGCAGGCGCCCCGTTTACGGCTACTCGCAGAGCCCGCTCGTGGACGGCGGCCGCATCTTCCTCGACATCGGCGCCGCTGACGGAAAATCCGGCTCCACGGTCGCGCTCGACGCCGCCACCGGCGAAGTGCGCTGGCGCAGCGGCACCGGCGAGGCCGGCTACAGTTCCGCGCGCATCCTCGAGCGCGACGGCCGCCGCTATGTCGCCATGTTCAAGGGCGAGGCGCTCGATGTCTTCGACCCCGCCGACGGCCGCGTGGTCGCGTCGCACCGCACCACGGCGCGCGACTTCACCAACGCCGCCACACCCGCACTCGTCGGCCACCGCATCCTCGTGAGCAACACCGGCACCGACCTCGCCTCGCTGCTCGACTGGGATGTCGCCGCCAACGCGAACGTCCGCCCCGCGTGGCAGCACAAGCAGTTCGCGCTGCTCTTCAACAGCGCCATCGCGCACGACGGCTGCCTCTTCGGCTTCAACGAGAAGCGCCGCGGGCACCACGAGTTCACGTGCGTGGACGCCGCGACCGGCGAGAGCAAGTGGGTGAGCGACGCCGTGCCCACCGGCACCTTCATCCTCGCGGACGGACACTGGCTTTTCCTCACGCGCGAAGGCGAAGTCGCCCTCGCGCCCGCCACCGCGTCGGGGCTGAAATGCGCCGCGAAGTTCAAGGCGCTCGAGGGCAAGTGCTACGCCACGCCCACGCTTGCCTCCGGCCATCTCTTCGTGCGCAGCAACACCGGCGAGGTCGCCGCATTCGACCTGCGCTGAACCGTCACACGCTCACCGCGGCCACACGCGGGCGAAGTCGCTCTTCCTCACCCAGCCCGAGCGGTCACCGTCGGCGCGCACGTAGAAATACTCGCCGCGCTCGCGCTCCACGCGCGCCATCTCACCCGCGGGCAGTTTCGACAGCGTCTCGGCCTCGCGCGTCGGTGTGAGGCGAAGCGGCACGTCATCCTCGAGCACCACGCCAAACTGCGCGCGCTTCCAAAGGCCGAACAGCGCTGGTCCGCTCAGCAGGAAAACCGCGAGGAGAGCAGCGGCCACGCCCTGGTGCCAGTCGGCGCGGCGCCAGCCGAGCAGGCGAGGCAGCGTGAGCAGCGCGACACCGCCCCACAGCCCCGCCGACGCAATCACGATCCACAACCCGCCCGAAAACGCCGCCGAATAGCGCTCGTGCCACGCGAGCGAGAGCGCATCCACGTGCGCGTTGTGCCGCGCAAAGCGAAGGTTCGCCTCGGTGTTCTTGCTGGACGGGCTCAGCGATAGCGCACGCTCCCAGGCGAGAATCGCATGCCCGTGCCGGCCGACCTTCCACTCCGCATTGCCGAGGTTGTGCAGCGCGCCCGCGGAGAAATTCCCCTCGTTCGCCAGCTCGCGCAGCTCATACACCGCCTCGGCGAAATCGCCGGCGGTGTAGGCATCGCCGGCTTTCTTGAAGCGTTCATCCGGCGACGAGGATGCGCGGCCATGAGCCGTCAGCAGGAGGAACAGCCCGAGCGCGAGACAGTGGACCCAGCGATGGAAGACGCCCGTTTTCATGCGCGGCGGGCGAGGGCGTGGACGGCGCGTTCAAGTTCCGGCATCAGCTTGCGCGGCTCGATGGTCGCCGAGGTTGCGGCCGCGTAGCTGGCGGCATCCGCGGAGTCGAAAACCTTGCGCGCGACTGCGGAGGCGTCCGCGTCGTCATGGAGCAGCCGCAGCACCTCCTCGCGCGTGAGGCTTTCCGCGCGCGCCGTGTCGAGCGGCGACGCGGCCTCGCGCAGGGCACCCGCACCCGCGCGGAGAAACTCACCGCGGTCGCCCTTCCTCGCTGCGGCACGCGCGCGGGCGAGCGCGCGACGCGCGGCGGCGTGAGCACGGCGGCGACGGATGACCTGCGGATTGGCGGCGAGCCAGTCGCGACGACGACGCCACGCCCATAGCAGCAAAAGGAGGACCGGCGGCGCGGCCTCGACGGCAAGCAGCCACCATTCGCGCAGCGGCGGCGCGGGCGAATGCGCCCAGCGGCCCGGCTTTTCCGCGAGTCCCGCCATCGCGGGCTCAACCACCCGCGGTGTCTCCTCCGCGCGCGGCGCTTCGGTTTTCGCAGGCTCCGGGTCAGCGGGCGCCGGTGCGTTTGCTGATGCCTTCACGGTGACCGGGAGCGGTGGCACGGTGATGTCCACATACGCACGGCGCTCAGGGTCGAAGTAGCAGAACGGCATCGCCGGCGTGGACTTCAGCCCGGCGCGGCTGGGCACGAGCGTGTAGGTGAAGACCTTCGATCCGCGAGTGCTGTTGTGATCCTCCGAGTCGGGCTGGAATTCACTCGTCGGCTTGTAAATCTGCCAGCCACCCGAGCTGCCGAGCTCCGGCGCGGCGACGCCCTCGAGGTTGCCCTCACCCGCCATCGCGATGGTGAGCGTGACCGGCTCACCGGCCTCGATCTCTGTCGCCGACAGCACCGGCTGGGCAATGGTGAATTTTCCAATCGCCCCCGTGAAACCCTGCGGCCTGCCCGCGCGGGGCAGCGCCAGCACGCGGATGCGCGCGGGCTTCGTGTCCACCGTGCTCTGCCCGCCGCCGAATGCGCGCTGACCGGGCAGGTCGAACTTCTGCACGCGCACGATGACCTGCAGTCCGAGTTCCAGCTCGCCCTCGAGAATCGGCGTGACCTTCAGCGGCATCACCAGCCCGTCGTGCTGCTGCCCGCCGACGGTGAACTGCTCCCGAGAAGTCCGCAGCGACGGCCGGATCACCGCCGCGCCCGTCGTCTTTGCCACGTGCGAAACGAACTGCGGCGACTCATCCGGGGTCTCAAGGACGAGCAGCCGCGCACCGATGGTTTCGCCGACGAAGAAATCGCGCTTCGGCAGATCCAGCTCCGCGCGCACCGGCTGGTAAGGCGCCGCGCCGGGATCCGGCTGCGCCACCACGAGGGTCGCCGGCGGCACGCGCACGCGCCTGCCCGCAACCGCGACTTCAAACGCCGGAATCGTGTGCCGCCCCGTGCGCTGCGGCGTGACGCTGTAGGTGTAGGTGGCCGTCGTCGAAAATGCCCCGTTGAGCATCGTCGCATTCACCGAGCTTCCCGCGAACGACATCTCGAGCCCAGCCGGCGGCGTGAGCGCCGGAGGCTCCGTCGGCTTCTGCGCCGCCGTGATCGTCACGCGATACATCCCCGAGCGCCCGAGCGGCACCGTCTCCGGCACAAAGGCAGCGCTTGCCGCCGGCTCCACATCGTTCAGCGGCTGCGCCTGCGCAAATATCCGCGGCACCGCCGCAAGCAGCGTGAGCAGGAGCGTGGCGAGGATGGATGCGCGGCGCGTGGCCATCACCAGTTGCGCCCCTTCCCCCTCACCGGCCTGCGCTGCTCCTCGGTCGGCTTGAATCCCTCGCCCTCCTCCTTCGTGCCGAGCGACATCGTCCGGCGCTTCATCGTCTCCTTCAGCCAGCGCGCCATTTCCGGCGACACCTCGCGGTCGCTGCCGAGGCGCTGCTGCTGCTTCTCGCCCGGCTTCGGCTCGTCCTCCTTTTCCTCGTCGTCGTCATCCTCCTCGTCGTCGCTCTCGCGCTGCATCTCCTTCGGAATCTTGCCGCGCATCTTCTTCATCATCTCCTTAATCTTCTCGCGCTCCTCCGCGACGTCCTCGCTCTGCTGCTCGACCTGCTTCTTGAACTTCAGCAGCTCCTCGATCTTCCGCTCCACGATTTCCGCATTCGCCTTCGCGTCGGCATTCGCGGCATCGAGCTCCAGCGCGCTGTGAAAATCCCCGACCGACCTGCGCCACCGCTCCAGCGCGGAGCCGATGAGCCCGAGCGTGCGGCTCGTTTCGTCGCGCGAAAAGCGAAGCTCCTTCCGTGCGGCGCGCGCATCCATGTAGGCAGCGATGATCTCCTGCAGAGCGTCGCTCTCGAGCGCGCGCCCGCCGTTCCGAATCGCCTCCTCGGCGACCGTCACCGCGGCGGTGGATGAATCCAGGAGCTGCTGCCGGTTGCCCTCGCCCTTCAGAGTCTCCTCGCCCTGGCGGAACCGCACGTGGCCGAGATTGTAGAGCGCGAGCGGCTGCACGGATTCGCTTTCCCCGCCGGCGGCGCGGCGCAGCGCCAACTCCGCGTCGCGCAGCTCACCCTTGCCGAGACGGACGACGCCCTCGTTGTAGCTCTGCCGCGCATCGGGCACCGCGGCCAGCGCGGGCGAAGCCGCGAAAAGCAGAATGGCGAGTGTGCGGGGTTTCATGCGTTCAGCGCAGGTTTTCGGCGGCGGGTGCGGAGGAGAGATTCGCCGACGAGCAGGAAAATGGCAACTGCAAGAGGCCAGCGGTAGCGGTCGATGCCGAGGCGTTTGCGGAAGACCGCGGCCGGCTTCGACTGCGGATCCTTCAGCGCGTTCGCCGCGTCGGCGAGACCGCCGGAAATCGTGTCGAGCCGCCTATAGGTGCCGCCCGTCGCCTCGGCGATGGAGCGCAGCGTGGTTTCGTCGAGCCGGCTGGTGACAGGCTGCCCCCTCTCATCGCGCAGCGGCTCCATCCCTCCGTCGCGAGACTGCACCTGAATCACCGTCCCGCTCGGCGTGCCGACGCCGATGGAAAAGACAACCACGCCGTCCTTCGCGAGCTTCCTCGCAGCCTCGATGCCCGCTTTCTCGAGATCCTCGCCGTCAGTCACGAGCACGAGGATTTTGCGGCGCTCGTTTTTCTCAAAAGCGCGGCTCGCGACAAAAAGCGCGCTCGCGATGTCCGTGCCCGGCACGAGGACGGAATCCGTGTCGAGGTCTCGGATGGATTCCTCGAACGCATCGTAGTCGAGCGTGAGCGGGCACTGGAGGAACGCATCGCCGGCAAACGCCACGAGCCCCACGCGGCCGCCCGCCTGCCGGCGCACGAACTCCAGCGCCGCAAGCTTCGCGCGCTCGATGCGGCTCGGCGCGACATCGGTCGCCAGCATGGACTTCGACGTGTCCATGAGGAACACCACGTCGTCGCCGCGCCGGTCCACCCGCTCCTCCATCTCGCCCCACTGCGGACGCGCGAGCGCGATGCCCATCAGCAGCAGCGCGAGGAAGACCAGCGTGTTCTTCACCACGCGCTTCACCCTGCTGTGCGATGCGAGCAGCTCCGCGCGCCGGGCCTCGTCGGCAAACTCCGCGAGCTTGCGGCGCCGCGCCTTGGCGGAAATCCAGAAGAGCACGCCGGTGAGCACCAGCGCGAGCGCCGTGATCCAGAGCCATTGCGGCTCGGCGAACTGGATTGTGTGGCTTTTCATGGCACGCGGCGGAAGCGGGTGTTCGCGAGCAGCAGCTCGAGCAGCAGCACGGCGACCGCGCCGAGCAGCGGGATGTAGAACAGCGGCGTGTAAGTGCGGTGGCGCTTCAGCTTCACCTCGGTTTTTTCCAGCCGGTCAATGTCCGCATACACCGTGTCGAGCTCCTGCCGGTTCGTCGCGGTGTAGCTCTTGCCGCCGGTCATCTTCGACATCTTCTCGAGCACCACGTAGTTCGCCGCCTGCAGCATCGTGATGACGCCGCCGGGCCGTCCGTCCGGGCCGAGCCGCAGCTTTCCGGTCTCGCGGTCGAAGTCGTAGAGCGGGCACGCTTCGTTTTTCCCCACGCCGACCGTGTAAACGCGCACACCCTCTCCCGCAGCGAGGCTCGCCGACGCGATGGGCTCGAGCGTCTCCCACTTGTTGTTGTCGCCGTCGGTGAGCAGCACGATGAGCTTGCCGCGGCTCTGCTTCTGCGAGGCGAGGCGCTTCACCGCGAGGCCCGTGGCATCGCCGATGGCCGTGCCCAGCTCGGTGATCACACCGATGTAAAGGCGCTCGAGGTTCCGCTGCAGCCACTCGTGGTTCAGCGTCGGCGGAGCCACGAGGTAAGGCACGCCGCTGAACACGACGAGCCCGATGCGGTCCGACGGCCGGCGCGCGACGAAGTCCTTCAGCACGCTCTGCGCGATGTCGAAGCGCGTGGTGAGCTTCCCCAGCGGCGCCATGTCCAGCGCCATCATGCTCCACGACAAATCGAACACGAGCATGATGTCCACGCCGCTCGCCTGCGTCTCCGTCTCCTCATTCACCCAGCGCGGCCCGGCCATCGCGGCAATGGCGAGCGCGACCGTGAGCGTGCGGAGGAAAATGAACAGCCGCCCCGCCATCGAACGCACACGGCCGCCCACGGCGCGCACCAGCTCGACACTCGAAAACCGCAGCGCCCCGTCCGCACCCGCGCGCCCGCGGATGAACGCGTAGAGCGGCAGCAGCGCGAGAAACGCGAGCACCCACGGATGCTGGAACTCGAATCCTTCCGTCATGTGCTGGAGCTGCTCCGCTTCAAAGTGTCCGCACCGCGCGCATGCGCGCAGCCTCCAGTTCGTCCACAAGCTTCAACGCATCCGCGAGCAGCGCATCCGCGCGCGACGCGACCGCTCCATTGCCAAAACCCGGGGAGAATTTCGCCGCGTCGCATTCGGCGAGGAAGCGCCACACGGCATTCGTGACCTCCACGGGGCATTTCCGCCGCGTGACAAGCGCGCTCACGACCTCTTCGGAAGTGAGCCCGCTTCCTTCGATGAAGAATGCATCCGCAGCATAGCGGCGCACGACTGCCGACAACTCCGCCGGAGTCGCCCGTCCCGCATCGGAGCGCAGCGCGGCGAGTTTTCCCTGGGCCACAACAAACGGATCAGGCGGTGGCGACGGATGCTTGTGCCGCGGCCAGAGCAGCGCGGTGAGAACGAGCGCCGTCCCCGCACCCACGAGCACCCACGCGCTGACACTCGGCCCGCGCACCGGCGGCGGAATTCCCGGACGCGGCGGACGCAGTTCGTTTTCCGGCGCGGCATTCGGCTCCGATTTTGGCTCCGCCTTGATTGCACCCATCATCGTCAGCGGGAAAAGCGCGACGGCGGCTGTGAGGACGGCGCGTTTCATCGGCGGCGACGGTGCTCGAAGAAATGCTGCAGCGACGACGCGTGATCATCTGTGGAGCCAAGCCGCAGGACATCCACGCCGGACTGCATCAGCGCGCGGTCGAGATGCTCCTGCCGCTGCGCCGCAGCAGCCGCAAATGCGTCGCGCACCGACTCGCGCGTGGAATCCACCTCCAGCACCTCGCCAGTCTCGGCATCCTCGACGACGAGCATCCCGGACGGCGGCAGCGCGCGCTCGCGCGCGTCGTGGAGCTGGATGCAGACGAGGTCGTGCCGCGCGTTTGTGCGCCCGATTTCCTGGAACATGTCGCGGCCGCTCCCGCCGCCCTGAAGGAAGTCGCTGATCAAGAACACGATCGAGCGGCGGTGCGTGACGTGGTTCAAAAACGACAGCGCCGGCTCGATGCGCGTGCCGCGGCGCTTCGGCGAAAATGCGAGCGCCTCGCGGATGATGCGCAGCAGGTGGCGGCGGCCCTTTTTCGGCGGGAGAAAAAGCTCCACCTCCTCGCTGAAGAGCAGCAGCCCGACCTTGTCGCCGCTGCGGATCGCGGAGAATGCGAGCGTGCCGGCGATTTCCGCCGCGACGTCGCGCTTCGTGCGCTCCGACGAGCCGAAGTCACCGGACGCCGACACATCGAGCACGATCAGCACCGACAGCTCGCGCTCCTCGCGGTGCAGCTTCACGAACGGCCTGCGCAGGCGCGCCGTCACGTTCCAGTCGATCGAGCGCACGTCGTCGCCCGGCACGTATTCGCGCAGCTCCTCGAAATCCATGCCGCGCCCCTTGAACTGCGAGTGATACGCGCCGACCATGAGGTCGTTCGCGAGCCTGCTCGTGCGCAGCTCCACGCGGCGGACGCTGGTGAGGATGTCGGCGCTGCTCTTCATCGTGCCATCGGCTGCGGCAGACTACGGCACAGGCACGTTGTCGAAGATGCGCTTCACGATGCCGTCGCCGGTCATGCCCTGCGCCTCGGCCTCGTAGGTGAGGATGACGCGGTGGCGCAGCACGTCGGCGCCGATGGCCTTCACGTCGCTCGGCGTCACATAGCTGCGACCCTGCAGGAGCGCCCACGCCTTGGCGGCGAGCGTGAGATTGATCGTCGCGCGCGGGCTCGCCCCGAACTGGATGAGCGGGCGCAGGTCGGCCAGGCGGTAGTTCTGCGGGTCGCGCGAGGCGAAGACGACGTGAACGATGTAGTCGCGCACCTTTTCATCCACGTGGATCGCGTCCACGACCTTGCGCGCGGTGAGGATCTCGTCGAGTTCGATCACGCGCTCCACGTCGAGGTTTGGGCGCGTGAACGCCATCGTGTCGAGGATGCGCCGCTCCTCGTCGAAGCTCGGGTAGCCCACGAGCACCTTCAACATGAAGCGGTCCACCTGCGCCTCGGGCAGCGGATATGTGCCCTCCTGGTCGATCGGGTTTTCCGTCGCGAGCACGAGGAAGGGGATGGGCAGCTTGTGCGTCTCGCCGCCGAGCGTGACCTGCCGCTCCTGCATCGCCTCGAGCAGGGCGCTCTGCACTTTCGCGGGCGCGCGGTTGATTTCGTCGGCGAGCACGATGTTCGCGAAGACGGGCCCCTTCGTGACGTGATACTGGCCGTCGCCGGGATTGTAGATCAGCGTGCCGGTGATGTCCGCCGGCAGCAGGTCGGGCGTGAACTGCACGCGGTTGAACGACGCATGAATCGCCGATGCGAGCGTGCGCACCGCGAGCGTCTTTGCGAGGCCGGGCACGCCCTCGAGCAGCACGTGGCCGTTGGCGAGCAGGCCGACGAGCAGGCGGTCGAGCAGGTATTGCTGGCCGACGACGACTTTGCCGACGACTTCGCGCAGGCGTGTGACCCATGCCGCGGCGCTCTGCACGCGGGCGTTCAGTTCATCGAGGGATTCGCTCATGTTGGAAAGGTTCGCGCCGGTCGGCGCGGGGGAAGGACAGCGGAAAGCGCATTTTCGGCAAGCAGAGAAAAGGCAGATGCCCGGCGCTCCGCGCGATGCGCATCTTCAAAACAGCATCACGACCGCTTGTAGTGCAGGCTCAGCGTGTGGAAGGCCTGATCGCTGTCGTCCACCTCGACGTTGAAGTAGATCAGCTCCACGGCTGTGTTGTTGCGGCTCCATTTGTAGCCGACAAGTGTCTGCGTCGCCTTTCCGTCCGGCGTCGGCGCGCTCTGGCGGACGAGCTGCTGGCCGGGACCGTAGAGGCGCTCGAGCATCTGGCGTTTCTCCGAAAGGCACGCGCCGTAGCGCTCCTCATCCCAGCCTTCCTGCTCGTATTGCAGCTCCACCTCGACGAGCTGGCCGCCCGTGAGCATCTCGCGCACTTTGCCGTTGGCGCCCTTGTCCTTTGAAATGGTGCCGCCCTCGAAATGGAAGAGCACGCGGCGAAGCTCCGGCGGCTTTGGCGCGGCGGGGTCGGAGGCGTTCGGCTTCTTGAAGCCGCTCGCGGTGACGATCCACTGCCGGTCGAGCTTCCGGCGCTCGGTGATGTTCAGCTTTGCGGCCTCGATTTTCACCTCCAGCCGCTCCGACGGCTCGTGCCACATGAGGCTGAACGGGGGATGGATCTCGCGCTCCTGCGTCGCCGCGGCAGGCGCCGGCGTGGGCGTCGCCTTGGCGGGCTTCTCAGCCGCGCCGGCCATTGCCGTCAGAGCAATCGCCGTCAAAAAAAGCATCCCCGAAAAAATCCGGCACTGGACTTTGAAGGTGGATGGCATCGCCGCGTAGTTCGCCCGGCGCACCGCTGCTCTGCAACTCCAAAGCGGCGCCCCGGCATGAAAGGGAGTGGGCAGAGCTGGATTCGAACCAGCGAAGGCGTAAGCCAGCGGATTTACAGTCCGCCCCGTTTGGCCACTTCGGTATCTACCCGTTTCGGTGGGGGCCGTGGTGTATACGCAGCCCGGAAAAGTGCGCAAGAGTTT
>JBGAPU010000111.1:0-19932 GCA_044221035.1 Chthoniobacteraceae bacterium | reverse complement strand
ACGCCGACATTCAGCGCGAGGAGGACCGGGAATGAAATCCGATCCAGCAGCAGGGGGGAGGTGCTCAGCGCCATCGAGGCTACTTCAGCGACTGGAGATACTTCACCGTGTGCGGGATTTGCTTCTCCGCCTCCGGGTGCTCGTCCTCGATGAAGTAGTGCTTCACGCCCGCCTTTGCCGCTGCGGACAGCACCGCGGGCCACTGAACTTGCCCGGTGCCGAGCACGACGCTCTGCTCATTCGGCGCGTGGCCGGTGTAAACGCCTGTGCGCGCGCCCTTCTGGATGTCCTTCAAATGCATGAGCTGCCAGCGGCCGGGATACTTGTTGAGGAATTTCACCGGGTCCGCGCCGGGATGCACGACCCAGAAGACGTCCATCTCGAACGATACGAATTTGGGGTTGGTCCGCTCCATCAGTTCGTCGAGGAAGGTTTTGTCCGAGCCTTCGGACACGGGCTTAAATTCGTAGCCGTGGTTGTGGTAGGCGAAGGTGATGCCTTCCTTTGCAAAGGCCTCGCCCCACTTGTTGAAGTCGGCTGCGGCCTTCTCCACCGTCTCCATCCCAAACATCGCGGGCGCGTGCGGAATCCACGGGCACGCGACGAATTTCAGCCCCAGCGCCTTGGCGTCCGCCACGCACTTTGTGAGATCCTTCTCCAGCGCGCCGTATTGGAAATGCATGCTGATGGGCTGCAGGCCGCGCGCCTTGATCTGCGCGAGCAGGGCGTCGGCCTGCATGTCGTAGGTGCCGGCGAGTTCGACTTCGCGGATGCCGAAGGCCTTCACCTTGTCGAGCGAGCCGGCGAAGTCCTTCTTGAACGAGTCGCGCAGCGAGTAGAGCTGGAGGCCGGTCTCGCCGGAGAAATCACCGGCGAATGCGGAGGAGGCGAGGGCGAGGAGGGAAAGGAGGATGCGGCGCATGGAGCGAGCATGAACGTTCGCGGAGCGGTGCGGCAAGAGCGCAGTGCTCCGTTCTCAGTCCTCAGTCGGCAGATTTGCGAGACCGTGGGTGCCGGGCGCTGGAAGGTCCCGCATTCACGCATCCACCCGCAGCACGCCGTCGTTCAGGATTTTCGCGCGCAGTCCACCGTGACCGCGCAGCGCCTCCTCCGCGCCGGGCGCGAAGACGGTGTTCATCCAGTGGCACGGCGCGCTCTCCTGCGTGCCGAGGAAACGCACGCCCTGCACCTCGAATTCCTTTCCAATGAGCGTGTTCAGGTCCACGCCCTCGGTGATGATGTTGCGGCGGAAGACATCCGCGCTTTTTTCGCGGATGCCAAACTGCGCGCAGATGCGTTCATACACCTCCCACTCGAAGAACGTGACCTGCCCCTTGTAGTCGTCCTTGAAGTCGAGGTAGCGGTCGCCCTCGATGCCGCGTCCCGCGAGCAGCCGCGCCTCGCGCGCGTCGTGTGTCGGGTGCGTGAGCGGCGGCTGTCCGTGGCGCCCCACGAAGTTGTGTCCGGGGCTGATGAAGATGTGGCGGATGCGCATGGCGCGAGCTTGCGCATGAGGGCGTGCCCGCTCAAACGGAAACTATGTCACACGCCGCAGTGTTGCTCGCCGCTGGAAAGTCGTCACGCATGGGCCGCGAAAAAGCCGCCCTGCTGGTGAACGGCGAGCCGCTGTGGCAGCGCCAACTCGCCGCGCTGCGCGCGACGGAGCCCGCGGAGATTTTCATCTCGGGGAAGAGCGACGGCCCCTACGCAGGCTGCGGCGTCGAGATTCTCACCGACGAAATCCCCGACTGCGGACCGCTCGGCGGTATCGCCACCGCACTGCGCCGCTGCACGAGCGAGCGCCTCCTCGTCCTCGCCGTGGACATGCCGGCGATGACCGCGGGATTCCTGCGCACGCTCCTCGACGAATCGTCGCGCACTGGGAAGGGCGTCGTCCCTGCCGTAGCTGCCGACGGCACGAGGCGGGCAAACCTTGAGCCACTTGCCGCGGTCTACCCCCGCGCGGCGATTTCCATGGCCGATGACTGCCTGTGTTGCGGGGAGTGGAAGCTGGAGACGTTCATCCGCAGATTGGAGTCGGATGGCCTCATCGTCGTTCTATCCGTAGCGAGCGACGTTGTCGGCTTGTTCGAGAATTGGAACGCGCCGGAGGATCTTCCGCGCAAGGGATGAGTCGCTGCGGTGTGGCGTCTCACTCCACCGGCACTCCCGGGACGTCGAGCGACTGCCCGTTGTGCTTCGCGGCGAGTTTCAGCAGGAAGGGGCCTGCGCGCTTTGCCCATTCGGCGGGCTTCGGGTAGCTGGCGGCGCCGCCGCCGAAACACGAGCGCAGCATCTCGGTGTTGATGATGCCGGGATTCAGTGCGACCGCCGCAAGGCCGTCCGGCAGTTCCTGCGAGAGCGCCTGTGTGAGGCCCTCGATGGCCCATTTGCTCGCGCAGTAAATCGCGACATCCGGCGAAGTGCTGCGGCCCCAGCCGGAGCTGAAGTTTACGATCACGCCGCCGCGCTTCACCATCGCTGGGACGAAGTGCCGGATCGTGTTCACCGTGCCGGCGATGTTCACGCCGAGTGTCGCGGTGATTTCGGCTGAGGGCACTTTCCACAGCGGCGCGTTGCGCGCGATGACAGCGGCGTTGTTCACCAGCAAATCCGGTGCGCCGTGAGTCGTCGTGATCCGCTCCGCGAAACGCTGCACCGCTTCGTCGTCGCCCACATCGAGCACGGTGAAATCATGCGGCGGACTGAACTTCCCGCGTAATTCCGCGATGCCCTCCTCCGAGCGCGCGCAGCCGAGCACGACATGGCCCTGCGCGACCATCCACTCCGCGAGCGCGCGTCCACAGCCGCGTGTGCAGCCGGTGATGACGATCCGCTTCGCTCCGTCGCACGGGAGCACCGCCGCGAGCTGCTGCTCCGGGTTCCAGTCGCGGGGCTGCGGGCTTTTCGACTGCCACTTCATCCCGCCGCTCTTCCACTGCGCGCGCCAGTCCCCATGGCTGCGGCCCTTGTCGTCGTCGTCCACGCCGTGCTGGTAGCCGCACGATGGGCAAATCTCGAAGGAGCCGCCGCCGCTCAGGCTGCGCGGCGGCTCGGTGAGGTGCGGAAAGCCGCAGACGGGGCAGATGAAGGTCGCGGCGCTCATTGCGAAACCCACGGCGGAGTCTGGATCGGGCGGCCCGGCTGGCGCTGCCAGTAGCTCGGGCTGTCGGGGCGGAAGTAGGTCTTCGTTGTGCCGTCGCGGTTGTAGGAGGCAAATGCGCGCGTCTTCGGATCCCAGGCGCGCACCGTGCCGTCGGTGTCGAGCTTCATCGGCAGATGCTCCGCCACGGCGCGCTCGCGGAAGCGCCACGCCTGCGCCGCGTAGTCGTCCGGCGACTTCGCGGCAAAATCCCCGCCGTGCCTCGCGAAGTGATCCTGCAGAGAGGCCATGTTGCCCCATGTGAGCCGCGTCGCGGGCGCATCGCGGATGATCACCTTGGATGAAACGGGCGGTGTCGCGGGCGCCGGCGCCGGCTTCGGAATGATGCGGGTGATTTTCTCCAGCACCGTCGGCTTCTCCGCGGGAGCAGCCGCGCCACCGGCGATGAAGCTCCCGGTCATCAGCGTGTTTCGCGATGTGCCGACACTGTAGAAGTATTTTCTCCCCGGCTGCAGCCCGCGCAGCGTCACGGAATGCTCGGCGGACACCGCATCCGAGGCGGTCTGATCGAGTTTGTCGGCGGAAAGTCCATAGCGCACTTTCCCGCCTGCGGGCGAATCGAGCCGCCAGCGGAGCACCGTCGAACCGTCGGGCACGGGAATCGCCTCGGGAGGTGCGAGGAGGTTCACCGCGCGCAGATCCACTGCGCCGCAGAACATCAGGAGGAGGAACAGCAGCCGTTGCATCATGCCGCGCACGCTATGCCGGAGCGTTCCGGGAAATCCAGCGCGGAAGCCGCGCGCTCAGCGCCGCAGGAAGCCGCCGGCCTCGCGATACCACGCCGAGCCGGGCTCGGTGGGGAAGTTGTTGTGCGACGCGCCGGGCAGGACGATGAGCTTTTTCGGCCCGGCGTATGCGTCGTGCAGCTTGCGGCCCTGCGCTGCGCCGATCACCTCGTCGTCCTCCGCGATCACAAAGACCACGGGCTTCTTGAAGTGCGAGAGCGCCTCGATGTTGTCGAACTTGTCGCGCATCAGCAGCGACACCGGCAGCCACGGCAATTTCGCCTGCGCCACCTCCGCGAGCCGCGCGAACGGAATCATCATCACCGCGCCCGCGATCTTCTCCGGCATCTCGCCCGCGAGCGCCGCCGCTGGCCCGCTGCCGATGCTTTCGCCGAGGAGATAAAGGGGTCGCGAGTCATCCTTGAGCAGTTGCTGCACGGCGGCGCGCCCAGCCTTGATGAACTCGTCCTTGCCCGGCGAGCCCGGGCGCGGGCCATAGCCCGGATACTCGAGGAGGAACACCTCGCACGCCGCAGCGCCGGGCAGTTCGCCGAAGCCATCCACATAATACGTCCGGTCGAGCGCGAAGCCCGCGTTGCCGTGGAAGACGAGCAGCCGCGCAGGAGCCTTCTTGCCGGGACGAGTCCAGCCGATGAGCTTCCCGCCCGCGTCGCGCCACGGCTCGAGCTGGTTCACCGCCGCGCGCGAGACAGCCGCATCCTCGGTCAGCGTCTTTGGGAAATAGAGCATCTTGCTCTGGCAGCCTGCGGCGACGAGGCAGACGACGACATAGACGATCGCGGCTAGGCGCGCGAGGCGGAAGAGGACATTGAGCATGGCTGGAGGGAGGTGGGAGGAGTGGCGATGCGGCGATGCGCGCCGCGACAGTCACCCCAAGCTCGGATTTGTCCAGCGGCCGTCGCGAGACAGCAGGTGGTGGATGCAGCGCTGGCAGATGCGGCGCATCTCAGCGGGAAGGGGGGTGCATGATCGCCGCGTCAGGAGGCCTGCCGGTAAGCGTGAGCAGGAACGCCTCGATGTCCGCCTTCTCCTGCGTGGTGAAATTCCCCGGCACGAGCGTCTCCTCGCGGTGACCGAGGATCGGAAGGCCCGGCAGTTCCGAGTAGAAATCGAGCACCTCCCGCAGGGTCGCCATTCCTCCATCGTGCATGTAGGGCGCTGTCTGCGACACGTTGCGAAGCGACGGCGTCTTGAATTCCCCGAGGTGGTTCTGCTTCAGCGCGAGGAAGCGCAGCTTCACATTGGCCGCCGCGCCGCGGTCGTCGCTGAACGGGCCTAGGCCGTTGAAGCGGTCGTCGCGCACTTCGAGGATGCCGTTGAAGCGGCCCTGATCCGCCGAACGCTTTGGCGGCGCGGTGTTGTGAAATTCGCCGTCGGAAAAATTCGGCCCCGAGTGGCAGAGCACGCAGCGTCCGCGCCCGATGAAGAGCTGCAGCCCGCGCTGCGCCGGCTCGCTGAGCACCGCGGCACCCTCCGGGACTTTTCTGTTTCGCAGCGCCTCCACGAACTGATCGAACGGCGCGCCCGCGCCCACGATGCGCCGCTCGTATGCCTCGAGCACCTTGCCGAAGCCCGCGAGCAGCCGGTCCGCCGCCGGCGAGCGCTCCGGTGCCTCGGCAGGCAGTGCTCCGAAGAGCGACTCGAACTCGAGCTTGAGGTCCGCGTCGCCCGCGAGCACCGCGCGCAGATGCTCCGCCGAGGCTCCCATTTCCGCGGGATGCAGCAGCGGCTGCACCGCCTGCGCCCAGAGCGAATCCGCGCGCCCGTCCCAAAAAAACCAGTGCTGCTGCGCGACATTCCACAGCGGCATCGAGTGCCGTTCGGTGGCGCCGATGCCCGCGGAGAGCGGCTTCGGGTCCGAGAAGCCGTGAGTGGGATCGTGGCATGTCGCGCACGACACCTTTCCATTTGCCGACAGCCGCGTGTCGAAAAAAAGCCGCTGACCCAGCCGCGCGGCGGCGGGGTTGTCGGCGAAGGCATTCGTCGGGCTCGGTGGGGGCGGGGGAAGCGGCGAGAGCTTCAGGATTTCGCGCAGTTCATCCGCGGTGAATGCCGTCCCAGCCGCGGCCCGCTCCGCGGTGCCCGGCGTCTCTGTGTCCGGCGATTCCTTCCTTCCGCAGCCGGTGAAAAGCACTGCCACCGCCGCCGCCAGCGAAAGCGCCGCAATTGCCAGCGGGAGGGCTTTCACTCAGCGGAGACAGGGAAGGATGCCCGCTCCACCGTGCCGCCGGCCGTCACCTCCACTGAAATCTCCCACTCGCCCTGCATGTGGAAAAGCATTCCGGCGGCCCGGTAGCGCCGCTCGCCCGCCGGGGTCACTTCGGGCTTCGTGTTCATCCCGTGCCGGTGGGCGGGCATGTCCGCGTCCACCGCCACCGCGGTGACCGTCGCCGCCCCGGGCGCGGGATCGAGCGCGACATCCAGCGCGAAATGCTTCCCCTTTGAAATCGCCCCGCCCTCGGGCTGCACCGTCACGGTGAAATTCCCCCGGTCCGTCTTCCGTTTCGCCGGCCACTTCACCGCCGCCGCCGGATTCGCCGCGTGTTCGGAATGTCCGGCGTGCTTTTCCTCGGGTGCCTCCTTGCATCCCGCGGCTACCAGCACTGAAAGCGCGCAGACGCAATTCGCCACGGCGATGCGGCGGTGGTTTTTCACGGTGTCGGTTGAACGAGGCAGCCGGGGGTGCATGGCGGGACTCATTCGTTCATCGCGCGCGATCCCGCCAACAATTTCTCCGGCCATTCGGCTTCGTGGGCTCCGCTCGCCCTATTTGCGCGGATGCTCCATCCACTCGTCGGCGGTCCACCGCGCAGCTTCGGGACCGAGGAGGCGCTCGACGACGCGCAGGGCGCCGTCAATTCCCGCGGTCACTCCAGCGGTGGTGATGATCTTGCCGGAGTCCACGAAGCGCTTTCCTTCGACCACCCGGCACGTCGGGCTGACCTTTCGGAGCTGGCCGATGCCCCAGTGGTGCGTGGTCGCCTCGATGCCATCGAGGAGGCCGGCTCGGGCCAGCAGCATCGCGCCGAAGCACACGGACATCGTGATTTCCGCCTCACCCGCCGCTTTCTTCATCCAATCGCGCCCCGCTCTTGTCACGGCAGCCATGTTTCCGCCGGGCACCACGAGGACGCCGGCCTTCGGGGCCTGATCGAAGGAGAAGTCGGGGGTGATGGTGATGCCTCCCATGGTCTTCAGCGGCTTGGTGGTTTCGGCCACGGTCACGACGCGGAACGACTTGCCTTCATTCGCGACGATGAAGACCTCGGCGGGTCCCGCGAAGTCCATGAGTTCCACGCCCTCGAAGATGAGGATGGCAACGGTCCGTCGCTCGGTCTCCGGCTTTGCCGCGGATGCCGAGGAGGGCGAATCCGCGCCTGCGCCGAGGACCGGGGTGGCGACGGCGACAAGGGAGAGAAGAAGTGCGCGGAGGATGTGCTTCATGGCGGAGAAGGGCGCGTGCTGGGCGGCGATTGTGCTCGGTGGGAGATGCTTTCGTGGATTCGGGCTGGGCGTGGTGACCGGGACGCGCGCGAGGAGTGTCGGCGCGTGCATTCCTTGTCAATTCCGCACTGGCCCCGCCGTCCATCTCATCACATTTCGGTCGTCGGGCGTTTCCGGAAACGGCGAGTGCGCGCATTTCATCTCCGAGACGCGCGATTTTCGGATGGCATTGAATCGCGCGGGGCGGTAGTCCCTCGCGCGTTCTCGTCGCGCATGGTCGTGCTGATGCGCGGCGCGTGCGGCGGCAGACGATTTTCCAACCCACCAGCAAACCAAACCAACACACGCCATGGCCGAGATCAGAAACGCAGCCCTTTTTGGAAGACTCAACACGATCGCTTACAAGGCGCTCGAGGGAGCGACGGTGTTCTGCAAGATGCGCGGCAATCCGAAGGTGGAGATTCTGCACTGGATCGTCCAGCTCGTGCAGCAGCCAGATACGGACCTGATGCGCATCGTGAAGCACTTTGGAATCGATGCGTCGAAGCTCGCGTCGAATTTGCAGGCAAGCTTGGACCGATTGCCGCGCGGAGCGAGCGGCATTGAAGGGTTTTCCGAGCAGCTTCAGGACGCAGTGAAAGGCGGATTCGTTTTTGGCTCTTTGCTTTTCGGCGAGATGCAGGTGCGATCGGGTCACATCGTCGTTGCGCTTTTGAAAGATCAAGGCCTGAACCATGTCCTCCCAGCGCTCTCAAAGGAGTTTGAGAAGATCAAAGAGGGAGTGCTCTCGGATGAATTTGCGAAGATCGTCGCCGGCTCGGCGGAGGACGCCCTCGCTCCCGCGGATGGCAGTGGAGCGGCTGGCAGCGCGCCCGGCGATGCGAGCGGCGCGATTGCCCCCGCGGCGATGGGCAAGCAGGAGGCGCTGAAGAAATTCACCACTGACCTCACGGAGAAGGTCCGCAAGGGCGAAATCGATCCCATCATCGGGCGCGACGAGGAAATCCGCCAGTGCGTGGACATCCTCATGCGCCGCCGGCAGAACAACCCGATCCTCACAGGCGAGGCGGGCGTGGGAAAAACCGCGGTCGTCGAGGGATTCGCGCACCGCATCGTGGCGGGCGACGTGCCGCCGGCCCTGAAGGACGTAAGCGTTCTCTCGCTCGACATCGGCCTGCTCCAGGCGGGCGCGAGCATGAAGGGCGAGTTCGAGCAGCGGCTGCGCAGCGTGATTGACGAAGTGCAGGCGTCGCCGAAGCCGATCATCATCTTCATTGACGAGGTCCACACGCTCATCGGCGCGGGCGGCGCGGCCGGCACGGGCGACGCGGCGAACCTCCTCAAGCCCGCCCTCGCGCGCGGCACGCTGCGGACGCTCGCGGCGACGACGTGGGACGAATACAAGAAGCACATCGAGAAGGATCCCGCGCTCACGCGGCGTTTCCAGACGGTGAAGGTGGACGAGCCCGACGAGGAGAAGTGCATCCGCATGATGCGCGCGGTCGTCGCGCCGTTCGAGAAGCACCATCGCGTGCAGATTCTCGACGAGGCGATCGACAACGCCGTGCGCCTCTCGCACCGCTACATCCCCGCGCGGCAGTTGCCCGACAAGGCCGTGTCGCTCATCGACACCGCCAGCGCGCGTGTGGCCGTGAGCCAGCACGCCGTGCCAGCCGAGGTGGACGACTCGCGCCGGCGCATCCAGGCGCTTGAGACTGAGATCGAGATCCTCGCCCGCGAAAGTGCCGTCGGCATGGATCACAAGACGCGCACCGCCGAAGTCACCGCGAAGCTCGCGAAGGAAAAGGAGAAGCTCGCCGGTCTCGAGAAGCACTGGGCGGAGGAGAAGGAGCTCGTCTCGAAGATCCTCGACATCCGCGAGAAGCTGCGCGGCGCCGGCGTCGCGCCCGACGAAGCCGTGAAGGCTGCGGCGGCAGGCAAGCCAGCCGAGGCGCCGAAGGAAGCCGCTGCCCCGCTCACGCCGGAGGAGCGCGAGAAGCTCATCGCGGAACTGGTGCCGCTCCAGGCCAAGCTGAAGGAGTTCCAAGGTGAGTCGCCGCTCATTTTCCCGAGCGTGGATGCGGGCGCCATCGCGAGCGTCGTCGCCGACTGGACCGGCATCCCCGTGGGCCGCATGGTGAAGAACGAGATCGAGCAGGTCCTCAAGCTCGCGGACCTTTTGGAAAAGCGCGTCATCGGCCAGCGCAGCGCGCTCGACGCCATCGCGCGCCGCATCCAGACCAGCCGCGCGCGCCTCGACAATCCGAACCGCCCCATCGGCGTCTTCATGCTCGTCGGCCCCTCGGGCACCGGCAAGACCGAGACCGCGCTCTCACTCGCCGAGGCCCTCTACGGCGGAGAGCAGAACATCATCTCGATCAACATGAGCGAGTTCCAGGAGGCGCACACCGTCTCCACGCTCAAGGGCTCGCCTCCCGGCTACGTCGGCTATGGCGAGGGCGGCATCCTCACCGAAGCCGTGCGCCGCAAGCCCTACAGCGTCGTCCTTCTCGACGAAGTCGAAAAGGCGCACCACGACGTGCATGAGATCTTCTTCCAGGTCTTCGACAAGGGTTGGATGGAGGATGCCGAGGGCCGCTTCATCGACTTCAAGAACACAATCATCCTGCTCACGAGCAACGCCGCGCAGGACGTCATCATCAACATGTGCAAGGACCCCGATCTCATGCCCAGCGCCGAGGGCTTGGAGAAAGCCATGCGCCTCCCGCTCACGAAGGTCTTCCCCGACGCGCTGCTCAACCGCTTGGTCGTCCTTCCGTATTATCCCATCTCAAAGGACATGCTGAAGACGATCATCGGCCTCAACCTCAGGAAGGTCGAGCGCCGCATCGCCGACAACTACCGGATCCCCTTCACCTACACGCCCGAAGTCCCCGAACTCATCGCTACCCGCTGCACCGAGCTGGAGCGCGGCGCGCGCATGGTGGACGCTATGATCACGAACACGATGCTCCCGGAAATCGGACGCGAGATGCTCACGCGCCTTGCCGAAGGCCAGGCCGTCACGAAGGTCGAGATCACCGCGAAGGACGGGAACTTCCAATACAGCTTCGCGTAGCCGCCCGGGCGCTCCAGCGCGCGCCCGGCAACGGGCTACCGGTGCTCCTCCGGCACGATCGCTTTGTCTTCCCTCGACGGGCCCGTTCCGAGGACGCCCTCCCACTTTGCGATTACGATGGATGCGAGCGCGTTGCCCATCACGTTGATGGTCGTGCGCGCCATGTCCATCACCTCGTCCACGGCGAGCAGCATCGCGATGCCCGCCTCGCCGGGCAGGCCGAAGCTCATGCAGGTCCCCGCGATGATCACGAGCGTCGCGCGCGGGACTCCCGCCACGCCCTTCGAGGTGAGCATGAACGTGAAGACCATCACGAGCTGCTGCGCGAAGGTCATCTCGATCTTCGCCGCCTGAGCGATCGTGAGGCTCGCGAGCACGAGGTAAAGTGTGGAGCCGTCGAGGTTGAACGAGTAGCCCGTCGGCACCACGAAGCTCGCCACGCGCCGCGGCACGCCGAATTCCACCATCACCTCCAGGAGCCTCGGCAGCGCGGCCTCGGATGACGCGGTTGTGAACGCCGTCAGCGCCGGTTCGCGCACCGTCCGCAGGAAGCGCATCACCCTTACGCCGACGATCCACATCACCGGCACGAACACGAGGAGGAAGAGCAGCAGCAGCGCGAAGTAGAGGCTGCCCACGAGGCGGGCGTATTGCTTCAGCAGGAAGAAAACAGCGGGCCAGCCGTGCATTTCCACGCCGTTCACCACGTGGCCCGCGGCCATGTGGCTCACGTTGTAGGCCATCGCGCCAAAGACGCCGAGCGGAGTGAGGCGCATCACAATGTCGGTGTATTTGAACATCACCTGCGACACGCCCTCGAAGAATGCGAGCAGCGGCTCGCCGCGCTTGCCGATGCGCGTGAGCGCGATGCCGAAGATCGCCGAGAAGACGACCACCGGCAGGATGTCTCCCTCCGCGATGTGCTTCACCACGTTCGAGGGGAAGAGGTGCATCAGCAGGTCCCAGCCGGTGGCCTGCTTCTGCGCGGCGATGTCGGTGTGCGCGCCAAGCTCGAGGGGCAGGTTGTCGCCGGGCCGCAGCCAGTTTGCCACACCGAGGCCGAGGAAGAGCGCGATGGTGGTGACAATCTCGAAGTAGAGCAGCGCCTTGCCTCCCATCCGTCCCACGGATTTCAAATCGCCCGTCTGGGCGATGCCCACGATGATCGTGGAGATGAGCAGCGGCGCGATGAGCCCCTTGATTAGCGAGATGAACGCCTTCGAGAGGAACCGGAAGAACTGGTAGGTCTGCGGGAACTCGTCCTGCGGGAAAAATCCGCCAAGGACCACGCCGAGGCAGAGTGCGATGAGAATGAGGATGGTGCCCGAGCGATACCAGGGTTTCCGTTTCGCGTGTGCGTGTGAAGTCACTTGGTTTCTCAGCGGCTCCGTTGGTGCTCGGTGTGCGGAGCGCCGGTCACACGGCCCAGCCGAGGAAAACGATGCGGTCCCAGACTCCCTGCGGGATGCCCGCCGGTTTCACCGGACCGCGGTTTGGCTGAACGAGCGGCAGGCCTCCGCGCACCCGGTGCGTGCCCGGAAGCACGGGGAGGGGACGCGGCGCTCCGCGTTCCTGCCGATATTGCCGCACCTTGTTCTGCAGATACGTCTTGAGCTGGTCCGCGCCCTTCTGGATTCCCGCCGCGACGAGCGGGGCAAAGCCTTCATACAGGTGTTCCACTTCGGATTTTGTCAGCGTCCACGCTTTGATTCCCTCGGGCGTGTTCACCGGGATCGTGATGCTCTGAACACCGGTGCCGAGGCCGAGATTCGCGAGGCGCTCGCCGACGGAATGAACGACCTTCCGCGCATATTCGCTCCGGGCCGCCGAGTCGATCAGCTTCCGGAGCGATTGGAGGTCTCCAGGCGCGTTCGGGATGTTGAGATTTGCGATGTCACTGTTCGGATCGAACGTGTCGAGGCCGATGATCGAAGTGGCTCCGTCCTCGAGAAACATCACGTTGCCGAAGTTGACCCAGTCCCCGTCCACCGTGTGGAAGCGGTCGTTGTTCCCGTTGAAGATGTCCACCGCGAGAATCTTCCCCAGCGGAGGCCAGAGCGTCTCATCCGTGAATTTGGCGATCAGCTTCTTCACCTTCGACTGCACCGGCTTCGCTCCAAAGCCCTCGCCGATGAAATTCGCATCCGAAAGCCCCGCCACCATCGGCATCTTCACCCATTTGAAGTTCCCCGCCGTCCCGTCCACATACTTCCGCTGCGGCGTTCCCATTCCAAACTTCTGAAGCGCCGCCGCCTTGAAAATCTGCACCTCCGCGGGCGTCAGGATTTTCGTGTTCACCAAGTTGTTGTTCACGTTCTTCATCAGCTTGCTCGTCCACTTGATCGAGATTCCCCGGTCCGATTCCGAGATCTGTGTCATCCCAAACGTGGACTCGCCCTTGATGACGATGCTCACACCGCCGACTTTCGCGAAGAAGATGGGTTTCACATCGAGCCCGCGTTCGATGGTGAGCGTGCGAGCGGTGATTTCAGGGACAGTTCCGGCCATGAGCTTGGTTGAGTTGAGGTTTGGAATGCCGGCGCCACCGCCGTGAGCGGGGCCTGCTCAGCGGTTCCGTCACTACTCCCGCGGCAACGGAGTGCCAAGCGCATTCTGGAAACGACGGAATCCGGGCGGCGTGGCTGGCGGTGAATTGGCCCGCCTGTCGGATGGAGGAGGCATCCGGCGGCCGTGAGGCCTTCGGAATGAAGCGTTCCGCTGCCTCTCGCGGTGGCGCGGCAAACGTGCGCCTGACGGGAGCGGCGCTGTGGGGCTTTCAGCCGGAGAGTGAACCGTGCTGTGGAGAGGCGCGAATCCCCGCCGCGCTGTCAACTTTGTGAACACTTGGTGAAAATTCCCCTTGGCAGCGGGCGCATTTTGATGCGTATTCCGCGCACCCGAGGATTTCCTCCTAGTAAAAAACGCGGCCCGAAGCTCGCCCAGTGCTACGGGCCGCGTTTCCTTTTCCGGCAAAGTGTTCGGCGCGGAGGCCCGGCGGCTTTGCGGAAATTCACCGCTGACTTCGCGGCGCTCCGCTGGCAGAGAACGGAGATGCAGGACGACATCGAGCGCACGCTTTTCCACGAGCAGACCATCCTCAGCCGGCTCGACGAACTCGGCTCCCAGATCACGCGCGACTACGAGGGTCGCGACCTCACGGTCATCGCGGTGCTCAATGGCAGCATCCTCTTCGTGGCGGATCTCATGCGGCGCATCCAGCTCCCGCTGCGGCTGGAGTGCATCAGCGTGTCGAGCTACCACGGCGGCACGGAGAGCAGCGGCACGGTGACCTTTGATCAAAACTCCCTGCCCGACGTGGCGGGGCGCCATGTGCTGGTGCTTGACGACATCCTCGACACGGGCCGCACGCTGCATGCGATCAGCCGGCGGCTGACGGAGGAGGCCGGCGCGCTGAGCGTCCGCATCTGCGTGCTGCTGCGGAAGGACAAGGTGCGCGCGGTCGAGCAGGAGGCGGACTACGTCGGCTTCGAAATCGGCGACGAATTCGTCGTCGGATACGGGCTCGATTTCATGGAGCAGTATCGCAACCTGCCGTTCATCGGCGTGCTTAAGCAGCGCGCGATTGAGAGGCAGACGGCGTGCGCGTGAGGCGGGCGGCGCCACTCACATCTGTCCGTAGAGGATCGCCAGCGTGAGTGTGCAGTAGGTGGTGACGAGAACGGGGTTGTTTTCCTTCCAGCGCGGCGTGTCGTTCAGCCAGGAGCCGTCCTGCTGCTGGAGCTTCATGAGCTTCAGGGCGAGCTCGCGGCGCCAGTCCACCTTCTTGCCGCCGACTTCGATCTCGGTGATGCCCGCGGCGGTGAGGCCCTTGGCCATGAGGTGCAGGTAGTAGTAGTAGCCCTGCTTTTCGAGGCCGGGGTTCTCGTCGAGCGTGTAGTGTTTGCGGAGCCACTCCACGGCGGCAGTCACGCGCGGGTCGTCCTTTTTGACGTCGGCGTAGATGAAGCTGAGCAGGCCGGCGTAGCTCATGGAGCCGTAGCTGCGGAGCGCCTTGCCGCCGCCTTCGAGGGTGACTTCGCCCGCGTTGCTGTAGCCGGGGTAGTAGATGAAGCCGCCCTTGTTGTCGGGATCGCCGCTGGCCCACGGCTGTTTGTTTGAGGGGAGGTTCTGGCAGCGGGCGATGAAATCGATCGCAGCCTGCCAGTTGAGATCCTTTGCGCCCGGCTGGTCGGCGACGAGATGCTTTGTCGCGCGCAGCGCTTCGAGCGCGATGATGGTGTTGTCGAGGTCGGGATGCCCGCGCTTCGGGCTCGCGCCGACACTGCCGTAGCCGATGCCGCCGTCGGTCTCGGGCTTTGCCATGCCGCTGGCCTGCTGGCCGACGACATACGCACGCGCTTTCAGGAGAAGGTCACGGTCCTTCGGGTCGTCCGCGCCCGCGAGCGCTAAGAGGCAGACGGAGGTGTTGTAGTTCGCGAGGCCGGCGTCCTTGTTGTAGATGCCGCCATCCGGCTGCGCGAAGCTGCGCAGGTAGGCGTAGCCTTTCGCCACGCCCTCGTCGCGCGCGAAGCGCTGCGTGGGCTCGCGCTGGAGAGCGACGAGCGGAAGCGCGCTCAGCGCAGGGTGCTGCGTGTCCTTGCCGAAGCTGCCGTCGGTATTCTGCTGCGCGCGCAGCCACACGAGGCCTCGTCCGAGCGTGTCGCGGATTTCATTGCGGAAGGAGAGGTTCTTCTCGTCGCGCGGCAGCGGCTCGTCCGCCGCGTGAACGGACGCGAGGGAAAAGGCTGCTGCGGCGATGGTGGCGGTGAGGAAGGTGCGGCGTTTCATTTGGCGGGTTTTTCTGCGGGTTGGAGCTTGATGGTGAATTCGACAGGCGTGCCGACGGGCGGCACCGCATCTGTTTTAACGAACCAAACCTGATCATTGTTCGATCCTTCCCGCGGATTGTTGATGAGGGCACCGGGGAAGGTGACCATCGCTGCGAACGTGCCATCCATCTGCGCGATGAAGCGGTTCTCGTAAAAATAGCTGCCCGTGTAGAGCCACGGCCCCTCATCGGCGGCGACGTTTTTCACCTGCTTCTTCGGCAGGAAAATCTTGCGCATGATCCAGCGCTCGGGGGCGGTGTTGTGCTCCTTCCCGTCCTTGTCCGTCCATTTCACGCTGAGGAGGATGCGGTCGCCGGTGAGCTTCGGGGCCTTGGCGAGATAGGCGGCATCGATGCGGCCCGGATCCTTGCCGGCATTCTTCTGCACCATGCCCTTCGCGCCGAGGAGGAGCATCGCCATGTGGACATCCTGGGGCGTGGCCTCGCTGACGAGGAGGCTTTCATGCACCGGTCCCTGCGGGGTGACGAGGAGGTATTCGAGGAGGCCGTCGTTCATCTGCACCTTCGCGGGGACCGTGACGGTGGAGGCAGCCTTGTCGAGGCGCACGGCGCCGACTTGGAAGATCCCGGGCGAAATCTCCTTCGGTGCCGAGAATTCCGGCGCCGGCTGCGCGTGTGAGGAGAGGGGCAGGAGGATGAGCGCGATGGCGATGGCGGAGATGGAGTATGGGCGCATGAGCGGGGATTTTTGAGCAGGAAAGCGGATCGTCAGCGGCGGAGCAACATCGGTTCCGCCCACGTGCCGCTGCTTCCTGCGGCGCCTTCGATTCTCAGGACGAGGCTTTCGGCCCCGGGCACCGCGCAGCGGATGACGGCGGGCGGGTCGCCGGCTCCGAGCGGCGGGCTCTCGCCGACGAGCTTGCCATCCGCGCGGACGGCGAATGTGAGCTTCTGCCCGGGCGGAGTGCCGGCGCCCGCGGAGACGAGCGCGAAGAATGTGCCGGCGCCCGGCGGAGGCTTCCACCACACGGTCGCGCCCGCAGAGCATTCAAAGCCCGCGGCGACTGCGCGTCTGCCGAGGCGCAGTGCGTTGCCGTCGAGCGAGCGGTTTGCTGCAAAGCAGCGCGAGGCGTCGCGGCCCGGTGCCGGATCCACGCGGGTCGGTTTCACGCCGTCGAGCGGCAGCATTCGCGATGCGCCCGCGCGGATCTCCGCAAGCTCCGCCGCAGGGACCCGCAGCGAGCCATACAGCGGGTGGCGCAGGGTGAGTTCTCCTCCTCCGCCCGCATTCACATCGAGGGCCGGATACATGCTGCCGTCGCGCGTGAGCACATCGAACGCCGCCGACTGCGGCTGCGGCTGCACTTCCCGGAGGACAAGCGCGAGCAGTTCGGACGGCGCGAAGGTGTGCGGACCGAAAATCGTGCTGACGAGCCTCGCCGACGAGGAGTCGCCGCCGCGCACGGTGCCCTCGAAAAAATCACCGGACGGAAGCAGCGCGCCCGTCTTCGCCTTTGGCGCCTGCGCCGCGAGCGCGGGTGTCACGGGCTGATAGATCACCCACGCGATTTCCTTCGATGGAACCGTGATGCGCTTCGCCTCGATCCTCACGGATGCCTCGCCCAGCGGCGAGAAGCTGCCGGCGATGCGGGCGCCGTTCACGAGCAGCAGGCCGGGGCTCAGCGAGGAGTTTGGAATGGCGAAGCGCGCGCGCAGGATGTTCGAGAATGGAACCTTTGCCGGCGCGGGTCCGCCGCGCACGGCGACGCCATGGTCGATGCCCAGCTCGCCCTCGTGCAGCATGCCATCGGCGGTGAGCACGGTGCCGCCATGCGTCCGCAGCACGAATGCCGCCGCCAGCGCGAAGGGGAGCCCGATTTTCAAGAATGCGCGCATCACCGCTGGTAGAGCGGGATGTAGTGCCACGGCATCGCGAGGATCGTCGCGTGGCACGCGGTGGCGTAGATGTTGCCGACTTCCCGGTCGTCCCATGAGCATTGGTCGCCGCTGCGCATGACGCGCGGCAGGAGATCGGCCTTCATGAGATCATACCAGCGGCGCCACGTGTCGCCGCCGATCATGTATTGCGCGGGCGCGGCGTAGTTCGCGCCGTAGGTCCAGAAGCGCCGCTCGCGGCTGCGCTGGAAAAGAAAGTCGCTGCCGGGCTTCACCAGCGGGTCGTCGTAGTGGCCGCAGACTTGCAGCGAGTAAATCGCAGCCGCCGTGCGCGAGAAGCCGGCGCCCCATTGCCCGGCCTGATACGCGAAGCCGCCGCCCGGCACCGAGCAGCGCCGCACGTAGTCCACTGCGTCGTCGATGGTCTGCTGCGGGACATCGAGGCCCGCATTCTTCGCCGCGCGCAGCGCGACGACTTGGAGCACGGTCACGGAGATGTCCGCATCGCCGGGGCGCGGCTGGTAGCGCCAGCCGCCCTTCGCGGGGCCGCGGTCGGTCTGCGAGGTGATGATGAGCCGGATGGCGCGCTGGAGTTTTTCGCGCACGGCCGGGTTGCGGGACTGCCCGTAAAGCTCGCCGAGCGCGATGGTGGCGATGCCGTGGTTATACATGTATTTCGAGCCGTCCACGCCGCGGTAGGTGCCGTCGATGCCGATGCTGTCGAGGAGGAAGTCGAGACCCGCCTTCACCTGCTTCGCGTAGTCGCCCTCCTCGGGCAAATTGCCCGTGGCCATGAATGCGAGCAGCACGTAGCCCGTCATCGCCACCGGATGGTCGGCGCGCCGCCCGTCGCCGGAATTCCACGAGCCGTTCACGTTCTGCTTCGCCGCGAGGAAACGCAGCGCGCCGTGCAGGACCTCCTCCGTCGCCGCGTCCACGACCACCGCATCCTCCGCGGGTTGAGCCGCGCGGGCGGGGAGAAAGGCGAGCGCGCAGAGAGCGGCGGTCGCACACAGTTGACGGAGGAGCATGCGCGCACGCTACACGCGCCTCACTGCGCGCTGCAACGCACACTTGGCCGCGCCGGATTTTCCGCCTATCGCTGCCGGCGATGAATCCGCTCCTCCTGCGCACGCTCGCCGTCTTCCTCGGGCTCTCGCTCGCCACGCACGCCGCCGACTGGCCGGAATTCCTCGGGCCGAACCGCGACGGCTCTTCGCCCGAGACGGGGCTCCTGGACAAATTCCCCGACGGTGGCCCGCGCATCGTGTGGCAGAAGGACGTGGGCACCGGCTACGCCGTTCCCAGCGTGCGCGACGGCGTGCTCGTGCTGCACCACCGCATCGCCGACAAGGAAATCGTCGAGGCGATGAATGCCGCGACCGGCGAGTCGCTCTGGCGCCACGCGTATCCGAGCTTTTACCAGGACCCCTTCGGCTACAACAACGGCCCGCGCTGCTCGCCGCTGCTCACTGCGGACAAGTGCTACACGTTCGGCGCCGAGGGCGTGCTGAAGTGCCTCGAACTGAAGACCGGCAAGCAGCTCTGGATTCGCGTGACGCAAAATGACTTCGACGTGCCGCAGGCATTCTTCGGCTGCGGTAGTTCGCCCGTTCTGGAAAATGGGAAGCTCATCGTGCAAATCGGCGGCCAACCGAACTCGAACCTCGTCGCGTTTGACGCAGAGACCGGCAAAACGCTCTGGCAGAACGGGGGCGCAAAAACGTGGGACGGCGCGCTGATGCAGAAGTGGCCCGGCGAACCCTTCGTGAAGTGGGACCCCGGCCATCCCGCGTTTCAGAAAATGGCGAGCTACTGCACACCGGTGCTCGCGACGATTCACGGGAAGCGCCACGTGCTCACCGTCACGCGGCAGGGTCTCGTCTCGCTCGACCCCGCGACGGGCGAGCACCGCTTCTCGTTCTGGTTCCGTTCCGCGCGCGAGGAGTCGGTGAATGCGATGACGCCCGTGGTGAAGGACGACCTCATCCTCATTTCCTCCGCCTACTACCGCAGCGGCGCCGTGCTGCTGCGCGTGAAGCCCGACGGCAAAGGCGTGGATGAAGTGTGGCGCTCGCTCGCGCTGGAGATGCACTGGTCGCAGCCGAGCCTCGTCGGCGGGCATCTCTTCGGATTCAGCGGACGCAACGAGCCCGATGCTGTTTTCCGCTGCGTGGAGTTTGCGACCGGCAACGTGAAATGGGAGCGCGACGAGCGCTGGCCGAACGCGAGTCACTCGAAGCTCCGTGCCGGTGAGGCCGCGCCGAATGTCTTCGGCCGCGGCTCCACGATTTTCGCTGATGGAAAGCTCATCGCTCTCGGCGAGGCGGGACTGCTCGGCCTCTTCAAGCCGAATGCCGGGAAGATCGAGGAAATCTCCCGCTGGCAGGTGCCCGGCATGTCGTATCCCTGCTGGGGCAACCCGGTGCTCGCCGACAAGCGCCTCTATCTGCGCTGCGAGGACAAGCTCGTGTGCCTCGATGTTGCGAAGCCGCAGTGAGCGCGCGTTGACTTCGCGGGCGCGCTCTGGCACGCGTGCGCGCAGCATGCCCAAGTTCCTTCTTTCCGCCGTCACCGCTGTCACCCTGCTTGTCGCCGCGCCACTCGTCGTCCACGCGGCTGATGCACCGAAGGTGGCGGTCGTGCATTTCGCGAAACTCACGCCGCTCCTTGGCGACGTCGCAGGCTGGGAGGCGGAGAAGGCGCAGGGGCAGACGGTCGATGCGTCGGGATTCAAGATGACCACCGCTGAGCGCACCTACCGCAAGGGCGACGCCAGCGTGAACGTCCACATCATGGATTACAGCGAGTCCGG
>JBGAPU010000199.1:0-2406 GCA_044221035.1 Chthoniobacteraceae bacterium | reverse complement strand
CGCCCAATACCACATCTTGAAAAGCTGGTCCCGCTCGTCGAACCACACGCCGTCGCTGAACGGTGCTGCGTGATCCTTGTCCCAGCGCTGGTCCGGCGATAGCACCGGGCTCGCCTCATGATATTTCGGCAGGTGATGCGAGCGCGTGAGCGTGCTTTGCCCGACGAGAAAATCGTCCACGAACAACTGCCGCCCGACGTCAATGGGGATCACCTTCGGCGGCTGTCGCAGATACGGTGGCTCAGCGAGGGGCGCGCGGGTCAGTTTCGTTCCCTGCGGAGGCCAGACATCCGGCAGCACGATGCCGTTCGGAAGCGTTTCGGCGCTGGATGTGAAGCCGAGGCAACCGAGCGACGAAAGAAGGAAGGCGGTGAACTTCATGCGGCTCGCTGCGGATTATGGAAGCTGCGGCTTCACCGGCGTGCCGCCGCCATTTTCCGTGGGATAGACTGCGCCATGTCTCTCCAATCCCGCGATGAGTCCCTGCATCATCCGGCGAAGTTCCGCGGGTTCCGAAGCCGCGAGGTTCCTCTGCTCGAATGGATCGGCTTTGAGATTGAAGAGCTGGTAGCGCGAGTCTTCGGAAACTTCCGACGGGAAGTAGTGGTAGATCACCTTCCAGTCACCGCTGCGGAAGGTCGTGAAGTAGTCAGTGCGGTGAGGCGAGTGCGGATAGTGCATGAGGAACGCCTCCTCGCGGGATGTGTCGCGCTTGCCGGTGAGCAAGGTGTCCAACCGCGCGCCGTCCGTGGTGTGCGCCGAGGGAGCCTTCGTGTCGGTGAGCGAGAGGATCGTCGGGAACATGTCATACACCGCAGCCTGCTGGTGCTGGATGGCTCCTGCGGCAATCGGCAGCCGCTTCTGCGATGCGTTCGCGGTGTCGGGCTTGGCCCACGCTGCGATGAAAGGCACGCGCATTCCGCCCTCGTAGTGGGATCCCTTTTTGCCGCGGAGCGGCTCCGCGCATCCGACGATGTGCGCGCCGAATTTCATCCCGCTGCCGGCGTCCTTCACGCCCGCCGCGACCATTGGTCCGTCGGAGCCGTTGTCGCCGAGGAAGAAGATGAGCGTGTTGTCCGCGACGCCGAGTGTGTCGAGGTGGTCGAGCATGTCGCCGAGCGATTTGTCCATGCCCTCGACGAGCGTCGCGAATGCCTGCGCCGCTGGCGGCCTGCCGCTGTCCTTGTAGTGGCCGGCAAAGCGCGGATCCGAATTGAACGGCGCATGCACGGCGTAGTGCGCGAAGTAGAGGAAGAAAGGCTTCTTCTCCTTCACCGCGTCGGCGACGTGCGACTTCGCCTCGAGCGTGAGCGCCTCCGAGAGGAAGATGTCCTGCCCGTGGTATTTCTCGAGGCCGGGCACGCCGGCGCCGGCCTTCTTCGTCGGTTTGCCGTCGAGCGGGTTTCCAAAATTCTGCTTCCCGTAGTAGCTGGCGGGCGCGCCGATGGAGCCGCCCGCGACATTGATGTCGAAGCCAATCGTGCGCGGATCCGCGCCCTCCGCGTCGCGCGGGCCGAAGTGGCCCTTGCCGACATGAATCGTGCGGTAGCCGTTTGCCGCGAGCAGCCGCGGAAGCGAGACGGTTTCCTTCGTCATGCCGCGCCAGTTCCATTCAGACGGTCCCTGCGGGCCGGCGTTGTTGGTGTCGGGGTTGATCCAGTTCGTAGTGCGGTGCCGCGCGGCATTCTGGCCGGTCATGATCGAGATGCGTGTCGGCGAGCACACGCTCATCGCGCAGAACTGGTTGAAGCGGATGCCGCGCGCGGCGAGGCGCTCCATGTTCGGCGTGCGGTAAAAGTCATTCAGCGGATAACGCTTCGGCTTTCCCGCCTCGTCGGTGAGGAATGGAACCGACGTGTCCATCACACCCATGTCGTCCACGAGGAAGATGACGATGTTTGGCTGCGCCGCTGCGACGGACGCAGCGGATGTAGCGAGCAGGAGCGCGGTGAATGCGATGAGGAGTGTGCGTTTCATGTGGTGAGGTGGGAAGGGGACTGCTGTTCAACCCGCGTCCAGCCCCGACGTGAGGCCGTGAAAGCGCCCGCGGGTGTCACGACGCGGAGATCAAATCGGATGCGGGTTTCAAAATGAGTTCGCCGGAGACGTTCTTCGGCAGCGAGGTCAGAATCACAAATGTGGTGTCCGTCGCCGGATCCGCCCATGCGAGCGTCCCCGTGGAGCCGGAGTGGCCGAAGGCCCGCTCCGTGCAGCCACGCCCGAGCGAAGCGCCGAGCTGCCATCCGATGCCCCGGTGCGCCTCCATGTTCGGCGTGTGGTCGCGGACCATCAGGCGCGCTGTGTCCGGCTTCAGCACTCGGCCGTCGGGCTTCAAAAAATAGCGGAGCATCCGGGTGAGGTCGCCCACGGTGCTGTGCGCGCCGCCCCACGGGGCGCCGAGCGCCC
>JBGAPU010000110.1:0-19942 GCA_044221035.1 Chthoniobacteraceae bacterium | reverse complement strand
GAGTGGAGGAAGCCCGTGAGCGGGCTGGTCGCGCTCGCGGTCACGCCGCGCGCTGCGAGTCCGGTCTCGTAAGCTTCGCGTCCGGCCTCGACGGCCATGCGGAACGCGCGCGCCATGCGGATCGGGTCGGGAGCGATGGCGATGGCGGTGTTCACGAGCACGGCCGACGCGCCCATTTCCAGCGCCTCCGCCGCTTGGCTCGGAGCGCCGAGGCCTGCGTCCACGACGACGGGCACGGTGCATTGGTCGAGGATGATTTCGATTTGTGCGCGTGTCTCGATGCCACGATTGCTGCCGATGGGCGAGCCGAGCGGCATCACCGTCGCGCAGCCCGCGTCCTCGAGTCGCTTCGCGAGCACGGGGTCGGCGTTGATGTAGGGCAACACGGTGAAGCCGTCCTTCACGAGCACCTCCGCGGCCTTCAGTGTCTCGATCGGGTCGGGCAGCAGGTAGCGCGGGTCGGGATGGATCTCGAGTTTCACCCAGTCGCTGATGCCCGCCGTGCGCGCGAGTCGCGCGAGTCGCACGGCTTCGTCCGCGTTCATCGCGCCGCTCGTATTCGGCAGCAGCAGGTATTTCCTGGGGTCGATGAATTCGAGGATGTTCGCAAACGGGTCGCCTTTGCCCGAGAGGTCCGCGCGCCGCAGCGCCACGGTGACGATCTCCGTGCCGCTCTCCGCCAGCGCGGCAGCCATCGCCTCGTTCGAGGAAAATTTTCCCGTGCCGAGCAGCAGCCGCGATTGGAAGGTGCGGCCGGCGATGACGAGCGGTTCAGTGGGCATTGCGCAGGAAAATAAACGGGTGATGCGGACCGCGCACGCTCAAAGCCGGATGGGCACTTCGTGCTTCGCGAGGAAGCTTTTCACATCGCCTACGGTGTAGGTGCCGAAGTGGAAGATGCTCGCGGCGAGCACGGCATCCGCCTTTCCGGCGAGCAGCACCTCGACCATGTGCTCGAGATTCCCCGCGCCGCCGCTCGCGACGACCGGCACGCCGACCGCCTCGCTCACTCGGCGCGTGATGGTGATGTCGTAGCCCTTCTTCGTGCCGTCGGCGTCGATGGAATTCAGCACGATCTCGCCGGCGCCGCGCCGCACGGCTTCCTCGGCCCACTCGACGGCGTTCCAATTCGTCTCCTCGCGTCCGCCTTTTACGAAAACCTTCCACACATCGGGCGCAGTGCGCTTGCAGTCGATCGAGACGACGATGCACTGGCTGCCGAACTTTTCCGCGCCCGCGCTGATCAGATCCGGCGTCGCGATGGCGCTCGAGTTGATGCTCACCTTGTCCGCGCCGGCCTTCAGCATCGTGCTCATGTCGTCCACCACGCGGATGCCACCGCCGACGGTGAGCGGCATGAAGCAGCACGCCGCGGTGCGCTCGATCACATCCGCCATCGTCGCGCGGCCGTGCGCGCTCGCAGTGATGTCGAAAAAAACCATTTCGTCCGCGCCCTGGTCGTTGTAGCGCTGCGCGAGCGCGACCGGGTCGCCGACATTGCGCAGCCCGCCCTCCTCGGCGCGGCCAAACTGCACGCCGCGCGTGACCTTTCCATCGTGGACATCGAGGCAGGGAATGACGCGCTTGGTGAACATGTTTGGGTTTGCGTGAAAGGGGGCTTTCACTAGCGTGCGCCGCACTCGCAATCAACTGCATGAGCGAAAATCCTCCCTCGCCCTCCCCGAAAAAGGAAATGATCGCGCCGCAGAGGGAGTCGTTCGAAGAGGATCTCAAGGGCGAGATTTTCGGTCCGGAACACAACTACGGGGAGGCGTGCCTCTGGCTCGCTCCGCGCGATCCGCGCTGCATTTACGCCTACTGGGACTTCCGGCCGGAGGAGCATCCGCATGCGGCTGGCGCAGACGGCCGCCCGCGCTTTTACCTCCGGATTTTCCGCGAGGAGAATGCCGAATCGACGGTTGAAATCGAGCGGGGAGCCGGCGGGGTCTTCATTCCCGGCTGTTCCCCGGACAGTGCCTACTTCGCGGAGTTGGGTTTCTATGCCTGTGACGTGTGGTGCTTTTTTGTGCGGTCCGGTGAGATCCGCACCCCGCCCGAACTTGCCGGCATGGGTGAGCCCGCGCTGTTTGCCACACTGCCGGCGCGGCTCAGCCTGGGTAGAATGCGCGAGGTGCTCGCGCAGTCCGGATTGCCGGGGGAGAATCTCGCCGAGATCGCGGCGCGCATTCAGGATGGAGCGCGGGAATCGGAGAGCTGGACGGTGGAACAGACGCGGCACTTTGCGGAGATACTCGGCGTGGACGCGGAAGACTCCGGTCAGGCCACGGATGCGGCGGACCTCGCCCGGCGGATTCGGCGGAAACTGGACACCGCTGCGGGCGCCTCGGCTTCCTGTGGGGCAATCCCAGCACCAGCGTCCTGTGCCGTGGAATCGTCGCCGGCAGCCGGCTGGCCGACGAGTCCGGGCGCGGAGACAAGCCGCTGATTTTCCACCGTTGCATTCGGTGGGTTTGTGAATCGGATGGCGCGCACTCAACGAACCCATGACCGCTGCAAGAACCGTCGCACTCCTCGTCCTTTCCAATGTCTTCATGACCTTCGCATGGTATGCGCACCTGCGGGATCTGCGCGCGAAGCCGCTGGTGGTGGCGATCCTCGCAAGCTGGGGCATCGCTCTCTTTGAATACGCGCTGCAGGTGCCGGCGAACCGCCTCGGCTTCGGCACCTTCACCCTGCCGCAGCTCAAGATCGTGCAGGAGGTCGTCACCCTCGCGGTGTTCGTGCCGTTTGCGATCCTCTACATGCGGACGCCTATTTCCCTCAATTTCCTCTGGGCCGGCCTCTGCCTCGTGGGTGCGGTGTTCTTCATCTTCCGCGCGCAGTAGTGCGCGCGGCGCTAGTCGTAGCGCAGCGCCTGAATGGGGTTCAGCTTGGCGGCCTTCACTGCCGGGAAAAGCCCCGCGAGCATGCCGACGGCCACGCTGAAGCTGAACGCGAGGACCATGCTCTCCGGGAGAATCACCGGCGCATTTTCGCTCGGAGAAACGGTGACGATGATCTGGATGAGCCCCGCGGAGGCCAGCAGCCCGACGAGGCCGCCGATGATCGCGATGACCGTGCTCTCGACGACGATCTGCGTGAACACATCGGTGAACGTGGCGCCGATGGCCTTGCGGATGCCGATTTCGCGGACGCGCTCGGTGATGCTTGCGAGCATGATGTTCATGATGCCGATGCCGCCCGCGATGAGGCTGATCGCAGCGATGATGCCGCCGCTCATGCGCGCATTCCGGATGGCCTGGTTGATGTTCTCGATGTTGTTCTCCTGCGTCGCGAAGGTGAAATCCTCGATGCCGCCGTGCGTGGTCAGCAGGACGTTGCGTGCCTGGCCGAGTGCGGCCTCCATCTGCGAAAGATCGCCCACCTTCAGGTCGATGTCGCTCAGCGTGGGGTCGGGGATGTTGTTCGCACCGCTGCAAGAGCGGAAGCGGAGCCACATCGTGTTCATCGGGATGTAGGCGGTCATGTTCTTGCGGTCGAAGGCCCACGAGCTGCCGCCGCCGGCGCTGCGGTAGCCGGGGCGTCCGCGCTCGACGAGATGCTTCTTCATCTCCTCGGGATGCTCGCGCGCCTGCTCGCGCTTCATGCGGTCCTTCTCGCTCTCGTAGTGCTGGAACATGCCGATGATGGTGAAGGTCTGGTGGTTGATCTGGATGTGTTCGCCGAGCGGCACGACCTCGCGTCCGAGCTGCTCCGGCGAGCCAAACAGCGCGTCGCGGATTCCCGTGCCGATGACGCACACCGCGTTGGCGTTCTCCTCGTCGAGTTCGTTGAAAAAGCGGCCGTGCTCCAGGACATGGAGGTTCATCTCGATCACGACGGGCCAGACGCCGACCAGCTCCGAGGGTTTCACCCGCAGCTCGCCGCGCGACATGATCGCCCTTTCCAGCGCCATCTCCGGCGACACCATCCGGATCAACGGCGCGCTCCGCTTCAGCGCCTCGACGTCGCGCATCGTGCGGCCCGGTGCCTGGTCGGCGAGGTGCGCCTGCCATACGGGGACCGGCGCCTCGCGCGTGAGTGCCTTGTCGAGTCCGCCGAGGGCGATCATCGCCTCCTTCATTCCGTTTTCCATGCCCTTCACGATCGCCGCCATCGCAACGAGGCTCGAGACGCCGAGCACGATGCCGAGCATGGTGAGCACGGAGCGGAACTTGTGCGAGAGGATCTCGCGCAGGCCGACGATGATCGCGTTGAGGAAGGACACAGATGCTTTTCCTGAAAATTTTTGCTGCGCGGGGGCCCGCCGCGGCTAGCCGTAGCGCAGCGCCTGGATGGGGTTGAGCTTGGCCGCCTTAACCGCGGGGAAAAGACCGGCGAGGATCCCCACGGCGACGCTTGCGCTGAACGCGAGAATCATACTCTCGACGGTGATGACGGGCGTGTTCTCTGTTGGCGACATCACGATAAGGAGCTTTACGAACGGCTTCGATGTGAGCAGTCCGGCGAGTCCGCCGAGAACCGCGAGCACGACGCTTTCGACGAGGATCTGCGTGAATACGTCGGGAAACGTCGCGCCGATCGCCTTGCGGATGCCAATCTCGCGCACGCGCTCGGTGATGCTCGCGAGCATGATGTTGATAATGCCGATGCCGCCGACGAGCAGGCTGATCGCGGCGATGATGCCGCCGCTCATGCGCGCGTTGCGCATGGACTGCTCGATCGTCTCGCCCCAGTTCTCCTGCGTGCGGAAGGAGAAATCCTCAATGCCTTTGTGCGAGTGCATGAGGACGTTCTTCACCTGCTGCAGCGCCTCGTCCATCTTCTCGATGTCGGCGATTTTGATCGAGAGCGTGGAAAGGCGCGGGTCGGGGACGAACTCCGTGCTGAGGGTGCTCCCGGCGACGCTGCTGCTCGAACTGCTGGAGCTTCCGCTGCTGCGGCTGCTGCTGCTGGAGGAGCCGGAGGTTCCCGTGGCCGCGCGGAACCGCAGCCACATCGTGTTCAGCGGGATGTAAACGGTGTTGTTCTTCAGGTCGAAGACGAAGCCGCCCGTCGAACTGCTGCTGCGGCGGCTCCCGCTCATGCTGCCATATCCGCGGCTGCGCTCGGGACCAGTCTTCGCCTCCGGCGGTTTCGATGCCTCGAGCGCGCGGAGCTTTTTGTCCTGCTCGCTCTCGTAGTGCTCGAACATGCCGATGATTTTGAACCTCTGGCTGTTGATGTTCACGAATTCGCCGATGGGGATCACCTCGCGTCCGATTTGTTCCGGCGAGCCGAAGAGCGCGTCGCGCACCGCGGTGCCGATCACGCACACGTTGCGCGCGTTCTCGTCGTCCAGCTCGTTGAACATGCGCCCGTGCTCGACGACGTGCTGGTTCAGCTCGACGGCGTTCGGCCACGTGCCGATGAAGTTCCACGGGTTGATGCTCTTCCCGCCGTGCGTCATCGTGATGCTGCGGGCGCGCATCTCCGGGACGACCATCGTGATGCTCGGCGCGCTGCGGATGAGCGCATGCACGTCGTTCATCGTCGTGCCCACCGCCTGGTCGGCGAGGTGCTGCTGCCACACGGGGATGTCCTGCTCCTCGATGCGCACCTTCTCCAGCCCGCCGATGGCGATGAGCGCCTCCTTCATCCCGTTCTCCATGCCCTTTGTGAGGGCGGACATCGCCACAAGGCTCGACACGCCGAGGATGATTCCGAGCATCGTCAGCACCGAGCGGAACTTGTTCGCGAGGATCTCCTTGAACCCGACGACAACGGCGTTGAACCAGTTCATCGGAACGCGCGGGTGAAGGTTGGAGGCGGAAGGACGCGGCGCATGACCTTCATCGGCTAGGCGCCCGGCCCTGTCGGGTCTGTGTTCGGCGCCGCGCGCTGCGCGTGGATCTCAAATTTCGGCCCGCCTGCAAGGCCCGCGAGCTTCGCATCCACGTTTTGCGCGATTCTGCCGTCGCGGATTTCGATCCTGCGCGGGGTCACAGCGGCGATGCCGGGGTCGTGCGTGACGAGCGCGATGGTGCGGCCCTTGCGGCTCAGCTCGTGGAAAAGGCGGAGGATTGTCTCACCAGTGTGCGAGTCGAGGTTGCCGGTCGGCTCGTCGGCGAAGACGATCTTCGGGTCGTTCACCAGCGCGCGGGCGATGGCGGCGCGCTGCTGCTGGCCGCCGGAGAGCTGGAGCGGGCGGTGCTTGGCGCGGTTGTCCATTTCGACGAGGCGCAGGGCCTCCATGGCGCGGTCGCGGCGGTCGCGGGCATTTGCGCCCGCATACACCATCGGCAGCTCGACATTCTGCAGCACGCTGAGCTTCGGGAGCAGGTTGAAGAACTGGAAGACGAACCCGATCTTCTGGTTCCGGATGCGCGCGAGCTGGCGCGCCGACGCGGTGGAAATCTCGATGCCGTCGAGCTTGAAGCTGCCCTTCGTCGGCGAATCGAGGCAGCCGAGCACGTGCATGAGCGTGGATTTTCCGCTGCCGGACGGGCCGATGATCGAGATGAACTCGCCGCTGTCGATGTCGAGGTCCACATTGTCCAGTGCGCGGATCTCCTCGCCACCGAGGTGGTAGATTTTGCTGACGCCGCGCAGTTCGATCAGGGCCATGGGTCGCCGCCGTGCTAGCCCGGCCCTCCCTTTCCTCCCGACGACTTTCCGGAGGGTTTGCCGCCCTTCGTGCCCGAGCCGGGCGTCTTTGCCGCGGCGCCGAACGCCTGCTGCACCTGCCCCGCGTCTTCCGCGGGAGTGATGAGCGACACGGTCTCGCCGCCCTGGAGTCCCTTCGTCACCTCGGCGTAGTCGTAGTCGCTGACGCCGATCAAAATGGGCACACGCGCAAATTTGTCGCCCTCCTTGACGTAGGCAAAGCGCTCGCCCTTGTCGGTGAAGACGGCGGCGAGCGGAATCGCGATGACGTCGTTCGCCGACTGGAGCGGGATGTTGAGATTCGCCGTCATGCCGGGCCGCAAGCCGGAGCGCTCGTCGTTCTTCACGATGATGCGGGTGGAGAAGCCCTTGATGCCGTTCTTGATCGTCGCCTGCGGGGCGATGCGGTCGAGCCGTCCGGAGAGCTTCAGTCCGGCCACGGCCTCCACTTCGATCTCCACCTTCTGGCCGACGGTCATGCGCGTCACGTCGGCCTGGTTGATGTGCGCATTGATCAGGAGCTCGCCGAGGTCCGCGATGGTGAGCACCTCCGTGCCGCTGTTCACGCCGCTGGCGCCGGACACCGCCTGGCCGACGGAAACGGGCCGCGTGAGGATGGTGCAGTCGAAAGGCGCGACGATCTTCGTTTTGGAAAGCTTGTCCTCCACGATGCGCAGCGCGGCTTGGGCGCGGTCGAGGCTGTTTTTCGCGATGGCGAGGCCGTTGCGCGCCGCGTCGAGTTCGATGCGGTTGTTGTCGAATGCCTCCTGCGAAACGAGCTTTTGCGCAAAGAGATCCTTGTTCCGGTTGAAGTTGATCTCGCTCTTTTCGACGAGGAGCTGGGCCGTGGTGACCTGCAGTCGCGCGCCTTCGATTTCGATCTGCCGCTGCGACTTCTCCGTCTGCAGATCCGTGTCGTCGAGGGTGAAGAGGATGTCGCCCTTCTTGATCTTGTCGCCGATGTCCACGGGCAGCTTGTCGATGCGACCGCTCACCTCGGGCCGCACGGAGACCTGTTCCGCCGGCGTGATTTCACCCGCCGCACTGATGGAAAAATTGATGTTGCGCGTGCTCACGACCGCGGTCGTCGGGCGTGCGGGCTTCTTGCCGGTTTCGGCTGCCGCGGAACTCCTCCAAAACATCACCTTGTCCGGCCACTGCCTCGCGGCGAAATACGCGCCCGCGAGTGCGGCGGCGGCGGTGAGCCAGAGGATGGGGCGCTTCATTTTGGGTCGGTTCGAGGTGGGCTTCGAGTGCTCGGTGCGGGGGCGGAAAAGAGCAGCATTCCCGCGCAGTGACAAGCACCTGAGAGGAACACCGTGGGCAGCGGTGCTTGGGACACGGAATCCCCGGTGGCGCATCCTCAAAAGGATTCCCGGTCCGCGCTGTTCGTGTATGCAGGTTTCCCATGCGCATCGCCTCTTTCCTCCTCGTGCTGCTTGCTGCCTGCCGTGGCGCCGTCGCCGCGCCGAACATCCTGCACATCCATGCCGACGACCACCGCGCCGACGGCCTGCGCGCGCTCGGCAATCCCGTCGTGAAAACGCCAAACCTCGACTCGCTCGTCGAGAACGGGTTCACCTTCACCCACTGCTACACGATGGGCTCGATGGTCGGCGCGGTGTGCCAGCCGAGCCGCACGATGATGCTCACGGGCCAGTCGTGGCTCCGCTGCCCCAAGCCGCGCGGCAAGGACGGCGATCCCGAGAAGTCGCTGGCGCGCGTGATGAGCCGCGCGGGCTATGAGACCTGGCACTGCGGCAAAGGCGGTAACGAATACACCGTCGCCCTGAACGCGTTCGACACGAACCTCCGCATGGACGACCAAGCGCCCGACCTTCGCCGTGGCAGCAGCGAGCGCCATGCGGATGCGGCGATTCAATTCCTGCACGGGCGCAAGGCCGACCGCCCATTCTACATCTACCTCGCTCCGCCCGTGCCGCACGACCCGCGCGTCGCCGCGCCGGAATTCCACAAGCTCTACGACCCCGCGCAAATCCCGCTGCCCGCCGCGTTCATGCCGCAGCATCCTTGGGACAACGGCGAGATGACCGTGCGCGACGAGCAGCTCGCGCCGTGGCCGCGCACGCCGGAGGACACGAAGCAGCAGCTCGCCGACTACTGGGCGTGCGTCACCGGGCTCGACCACCACGTTGGCCGCATTTTCGCCGAGCTGAAAAAGAGCAGGCAGTGGGACAGCACCATCATCATCTTCACCGGCGACAACGGCCTCTCGCTCGGCGAGCACGGGCTGTTCGGGAAGCAAAACCTCTACGAGTTCGGCGGCATGCACGTGCCGTGCGTCATCGCCGGCCCCGGCATCCCGAAGGGCCGCAGCGACGCGCTCATCTACCTCATGGATTTGTTCCCCACGTTCGCCGAGTTCGGCGGCGCGAAGCTGCCCGACGGTGTCGAGGGCCGCAGCATCGCGCCGGTCATCCGCGGCGAGAAAAAGAAAGTCCGCGACGCGCTTTACACCGGCTACCGCGATTGCCAGCGCGCTGTGCGCGACGACCGCTGGAAACTCATCCGCTATCCGCTCGTGGATCGCACGCAGCTCTTCGATCTCTCCGCCGATCCGCACGAGCTGAACAACCTCGCCGACAAACCCGGGCACGCTGCGAAGCTCGCCGAGATGAGCGCGCTCCTCGAAAGGGAAATGCGCGCCCACGACGACACCGCACCGCTGAAAGTCGCCAACCCCAAACCTGCCGAGTGGACACCGCCGGCGACGGTGCCGAAACGCAAGTAGCCCGCCGGTTTCAAGCCTATGACCACGACTCTTGTGCGCACGCTCGCCGTGCTTCTCGCGATGGGCGCTGCCCTCCATGCGGCTCCGCGCAAGCCGAACATCCTGCTCATCTATTCGGACGATCACGGCTGGTCGGATCTCGGCGCGCAGGGCGTGAACGCTGAAATCCGCACGCCAAACCTCGACCAGCTTGCCCGCGACGGCGTCCGCTTTGCGCGCGGCTATGTGAGCGCGCCGCAGTGCGTCCCTTCGCGGGCCGGCGTGATCACGGGGCGATATCAGCAGCGGTTTGGCGTGGAAGACAACGGCAAGGGCCCGCTGCCACTCGAGGAGCTCACCATCGCCGAGCGGCTGAAGCCCGCGGGCTACCTCACCGGCATGGTGGGCAAGTGGCATCTCGACCTCGGGCCGAAGGGCGGGCCGCGCACGCTGCGGGCGATTCCTGAGAACATGCCGCACGGGCAGGGCTTCGATGAATACTGGCGGGGCGAGATGCGGCAGTTTTTCGCGTCGCATGATCTGAACGGGAAGCCGTTCGCCGACGCTCCGCATCTCGTGGCGGACAACCGCTTCCGGGTCGTCGTCCAGACCGAGGCCGCGCTCTCATTCCTCGACCGGCGCGCGGCAAAGCCGGAGCAGCCGTGGTTCCTCTACCTCGCGTGGTATGCGCCGCACGTGCCGCTCGAATCGCCGGAGCCATGGTTTTCAAAGACCCCCGCGAACCTCCCGCTGCCGCGCCGCCAGGCGCTCGCGATGATCGCCGCGATGGACGACGGTCTCGGCCGCATCCGTGCAAAGCTGCGCGAGATGGGCTCGGAGAAGGACACGCTGATCTTCTTCATCGGCGACAACGGCGCTCCGCTCGGCAACGCATGGAACGGCTCGCTCAACCTCCCGATGGTCGGGCAAAAGGGCATGCTCAGCGAGGGCGGCATCCGCACGCCATTCGTGGCTGCGTGGCCCGGCACGCTGCCCGCTGGCGTCACCTACGACCAGCCAGTGATGAGCCTCGACGTGGCGGCCACCGCCGTCGCGCTCGCCGGACAGCCGCACGACGACCGGCTCGACGGCGTGAACCTCGTCCCGTTCGTCACCGGCGAGAACAAATCGGCGCCGCATGAAGCGCTCTACTGGCGGTGGGGCTCGCAGGCGGCGATCCTCGAGATGCCCTACAAGCTGATCGCGCTCGGCGACCGTGAGCGTCTGCTCTTCGACATCACGAGGCCCGACGGTGAGAACATCGCGCGAAACCTCATCAAGCAGCACCCGGACATCGCCGCGCGTCTCGAGGCGAAGCTGAAGGCGTGGACAGGGACGCTGAAGCCGCCGGGCCTGCCCGCGACATTTGACCAGCACCACGAAGGTCTTTTCGCCGAGCACGACCTCATCCCGAAGTCGCAGAATGAGGCCATCGCCCGGAAAACCCGCGAGCCGGAGGGAAGCATCCGCGGCTGGATCTGCCGCAATGGAACGCTCGCGGTGAAGGACGGCGTGCTCGTTGTCACGCCGGACGCAAACCTCGCAAAGAACGGGCGCCTCTTTTTCACGAACAGCGGCCTCGATCTCGCCGGTCCCGTCACCGTGAAAATGCGCGTCCGCGCAAAGCAGGGTGGCGCCGGGACATTCACGTGGCGCACGAGCAAGGAGAAGGATTTCACCGCAGAAAACAGCGCGCCTTTCACGTGGCCTACATCGGAGGAATGGCAGGACATCGAGGTGGAGCTGCCGGTGAAAAGCCGTCTCGTGCATCTGCGAATCACGCCTGCGAAAGCGAGCGCCGGGCTGGAGGTGCAGAGCATTGCGCTCAAGCCGTCGAAGGGGGAGCCAGTCGCCTTTGATTTCGGCAAGGCTCAGAGCGCGCGATGAGTAGCGACGCGGGAATAGGAATCGAGTTTTGAAGAAACCTCTCATCACCCGCCGCCGCTTCCTCGCCGGCTGCTTTGGCGCCATCGCGGGTGCTGGCCTGTGGATGCGTTTTGTCGAGCCGTGGTGGCTCAAGGTCGCCCGCCGCGAGGTGCCGCTCGGGCTCGGCGGCCAGAAGCTGAGCTTGCTGCATCTCTCGGACATGCATGCGGATCCCATGCCGCTGAGCTACCTGCGCAGGGCTGTGCGGGCAGGGATCGCGTTGAAGCCTGATTTGATCTGCCTGACTGGCGACTTCATCACGCTGAGATACGACCAGTGGGATGAGTATTCTGCGGTGCTCGGCGAGCTGCCCGCGGCTGCACCGACTTACGCGGTCCTCGGAAACCACGACGGCGGCAAGTGGGCGTATCGTCCCGGCCACCACCACGGCTACGCAGACACGTCGCTCGTGCGCGCGATGCTCGCCGCCGCCCGCATTCCGCTGCTCCACAACCGCCGCGAGCGCGTGACGCTGCGCGGGTGCGCCATCGATCTCGCAGGTGTCGGCGACTGGTGGGCGGACGAGATGGATCCCGCCGCTGCGTTTGCCGGATGGCAGCGCGAACCGGGCGTGCCTTCGATCCTCATGTCGCACAATCCGGACACCAAGGACCGGCTGCTGCCGTTTGGATGGGACCTCATGCTCAGCGGCCACACCCACGGCGGGCAGCTCTCGCTTCCGCTCATCGGCGAGCCGTTCGCGCCGATCCGCGACAAGCGCTTCGTGCGCGGACTTTACCCGTGGGAAAACCGCTGGCTGCACATCACCGCGGGAGTCGGCTGCCTGCATACCGCGCGCTTCAACTGCCGCCCGGAACTGAGCCTCCTCACGCTGGGCTAGCAGCGGCGATGCTGCGGAGGTGAAAAGAAGGTCGCGGAGTCCGGCGCGCGCGTGCATTCTCGCCGCCCGCATGAATCGAACTCTCGCCATCCTCTCGGTGCTCATCGTTGCATCCAGTCCGCTGCTCGCCGCAGCCGACTCGCCTCTCATTTTCAACGACCCGAAGCCGCAGCGCTACGAGCTCACCGCGCGCGCGAGCGTCATCGACCCGCGCGCGAAGGCTCACCCCGAGATTGATTTCGTCTTTGAAAAGGGCGGCAAGCCCGCGGACATCGAGAACGCCTCCGTGGACACGCGCGTGAAGCCGCAGGGCAAGCTCATGATCTGGCTCATGGGCCACAGCGGGCCGCTTTTCGAGCGCGTGAACAGCTACGGCATCCACGCCATCCGCGTTCACTACGCGAACGGCTGGTTTGGCAAGTTCGGGAACAATTCGCCCGGCGAGGATGGCCACCTACTTGGCAAGATCCGCCTCGAGGCCGCGACTGGCACGGACACGAGCCCGCTCGTGGAAATCCCGCAGCCCGACGGCATGATGGAGCGCGCGCTGCAGTTCGTGAAACACCTCGCGAAGGAAAACCCGCAGGGCCGCTGGGACTACTTCCTCGCGCCCGGCGGCAACGCGCTCCGATGGGACCGCGTGATCATCTCCGGCAGCTCGCACGGCAGCACGACCGCCGCGCGCTTTGCCAAGCAGGTGAAGGTGGACCGCGTCGTGATGTTCTGCGGCCCGCGCGACCAGTATGAGATGTGGCAGAGCCTGCCGTCCGCCACGCCCGCGAACCGCTTCTTCGCATTCAGCCACGTGCTCGATGGCGGCTGGAGCGGCGGTCACTACTGCCGCTCGTGGGAGATGCTCGGCCTGCATCAGTTCGGCCCCATCGTCGCCGTGGACAAAGCTGCGCCGCCCTATGGCAACACGCGCCGCCTCACGACCGACGCCGACGTGAAAGGCGACGACAAGCGCGCCCACAGCAGCGTCACACCCGGCGGCGCCGCGGTGAAGGACGCGGGCGGGAAATTCATCCACGAGGACGTGTGGCGGTATCTTTTCAACCACCCCGTGGACCTCATCGGCCAGCCCGTCCCGCACGACCCCGGCTGCGAGATGGATCTGCGCGGGAAAGAAAAGAAGGCGAAGAAATAGCCGGATGCGCGGAGCGATTTGAATTCTTGGCGTCTTGCGCCGGACGCGCTGCCGTCGCGCTCGGCGGCAATTCGACGGTAGCTAGAAGGCCGTCCGCCGCCGTCGAGGCTGGGCTTGACACGCAAACACGACAAAACTAGGAAAACGCGAAGATGGAATCGGAGGAAAGTTTCAGTCTTTGTCCTATGAAGAGCCTGTTTGGCAGAATCGCGTGTCGTCCATTCACCAAGCGTGCAGCACTGAGTGTCATCGCTGGCCTCGCGATGGCAGTGCCGTCCCGGGCGATCATCATCGACAACTCGTGGAACCTGACCGCTTCGAACCAGCTCGCGACTGACTTCGCGAATTTCCCGTCGTTTGCCGCAGCGGGGCAGGTGGGCATCACGGAGGGAGCCGCGAGCTTTGGCGGCACCGGAGTCCTCATCGCATCCGACTGGGTGCTCACGGCGGCGCACAATTGGAACAACGCCGCGGTCACCGCGCTCACCTTCACCATCGGCGGCACGCCCTACACCGCGGACATGGCGCAGCGTTTCCAGCACCCGCTCTGGAATGCCGCGCCGGCACCGCTGACGAATGCGACTGTCGGCATCAGCCAGGGGTGGGACATCGCGCTGTTCCGGCTCACGACGCCGGTTGTGGGCATCACGCCCGCGCAGCTTTACACCGGCACGAGCGAGCTGAATGCGCAGGTTTACACCGTCGGCTTTGGCCGCACGGGCACGGGCACCACGGTGGTGACGAACAACGTCAGCGGCGCCATCCACGGCATCTCGAATGTGATCGACCGCGCGACGAGCCAGACTTCCGGCGGCTTCACCGGCGGGCAGCTCTTTTACGATTTCGACAGCGGTGCTGCCGGGGGCAACACGCTCGCGACGGCGGGCCTGCCGGACAACGGCGCATTTTCGACGACGCTCGATCCGGCCGGAACCATCTCCGGCACGACGAGCGCGACCACGCAAATGACACTGAACGCCGCCACCGTCGAGGGCGGCACTGCACAGGGCGACAGCGGCGGGCCGACCTATCTCCTTGATGGCGGCACTTGGAAAGTCGCGGGCATTACGTCGTGGGGCATCAACCCCGCGGACGGCTTCGGCTCGAACGGCCTGTATGGCGACGTGACCGCGGTCACCCGAGTGAGTTCGCATGTGACTTGGATCAACAGCATCGTCGCGGTCCCCGAGCCGTCGGCGGTGATGCTCGTCCTCACGTCGCTGCTGTTTTTCTCGCTCATGCGGAAGCGGCCGGCGGCGCGGTTTGCCTGAGCTGCCCACCGCAGTCCCGTGAACTTTGAGCTTTGAACTTTCGGCTCCGTTCCCTGAGCCTCGCGCCATGGCAAAACAGAATCCTTGGATCGACGTCTCCGTTCCCATCTCGAACACCATGCACGGCTGGCCGGGCAATCCGCCGACCTTCACGACGATGCACCTCGGCACCGCGAAGGGCGACGTGTGCAACGTGACCGCGATCAATTTCAACTCCCACACGGGCACCCACATGGATGCGCCGCTGCATTTTCTCCACGGCGCGAAGACGATGGACGATCTGCCGTGGGACGCCGTCATCGGCCCGGCCCGCGTCGTCGAGATCAAGGACAAGCAGGCCATCAAGGTCGCCGAGCTGAAGAAGCTGAAGCCGAAGAAGGGCGAGCGGCTCATTTTCAAGACGCGCAACTCCGCCGTGAGCTGGAAGAAGAAGGAGTTCGACAAGGACTTCGTTTACATCTCCGCCGAGGCGTCCGAATACCTCGTCGAGTGCGGCGTGCAGACCGTCGGCATCGACTACCTGAGCGTCGGCGGTTTCTACAAGGACGGCATCGAGACGCACCACATCCTGCTCGGCGCGGAAGTGTGGATCATCGAGGGGCTCGACCTCTCCGCGATCAAGCCCGGCGACTTCGACCTGATCTGCCTGCCTATCAAATTCCAGAAAGGCGACGGCGCGCCCTCGCGCTGCCTGCTGCGGAAGCGGTGAGAAATGAGGCGATTCGCCCGCGCTGAGTCGCCGGAAGGCGTCTTCGCGCGCACTCGGGGCAAATTCATCGGTCTCGGCAGAAGCTGAATCATGCGCGTCCTCCTCATTCTCGCCAGCTTCCTGCCCCACATTCTCATGTTTGTGTGGGTGAGGTCGAAGCGGCGCCGGTTGTCCGCGTGGTTGCACACGACCGGCGAAGTTGTCGAACTGCGGGCTCAGGGGAGATCTCCGCGGACCCAGGCCCCGGTCTTCTGCTTCCTCACCGGCGACGGCGAGGAATACGTCCACTGCTCGAAGGTGGGTTCGAGCCCGGTAGGCTATCATGTGGGACAGGTTGTGCCGGTCATTTATGATCCGAAGAACCCATCCAGAGCATTCATCGCAAAGCTGGGGCAGATCTGGGCGGCGGAAATGATCGTCGCGGCGATTTCCGCATTCTATGCGGTCCCGCTCTTCGTTCTCGCCGGCTTCTTTCCGGAAAAGCTCGGCATCCCGCGCTGAAGCGCTGTGGGTGAATGCACACGCGTTGAGCGGAGAGCCACGGCGCGCAGTGTCTTGCGGCGCCTAGTCGTAGGTGATGCTGATGCCTTCGAGTTCGCTGAGTCGGAGAAATGGCGCAGACGCACTCTGTGGCGAGGAGATGCTCATACGGCGCGCATCGATCCAGCGGACGGCGACCGGCGGTTCATCACGAGCGAGAACGCGGCGGCGCATATCAGCAGGAGCGCAAAGGCTCCTCCCAGCAGCACGCGAAGTTCGTGCTGGGAGGATTTCACGGGAGCAGTCTTGTTTACGGCAAGACCGCAGCGAAACAGACCTGCGCTTTCATGAGCGCGGCGCTCAGTCCTCCGACGCCGCGAGCTTCGCGATCACGCTGAAGTCCTCGAGCGTTGTCGTGTCGCCCTTGAGCGTTTCGCCGGCGGCGATTTGCTTGAGCAGGCGGCGCATGATTTTTCCGCTGCGCGTCTTCGGCAGTGCCGCGGCGAAGCGCACTTCGTCGGGCGTCGCCACGGGGCCGATGACCTTGCGGACGTGCCTCTTGAGCTCGTCGGCGAGCGAGTGGTCGGCGTGGATGCCCTCCTTCACCGTGACGAAGCACACGACGGCCTGGCCCTTCAGCTCGTCGGGCTTGCCGACGACCGCAGCCTCCGCGACCGACGGGTGCGACACGAGCGCGCTCTCGACCTCGGCGGTGCCGAGGCGGTGGCCGGCGACGTTCAGCACGTCGTCGATGCGGCCCACGATCCAGAAGTTGCCGTGCTCATCGCGGCGCGCGCCGTCACCGGCGAAATACATCCCTTTGTATTCACTCCAATACGTCTGCTTGTAGCGCGCCTTGTCGCCCCAGATGCCGCGCAGCATCGAGGGCCACGGCTTGCGGATGACGAGCTTGCCGCCCTGGTTTGCGCCGAGTTCCTTGCCGTTGTCGTCCACGATTGCCGCATCCACGCCGAAGAACGGCAGCGTCGCGGTGCCGGGTTTGCACGGCGTCGCGCCGGGCAGGGGCGTGATCATGTGGCCGCCGGTTTCCGTCTGCCACCACGTGTCCACGATGGGGCAGCGCGAGCCGCCGATGGTCTTGTAATACCACATCCACGCCTCGGGATTGATCGGCTCGCCGACGGTGCCGAGCAGGCGCAGCGACGAGAGGTCGTGCTTCTTCACCCACGAATCGCCCCACTTCATGAACGCGCGAATCGCCGTCGGCGCGGTGTAGAAGACCGTCACGCCATTCTCCTCGATGATCTGCCAGAAGCGGTCGTTCTCCGGCCAGTTCGGCGCGCCTTCAAACATGAGCGACGTCGCACCCATCGCGAGCGGGCCATAGACCATGTAGCTGTGTCCCGTCACCCAGCCCACATCCGCGGTGCACCAATAGACATCCTCGTCGCGCAGGTCGAAGACGTATTTGCACGTCATGTAGGCGTGCAGCAGGTAGCCGCCCGTCGTGTGCAGGATGCCCTTCGGCTTCCCCGTCGAGCCGCTCGTGTAGAGGATGAAAAGCGGGGTCTCGCTGTCGAGCTGCGCGGGTGGGCAGTTCGCGTCCACGTATTCCAGCTCGCGGTGCCACCACACGTCGCGGCCTTCCTCGATGTGGATGTCCTGCCCCGTGCGCTTGAAGACGATCACGCGCTTCACCGGATTCGTGCCGCCGCTGTTCAGCAGCGTCATCGCGTCGTCCACGTTCTTCTTCAGCGGCACCACCGCGCCGCGGCGATAGCCGCCGTCCGCCGTCAGCACGAGCTTCGCGCCCGAATCGAGCACGCGGTCCTTGATGCTCTCCGCGCTGAACCCGCCGAAAATCACGCTGTGCATGGCGCCGATGCGCGCGCACGCCAGCATCGCGATCGCCGCCTCCGGCACCATCGGCATGTAGATGATCACCCGGTCGCCCTTCTTCACGCCGTTGCGCTTCAGCACATTTGAAAAGCGGCACACCTCGCGGTGGAGCTGCGCATACGTCAGCGTGCGCTTCTCGCCCACCGGCTCTCCCTGCCACACGATCGCCGCCTTGTTGTGCCGCGCCGTGCCGAGGTGACGGTCCAGGCAGTTCTCCGACACATTGATTTTCCCGCCGATGAACCACTTCGAATAGGGGCACTTCCAGTCCAGCACCTTCTTCCACTTCGCCTGCCACTTCAGCTCCGCCGCCTCGCGCGCGAAGAACTTCTCCGGCTTCGTCACGCTCTCCTTCCACATCTTCTGATACTCCGCCATCGAGACGAGGTTCGATTCGATGTGGCTGCTCATGGGATGTTGGGAAGTTGGGAGTGAAAAGAGGCGCGTCTGCTACCACCCCCGCCGCCGCACGACAAGGGGGAACCTATCCAAGCGCAGCATCACCGCCTCACCGCCGCCCCCGGTCGCGAACTCACCACCGCTGTTGCCGCCTGCATGGAGCCCTCGACATCGACGATCTCATCCACCAGCTCACCGCTGAAAGTGGTTGTGGGTTGAAAGTTGAGCACTGGGAGTCGCCATGTATCATCCCGCCATGAGCACGCGCGAGATCATCGCCGAATTGCCCCGTCTGACGCTTGCCGAGCTACACGCCATCGAAAATCGGATCGCTGAGCTGCCATCGCGTCACGTTGCGAGCACCGGCAACGCGCTTCACGCGGAGCGCATCGCGGGACATCTCGTCCTCGCCAGCCCGCGTGTCGTGCGACAGGCGGAAATCGAGGCCATCCTCGACGAATTCCCGTGACATGGCTGCTCGACGTCTCGGCGCTCGTCGCGCATCTCGTGCAAAGCAACGAACATCACGCACGGGTGAACGCATGGTGGCCGGGGCGTTCGCTGGCCGTGTGCCCGATTACCGAACTGGGTTTTCTCCGGGTAGCCCGCGCGGTGCTGGCCGAGTTCCTCCGCGACGAAGCGCCCGCCTTCATCCCCTGCGACCGTCGCGCGCTCGACAGCGCAGCCATCACTTCGCCGCGCAAGTCCACCGACATCTACCTCGCCGATCCCGCCGCTGCTCACGGCTGGCAACTCGCTGCACTGGATGCGGGTATCGCACCCCCGGCTGCTGTCCTCATCCCTGAGCTCGCCGCTCAGCCGTGAGCACGAGTCGCGCGCCAGCCTTAATTCATCTTCGTGTTCTGGGAGTCTACGACGGCCCCGCTCCGAACCAATGCGATGCCGGCCCTGCCTGCCAAATGATTCCAAGTGTGCGCAGGACTGCTGAACTCCCACACCTCATCGTCCGGCTGCATTGGTGTCCGAAATCTTCGCCTTAGCAACGCAATCTCGTTGGCGCGCATTTGCCGAACTACCGAGAAATGCTGCGGGACATGAGGTAGTCGTCCATGACGAAGCCGGCGCCGATTTGGAAGGTGGCTTCCTTTTCGATGCGGAAGCCGGCGCGAAGGTAGGCGGCGATGGCGCGTTCGTTGCGCTTGTTCACCTGGAGCCAGACGGCGGGGGCGCAAAGCTGGCGGGCGCGTTCGCAGACGTGGGCGAGGAGCTGCTGGCCGAGGCCGCGGCGCTGGTGCCCGGGGAGGAGATACATTTTGTGGAGCTTCACGCGGCCGTCGTCCTCGCGGCTGTAGGAGAGGAAACCGAGCGGCATTGAACGCTGAACTTCGAAACCTGAACTCCCAACGCCGAATTGGGGTGCGCTGCGAAGTTCGGTGTTGGGCGTTGAGGTTTGGACGTTCGGCGTTTCCTCCACGATTTCCCACGCACAGCCGGCGCGCAGCTCGTCGCGGATTTTCTCCTCGGAATACATCCAGCCGAGCATGAACTCGATCTGCTCGTGCGTGATGATGCCGGGGTAGCACGCGTGCCAGATGCGCCGGGCGAGATCACGGAGCAGGGGGATGTCGGCTTCGGTCGCGGGGCGGAGGTGCATGGGATGGAGGATGGTGGGAAAAGGGTATCCGCAGATTTCGTGGATTCGCGCAGATTGTTGCAGAGGGTGGCTGCATCGGGCGCGTTCCTGCTGCGGGAAACGATGCATGTCCCCATCAGCGGAAATCGGCGGAATCTGCGGATGGTGAATGGCCGGGTGAGTCGGCGGCTACGAAAAAGCAGTTGCCACGGTTATTACGCTTACGTATTAACCGCGCCCTTCATCCTTTCCCATCCACATGAGCACCGTCCCGCATCTTCCCGTCCTCCGTCTCGGCCGCAGCTACGAGAGCCTCGACAAGCTCGACATCAAGGACCACCGCAGCGGCGAGGTGCGGGCGTATGTGTCGTCGATCAA
>JBGAPU010000109.1:0-20348 GCA_044221035.1 Chthoniobacteraceae bacterium | reverse complement strand
CCCATCACGCGGTCGTAGCCGGAGCCACGCTGATCGCTGGCAATGGCGGTCACATCGCTGTTGCTGCCGAGGTTGATCGCCAGTTCGGGCACGGTGGGGAGCAGGGCGTGCGTCTGGGTGACGCCGCCATTGCTGGCGAGAGCGCCGAGGTTGACGACCTTGGGCGAACCGGCTGTGCCGATCTGCGAGGCGGTGTTCGAGGCAAAGCCCACACCGCTGGTGTCGGCACCGACCACCGAGTTCTTGATCGTTTTCAAAGTCGCTGACGTCCAACTCACGTCATCTGGCCCGGTCCCTGTCAGCACATTGCCGACGACGAGCGAGTTGATGAGATTGAGGCCGGAGTTGGTGCCTCCACCACGGATACCTCCGCCTCCCACGCTTCCCGCGTCACAGGTATTGTTCGTGATGGTGCAATTGATCACGGTGACCGAGGTGGCGGTCGAGCCCAGCCCGAGGCCGCCGCCGTTGAAGTTGGCCCGGTTTCCCGAGATCGTGCAGTTCCTCAGGACGGCTGTTGTCCGGTTGAGGAACAGGCCGCCGCTCGAAGATGCGGTGACGATATTGCCGCTGAAGGTGGTGTTGCTGATGTTGGCGGTGTGCAGTCCGGTGCCGCCGCCATCGCTGACATAAAGCCCGCCCCCCTGGCCGCCGCCGCCTGTGTTTCCTGAGATCGTGCAGCGGTCGATGTTCACCGTGCTGGCGACATTGCCTACGACGTAAATACCACCGGCCCACTGCGATGAAACCCCGCCGGACACCGTGCAGTAGTTCAGGTTGAGAGTGGCGTTATCGACCGCGATGCAACCGCCGCCCGCGGCGCCGGCATCTCCATTGGTGATCGACATCCGGTTGACCGTGAGCGAGGCCGCCCCGCCAGAGTTGTTGACCGTAAAGATGCGGAATGCGGCCACCACACCGCGCGTCACGGTTAGACTCCCCGTGGTGGGGCCGTGGATGCGGATGGTAGAGTTCGTGATCGTCGGCAGCACCGTCTGCAGGCTGATGGTGCCCGTCACTCCGCCAGCCTGGATGTCATGCGGCCCCACACCGCCCGCGAGAGCATCAAGGATCGCCTGCCGGAGCGAGCCTCCGCCGGTGTCATTGGTGTTGGAGACGGTGAAGGTGGCCGCATGGGCGCCGGATAGGATCGCAAGCAGCGCGAGGGCGCAGGCCAGGGCGCGGGTCGCGGATGCGGCGAATGTCCCGCGGACTTTGTGGAACAGGCCGGAGACGGAGGTGCACGTGACGGTTTTCATGACGAGGGAGCGTTGGTTGGATGGGAGGGAAAAGCCTAGTGACCGCCGCCCTTCCGCTGCCTGCCGAGGCGCACGTCCGCGAACAGGGCCGCGCGGGGACGGATGCCGGGTGCGGGCATGGACATCGCGCCGACCGGCGGAATCCCGGCGATGGGCAGGCTCGCGAGGCATTTCTCCAGATGCAGGGCAGTCATGTGGGTCGTGAAAGGCGCACCATCCCCCCGGGGAATCCGCGGCACAGGCACCACGCGATCCGGCAGCGCAGCAAGGCTGCGCGCACCCGCCGAGGACAGCGGGCCGTTGATGCCCGGCATCCCATTCATGAGCAAGGGAAAATGTGCGCGGGAATGTGAAATTCCCACGCACCCGGACGCACCGCGGGAAACGGGGTCCCCCATCCCGCGCGGGCTCAGCTCCTCTTCGGATCAAAGGCGCGGCGGAGCGCGTCGCCGAGGAGGTTCAGCGCGAGGACGAGGCCGAAGAGGGCGGTGGCGGCGGCGGCGAGGTTCCACCACACGATGGGGTCGCGGCTCAGCTCGCTGCGGCCGCTGTCGATCATCATGCCCCAGCTCGCGGTGCCCACGGGGCAGCCGACGCCGAGGTAGCTGAGCACGGCCTCGGTGAGCACGATGCCGGAGAAGCCGAGGACGAAGTTGATGAGCACGAGGTGCATCACATTCGGCAGCAGGTGGCGTGTGATGATGTTCCAGTGGCTCTGCCCGAGGGCGCGCGCGGCGGCGACATACTGCCGCTCGCTCTGCCTCATCGTCTCCCCGCGGATGAGCCGGCAGAGGCCGACCCAGCCGGTGGTGCCGAGCGCGATGCTAATGCTGCCGAGGCCGGGGCCGAGGACGAAGAGGATGGAGATGAGCAGCAGGATCTCCGGGATGCTGGCGAGCGTGCTGTAGAGGTAGGTGATGGCGTCATCCACCCGCTTGCGGAAGTAGCCGGCGAGGATGCCGAAGAGCGCGCCGAGCGGGATGTAGATGAGGCTGGTGAAGCCGCCGATGATGAGCGCGGTGCGGCAGCCCTTCAGCGTCTCCACGAGCACGTCCTTGCCGAGCGCCTCGGTGCCGAGGAGGTGGCGACCCTTGAGCGGGTCGGGCACGGGCTTCGTGTCGGTGAGGATGCGGTCGCCCAGCGGCGCGCTGTAGCTGCGCTCCTCGGGGATGCCGCCCACGATGAAATCGAGCACCGTCCTCGTCTTCCCGCCGCCGACGGGAACGCTGAAGATGTCGCTCGCGCCGATGAGGAGGTAGATGCACACGACGACGAGCGCAGCGATGCCCGTGCGGTCCTTCCTGAAGCGCGACGCAGCCCGCTGCCACCGCTCACTGCGGGCCGCACGGGCGAGCATGAAGGCGACGCCGCCGAGGCCGCCGACAAGCAGCACATCCTGCGTGAGCCAGTGGGTGAAGAAGGCGGTCATCGGATTGCGGATTGCGGATTGCGGATTACCGTCATTGCGCGGGCGCCATCCTGCGCGTGGGGCGGGCGTTTCCGGCCTTCGCTGCTGAGAAACGGGCGTTTTACGCGCAAAAACCCGTCATTACGCCTGCGAGGGAACATCCATTGGCCTTCGAGGGATGATCCCTCACCCTCCGAGGGAACATCCCTGGAGCGCCGAGGGAACATCCCTGCAGCCGCCAGAGAACATCCCTCAAGGCCCAACGGAACATCCCTCGAGGCGCAAGGGAACATCCCCAGAGCGGCGAGGAAACATCCCCCACGCGCCGAGGGAGCATCCCTGAAGCGCCGAGGGAGCCCACTTGGAGCGCCGAGGAAACATTCCTCAAGCGCCGAGGGAACCTCCCTCGAAGCGCAGGGGAACATCCCTGTGGCGGCAAGAATCACTCCATTTACGGGCGAAGACCCGTGCCTTCCATTGCGGGGCGACAGCCTCCCGAGGGCGGGGTCCAAAGGGTCTCCCCGCTGGGAACGGGGCCTTTCGGGGCGGCATTCGTTCGTTTCCGGCGCGGAGACTGCCTTCCCGCGAGGGGCCGGGTGATGCTTTGCCATCGGAGGAAACGTTTCCATTTAGCTGAGCCGGATGCGCGGATCCGCGGCGGCGTAGAGGATGTCCGTGAAGGTGAGCGCGAAGAGGTAGAGCAGCGCGCCAAGATAGGCGGTGGCGAGGACGACCGGCTCGTCATGGGTGAGGATGCCCTGGACCATGACATTGCCGATGCCCGGGATGCCGAAGAAGCTCTCGATGAGGAGCGTGCCCATGATGAGCTTCGGGAGCTGGCCGACGGTGAGCGTGATGAGGGCGATGAGGCCGTTCTTGAGGACGTGCCTGCCGAGCACGCGGGTGGTGGCGAGGCCCTTGGCGTGCGCGGTGCGGACGTAGTCCTGCGCGATCTCCTCGAGGAAGACGGCGCGGAACATGCGGCCATCGTAGCCGAGGTTCACGATCACCATGATGGCGATGGGCAGCAGGAGAAACTGGATCATTCCCATCCCTCCCCACTGGAAGCCGGAGACGGGGAACCACCCGAGCCCGAAGGCGATCACCGCCTGGCCGAAGATGATGTAGAGCACCGTGGGCACGCTCATCATGATCACGCAAAGCAGGGTGATGTTCCTGTCGGCGGCAGAGTTTCGGACGAAGACTTGATAGAGTGAAAGAGCGAGCGCGGCGAGCAGCCCCACCACGAAGCCAGGAAGCGTCACGCAGAGTGAGGGGCCGACACCGTCGCGGAAGATTTCGCCCATCGGGCGCTTGCTGGTGTCGGAGGGCTCGAAGTCGAAGGTGACCATGCGCTTTACGTGCACGGCGAACTGCTCATAGAGCGGTCGGTCGCGCCCGTGTTCCTTGATCCATTGCGCGCGCGCGGCCACGGAGGACTTCGGACCGAGAGATTGAAGAGCGGCATACTCGGGTTTGCTCACCACGCGGAAAAGGAGGAAGGTGAGCAGGATCACGCCGAGGAGGATCGGCACGGCGTAGAGGATGCGGCGGACGAGGTAGGAGAACATCAGGCGGTCTGGTTCCTCGTTCTGCGGACGGCGCGGATGAATGCAAGGATGGCTCCGAGGCCGAGCGCGCCGAGCACATAGGCGGGCCACAGCAGGGGGCGGTTCCATTCGCGCCGGAGGCGCTCGCGCATCTCGGTGTCCTGGGTGAGGAACTTGATGCCGCCCTCGACCTCATACATGAGGTTGTCGTGCGTGCGGCGCGCCCAGGGCTGGACGGCGGTGTAGAAGGCCTTGGTGAACGAGGGGACCATGGGGCAGTCGTCGTCGAGGATCTTCTGGAGCCTGCGCACCAGCTCGAGGCGCTCGGGGCCGTTCTCCATGACGGCCATCTGCTCGAAGATGCGGTCGTATTCGGGGTTGCGGTAGCGGGAGTAGTTCTTGCCGGCGGGAGGGACGTTCTTTGAATAGAGGAGCATGAAGAAGTTCTCCGGGTCCGGGTAGTCCGCGCCCCAGCCGGTGCTGCCGATGAACTGGAAGTCGCCCCGGTCCTCGATGTTCTGCATGTGGGCGAAGGTGACGCCGTTGACCTTCACCTTGATGCCGAGCTGCTCGATGCCCTTCTGGACGAACTCCGCGCGCTGCCGGTATTCGCTGCTCTCGGTCTGATCGGTGAGCGTGAGCTCGAGCTGGGTGCCGTTCGCGTCGCGCCCGCCGGGATAGCCGGCCTCGGCGAGGAGCTGCTTCGCCTTTTCCAAGCTGTAGGGGAGCGGCGCGGGGCGGTCCTTTTCATGGCCGAAGATGCCGACCGGGAGGAGCTGCGTGGGCACGGGCGGCACGCCGCTGTAGAAGATCTCGCTGTAGCGCGCGCCGTCGAACGCCTGGGCGAGGGCCTTGCGGAGCTTCACGTTCTTGCCGAGCACCGGGTCGTCCATGTTGAAGGCGGTCCAGAAGGTGCAGATCTCGAAGTCCTTCTCGAGGGACATGCCGCGCGCCTTGAACTCGGGGGAGAGCGTGCGGGCCGGCGAGACCATGGAGTTGAAGGAGTCCTTGTCCACGGCGAGGCCGTCGAGGTAGCCCTGCCGCAGGAGGACGAAGCGCGGGATGTTCTCGGGCTGGATGACGAAGTGGACCTCGTCGATGAACGGCAGCGGCTTGCCTGCGAGCGTCTTCAGCCACTCGGCCTTCTCGGGCGGGAAGCCGTCGCTGGGGAAGGTCACGGTCTTGTAGCCGGGCGCGCGCTCCATCACCACGCGCGAGCGCGGCGTGTAGCTCACGATGCGATACGCGCCGGTGCCGACGGACCCGAACTTGTGGAAGTCCGGGCGGCGTTTCCCGTCGTGGATCTGCCCGTCGTAATACTCGACCGCCTCGCGCGCGACCGGCGCGGTGGCCTGAAACGCAAACCAGTAGAGGATCTGCGGGTATTTCTTCTTCATCCGCAGGCGGAAGCGGTAGCGGTCGAGCACCTCGATGCCGGAGACGCGCATCGTGTCGTAGTCGAACCGCCTGCCAGTCTCCGCCGCCTTCTTCGCCGCCTCGTAGGTCTCCGCGACGCCATCGACGTATTCCTCGAACGTGCTCTCGAACGGGCTCTCGACCTTCGGGTCGCACAGGCGCTGGAAGACATACTGCACGTCCTCCGCCACGATCTCGCGGCCCTTGCCGCCGGGGAAGCACGGATCGTCGTGGAAGTGGATGCCGGGCTTCAGCCGGCAGAGGTAGGTGAGGCCGTCCTCCGAGCGCTCGGGCATCTCCGCGAGGATGCACGGCCTCAGCTCGTAGGGCGCCGTCTTCATCGGGTGGTATTCGAGCAGCGTGTCGTAAACGCCCTCGATCACCTTCCGGCTCAGCTGGTCATACGTGTATTGCGGGTCGAAGCTGCGCGGGTCGCCGCGGAGCGACTGGTAACGCACCTGCCACGGCGAGCCGTCGGGCCGCGCCTTGTGGAGCGGCGCGGGGTGAGGGTTGTTGTCGCAGCCGCAGACGAGCAGCGCTGCAACTAAGCCGGAAATGAACGCTGGGAGGCGAAACATCGGCGCTGGCTCTAGACGGTCACGCGGAGGAACGCCAAGCGGAATCGGTGCCCGGCCGTCAGGCCTCGCGCTGCATGTTGCGGATCGCGTCGCGCAATTCCGCCGCACGCTCGTATTTCTCATCCTCCACCGCGCGCTCCATCTCGTGGCGGAGCTTCTCGACCGGGGTGAGCGGCTTGAGCTTGCGGAGATCCGCCAGCCATTCAGAGAGGCTCTTCACCTCGGAGTTGTCCGGTTCGCCGTCGCGGTTGTGCTCCTTGGTGAACTTCTCGATGGACGCGATTCCCTTCTCCACCAGCGAGATCGCGGAGTCCACATCCTCCTTCTCCAGCGCGAGGTTCGCCTTCGCGCGGGTGTTCATCATCAGCACGTAGGGCCGGAACTGGAGCACGCTCCACGCGGCGTCGTCGTCCGCCGCGTGCTTCGCGACGAACGAGAACATGTCGAGGTTGCGCTTTGTGTCGCGGATGACGCTCTGCCAGTCACCGATTTGGAAAAGCGCGAGGTAGCGGTGGTAATACTGCACGCCCTCCGCCTGCAGCTCCGCGACATCGCTCTCGCTCAGCTCGAAATCCGCGCCCTCCTTCTCGGCGCGCTCGATCTGGTGTTCGAATTCGCTCTGCGCGCCGTGCGGCTCGCGCCCGTCCGGGCGGCCGGTCATCTCCATCTGCAGCACGCCCATGTCCAGGCGAAGCTGGAGCTTCTCGCGGCCATCGCTGCCCGTGATCTTGCGGACCTGCAACTGGCCCGGTTCGTAGGGCCAGTCGCGCAGCAGCTCGCTCAAATCAAAACTCATCGTGCGCGAGTATCGGAAGCGCGCGGCGCGTGTCAACGGGCTGCGCTGAAATCCGCGGCGAAATTTCAGAGCAGCTCCGCAATCTGCACCGCATTGAGCGCGGCACCCTTGAGGAGCTGGTCGCCGGCGACCCAGAACGCGAGGCCGTTGTCGAACGCGCAGTCCCTGCGGATGCGGCCGACGGCGCAGTTGTCCCGCCCGGCCACGTCGAGCGCGAGCGGGTATTTCTTCAAAGTCGGATCGTCCACGAGGTCGAGGCCCGGCGCCTTGCCGAGCACCTCGCGCGCAGCCTCGACGCTCACGGGCTTCTCAAACTCCGCGCTCACTGCGACGCTGTGCGCGCGGAACACCGGCACGCGCACGCACGTCACGCTCGCGCGGAACTGCGGGTGGTGCATGATCTTCCGGCCCTCGTTCTCCATCTTCATCTCCTCCTTGGTGTAGCCGTTCTCGAGGAAGGAATCCACGTGCGGCAGCGCGTTGAAAGCAATCTGGTGCGGATACACCTGCACGTGCTCGCCGGGAAGGCGCACGTCGTCCCACTTGCGCTGCGACTTCGCCCACTCGCGCGTCTGCTTTTCCAGCTCCTCGATCGCCTGCGCGCCGGTGCCGCTCACCGCCTGGTAGCTGCTGGCGAAGACTCGCGTGACGCCGAACGCCTGATGCAGCGGATACAGCGCCATAAGCGTGATCGCCGTGGTGCAGTTCGGGTTCGCGATGATGCCGCGGTTGCCCTTCACGTCCGCGCCGTTCACCTCGGGCACGACGAGCGGCACCCCGGTGTCCATGCGGAACGCCGACGAATTGTCCACGACCACCGCGCCGGCCTGCGTGGCGAACGGCGCGAACTTCTTCGAGATGGAGCCGCCCGCGCTGAAGAGCGCGACGTCGATTCCCTTGAACGAGTTTTCCGTCAGCTCCTGCACCGCCACTTCGTCGCCGAGGAATGGCAGCCGCTTGCCGGCCGAGCGCGCCGAGGCGAGCAGCGTGAGTTTGCCCACCGGGAACTTCCGCTTCTCGAGGGTGCGCATCATCTCGATGCCCACGGCTCCGGTGGCTCCAACAATGGCGACGTGCAGGTTCTTGCTCATAAAAGAAAGGGCGCGGACGTTAGCGAGCATCCGCTCCTTGGCAAGACGCGCTTGGCTCCCGCGCGCACTGCACGCACACTGTGCCATGCGAATCTACGTCCACGTGCCCAGCCAGACGCTCGACCTGCTCGATGATTCCGGCGCACTGCTGCGCCGCCATGCGTGCAGCACGTCGAAGTTCGGTCTCGGCACCGAGCCCGGCTCGAACCGCACGCCTACAGGCAGATTCCGCATCGCGGAAAAGCACGGCGACGGCGCGCCCGAGGGGATGATTTTCAAAGGGCGAAAAGCCACCGGCGAAATCGCCACCGCGGAGATGGAGGGCGACCACGTGACCACGCGCATTCTCTGGCTCGATGGCGCCGAACCCGCCAACGCGAACACAAAGGATCGCTACATCTACATCCACGGCACGAACGCCGCCCACCTCATCGGCACACCCGCGAGCCACGGCTGCGTCCGGCTCGCGGATGCGGATGTCGTCGCCCTTTTCGATGCGGTGCCGGAGGGGACTGAGGTGCTGATCGACTCCGGCGAGTAGCGACCTGCGGAATCTTCAATCGCCGGGATTCCCCTTCCGCACGGCAAAGAAAACAACAATGGGGACGAGGAGTTCCCCGACCACCACGAGCACCGCGGCCCAAAACGGCATGCTGGCCAGAATGCCCGAGACCGTGAGGCCGACCAGCGACCCGATGGAGGCAAGCGCAGCGGCCGCGGTGGCGATTTCAGTTTTCGAGCGGCGCGCATCGTTGTGCTTCACGCCCTTCCCGTATTCCGTGCACGGCGTCGGAGCAAGCGCCGCGGCACTCAGCCAATTTCCCGAAAAATTCTGTTGTCACGATTTGCCGCGCCCGACTACATGCGCGCCACATGCAACCTGCACAAAAGGAGGTGACACCCTAAATGCGTATCCTCGCCATGCTCGCTTTCGCAGCCATGACGTTCGGCTTTGTGTCCTGCGCGAAGCACACGCCTCCGCCGCCTCCGCCGGACGGCAAAACCGTTCATCATCACAAGTAAGCTTTCCTCTCTGAGGATTGTCTCCTGAGGCCAGATCGGATTCGTCCGGTCTGGCCTCATCACTTTCCCGCAGGCCGCGGCTTCACGGAAATGTGCCCGCTCCCCCGCAGCATGAAGCGCCACGCGAGATCCCGCGCCCGGGAGATGCCAATCCGGGTTCCCTCCACAACCTCCACACCCGGAGTCGCGGCGAAAATTCCCGCACCTCCTCCGCCACAGAAATCGCGGCCGTGATCGCGGCCGCTGACCCCAAGCGCCTGCGCCAGCTTGCCAGGCCCGCTGCACAGCCATTCGAGCGATTCGCGGTTCAGCGTCTTCGTCCTCCGAGCCGCCTCGCGCCGGCGCGTCATTGCAGCGATTCCCTCCGTCGGCTCGATGGCGCGGAACAGCACGAAGCCATCCTCCGCGCCGCCTTTCACGAGGACATTCAGCATCCAGTGGACGCCATAGTTGAAATACACATAGGCCGCACCGGGCAGATGCGCCGCCACAAACGCCCGCGCGCTCGGGCGCGACCACGTGTGGCACGCCTCGTCATTCACGGCGGCATAGGCCTCCGTCTCCACCACGATCCCCGCGCACTTTCCCCACCGCAGCGTGCAGCCGATGAGTTCACGCGCGCAGGTCACCGGATCGCGCTGGAAGAATTCGCGCCCGAGCGGAGTCATCGCGGGACGAGCCATGTTCCGGCGATGACATCGTTCAGCCCGCGCGACGGCTTGCGGATGGTCAGCGAGAGCAGCCACGCGAGCACCAGCACGATCGCGCCCGCGACAAACGGAAACGCCCCCGCGGCTGCCGGCACAAACTGGCAGAACGCGAGGCCAAATGCTCCGAGCAGCAGCGGCAGCCACCCGAGCAGTCCGCGCCAGAGCGCGAGTCCACGCCCCGCAGGCGCGCCGTCCGCCGCCACGATGGCGAGGTCATTCATGCGAAGCCCGGGCGGAACCCCGGCGATCACCGTGCCCCCGATGCCAATCAGCGCGCCGAAGATCAGGAAGTTCACCGCTGCCGCCGTCCCTCCGGAAAGCCACCCCAACACGCTCCGTTCCCGCTCGCGGCGACCCTCGAGAAGCGGCGCCATCCACTCCTCGGCGCCTTTCAATTCCGCCGCGGACACAGCGGCGCGCTCCCCCATCACCCTCCGCGCCGGCTCATGCCACGCCTCCGTCTCGGGGCGGCCCCAAAATTTGCCCCCGTTCACGATGCTGCGGTAGCGCCCGGCCAGCAGCCACGCGCATCGCTCCCGCGCAGCGGGATTCACGACCGACTGCTCGCGCTGCACCTCCAGCACAAGCCGCAGCGACGGCAGGCTGCCATGCTCCTTTGCCCACAGCGCGTCGAAGCGCCGCGCATCGCGCGAATTGCTCAGCGAAATCGTGAGCATGATCCCGAAGGCCACCGCCGGCGCGATGATCACACTCAGCAGGCGAGGCTGCAAATTCACGGCAGCAGGCCGGCTGATGTCACTCCGGAGTTTCGAGGCAACGCCGCCGACCGAATCGAACGAGCGTTCAACCAGCGCCGCCAGGAACTCCCTCGCATGAAGCGGCAGCCGCCGGGGCGCAACCGCCGCAGCGAGGTCGTGCAGAAATTCCTGTGCGCTTCCCGCATCGCGGACATTTCTCAGCGGCCCCCGCCGCTCCGCGCCGCCCAGGCCCGGCGCAGGAAAATCGAGCACCAGCACCCGGCCCTCGCGCGTGAGCCACAGTCGGTCGGTTCCCATCGACCCCACCGTCATCCCGTCCGACAGCGACGCCTCCATCTCCTCCGCCACGTCGAGAAGCCACGAGCGAATGCGGGCCCACGGCTGCTCCTCGTGGAGGAACTCCGCAAGCGCCACTCCATCCGGCGCCTCGTAGGCATCCCAGTTCTCCACAGCGGATCGGCGCCCGGTGAGCCAGCGCAGCCGGCCGACCCGGCAGACGTCCCGCTGCCTCCCTGTTACCGGAGGCGCGCCGATGCCCGCCTCACGGATCCAGACCGCGCGATCCAACGCCTCATCGCGTGCAAAAATCCAGTCCCCTTCCCGCCTGCATTCGACGAACGGCCCCATGCTACCGCCCAGCGGAGCGGCGTCTCTCCCGCGCGCTTCGGGAACCGGCAGGCGCGACACAGCGGCCGGCGCGAAGACCACCCGAGTTCCAGTCAGCAGATCCTGCGCGGCGGCGTAGCCATTCCTCCTCCGCATCGGCACAAAAAGGACCACAAGCAGAGCCAGGCCGAGCATCTCCTCCGGCAGGAATCTCCCCCTTCCCACCGCCTCCTGATACTCTGACGGACTGCGCGCGAGCCATGTCACTGCGTCGCCGAGGTGCATCGCGAGCGCGAGCACGGCGCCGCGCAGAAGCGCACGCGGGATTCCCGGCGCACCACCGCCCCGCTGCACCACGCGCAGACCGCAGACCGCCTTGCCGAGGCCCGCACCCCAGAGCCCCTCGGGAACGCAGACGCAGAGGATCTCCCACGCGACGAACGCGAGATAGACAGCCACCGATGCCGCATCGCGCTCGATGAGCATCCCGGACTCGCTGCCCTTCGCGGAGTGAAAGGCGAGCGACGGCGCGATCATCACGAGCAAGTCGATCAGGCCCGCGGCGAAACGAACCCCCGGCTTTGCGGGCACCGGCGCCGCCGAGCGGAACGGCAGCAACGCGTCGCGGAGGGCCGCGTAGTCGTCAAACCGCGCATCCGCCTTTCGCGAAAGGCAGCGCATCACCACGCGGGAGAGATCCCGCGGGATGCCTGCCCGCAGTCTCGACGGCTCCTCAGGATCCTGCGCGAGCACGGCATTGATCACTTCATCCACAGTGGGCAGGTCGTGCGTGTGCCGCCCGGTGAGCAGGAAATAGAGAGTGGCGCCGACGGAGAAAATGTCCGCGCGCACATCCAGCCGCTCCCCGCAGAGCTGCTCCGGGGATGCAAAGGCGGGCGTCCCCACGGCATCGCCTGCATTCTCAGCGCCGGATTTCGCGAGCGATATCGAAAGCCCGAAATCGCCGACCTTCGCGGCTCCGTCGGGCGAGAGGAAGATGTTCGCGGGCTTCACATCGCGGTGGAGGACACCCTGGGCGTGCGCGGCCTCGAGACCGTCGATGATCTGCAGCACCGCATCCACCGCCGCGCCCGGCGGCATCGGTCCCTCGCGCGCAACGCGGTCCTTGAGGGTGCCGGACGGGACGAGTTCCATCGCGATCACCGCGGCGCCCTCGATTTCCTCCGCGGCAAAGACGGCGACCACATTCGGGTGCCGCACCGCTGCAGCGAGGCGCCCCTCCGTGACGAAACGCGCGCGCATCTCCGGCGAGGCGAAGTTCGTGCCGAGCACCTTCAGCGCGACACGGCGCCCGTTTGCGATCTGCTCCGCCTCATACACCGCGCCCATGCCGCCGCGGCCGAGCAGGCTGAGGATTCGGTAGCTGCCGAAGTCGAACGCCTGGGCGACGCGCGAATCCGCAGTGAGGCCCTTCGCAAGCCCGTTGAACACCTCTCCCGCGAGCTGGCTCACCAGTCCCGTCCGCACGATGCACCGGGTGCAAAGCCCCGATGTGTCGCCCGCCGAAAGCGCGGCGCCGCATTCAAAACAAGCGGCAGGGGGCGCGGCGCTCATGCGGCGTTTAGCGACCTCAGCCGGCTCACAGGCCAGTCGGATGATGGATGAATTCCCAAGGCAGCCGGAACTTCCGTGCGACATGCTGCGCCAGCGCCTTCACGCCGAAAGTTTCCGTCGCATAATGGCCCGCGTAGAAAAGGTTAACGCCCAGCTCCTCCGCGAGCGTGAACGTGTGGTGCGGACCCTCGCCCGTCACGAAAGTGTCGCAGCCGAGCGCAGCGGCCTCGGCCACCAGTTCGCCCGCGCCACCAGTCACCACACCCACCCGTCGCACGCGCGCAGGACCGCCCGGCGCGAGATGCACCTCAGCACCCACCGCCTTCGCGATGCGCGCCGAAAACTCATCGCGGGTCGCATTCACCTCGCCCACGAGGCCGATGGGCTGACCCTTCGAGGGAAAAGCCGTCACGCATTTCCGCAGGCCGAGCAGCTTCGCGAGCTGCGCGTTGTTGCCGAGCATCGGATGCAGATCGAGCGGAAGGTGCGAGCTGAACACCGCAAGCCCCGCCTCGAACGCGGTCTCCAGCTTGCGCTTCAGCGCACCGATGAAAGGCTGCGCGCCTCCCCACAGCAGCCCGTGATGCACGAGCAGCAATGTCCCGCGAACGCGCGCGGCCTCATCAATCACCGCTTCGCACGCATCCACCGCGGCACACACGCGCGGAACTTCCAAGTGCTGGCCGTCGTTCCCAATCTGCAGCCCGTTGTGCGCGCCAGGATAATCGCCGACCCCGGCGTGGTTCAGGAGCTCCTCAAGATGGCGGATGATTTTGGAAAGCACGCGCACAGGATGACCGCGCTGTTCGCGCGCGGCAAGGCGGCAGCGGCTATTCCTCCGGCAGCGGGCGGCCCTTGGTCTCCGGCAGGAACATCAGCGCAACGAGCCCGAGGACGAAGATGAGGCTCATCCACGTGCCGGCACTGCGGAATGCGGCGAGTTCAGCGGCGGCTTCGGCAACTTTGCGCGCAGCCTCCTCCGGGATCGCGGGCAGAGCGGCCTTCGCATTCTTGGCGAGATTCGACGCAAGCACGCCGAGCGTGATGGGACCGCTCGCGGCGATGAAACGCCCGACGTTGTAGCAGAAGCTCGTGCCCGTGCTGCGCAGGCGCGTGGGGAAAAGCTCCGGAAGGTAAATCGCGAAGCCGGCGAAGATCGAGAGCTGGCAGAAGCCCATCACAAAGCTCATCCAGATGTCCGAAGTCGTCTTGAAGCTCTGGTAGAAGAAGACGGTCGAAGCCATCGCGGCAAGGAACGCAACGGCGAAGACCGGCTTGCGGCCAAAGCGCGCGGCGGCCTTGCTGAAGGCGATCATTCCGAGGAATGCGCCGAGGTTCATCACGATGAGGTTCGCCGCAGCCCACCACTGCTTGCCGGATGCGATCTGATCCGGCGGCAGATTCTTCGCCGCGAGCGCCGCCGCAATGGCGGGCGCAGTGAGCTTGTTGCTGAAAAAGCCGATGCCCCACAGGCCGATCACGGCGGAGACGCAGAGGAGCATTCCGAAGAGCGCGGGCTTCCGCCAGCGGGGCTCGCCGAAGAGGCTCACGTAGGAGCCCATCGCCTTCGACTTGTCCGTCCGGCTCGTCGCTTTCGCCGCGACCCATTTTTCAGGCTCCTTCAGACGGACCATGATGAAGATGCAGAGGAAGGCGGGGATGGAGCCGATCCAGAAGAGGTATTTCCACGACACATTCGGGTCCACTGAGGAGACCGCCATCGCACACAGGCCGGCGGTGACATTGCCAACGGCCGACAGCGCCTGAAGCATGCCGAGCGCCTTCGCACGCGCAACGTCCGGAAGCGAATCCGCCACGAGCGCAACCGCGAGACCGAAGACGCCGCCGACTCCGAGTCCGGTAAGCGCGCGGTAAATCATGAACTGATCCGCGTTCTTCGCGAAGGACGACAGGCCGGTGAACACCGAGTAGATGAGCACCGTGAGCGCGAGCGTCTTCGCGCGGCCGATGCGATCGCCGACCGCGCCGAAGATGAGGCCGCCGGTCGCCCATCCCGCGACGAACACCGCCATCGCCATGCCGCCGAGCTTCGCTTGATCGCCCGTGGGGTCGAGCGCCTTGAGCGCATTGTCGCGCGCGAGAATGAAAAGCTGCTGATCGAGGCAGTCAAAACACCATGCCGCGGAGGCGACGAAGAAGACGAACCAGTGGTAGGGATTGAGGTGCTTCCACCAGGGGATGTTGGGGTTTTCAGACATGGTTGCGCAGACTGACCACCCACCCTGCGGGCCGCTAGGAAAAATTCCCAAGGCGCACCGCTACAAACGGTGTCCGGGAATTCCCCACTCGCCGATGCCCGGCATCATCGCGCGGGAACCGTGACTCGAATGAGCCGACTACCCGGAAACCGAGAGTGCTAGCGCGCTTTCCCGTCGTCCTCGAAGTCCTGCGCCTCCACCCGCTCGCGCTGCACGCGTTCGCGATACCTGCTCACTCCATTCAGCGCGCGGACTGTGAGGATGAAAACTCCGAGGATCACCCAAGCCGCCCAGCGCATTCCGCTGAGATAACAGTAGCCAATCGCCGCGTAGAACGATGCATACAGCAGGAGCGGCGCAATGAAGCGCAGGCTGTGCCGCAGGCTCGCCATCGCTCCCGGTCGATGTGCTTTGGGTCTCAATGTTGCCCCTTATGATTTTAACCGGCTTTCACGAACCTCATGAATCTCGGCCTCGATCTTCCAATTCTACCTCATTCAATCGCCTCGCTTTCTGCGAGCGTTTGTAAGCGACAGTCCATCCCCACGCGACGAGGACAAATACGACGAGCGTCACCAAACAGGCCCATTGCCAACCACGTCGGTGGAAATATTCCACAGTAGCATAGAAGACCGCGTAAACCGCTATCGTCGGCCAAAGCTTGAGCGATTCCCCGTGTCGCCTCCTTTTCATCGGCTGACTCGCTTGCCTACAAACTCAATTGCCCGCTGGTTTCCGCCTTCAGAATGTCCTCAATGGTCTCGCGGCGGCTGATGATTTCCAGAGTGCCGTCCGGCTCGGCCCAGACCTGCGGCGCTTTGCCGATGGAGTTGTAGTTGCTGCTCATCGCGTAGCCGTAGGCGCCGGCATCGCGCAGCGCGAGCAGGTCGCCCGGCTCGGGACGCGGGAGCATGCGCGGGACGAGTTCCTCGTCGGCGCCGCCTCGCGTGAAGACGTCGCCGCTCTCGCAGAGCGGGCCGGCGACGACGATCGGTTCGCGCGGCTGGTTCGGATCGTCGTGCTCTTTTCCAAGCACCTCGATCTGGTGGTAGCTGCCATACATCGCGGGGCGCACGAGGTCCACGAAGCCGGCATCCACCATGGCGAAGGTCGCGCCGCTGCCCTTGGCGTTGGTCTGCGTGCGCTTGATGTCGTGGACCCGCGTCACGAGCGTGCAACTCGGCGCGACGTAGTAGCGGCCCGGCTCGATTTCGAGACGGATTTCGCGCTTCGCCGCGGCGTTGATGCGCTGGTGGCAGGAGGTGAAAAGCTCGTGCAGCGGCTCGATCGGAATCTGCGCGCCGCGGTCGCGGTAATTGTGCGGGATGCCACCGCCGAGATTCACGGCGGCGAGGTGCGGGAACTGCGGGACGAGATCGCGGAACTCGATCGCGAGGCGCGTGAGGTTTTCGTGCAGTTCCTCAAACTTCGGGCCGCTGCCGATGTGCGCGTGCAGCATCACCACCGTCATGCCCGCGGCGTGTGCGGCGTCGCGCACCTCGATGAGGTCGCTGCGCCAGATGCCGTGCTTCGACGACGGCCCGCCGGTGTCGCACGTGTTCACGTGCCCGTGGCCGAAGCCGGGGTTTTCGCGGATGCTGATCGGCCCGCGGTAGCCCGCGGCAGCGAGCTGCTGAATCATGCCCGGCGAGCCGATGTTCGGTAGGAGGTTGTTCTTCAGCACGACCTCAAGGCCATTGTCGCGGAAGACATCGGCCGTGAAGCAGACGACGGGCGGGTTGTTCCCCGGCGCATGGCCGGCGCGCAGCGCGCGGAGCGCCTCGTTGCCGCTCACCGAATCGATCCAAATCTTCGAGGCGGCCATCTCGCGCAGCACCTTGGTCGCCGGGCACGCCTTCATCGCGAAACGCGCCTGCACGCCGGGCGCGCTGGTCATGAATTTGATGTCCGCGATTCGCTGCCGCAGCACGGCGGCGTCGTAAAACCAGAACGGCGTGCCGACCTTGTCGGCGATCTTCGCGAGGAGTTGTGCGTCGAGCTTCATTGGGGCGGCGGAGGATGGCGGGCGCGCGGAGAGCGTCAAGCCGCGGACATGAACGTTCGCATTTGCCGAAAGCGCGCACCCTGCTCATAAGGCAGCGATGCGCTCACTTCTCCTCCTCGCACTCTCCACCGCAGCCATCGCCGCAGAAGAATATCCGCTGGGGCCGGATTCACAGCCGCAGCCCAATGTGCCGAAGGGCGAAGTGCGGAAGTTCACCTTCGAGAGCAGCAAGATTTTCCCCGGCACGAAGCGCGAATGGTCGCTCTACATCCCGAAGCAATACGACGCCTCGAAGCCCGCGTGCGCGATGGTGTTCTTCGACGGCGGCGGCTTTGCCAAGCCGGACGGCCAGTTCCGCGTGCCGGTCGTGTTCGACAATCTGATCGCGAAAAAGGAGATGCCGGTGACGGTCGGCATTTTTGTGAATCCCGGCACCGTGCTAGCCGCCGAGCCGGGCATGAAGGACCGCAGCACCCGCAGCTACGAATACGACTCCATGGGCGCACTGAACGCCCGCTTCATCACCGAGGAAATCATCCCCGAGGCGCGCAAGCTCGTGAAACTCACCGACAATCCCGACGGCTGGGGCACGTGCGGCACGAGCAGCGGCGGCATCGCGGCATTCACGCTCGCGTGGGAGCGGCCCGAGCAGTTTCACAAAGTGATCAGTTACATCGGCAGCTTCACGAACATCCGGGGCGGGTTCGATTACCCCGCGCTCATCCGCAAGACGAAGGACAAGCCGAAGCCCCTGCGTGTCTTCCTCCAGGATGGAGCCGCGGACCTCGACAACCTCCACGGCCTCTGGCCGCTCTCGAACAGGGACATGGCCGCGGCGCTGAAGTTCGCGGGCTACGATCACAAATTCGAACTCGGCACCGGCGGCCACAGCGGCAAGCAGGGCGGTGCGATCCTGCCCGACGTGCTGCGCTGGCTGTGGCGCGACTACGCGAAATAGCGCGCGCTACTTGCCGATGCAGAACTGTCCGAAGATCACGCCGAGCAGCTCCTCGGTGTCGGCACGGCCCACGATGTCGCCGATGGCATCCATCGCGGCGCGCAGTTCTTCGGCGGTGAACTCCGGCGACAGGCCGTCGTCGAAAGTCTTCAACGCGGCGCACAGGTAGGTGCGCGCAGCCTCGAGGCACGCTTGATGACGGGCGTTGATCGCCAGCGCCCAGTCACATTTCGCGGCGCCGCCGAATGCCTTTGATTCAATCGCGGAGAGCAGCGCCTCCATCCCCTCGCCGCTCGCGCAGGAGATGCGGACTGCTTCCACGCCCCGCCAGCCGTCGTGCTCGCCGAGGTCGCACTTGTTCAAAACGAGCACGTTGCGCGCGTTTCCCGCGTGTGAGTCCGGCGCCGGTGCAGGCAACTGCTCTGCGGGCGCGCGCTGCGCCTCGGCGAGGTGCAGGACCAAGTCGGCGCTCTCCATCGCGCGCTGCGTGCGCTCAATTCCAGCGCGCTCCAATTCATCAGCGCTCTCGCGCACGCCGGCGGTGTCGAGCAGCCGCACGGGGATGCCGCGGACATTGATCGTCTCCTCCAGCACATCGCGCGTGGTGCCGGGATGATGGCTCACGATGGCGCGCTCGTAGCCGAGCAGTCGGTTGAGGAGGGATGATTTGCCGACATTCGGCGCGCCGAAAATCACCGTGCGCAGCCCCTCGCGCAGCACCTTCCCCTGCCCCGCGGTCGCGAGCATCGCGTCCACTTCCGCGAGCGCTTTCCCGATGCGGCCGCGAAGAAGCGCGCCGGTGTCGGGGTCGATGTCCTCCTCGGGGAAATCAATGTAGGCCTCCACGTGCGCGAGCGTCTGGAGCACGGACTCACGCAGCGCGCGGATGCGCTCGCCGAGCCGGCCGCTGAGCTGCTCGTTGGCGGCGCGAAGCGCGAGGTCAGTCTGCGCGCTGATGACATCCATCACGGCCTCCGCCTGCGTGAGGTCGAGCTTGCGGTTCAGGAACGCCCGCTGCGTGAACTCGCCCGGCTGCGCGCTCCGCGCACCGGCGCGCAGGAGCACGTCGAGGATGCGCCGCGAGACGAGCACGCCGCCGTGGCAGGAAATCTCCACCACATCCTCTCCCGTGTAGCTCGCGGGCGCGCGGAAGACGGTCAGCAGCACGTCGTCGAGCCGCGTGTCACCGTCGAAGATGCTCCCGAACTGCGCGAGGCGCGCGGACAGTTCCGCGGCGCGCTTCTTTGAACGGAACACGGCATCCGCCACCTCCACTGCGCGCGGTCCGCTGAGCCGCAGCACCGCGATGGCGGCCTCGCCGAATGCGGTGCTGAGCGCTGCGATGGTGTCATTCATGCCGCGGAGAAAAGCAGCGCTCGCCGATTTCTCCAAGCGGCATCCCGCACGCGGGCGCTACTTCGCGGCGGCGAGTTCCTTGCGCGCGGCGCTCACGGCCTTCTTCATGTCGGCCACTTCCTTCTTGTTCGCCTCCAGCTCGTCGCGCCCGAGCTTCGCCACCACGGTCGTCATGTCGGGGTTGAAAACGACGGCGGTCACGGATGCGCCGGTCGGAATCCCGCTCAACCCGCTCTTGGCGGCGTCCGAAAGCGAGGATGCGCGCTCATTCAAACCCTCCGCGCGCGTGAAGACCATGATGCAGTCGTTGCGCAGCGTCGTCTGGCTCACGGAGAATGCCGTCGCGCAGTGCGGGCAGGCGTCGTTCGCACCCTTGGCGACCACCGCGATGAGCTTCTTGGAGGCTTTCGCCTTTTCCTGCGCCTTCGCGATGTCTTCGAGGGCGATGTAGCCGGCGGGCACCTTTTCCTTCGTGTCCTTTGCGGACAGCGTGAGCGGGAGGATGATGAATGCGAGGAGTGAACGGAGGAGCGTCTTCATGGCGCGCCTCTTGTGGCCGCCGCGGGGCACTGTCAATCCCTCAGATTCCGCCGCTACTGCAGCACGCGGCCGATTTCCTCCACGCGGTAGCCGAAGCCCGTCGCACCGAGCGTGGACAGGTCGAGCACGCCGTTGCGGCGCTTGAAGAGGCCGGGGTGAATCTTCGCCTCCGGCAGCGACGCGTCGGGCGAGAACTGCATGCCGTTGCTCTCGACGCCCATGATCGTGCCCGCGTGCGCGGCGAGCGTGACGTGCGGAATCTGCGCGAGCATCGGGTTGCTGAGGTCCTGCACCATCAGCGTCATGCCGTTCGCGCGCGCCCATGCGAGGCTGAGCAGCGCGCCGGTGAGCGTCTTGCAGGTCTTCAATGCGACGCCCGTCCAGCCGAGCTCGCGGCCGAGGCGCACGAAGCGCCAGTCGTGCGCGCTCTCGTCGAGGAACAGCGGCTTGCGCGCGCTCACGCTGCGGACGTCGATGCGGTTGGCCTCGAGGTCGTAGGGAAAGGGCTGCTCGATGTAGAGGAGCATGCCGTAGATGCG
>JBGAPU010000005.1:0-101643 GCA_044221035.1 Chthoniobacteraceae bacterium | reverse complement strand
GCCATCGGGGCAACTGCCCCAGCCATCGGGGCAACTGCCCCAGCCATCGGGGCAACTGCCCCAGCCATCGGGGCAACTGCCCCAGCCATCGGGGCAACTGCCCCAGCCATCGGGGCAACTGCCCCAGCCATCGGGGATCCTACCACAGATCGAAGCGGATTACCCCTGAACCTTCCACCGGCCAAGACGCGAAATGCCTCCCTTGCCCCGCTTTGCCGCGCCTTTTGCCACCGGCTCCGAGCCTGAGCCTCTATTTGCCCGCGAGTGGGGTAAACATCCGGAAGTGCGGACCGACGGTCGGGATGTCGAACTCATCGCCCAGGATCTTCCAGCCGTTCTTCGCGTAGAACTTCGCCGCGCTCGTGCGGGCATTGCACCAGAGCAGTGCGGCGCCCTTCTCCCGGGCGGCGGTGACGCACGCGGCGACCAGCGCCTCGCCGAATCGCCGCCCGCGCACTTCCGGCAGCGTGGCCATGCCGCGGAGCTGGTAGGCGGGCGAAGGGGCGGGCCGCGCAGTGCCGTCCGCCGCAGGGATGGGGTCCGGGCACGGCACGAGGTAGATGGAGGCGACGCCGACGAGCCGTTCGCCCTCGAACGCGCCGAAGTGGAGCGTGCCGGAGTCGTCGTCGCCATTGAAGACCGCTGTCTCGCGCGGGAAGCCGGGCCGCAGGACGGGCCAGCGGACGGCGATGGTGTCGGCGGCGGAGATGGGGCGGATCATGGCGAATGACGGTGGCGGAGGGGCGCTACGAACGTGGAGAGAGAATGGCGGGCCGATGCATCGGGGAGCACAGGCGACCCGCCTGTCGTTTGAGGCGACTCGCCTCAAACATGCTGCCGCAGCGTTCCCGACCTGCGGGGCCTGCGTGGTTTCGCGCAAGACGTTCCCGGCGGGCCGCCGGGAACCACAGGCGGGCCGCCTGTGCTCCCCATCGCGCGTCGGGCGTCTTCATTCGCGCTTCCTCGCCACGATGCGCTCGACGTATTTGGCGAGCATGTCGAATTCGAGGTTCACGCGGTCGCCCTTGCTCCGCGCGGCGAGATTCGTGACTTCGCGCGTGTGCGGGATGATCCAGCAGACGAAGCTCGCGTCCTTCACCTCGGCGACGGTGAGGCTGATGCCGTCCACGGCGATGCTTCCCTTGAAGGCGACGAGGTGGGCGAAGTCGGCGGGGAGCGCGACTTCGAGGCGGAAGTCCGCGCCGTGCGGCGAGAAGTCGAGCACCTCCGCGGTGGTGTCCACATGGCCCTGCACGAAGTGGCCGCCGAGCTTCGCGCCGGCGCCGAGGGCGGGCTCGAGGTTCACCTTCGCGCCGGGGGCGAGGTCGCCGAGGTTCGTGAGGCGGAGGGTTTCGGCAAGGAGGTCGAAGGAGACGTGCGTGCCGTCAAGCGCGACGACGGTGAGGCAGCAGCCGTTCACCGCGATGCTGTCGCCAATCTCCGCGTCCGGCCCGACAGTCGGCGCGCGCAGCGTGAGCCGCGCGCTTTTGTCCAGGCGCTCCAGCGAGAGGAGCTCGCCCGTTTCGATGACCAGTCCGGTGAACATGCGTCCAAGCTAACGGCGGCGGCGGCGTGTCCGCAAGGGCGCGACATTTAACCACAGAGGTTCACAGAGGGGTTCGCGGAGGAATCACAGAGGAAGATTCAAAATGGAGCCTCAAAAAACTCTGGGCCCTCTGTGCATCCCTCTGTGAACCTCTGTGGTAAAAAGAGGCATCCAAATCGAAGGCAGCCGTGCCTTTCACCCGAAGATGTGCCAGCGCGAGAAGAACAGGATGCCGATGAGCGCGAGGAAGGGCAGCAGGATCGGGAGCGCGTAGCGGACGACGTAGCCGAGGAACGTCGGCGTGTGGACCTTCGCGTGCTCGGCGATGGCCTTCACCATGAAGTTCGGGCCGTTGCCGATGTAGGTCATCGCGCCGAAGAAGACCGCGCCGAGCGAGATGGCCTCGAGCGTGGCGGCGTGGCCTTTCGCGAATGCGGTGATGTCGGCGACGCTCTCCATGCTGAGGTGCTGCTGTCCGAGCGCGGTGGCGAGGAAGGCGAGGTAGGTGGGCGCGTTGTCGAGCATGCCGGAGAGCGCGCCGGTGGCCCAGTAGTAGGCGTGCGCGCTGGTGAGCGGCGGCGGGTTGCCCTGGAGGTAATGCAGCGCGGGCGTCATTGTGATGAAGATGCCGATGAAAAGCCACGCGACTTCCTTCACGGGCTCCCAGGAGAAGTCGTTTGCATTGTGGATGTCGCGCTTCGTCAGGAACCATGAGCCGAGCGCGGCGGCGACCATCGCGCCCTCGCGCCAGCCGAGCGGGAGCATGAGCACGGCGAAGAGGATGAGGGCGAGGAAGAGGAGATTGTGCAGTCCGTCGAAGCGCCAGGTCTCGTGCGCGGTCTCGGCGTCGCGCACGGCCTTCGGGGCGCGGAGGAAATTCGCGCGGTCGAACACAAAGAAGATCGCGATGAGTCCCGCGACGGCGACGAGCCAGCCCTGCCAGCAGTGCGTGAGCACCCACCAGAACGGCACGCCTTTCAAATAGCCCATGTAGAGCGGCGGGTCGCCGATGGGCGTGAGGCAGCCGCCGACATTGCTCACGATGAAGATGAAGAAGACGACGTGGAAGGCGGTGATGCGGTATTTGTTCATCCGAATCCACGGGCGGATGAGCAGCATGGACGCGCCGGTGGTGCCGATGACATTCGCGAGCACCGCGCCGATGGCGAGGAAGACGCAGTTCACCGCGGGCGTCGCCTCGCCCTTCACGCGGATGTGGATGCCGCCGCTCACGATGTAGAGCGACGCGATGAGCGCGATGAAGCCGCCGTATTCCTCCAGCGCATGCAGCAGCGGGGCAAAGCCGCTCCCGTCGCGAGCTGGCACACGGCGCTGATGACGCCGAGCCCGACCGCGATGAGCGGGTAGCGCCGGTGCCAGAAGTGCGAGAACGCGAGCGGCCCGAGCGCGATGCAGCAACGGTGCGGCATGGCGCGATGGTACAGTCCGGTGCGGTTGCGGCGGCAGCGGGATAAGGATGTGGTGAAGAAGACAGTGCTCAGTGCTCAGTGCTCGGATCGGTGCTCGGTGCCCAGTGCAAGCGTTTCCGCGCTGAAGCTGCGGCTTTGGAACTGAAAACTGAGCACCGAGAACTGAGCACTGGGAACTCCGCCATTTCAGTGCAGCGGTCGGTCATAGACGGGGAAGGCGCGCAGCTCGCCGCCGGGCCAGTAGAAGCGGCGCTCGAAGTCGAAGAGGTTGCTCGACGGCACGTAGTCGAGGCGCGCGGATTCGCCGGCGTAGTTTGCGTCATACACACGGAAGCGGAGGCGGCCGTCGGCGAGGCGCTCGGCGTGATAGACGAGCACGACGTGGTTCATGTGCGGGAATTTCGCGAGATACATCGCGCGGATTTCCCCGCGGCTCACGGCGGCGAAGAGCCGCTCGGCGATGCCGCGCTGGCGGAGGCGGATGATGGGATTCACCATGCGCCAGTTGCCGGGGCGCAGGTAGGTGAGCACCCAGTTGCCGAGTTCGCTCACGAGCAGCTCCTCGTGGTCGCGCGAGAAGCCCCACAGGTCGGCGTAACCGGGGAAGACGATGCGCGAGGTGCGTTTCGCGTAGGGCTGGATGCGGAAGAGCGCGCGCACCAGCGGGCGGTATTCCTCCGCGGAAAGGCGGCGCTGCTTCGGCTCGAAGCGCGCGAACTGCCAGAACTGCATCGCCGCACGCGTGAAGAGGAAGCAGCCGTGCGTCGGCCGGCCGGACTTCGCCTTCGCGCTCATGCGGAGCCTGCCGTCGGCGCCGACGTCGTAGTTCAGCACGGTGTCGTTTGAGAACGCGAACGCGTCGCGCCGCGGATCGAACTCGCGCGCGGCCAGCGCGGAGACGAGGGCGAGAAGCAGGGCGGCGGCGCGGAGCATGTCGCGGATTCCGTAGCACACGATGCGCGCTTGCCAACTGCGCGCACTTTCCGGCCGGGACCAAGCGGCGGCAGGCGAGCGCGAAGAAAATGCATCAATCCGGTTGTGAAATCGGACCCTCTCGGGCGAAATGCACGCGTCATGAGAAAGGTCGCCAGCTCCAAAAGCAAAAAGACGACGGCTCCGCCCGAGCCGCAGCCCGAGCCGGCGCGCGTGAAATTGAACCCGCCGCTGCGCATCCTCATGGTCGCCGCGGAGAACGACGCCATCCCGCGATGCAAGGTGGGCGGCGTCGCCGATGTGGTGCGCGATGCACCGCGGGCGCTCGCCGAAGCCGGATGCGAGGTGGTCGTGCTCACGCCGTCGTATGGCTTTCTCCAGTCGCTGCCCGGCGCGAGGCGGCTGCATGATTTGCCACCGCTCCCGCGCTACGGCAGCGCGGAGCCGTCCCTCCACGAGTGCCCGGCGAAACCCGGCGCGGCGAGCGCGGGCGTGCGCAACATCGTGGTGGACCACCCGCTGCTGCACTCGCAGACGATTTACGTCGCCGACCCGCCGGACCGGCCGTTCGCGACGGACGCGACGAAGTTCGCGCACTTCTGCCGCATCGCGGGCGAGGTGATCCGCTCGGGGGCGCTCGGTCCCGTGGACTGCCTGCATCTGCACGACTGGCAGACGGGGTTCCTTTTCATCCTGCGCGAGTTTCACCCGGACTTCGCGTTCCTGCGCGGAATGCGGACGGTCTTCACCATCCACAACCTCGCCTACCAGGGCGCGCGCCCGCTCACCGGCGACGTGTCGTCGCTGCGCGCATGGTATCCCGACCTGCACGGCGTGGACTGGAACCGCCGCACGCATTCCGAGCACCACGATGCCGTGCTGCGCGACCCGCGCTGGCCCGAATGCGCGAACCCGATGCTCGCCGCCATCCGGCTCGCCGATGCAGTGCAGGTCGTCTCGCCGACGTATGCGAAGGAAGTGCTGCTGCCGAATGACGAGAGCCTCGGCCGGCGCGGCGGCGAGGGGCTTCACGAGGACATGCAGCGCGCGGATGCCGCGGGCCGGCTCTTCGGCATCCTGAACGGCTGCGAGTATCCCGCGGGCCGCGTCCCGCCGCGGCTCGAAGCCACGGAACTCTTCGCCAAGTCGCGCGACCTGCTGCCGTCGTTTTTCCAGCTCGCGCAAAAGCACGGGCAGGGCTGGGTGCCGCACCTCACCGCGCTCACGCGCCTCACGGACCCTTCACTCGTCGCGCCGGCGAAGAAACTCCTGCTCACCTGCGTGACGCGCGCCGCGGGCCAGAAGGTGGACCTCATGCGAACCCCCACGCACTCGGGCGTCTCCGCGCTGGAGGCAATCCTGCGGGACCTCGGCGACCGCGGCGTGCTGATGATGCTCAGCTCCGGCGAGCGCGACATCGAGGAGTTCCTCACGGACCTCGCCGTGCGCCACCGCAACTTCATTTTCCTGAACGGCTTCGCCGCGGGCTTCGCGGACTACCTCTACGCGAGCGGCGACATCTTCCTCATGCCCTCGAGCTTCGAGCCCTGCGGCATCGCGCAGATGCTCGCGATGCGCGACGGCCAGCCCGTGGTCGCCCACGCCACCGGCGGGCTGAAGGACACGATCCGCGACGGCGAGGACGGCTTCCTCTTTGACGGCGGCAGCCTCGTGGAAAAGGCGGACGGCTTCGTGGCCGCGGTGCGCCGCGCCGTGGAGATGAAGCTCAGCGATGCCGCCGGCTGGAAGCGGATCGTGGCGACCGCGGAGGCCGCGCGCTTTGAATGGAGCCGCTCCGCGCAGGAATACATCGCGAGGCTCTACCGCCGCGCGTGAGCGGCGCGCGGGGCTTGCGTAATTTTGCGCGCGTCACCACTCTCGCCGGATGCCTGCCACTGAAAAACGCTTTGGCTGCCTCGGTGTCTTCATCGTCGTGCTGCTGTGCCTCAGCCTGCTGTTCAACTTCCTGTTCCTCGTCGGGGAGTTCGTCGGCATTGCCTCGGGCGGACCCCGCAGCTTCCGCGAGGTGGTGGTCACGGAGGGCGGTCCGAAGGTGCCGTCGAAGATCGCCGTCATCCGCATCAGCGGCGTCATCTCCGGCGGCGAGTCGGGCTTCAGCGCGGGCACTTCGCCGGAGGACATCCGGCAGATGTTCAAGCAGGCGCTCGAGGACAATGCCGTCCGCGCCATCGTGCTCGCGATCGACTCGCCCGGCGGCGAAGTCACGGCAAGCGACGACATCTACAACATCATCCGCAAGGCGCGTGACCGGAAGAAGGTCGTGGTGAGCATGGGCGCGACCGCGGCGAGCGGCGGCTACTACGCGGCTCTCGGGGGCAGCCACATCATCGCGCGCGACACGACCTTCACCGGCAGCATCGGCGTGATCATGCAGACGCTGAACTACGGGGAGCTGTTCGGGAAGGTGGGCCTGCAGATGGTCACTTTCAAAAGCGGCAAGATGAAGGACATGCTCAGCGGCTCGCGCCCGGCGACGCCCGAGGAGCGCGAATACATCCAGAGCCTCGTGATGCAGACCTACGGCAAGTTCGTCGGCATCGTCGCCGCCGAGCGGAAAATCCCCGAGGACACGCTGCGCAACGGCGTCGCCGACGGCCGCGTGCTCTCCGGCAAGGACGCGCTCGAAGCCAAGCTGATCGACGAGCTCGGCGATTTCGAGGACGCGGTGAAAAAGGCGATGGTGCTCGGCGGCGCGCCCGGCGCCACCGTCGTGGAATACAAGGCGACCGAGTCCCTCAGCCGCTACCTGCGCATCCTCGGAAAAGCCGAGGGCGCGAGGAGTGTGGAGATCAACGTCGGCCCGCAGCCGTCGCTGCACCTGCAGCCGGGCCGCCTTTACCTGCTGCCGGAATTTCTCGCGCCCTAGCGGAGCCCGCCCCGAGCCGTGTTTCTCGCCGCCTTAACGAAGGAACTCCCCATCCCCGCCGAGCAGATGTTCCTGCTGAACATCCTCGGGCTCGTGCTGCTCTTCGCGGGCATCCTCGTCTATCGGCGGATGCTGCGCCGCGTCGGCATCCGCGGAGGACTCGTGCGCAGCGATCTGCTTGGACTGCCGGACGCACTTGTGTCCGCGACACTCGCCACGCTCCTGATCCTGCTCGTCGCGATGCAGTGGATCCTTCCGCCAAATCCCCCGAAGCCCCCCGATGGCTCCGGCGCGGGCGGCCCGTCGGGCCTTCAGATCATCTATGGCGCGCTCCAGTTTGCCCTGCCCGTCGCCGCGATTCTCGCACTGCTGATTGCGCGCGGCGTCGGGCTCACCACGCTGTTCGGGCTGAGGCGCGTCGGGCTGCTGCGCGCAGTCGGGACGGCGGTCGGGCTCATTCTGATGCTGCTGCCAATCTTCATCCTCGTCACTGCGGTGGCGTATCACTTCCTGCAGGGACACGCGGAGCCGCAGGAACTCGTGAAGGTTTATCAGAAGGCTGCGAAAAGCGGGAAGAGCGAGATCCTCTGGCAGGTGATGGTCGCCGCGGTCGTCATCGCGCCGATTACGGAGGAGGTTCTTTTCCGCGGCTATTTCTACCCTGTGCTGAAGAAATACGCCGGACCGCTGGCTTCGGCAGTCGCGGTTTCGCTGCTCTTCGGCGCGGTCCACAACAACGCGCTCGGCATGCCGGGCCTCACGCTCCTCGCGCTCGCGCTCACGCTCTCCTACGAGTGGTCGGGATCGATTTTCGTCCCGATGTTCATGCATGCGTCGTTCAACGCGATCTCGCTGCTGGCGATGTGGTGGGCCACACAGAACGGCGTGCCGCTATGAAAGCCGCGGACCTGGGTGAGGACGCGGTGGTGGCCACCCTCACACGCGGCCTGCCGCTTGGCGGCGACGTGCGGCACGGCGCCGGCGACGACTGCGCGGTGATCGGAGGCCCCCGCGATCGGATTTGGCGCCTGCTCAAAACGGACTGCGTGGTCGAGGGCGTGCATTTTGAAAAGGCGGAGAAGCCCGCGCGCGTCGGCTGGAAGGCGCTCTGCCGCGCCGTGAGCGACATCGCGGCGATGGGCGGGCTGCCGAAGCACGCGCTCGTCACCGTCGCCGTATCGCGCGACGCGAGCATGGCATGGCTGCGGAACCTTTACGCCGGGCTGCGCCGGGCCGCACGAAGGTTCGATGTGAGCATCGTCGGCGGCGAGACATCGCGCTCGCCGGGCCCGGCCTTCATCAGCGTGGCGCTCACCGGAGAAGTCGAGCGGACACGCTGCGTGACGCGCGTCGGAGGCAGGGCGGGCGATTTGCTGTTTGTCACCGGAAGACTCGGCGGCTCGCTCGCGGGCAAGCACCTCGATTTCACGCCACGGCTCGCGGAGGCACGCTGGCTCACGGCGAATTTCCGCGTCCGCGCGATGATGGACCTCAGCGACGGCCTCGCCGCGGACCTGCCGCGGCTCGCGCGCATGAGCGGATGCGGCTTCGAGATTTGCGGCGGGAAGATTCCGTGCAGCCGCGGATGCTCCGTCGAGCGGGCGCTCGGCGACGGCGAGGATTTCGAACTTCTGTTTGCGGTCCGCCCTTCCGACGCGGCGCGGCTCGAGGCGAAGTGGCGCATAAAATTTCCAAGACTCCCGCTCACGCGCATCGGCATGCTCACACGCCGGCCCGCGCGGGCCAAACAAGCGACAAAACACCGTGGCTATGATCACTTCGCATAGTCCGGCGGAAACCTTCGCCCACGGGCGGACGCTCGCCGCATCGCTGAAGCCGGGCGACGTGCTCGCCCTCGACGGTGATCTCGGCGCGGGCAAGACGCACTTCGTTAAGGGCATCGCCGCCGGCCTCGGCTGCAACGCCGACGTGACGAGCCCGACCTTCACCCTCGTCCACGAATACACCGGCGGCCGTCTCCCACTGTTCCACTTCGATTTCTACCGGCTCGAAACCGAGGACGAAGCGCTGCGGCTCGGGCTCGATGACTACCTCGCCGAGCACGGCGTCGTCGTGATCGAGTGGGCGGGGAAATTCCCCGCGCTGTTCCCTGCGGGCACGCGCTGGTTCCACTTGGCCACCGGCGATGGCGACACGCGCATCATCGGGGAAAATACCGAGCCGACCCGGCCATGAGGATCCTCGCCATCGACACCTCCACCTCGCGCGGCAGTGTGGCCCTTCTCGACGGGGCCAAGGTGCTGCTCGACGAATCATGCCAGTCGGACCGCAACCACGGCAGCACGCTCGTCCCGATTCTCCAGCGCGCCTGCGAACTCGCCACGCATTTCGACTGCATCGCCATCGGCCTCGGCCCCGGCAGCTATGCCGGTGTGCGCATCGCCATCGCGACGGCGATGGGGCTGGCGATGGCGACACGCGCCCGGCTCGTCGGCATCCCGAGCGTCGCCGCGTGGGAGTGCAACGAGGATCATCACATCGCAATCGGCGACGCGCGGCGCGGCACATTCTATTTCACCAAAGTGGAGCGCGGCGTGTGCACCGAAGGTCCGCTGCTGGTGGAGTCCCCCGCCCTGCTCGCGCGCATTGCCGCGCTGCCGGGCTGGCCGCTGCTCTCAGCCGATGCGCTGGACATCGCGCCGCTGGCAGGGACCGGCCAGCCGCGCGCGCTCACGCTGGCGCGGCTCGCTGCGGAGGGGCGCGGGATCGTCGCCGAGGGCGACCTCGAGCCGCTCTACCTCCGCGAACCACACATCACGCAGCCGAAGGTGCGCTGATCGCAAGCGGCGTGTTGCGCCGTCCGCCGTGATTGCCGAAGCTGCACGCATGGCCAGCAGCTTCGACATCGCAAACCTCCGCATGGAATACGGGCAGCGCGGCCTGCTCGAAAGCGAACTCGACCCGGACCCGCTGCGGCAGTTTCAAAAGTGGCTGGCCGAGTCCATCGCCCAGCAGCTTCTGGAACCGAACGCCATGACGCTCGCCACGGTGGACGAGGATGGCCAGCCGTGGTCGCGCACGGTGCTGCTGAAGGCGTGCGACGAGCGCGGCTTCTCATTTTTCACCAACTACGAGAGCGCCAAGGGCCGCCAGCTCGCGCACGAGCCGCGGTGCGCGCTCACGTTCCGCTGGGGCGAACTCGAGCGGCAGGTGAATGTGACGGGCCGCGTGGAGAAGGTGCCGCGCACGGAGACGGAGGCGTATTTCCCAAAGCGCCCCCTCGGCGGGCGGCTCGGCGCATGGGCGTCGCGGCAGAGCAGCGTGCTCGCGGACCGCACGGCGCTGGAGCGGGCGTTCGAGGAGGCGAGGGCGCGCTTCGGTGACGATCCGCCGGCGCCGGAACACTGGGGCGGCTACGTGGTGCGGCCAGAAACGGTGGAGTTCTGGCAGGGACGCGCGAGCCGGCTGCATGACCGGCTTCGCTACTCGCGCACATCGGAGGGCCTTTGGAAAGTCGAGCGGCTGGCCCCGTAATTCTCTGTGAAAAAGCGGCGCTAGCGGCCGATCAGCGTCGCGTTCAGGCCCTTTGACGGGACGACCTTGAAGCTCCACTGCGTCTCCACCTTCTTCGCTCCGTTCTTCGCGGAGACGACCACTGTGTATTCGCCGGGTTTCAGCGGCTGCTTCGGGCGCGCCTCAATGGTTCGGCTCGCAGAGTCGAACTTGAACTCCACCGGGCCGACGCCGCTCAGGCGCATGCTGAGGCTCGCAGCGTCGAACTCGCCGAGCGCGGAGAGGTTCGCCTTCAGCAATGGCGAAGTCTCCTCTGTGCTGTCGCCATTCACTGGATGCGTGAGGAGCATTGCCGATGAAAGCTCCGCTGCTCCGGGCGGCTCCTCCTCCGAAGCGCTGATGGGGCCGTTGAAATTGAACGCCTGCTCCACGTCCTGCGGGCGCTTTCCATACCAGGCATAGCGGCCGATTTTCTCGGCGTTCGCCCCGTGGGTCACGCGCTGCCCCCATGTGGTGAACGACGCCTCAAAACCCGCGGCCTTCACGACATCGAGCACCTTCGCGTTGAAGCGGCCTTCTGGATACGCAAAGACCGCGCAGCGGATGCCGAGCTTTTTCTCGATGAGCTGCTTCGAGCCGGGAACCTCGTCTCGCAGCCAGGCTTCGTAAGCCTCAGGCGACTTGCCGCGCGCTTCGCGGAGGTTCTGGTGGGAGACCGTGTGGCAGCCGATTTCCACACCCTCGTCGCGAAGCTCCGCGAGCTGTTCCCAAGAAATGCTCTTGCCGCCGGTGCCGATGAACTTGGTGTAAATGAAGTAGGTCCACGGGTAGCCGAACTTCTTCAGGATGGGCCGGGCTGTCTCGTAGGCAGAGACATAGCCGTCATCGAGTGTGATGAGCGCGCTTTTCGCCGGAATCGATTTCTCGTTCCTCCGCCATGCGAGGAAATCCTGCATGGAAATCACCGCGATTCCGCGATCCTTCAGGCGCTGCATGTGCTGCTCAAAAAGCTCCGGAGTGATGCTCAGCGCGCCGCCAGCCGCGCCCTCGACACGGTGGTAACAGAAGACGACCACCTGTGCGGCCTTGTCCACCGCAACCACCTTCGGCGAGGGCGCGGCAGCGGCGGGCGCGGGCTTCACATCCTCCACCACCGGCTTCGGTGCGGGGGCGGGCTCGGGAGGCGGCAGCACAGGGCCTGACTCCGGAGCCGCCGCGGGCCTCTCGATCTTCTGGAAAACGCCCGTGATTTTCCCAAGCGTCGCGGGACTCCACTTTTTCAGCGAAAAGAACGCGGCAGCGAGGACAGCGAGAAGGATCAGGAGCTTCTTCATGGCGGAAATTGCAGGGACCATATCCCGCGAAAGTCGGGTGGAAAGTGCGAAACCGGCGTGCGGCAATTTCGTTCGGCGGTCTTCATCAGACGCCGCCTTTTCCTAAATTAGAATTGTTCTTGATATGGAAACGGCGTGGTGTTCCCTTCGTTCACCATGAGCAAACAGGCCACCCACCCCCCCACGCCGGATGAAAAAATCCACGGCCATGGACTGCGTATGACCGACCAGCGCCGCGCCGTTTACGACATGCTCACCAGCAAGCGCGACCATCCGACGGCGGTCGAGGTCTTCACCCGGGTCCGCGAGCGCGTCCCATCCATCTCACTCGCGACAGTCTATAACTGCCTCGAGACCCTGACCGACTGCGGCCTCGCCAAGACTGTGACCGACGAGCGCGGCCCCGCCCGCTACTGTCCGAACCTCGACGAGCACGCCCATTTCTTCTGTGAGGACTGTGGCGAGGTGTCCGACATCCCCCTTCGCAGCCGCCGCCAGCCTGAGGACGTCTGGGAACTACCGAAGGGCATGGCGATTTCACGCCATGAAATTTCCTTCCGCGGCCTGTGCCCGAAATGCGCGGCCGCATCCGCGAAAAGCAACGGCGCCAAACCCGCCCGGAAGCACTGAACAACCGACAATTTCCAAATACGATGAGCCTCGAAATCAAAAATCTCCACGCACGCATCGTCTCGAACGGGACGGAAATCCTCCGCGGCCTCGACCTGACCGTCGAAAAAGGCAAGGTCCATGCAATCATGGGGCCGAACGGCTCCGGGAAGAGCACGCTGAGCAAGGTGCTCGGTGGACACCCCGACTATGAGGTGACCGAGGGCGAGGTGCTGCTCGATGGCGTGAACATCCTCGGCATGGAGCCGGACGAGCGTTCGCGCGCGGGAGTTTTCCTCGCATTCCAATACCCCATGGAAATCCCCGGCGTCTCGAATGCGAACTTCCTGCGTGCGGCGCTGCAGGCGCGTTTGCCCGAGGGTGAGGAATTGGAGGCGACCGAGTATTATGCCCAGCTCTACGAGAAGATGGACATGCTGGAGATGGATCGGAAATTCACCGCGCGCTCGGTGAACGAGGGATTCTCCGGCGGCGAGAAGAAGCGGAACGAGATCCTGCAGATGCTCATGCTCGAGCCGAAGTATGCGATTCTCGACGAGACGGACAGCGGCCTGGACATCGACGCGCTGAAAATCGTCTCCAACGGCGTGAATGCGATGCGCAGCCCGGACCGCGGCTTGCTCGTCATCACGCACTACCAGCGACTGCTCGACTACATCGTGCCGGACATCGTGCACGTGCTCGTCGGCGGACGCATCGTCCACACCGGACCGAAGGAACTCGCGCTCGAACTCGAGGCGAAAGGCTACGACTGGATCAGGGATGCCGCCGCAGTGACGGCCTGATTTTTCAACAAGGAGGCAAGCATGAGCACCGAAGTTCTCGAATCACCAGCAACGCAAATCGACATCGATCGCTCTCGCGGCGACTTCCGCTACGACGTCACCTACGAGCACGACGCCGGCTACGGTCTCACTCACAAGACGATCGATTTCATCGCGGATGTGAAAGGCGAGCCCGACTGGATTCGCGAGTTCCGGCACAAGGCGCTCGACGTTTTCCTCTCGAAGCCGATGCCGACGCACTGGGCGTCGCACGACCTCGACAACATCGTCTTCGACAACATCCGCTACTACCTCGCGAACGGCCAGAAACCCACGCGCTCGTGGGATGAAGTGCCGGACGATATGAAGCGCACGTTCGAGCGGCTCGGCATTCCGGAGCAGGAGCGCAAGTTCCTCGCGGGCGTCGAGGCGCAGTTCGATAGCGAGGCGGTGTATTCGAACATGAAGAAGGCGCTCGGCGACCAGGGCGTGATTTTCGTCGGCAGCACCGAGGGGCTGAAGTCGCACCCGGAGATTTTCCGCAAGTGGTTCGGCAAAGTCATCCCGACCGGCGACAACAAATTCAGCGCGCTCAACAGCGCCGTGTTCAGCGGCGGCTCGTTCATCTATGTGCCGCCGGGCGTGAAGGTGAAGCACCCGCTTCAAGCGTATTTCCGCATCAACGCGGAAAACTTCGGCCAGTTCGAGCGGACGCTCATCATCGCCGACGAAGGCAGCGAGGTGATGTATATGGAGGGTTGCACCGCGCCGAAATTCGAGACGGCCACGCTGCATTCCGCAGTCGTCGAACTCGTCGCGCTCAAGGGCGCGAAGATCCAGTATGTCACCGTGCAGAACTGGTCGAACAACGTCTTCAACCTCGTGACCAAGCGCGCCATCGCGCACGAGGAGGCTGAGGTGAAGTGGATCGACTGCAACATCGGCTCGCGCCTCACGATGAAATACCCGGGCGTCGTGCTGAAGGGCCGCAAGGCACGCGGCGAAGTCGTGAGCATCGCGCTCGCCGGCGACGGTCAGCACCAGGACACCGGCGCGAAGATGATCCACGCGGCGGACGAGACGACGTCGAACATCGTCAGCAAGAGCATCAGCATCGGCAAAGGGCGCGCCACTTACCGCGGCCTCGTCCACGTGCCGAAGCACCTCAAGGGCTGCAAGAACAACACCGAGTGCGACGCGCTGCTCATCAATTCCTCGAGCCGCACCGACACCTATCCCGCCATCACCGTGCGCGGCACCGGCAACGCATGCCAGCACGAGGCGAGTGTCTCGCAGATTTCCGCCGAGCAAATCTTCTACATGCAGCAGCGCGGCCTCACCGAAGCGCAGGCGATGAGCCTCTCGGTGAATGGCTTCGTCAACGACCTCGTCCGCCAGTTCCCGATGGAATACAGCGTCGAGCTGAAGCGCCTCATTGACCTCGAAATGGAAGGGAGCGTCGGTTGATGAGCGCCCTCCTCGATGCGCCAGCCACGCCCGCGACGATTTCGAAGGGCGCGGCGAAGACTGAAAAATTTGTGATGACCAGCGGTCCTGATTTCCACAGCCACCCGACGTATTTCCGCGAGCGCCAGCAGGCCGCTTGGGAGGAATTCACGAAGCTCCCGATGCCCGCGCGCACGGACGAGAACTGGCGCTTCGCCGACGTGAAGGCGCTCGACCTGTCGTCATTCCATCGCGCGCCCGACCTCAGCGAGCTCGAGCGCACCGCACTCCGGCTCCGCAGCGGCGGACTCGGCGCGACCGCGGGACGCATGGTCTTCGCAAACGACCGGCTGATTCAGCACGACATCTTCGGTGACGCGCTGCGCGCGAAAGGCGTCCTTTGGCTGCCGCTCGAACAGGCGATCGCCGAGCAGCGCGAACTCGTGGAGAAGCACTTCATGCGAGAAGGGGCGATTCTCGGCTCGCAGAAATTCGCCGCACTGCATGAGTCGCAGGTGCGCAACGGCACATTCCTCTACGTCCCGCGCGGCGTGGAGGTCGCGCAGCCCATCGAGTGCTTCCATTGGGTGCAAGGCGCTGGTGCTGCGATTTTCCCGCACACAATCATCGTCGCCGAGGCAGGCAGCAAAGTGACCGTCGTCGATCACTTCCAATCCGCCACCGCCGAGCCCGGTCTCTCGATTGGAGCGAACGACATCATCGTTGGCGACGGCGCGAAGGTCACCTACATCGCCGTGCAGCAGTTCAGCGAGCAGTCGCTCGCCTTCCGCATCAACAACACGGTCGTTGGCCGCGACGCCTCCGCGCTCGCACTCGTGATGAATCTCGGTGGCCGCTACGTCCGCAGCGAAGCCGCGAGCCATCTCCGCGCACCCAGCGGACGCAGCGACATGCTCAGCATCACCTGCACCGAGGATTCGCAGTGCGTCGATCAGCGCACGCTGCAAATCCACGAGGCGCCGAACACTGCGAGCGACCTGCTCTACAAGAACTCGCTCGGCGGCCAGTCGCGCACGATCTTCACCGGCCTCATCCGCGTGAACCCCGGTGCGCACAAGACCGATGCTTATCAGAAAGTCCGCAACCTCCTGCTCACTGACGAAGCCGAGGCGAACAGCGCGCCCGGTCTCGAAATCGAAGCCGACGACGTCCGCTGCACGCACGGCGCGACGAGCGGCCAGGTGGATACCGAGGAACTCTTCTACCTCCTCTCACGCGGCATCCCGCTCCGCGAAGCCCAGCGCCTCGTCGTGTTCGGCTTCCTGAACGAAGTCACGGAACGACTGCCCGAGGGCGAGCTCTGTGAGATGCTCCGCGATAAGCTGCACGCGCGGCTCGGCTGATCAGCCTCGGCTTTCGTTGATATCCTCCTTTTGGCGCCTGCGCCTATCGTAGGCGCTTTGAAGCCGTGCGATTCACCAGCATTCGTGATTTTCAAAATCACGCCCGTGCGCGGATGATGCGGGCATGAAGCATTCCCCGGTCATCGAGACGCTGCGCAGTCTTGTCGCGATCAACAGCGTGAACTCGTTTTATGAGGGCGGGCCGGGCGAGCGCGAAATTGCCACGTGGGTGCGCGAATTTTTTGAGCACCGCGGCATCGTCACGTGGGAGCAGGAGGTCTTTCCGAACCGGCCGAATGTGATCGCGCGTCTGCCCGGTCGAGATTCGTCGCGCCGTGTGATCCTCGAGGCGCACATGGACACCGTGTCGGTCCAAGGCATGAGCATCCCGCCGTTTGAGCCACACATCGAGGGCGGCAGACTTTTCGGCCGCGGGAGCTGCGACACGAAGTGCGGCCTCGCCGCGATGATGCATGCGGTCACTTCGCTGCATGAAGATGGCATCGTTCCGCCATGCGAGGTGTGGCTCGCCGCGGTGGTCGATGAGGAGTTTTCGTATCGCGGCGTGGTGAAGCTGTGCGAACACCTCACGGGTCACGCAGCATTGGTGGCGGAGCCGACGAGCCTGCGCGCGATCGTCGCGGGCAAAGGCGTTCTGCGCTGGCGCATCGCTGTGCGCGGCAAAGCGGCGCACAGCAGCAAGCCGCATCTCGGCGTGAACGCGATCAGCCACGCGGCGCGCATCGTCCTCGCCATCGAGCAGGATCATGCGCGGCTCGCGGAGAAATCGCACCCGCTGCTCGGGCCGGCGACGGTGAATGTGGGCATCATTCAGGGCGGCGTGCAGGTGAATTTCGTGCCGGACACCTGCGTGATCGAAATCGACCGACGCCTGCTTCCCGGCGAGAGCGGCCCCGCGGTTCTCGCGCACTACCAGCGCATCCTCGATGAACTGAAGGTGCTGCACCCGACTTTTGAAGCCGAGATGGAGCCACCGCGCATTTTGGACGAAGCCCTCGAGACCGATGCAGGCTCCGCACCGCCTATACTCGCGAGCACGGTGCTCGCTGAGATGGGCCTCGACGGCACTCTGGGCGGCGTCCCGTTCGGCAGTGATGCGAGCAAGCTGCACCGCTCCGGCATTCCGAGCCTCATCGTCGGTCCCGGGAGCATCGATCAAGCGCATGCTGCCGTGGAATTTGTCGAAGTCGCCGAGGTCGAGCGCGCGGTTACATTTTACCGCGAGTTCATTCGCCGATTCGAGTGAGCGGGGGTGCCGGGAGGGTCACGAGAAGAACACTTTCTCCGCGGCTCGGCGCAGCATCCAGTCGCGGTCCTGCGGTGTCAGGAAATCGAGCCGGTCGCGAATGACCGCAATCGAGTCGGCGTAAGTGTGGCCCTCCTGCACCTGATACGGGCAGTCGCTCGCCCAAATGAGCCGCTGCGCACCGAAGGTGTCCCGCAGCCTTCGCACCAGCGGTGCCATGTCAGTGTAGGGCGCCTTCTTTTTCCCGAGCGCGTAGAATGCCGACGTCTTCACGTGCGTGTGCGCGAAGTCCGCGAGGCGGCAGAGGTTGTCGAGGTCGCGCGGGTTGACCGGGCCCTTCATGCCGATGCGTGCGAAGTGGTCGATCACCACGCGGGTCTTTGGAAACGCGCTGCACATGCGGCGCACCGCGGGCAGTGACTCGGGATCAGCGAGCAGGCACATCGCGAGGCCCTCGTCAGCGGCGCAGGCCCACATCCTTTTCATCCCGTCGGAATGCCGCCACGCCTCGGCTTTTGCCCGATCAGTGTAGATGCGGAAACCACGCACTCCGCGCTTTGCGAGCGCCTTCATCGTCGCGCAGACGTCGGGCTTCGTCTCGTCCACGATCGCCACGCCACGGAAGGTGCCGGGCCGTCGCGCGATGCAGTCGAGCATGTAGCTGTTGTCCGTCGTGTAGAAGCTCATCTGGATCAGCACGACGCGCCGCACGCCCTGCGGACGCGAGTGCGCGAAAAGCTGTTCCGGCGTGAAGCTGTCCACCGTCCGGTGCTTTTTGAAGGAGGGGTCCGTTGAGATGGGATAACGGTTCGTGTCCGGTGTCCACACGTGGACATGCGCATCCACGAAACTGCCATGCGAGCCTTGCAACAAAGCGCAGCCTGCGGGCGCGAGTGCAGCGAGTGCGGTGGCGCGGAGGAAATTGCGGCGGGTGAGAAAGGGGGGCTTGTTCATCCCGCGCATCATGACTGGAGACGCGGAAATTGGAAGCGCCGCCCTGCCCGCTCGACAAAAACACAAATCCGCCCCTACGTATGCATCCCCTCGACGCCATGCGCTTCCCCACCCTGCTTCTCGCCGTCCTTTCCATCAGCGCATTGGCGTCGCGCGCATCGGGCCCGGGAACGCAAAACGATTTCGCCGGGAAGCGCGTGTTGCTCATCGGCATCGATGGCTGCCGCGCTGACGCACTGCGTGCGGCGATGGGCTCCGGGAAGGCCCCGGCATTTCGCAGGCTCGCGGGCGACGGCTGCGCAGCCTGGAATGTATTTGCCGGCGGAGAGGAAGGCGGCGCAACGGAGCAGGCCACTTCGAGCGGACCCGGATGGAGTTCGATCCTGACCGGCGTGTGGCGAAACAAGCACGGCGTCCGCAGCAACAAGTTCGAGAACCACCGCCTTGCGGATTTCCCCCACTTCATGCGCCGCCTCAAGAATGCGAGACCCTCCGCCTGGTGTGGATCGCTCGTGAGCTGGACTGAGATCCACGATTTCATCGTCGATGCCTCCCGGGAGGCTCGCTCCGAGTTTCTGAATGAGAAGCTCACGCTCCATCCCGACCCTGAGAAGAAGGCGCGCGACTGGCCGGACCTCGACGCTGCTGTCCGCGACCGTGCCGTGGCCGTTCTCCGCAGTGCAAATCCCGATGTGCTGTTCGTCTATTTCGGTCAGATCGATGAGTTTGGCCACGCCGCCTCGGATCCCGCGGGAAAATTCTCCCCGGACAATGCCCCCTACCTGGATGCGATCGGACGCGTCGACGCGCTCGTCGGCGATGTAGTCGCAGCCATGCGCGCCCGGCCGCAGTTCGCCGAGGAGCAGTGGCTTATTCTCGTGACCACCGACCACGGCGGAACCGGCACGAGCCACGGCAAGCATTCGCCGGAAGAAAGAGACATCTGGTTGCTCGCGCAAGGCGGCGCCTTCCGAGGCGGCGCGGAACTGAAGCAGAGGTGCGGGCACTGCATCGTGCCGCCAACGATCTTCGAGCACCTCGGCCTCGCGATCGATCCTGCGTGGGGCTGGGAGGAAAGGCCGCTTCCCGCTCCATCGAAAAGCTCACCCCGCTGATTCACGAAATCCCTCGCCTCGCTCGTCGCCCGTTTGCCGCAGGGAAAGCAGTCGAAACTAAGCCTCGCTGTCGCAAGTGAAGCACACGAGGCAGAGGCAAAGGATGGCGCGGCGCGAGGGACGGTTTCATCCGGCAGCTTCGTGGGCATCGATGCCGGCTGCTTCTTCCTCCCACGTGGTGGGTTTGAGCCCGGCTCCACGAACGTCGGGAAAAAGTTCACGAGCCCCGCATCGAAGACGCCGCCGCAGATCGATATCCTGAAGCTGCCGATGGGACAGTAGCGAACGATTACTTCACGGCTTCCCTCTCGATCACCACGGGATTGCTGAATGGATTCATGAGTGCAGCCGCGAGATCACGGGCCTCCTGTTCGGTAAACCTTCCAGTGAGCCGGAACGAACCTCCAGCAATTCCTCCCGCGACTTGCGTGGTGGGTGCCGAGAGGATTTCTCCGTCCAACACGATGGCGAAGCGATCTACTGCCACCCGCATCTGCCTCGTGATCTGGAAAAACTTCTCCGCCGCCTTGTCGTTGAACTTTGCACCGAGGCCCCAGCCTTCCACGTCGTAAAACGCGTATGCGTCAATGATTTCACTGCCGGAAATCTCCGGAACTTTCTGCACGATCAGCCTGCGAGGCTTCGCCTCTCCTTGTCGGTCTTCCTTCGTCGGGAGAACGACCCACGCCGGATCCAGCTCCACCCTTTTCGCTTCGATCTCCGGCAGCAGTGTGTCGTTGTCGCGATGCACCATCCGAAAATCCAGCACTGCAAGATAGGTGAGCGCCTTGCGAAGCGCAGCGACTTGCACCAGCGCGAGATCCTCCGCGCGAACCGTGAGCCGGTCAGGGGGCTGCCGGGTGAACGTCACATTGACGGTGCCGGGCGCAGCGCAGCGCTTTTGCAGCGCGTTCTCGGTTGCTACCAGCGCATCCGCATCCACCGCACGCTCCTTGCCGGTCTTGGGATCCACCGATGGCTTCAGCCGGAGTTCAAACGTCGCCGTCACTTTCGATTCCGGTCCGGGCGACGGCGCGGAGGCGGCATTGTCCGCGCCAGAAGCGAGAAGCGTCAGCGCGAGGAAAACAATGGAGCGGGGAAGAACACTCATGGTGCACGAGGTTTCCACGGCATCGGCGTTTGGCAATCCGACATCGCCGTCCATTTCGCCGAGGCAACTCTGAACTTGGAACTCTGAACCCGGAATGAGACCACAGGCGCACCATGCGCCACGAACCGCTCGACCCGAAACTCTTCACCGAAAACCGCGCGCGCCTCGCGAAGCTCCTGCCGCCGAAATCCGTCGCGGTGCTGAACGCGAACGACATCCTGCCGACGAACGCCGACGGCTCGCTGCTCATGCGCGCGAACAGCGACCTTTTCTACCTCACGGGAGTCGAGCAGGAGGAGACGCTGCTGCTCCTCTTTCCCGACGCTGACGACGAGAAGCTCCGCGAGATTCTTTTCCTGCGCGAGCCGAACGAGCACAACGAGCTCTGGGAGGGCCACAAGCTCACGAAGGACGAGGCGCAGAAGCTAACGGGCATCCGGCAGGTGAAGTGGACGCAGGAATTCTGGGGCATCTTCCGCCGGCTCGCGTGCGAGGCCGAGCACATTTTCCTGAACACGAACGAGCACAAGCGCGCGACCGCCGAAGTGGAGACCCGCGACGAGCGCTTCATCCGCGAGGTGCGGCACCGCTTCCCCGTGCATGACCTGCGCCGGCTCGCGCCACTCATGCACTCGCTGAGGCTCGTGAAAAGCGAGCGCGAGATCGAAGTCATCGCGCGTGCGTGCAAGCTCACGGAAAAGGCGTTCCGCCGCGTGCTGCGGTTCACAAAGCCCGGCAAGACGGAGACCGACGTGGAGGCGGAGTTCGCTCATGAGTTCATCCGCAACCGCGGGCGCTTCGCCTACGAGCCCATCGTCGCCACGGGGAAAAATGCGTGCTGCCTGCACTACCAGGAAAACTCCGCCGAGCTGAAAGCCGGCCAGCTCCTGCTGCTCGACGTCGGCGCGAGCTACGCGAACTACAACTCCGACATGACGCGCACGATTCCCGTGAGCGGGAAATTTTCCCGCCGCCAGCGGCAAATCTACAGCGCTGTCCTGCGCGTGCTCCGAGCGAGCACGAATTCCCTGCGTCCCGGCCTGCTCCCAAAGTCTTGGCAGAAGGAAGCCGAGGCGCACATGACCGAGGAACTGCTCGAGCTCGGCCTGCTCAAGCCGCGCGACGTGAAGAAGCAGAATCCCGACTGGCCCGCGGTGAAGAAGTATTTCATGCACGGCCTCGGCCACCCCATCGGCCTCGACGTCCACGACGTCGGTGACACCACGAAGCCCATGCAGGCCGGCTGGGTGATGACCGTCGAGCCGGGCATCTACATCCCCGAGGAAAGGCTCGCCGTCCGGCTGGAAAACACCGTCGTCGTGACGGATGGCGAGCCGGTCAATCTGATGGCCGGCATCCCCATCGAAGCGGACGAAATCGAGGATCGGATGGCCCGGTAGCAGGTGACCGCAAGTCGGGAGGAACTTTGGCGAGCCGCATCGGACAGTTCGAAGGGAAGCTGGACGCTAGACACCAATCCCACGGAGCACCGCAAGCGTGAACGCCGAAATCGCAGCGCCGCATGGCAGCGTGATGAGCCAGGAGAGCGCGATGGAGCCGATGGCTTTCCAATGCGCCTTGCCGGTCGTGACTCCGATTCCCACGAGTGAACCGACGCTCACGTGAGTGGTGCTCACGGGCAGTGAGTTGAGATTTGCGGTGCCAACGAGCATGGCGGTGGCGACGTTCGCCGCAAAGCCCTCGCCGGGATTCATGGCGGTGATCTTCCTCCCGAGTGTCTCGGCGACGTTGCGTGCATCGAGCAGCCCACCGAGCGCCATGGCCACCGCGACGATGAGGATGGTCCATCTTGCCTCCATGACACTGGCCCCGGCCAGCAGGGCGGCGATCTTCGGAGTGTCGTTCAGCCCGCGTGCGAAACTCGCCGCGCCGCCACTCAGGAAATGCAGGACGTCGAGGGTGCGCGTGCGGTGGTCGGGCAGCAGCTTCACGGCCTTGAGGATGAAATGCACGAGCAACCCCGCTGCCACCGCGAGCAGCGGGCTTGCAAGGAGCGGCCACACAAAGGTCCTCAGCAGCGGTGCGAAATGCACCGTGTGGTCGCCCCCCGCGAGCCCCGCGCCAACGAGGCCGCCGACGAGCGCGTGCGTGGTCGAGACGGGAAAGCTGAAACGTGTCGCAAGGAAGCTCGTGGCCGCACCTCCCACGGCGACCGAGAGGAGAAATCCCGGCGACTGCGCGAGCGCATCGGGCACAAGGCCCTTGCCGCCGAACGCCGCGAGCAACGCCCGGGCGGCGAAGAGCGCCGTGATTGCACCCGCCAGGGTCGCCGCCGTGCCCCACAGAATCGTCGTGCGGAAGCTGGCCGTGCCGCTGCCGTAGAGGGAGGCGACGCCCTTGAAGTTGGCATTCGCGCCGTTGGTGAATGCGACGGCGCAGGTGGCGATGACGAGGAGGATGAGCAGCATGCGGGTTTTGCGGTGCGAGAGACCGGCGGCAAAGCGCAGGACAGTCAATCGAAAGCAAAGCTGCGCCGCCACCCTCGGGCAGCGGCGCAGCCTGCGTTGTTGACCCAGTCTCTTACTTGCCGGCCGCGTCACCGCCCGTCTCAGCGGGAAGCGACTTGTTGTTCAGCCACACGTATTCCTTCCACGCACCCTCGTAGAGGCGGACCTTCGGATAACCGGCGACGTGCTTCAGGTAGAAGAGCAGCAGGCTGCCTTCGCGCGATGTGCCGCAATAGGCGATGATGTCCTTGTCCTTCGTGATGCCCGCCTTCTCCAGCTCGGCCTTCACCTGCTCGAACGGTTTGAACTTGTGCGTGTTGTCCTTCTCCATGAGCCGCGCCCAGTGGAAGCTGATCGCGCCGGGGATGTGGCCCTTGCGCAACCACACGTCGTCGTCGCCCTGGAACTCATTCAGCGGGCGCGCGTCCACGAGGATATTGCCGGGCTTGCCCACATGCGCCTGCACGTCCTTGACGTTTGCGGAAATGGACGGGTTCATCTTCTTCGGCAGCGCGCCCTTGGGATTGCCGAAATAGTCGCGCACGGGCTCGAGGCCCTGCTTCTTCCACTCGGCGAGGCCGCCGTCCACGACCTTGATGTTCGTCACGCCGAATTTCTCCAGCACATACACGACCATGCTCGTGCTGAGGATCTCGTCGTTCGGCAGCTCGGCGCCGGTGGCATACACGAGGTGCAGGCGGTCCTTGTCCACGCCGGCGCGGAGGAGCAGCGCCTTTGTGAGATCATCGGGAAGATACTGCACGGGCACGGCCTTGTCGGTGCCGCGCAGCGTGTCGAACTCGAGGTGATGCGCCGTCGGCAGGTGCCCGCGGAAGTAGTCTTTGTAGCCGCCGCGCGTATCGAGAACGATCGGGCGCTTCTTCGGGTCCGGGTCTTCGATGAGCTTCTTGGCGTCGGCGCAGGAAATGAGGCCGATGTCGGCAAGGGCGAGGCTCTTCATCGCGAAGAACGCGAGCGAGGCCACGAGCGGGAGTGTGTGTTTCAGTTTCATGTGTGGATGTGTGTTGGTGAGAGATTGGTGTCGCTGTCGTGCTTAGAAGCTGAAGACGAAGTTGCCCTTGATGGTCGCCGATGCGCGGGAGCCGTCCGTGGGGAAGCTGCCCCACGTCTCAAAGACAAACCACTTCGTGACCGGGATGAGCACCCCGGCTGAAGCCGTCCAGCTCCGGTTCGCCTGCTGGATCACGTCGGCGCGCAGCGTGAAGAGGTCGCGGTATTCGGTCTCCACGGCCTTCACGGTTTTGCCGCCCGTCTTGCGGACGGACTTGCCGTCGCTGGCGGCCACGCTCTTCGCGATGCGGAAGGTCTTGTCCACGCCGAAGAACGGCAGACCCTCGCTGTCCTTGAAGCCGACGCCGGCATGCGCGCGGAAGTAGCGGAAGTCATGTGACACCACAAAGTAGGCGAACGGATCGCCAACGCGGTCCTGGTCGCTGCCGCTGAAAGTGATGTTCGCCGCGCCGACTGCGACGGTGGGCAGGCCCTCGCCAAGCGGGACCGCGGCCTTCACGTGCGCCGTAAACGGGCCGCTCTTGCCGGGCACGAGGGGCTCCACGAAGCCGAGCTCGAGCTTCAGCTTCTTGAGATCCACGCCGGTTTTGAAACCGAGGGTGAAGCTGTCGGGCGCATTGCCGCCGACCGTCCCAAAGGGCTGGACGACAAAGGTGCCCTGGGGCGTCGTGTCCGCGGTGGGGATGTTGTTGAGGCCGGAGGGCGTCGCGTAAGCGGCGGAAACTCCGGCGAGGAGGATGAGTGCTGGGATTCGTTGTTTCATGCAGGGGTGCGCTTATGCGCTGATACGCATATATGTCAACGCACTTTTCCGCCTGCCGCGTTGCCGGGACGGCCGTTGCGGCCGCGATCTATCGGCGGGGAGTCCCGGCGGCGGGGGCCGCCGGATCGCCTGAGCCGCGGACGCGGTTCAACAGCGAGTGTTCCTCCGGAAGCATCGGCCAGCCGGCGCCGAGCTTCAGAAATTCGTCCGCCTTCTCCACCTGGCCGGCGGCAGCGAGGAAAATGCCGTGATACAGCGCGATCTGCGGCCGGCGGAGTTCATCCGAACGGAAGGCGGACATGACTTTGACCGCCTCCTCTGCCCGGCCCTGCTGGAGGAGCGAAAGCCCGTAGGTGGAGGCAACCACGGGATCGGTCGGGTTTTCACGGTGCAGGCTCTCCGCAGTCCGCTGGGGATTGCCGTCATCGCTTCGGATGAGGAGGGAGAGAAATGCGTAGTTGTTCCGCGTGGCGACGTTCTTCGGGTCGGCCTTGACGAAAATCCCGCTGAGTTTCTGGAGCTGCGCTGTGTTGCCGCTCCGGTGCGCATCCCGCCAGAGCGAGCTGAGGATCCACTGCGGGCAGGCAGGCATCGATGCGAGCGTCCACATGATCTCCACCGCCCGCGCCTCCCATTTTGCCTGGATCGCGAATTTCGCGAGGCGCTCAAGGGTGTCCAGCCGCCTGCCCGCCGCAGTGATGGCATTGCGCCATTCCTTTTCGGATTCATCCTTTCCCGCGATGTGCTCCAGCGCGAGGGCGAGCATCGCGCGGCGAATGTGCTCATTGCCCTCCCACGAAGCTGCGGTCGAAATCTGCTCCAGTTTCGTCCAGTTTCCGCTCCTCATGTGCGCCTCTGCAGCGGCGAGGCAGACAGGCGGCTTTGTCGTCAAATCCTCCGGCATTCCTCCGAGCCATTCCGCGACCATCAGGGGGAGGTTGTGCGTGTTCATCCAGGAGAGCAGCGCGAAAAGTTCCGCCGGACGGGAGAGCGACGCGTCGCGCAGCTCGAGCAGATAGGGACCGGAGCGGGGATCATTGAGCAGACGCAGCGTGGCGAGGCGGGCGAGCTTGTCGGTGAACCGGCAGTTCGGATCAGCAACAAGCGCATCGGCGGCGCTCAATGCCGCACCTTCGTCGCGTTGGCGGACTGCATCGGCGAGCAGCAGGCGGAGGACGTCGATCCGCACCCCGGGGTCGTCACGCAGTTCCCTCAGCGTCCGGAGCCCCGCGTCGCGCTTCTCCAGGATGTGCGACTCCATCTGCGCACCGGCGAGGCCCATGAGGTGGCGCTTTTCCGAGGGCTCGAGCCGGACAGCCTCGGCCCAGTGCGATTCCGCAAAAAGCAGATCGCGCCTCTCCTTCGCGATCGCAGCGGCAACCGCGTGGTAGGCCGCGGTGTTTTGATCCGCGGGCCGCAGGCTTTCGAGAAACGCCGCAGCCGTCTCGGTGTTCCCAGACTTCAATGCGAAACGCGCGCGCGCCAGCGTGTTGGCCGCATCGCCCGGCCGGAGCGAATCCAGCCGCGCGCGCCACTGCTCCGCTTCGGGCGCACCCGCAATATCGAGGGCCGTCGCGATGACCCGCGTTGCCTCCGTGTCGAACGGGGTGATCTGCAGCGCATTCGAGGCACTCAGGACCGCGCGGCGCACATCACCCTTCGAGAGGAAATCCGAGGCCTTCCGGACCTCGCGCTCCGTGCGCCACCGAGTCCAGCGGCTCTTTGCGTGAGGCCATGCAAACATCGCCGCGACGACCCCGGCCGCGAGAAGGACCGCGAGCTTCACCCAGAATGCGTTTCGCTTGGTTCGCCGTGAAGATGCCATCGGTGCAGTTCAGAATGCCGCCGCGTCCCTGCGGGCCACGGCGGGCAGGTGGAGTCCGTGCAAATCGGCCATCCGCACAGGTTGAAACGCCGCAGACGGGGCGTGGAATGCAGCCAGCCGACCGAAATTGTCCGTCTTGTTTGTCACGTGAGGCGTCTGGCTCCCTTATGTGTCAGACGAATGCCGTCGCTGCAAGGGCGACTGCAGATGCCAGGGCCGGCGCCTCCGCAATCAGGATTCACGAGTTTCATCGGGGCCGAGGAAAAGGTTGCCCCGGATGGGCCGCCGCAGTATCCAACCCGGCATGCCTACGGGAGACTGCACGGGCATCTTGAAAGCCCTCTCGGACCGCTCGCGTATGCGGCTGGTGAAGCTGCTGCTCGCCGAGGACCGCAGCGTGAACGATCTCGCCGAGGATTTGGACATTTCCCAATACAACGTGTCGAAGCACCTGCGCGTGCTGAAACATGCGGGCATCGTGGACGCGCGGGCCGTCGCGCAGCGGCGCGAGTATTTCATCGCGAAGCAGTTCCGGAAACGCCTGCAGAAGGACGGGCCGGTGCTCGACTTCGGCTGCTGCTCGTTCGACTTCTCGAAACTGCCGGACTGACCTCGCCAGCGGCGCGCGCTATTTCTTCTCCGCGGCGGCGCTGTCCTTTTTGATCACGCCGCTCATGAGTCCGCCGTGATCACCACCGCTCCAGGTGCCCGCGTAGGTGTTTTCGTGGATGAGCAGGCGCGCGGAATATGCGGTGCCACCGTAGCCGGGAATCGTGAGTTTATCGACAACGATGACGGCGGTGTCGCCCGCCCACTTCACCTGCACGGGGACGGGCACGTTGAACTCCGCCTGCTTGTATTTCAGCTTCGCGTTCACGACCCACGAGTCGCCGCCCTTCTTCTCGACGCTGACTACGGTGTATTTGTCCTCCTTCTCCGGGCCGACCACGCCGTCCTTCAGCGGCGACCAATGGCCCGCGAGCACCACCGCCGTCATTGTCTCCTTGAACTTCGCCTCGAGTTCCTCCTGCTTCGCCTTCGCGTCGTCGGCATGGAGCGTGGTGGAAAAAATCGCGGTGGCGGCGAGAAAGGCGGCGCTTGTCTTCATGGCGGGGTTCGTTGGTTGTCGTGGCGATAGCACCGCACCCCGTGGGCTGACAAGCGGCCGCTTTCCGCCATGCCGCAGTGCTGCATGCCGGCACCGAAGCTCCTGCGCGGTTGCTTTCCACGCTGGCCGCGGCAAAAACACCGCCATGCGCCGTTCCACCCTCCTCGCAATTTCCGCTGCCTTGCTGCCCGTAATTGCAGCACCGCTGCCCGCAGACGCAGCCACGGATGCCGACGACGGCGCGCAGCGCGAGACTGTCCTCTTCCCCTTCGACGACGAGGCAATCCCATTCACGAAGGGCCTCCTGCTCACGCTCATGCCGGGACGCAAGTCGGCGAAGAACCCCGACCTCGGCATTGACCCGAAGCATCCGGGAAAGCCCGTGCTGCCCATCGGCAAGCCCGGCGATCCCGACGCGACGCGCGCATATTTTTTCGGCACCGTGCTGCGTGTCGGCGGCGAATACCGCATGTGGTATTCGGGGCACGACGGGCACAGCCGGCAGGTGTGCTACGCGGTGTCGAGGGATGGCATCGCATGGGAAAAGCCGAAGCTTGGCCTCGCGGAATACAGGGGCGGAAAGGAGAACAACCTCGTCCTTCTCGACGATGGCGCAGCGATGCCCGGCATGAGCGCGCTCGTCCTGCATGATCCCGACGACCCCGATACGTCGCGCCGCTTCAAAATGATCCGCGAGGTGAAAGCCACCGACCTGCGCGCCGCAGTCAGCGCGGACGGCCTGCGCTGGAAGAGCCTCAACGGCAACCGCGACATTTTGAAGGACACCGCGATGGAGCCGAGCGGATTCATCAAGTTCAACGGCGCGTTTTACATCAACGGCCACGGCGGGCCGATTCCTCCCTCCATCCCGACGCGCGGCTTCATGCGCACGCAGAAGCGCATGTCCGTCACGGTCATGTCCCATGATTTTGAAAACTGGACCGATGCCGGGCACGTCAGCTTCCGCCGCGACAGTGTGCCGCCGCGGGCGGTGCCGGACTTTGAATTTCACCGCGGCGAGCAGGTCCACCTCGGTGCCTCGCTCTGGAACCGCGGCAACGTCGTGCTCGGCTTCTACGGGCAGTATCACAATCCCACGAACGACCGCCGCACTTCGAGCGTGGACCTCGGTCTCATCGTCAGCCGCGACGCGATTCACTTCAAGGAGCCGATCCCCGACTACAAAATCGTTCCGGGCTTCGAGGAGCCAGACCGCGCCGAGCCGCGCGTCACGCAGGGCCAGGGCTTCCAAAACATCGGCGACCGCACGTTCGTCTATTACGGCATTTGGACGGAGAACGACCGCGACAGCCCGACCGGCGTGCGCGTCGCCACATGGCCGCGCGATCGGCTCGGATATTTCTCGCCGCCCCCGGAGGCGAAGGGCGCGCATTGCATCTCCAGCCTGCTCAGTCTCGGAAAGGCGGGTGGGCGCGTCTTCATCAACGCCACCGGGCTTTCCGACGAGAGCCAGCTCAGCGTCGAGGTTCTCGACGAGCAGTTTCGCTCCCTGCCCGGCTACACCGCCGCCGACTTTGTCCCGCTCGAAGGCAAATCCGGCTTGCGCTTCCCTGTGAAATGGCGCGGGCACGACGCCCTCGAAGACATCGCCCAACCCATCCGCATCCGCGTGAACTGGACCGGCACGAAGCCAGCGACTGCGAAGCTCTTCGCAATCTACGTCGAATAGCTGCTGTCGGCGCCGGCTATTTCCCGCCGGTGGCGGCCACACCCTGCCTCACCAGCGTGAACGCCAACCCCAAACCCTTCGGTGCCGGATCGTGGACGGGGTGGCCGAAGTGCCCCGGGTTCCAGCCCTGCGGCGTGGGCTTCGACGCGTCCACTTTCAGCGGGAGAAAATGCACGGTGAACCCCCCTTTATCCCGGTCGTCCGTGGTCACCTTCACCCACTCCTTCCGCTTCGCGAACACCTCGTCCACCTTCGCCGCGTTGCCGCCCTTCGCGTAGTCCGGCACGCGGATTCGCAGCGTGGCCTCGTAGGGTTTGCCGTGCAGCGCGAAGGCTTCGGTGACCGCCTGCGCGATCTGGTGCGCGCTGGTCACGTGCGTGTCAAAGGAGATGTTCACCACGCCGAGTTCCTCGAGCTGGATGTCCGTCACGCTCTTGAGCTGGCGCACGGACAGGCTGACCGAGTCGGTGCATGCGGAGCATTCCATGCCGGCGACAAAAAATGTGAGCGTGACCGGATGCGGCTTCACGGCGGGTTTGTCCTCCGCGGCGAGCGTGGAGGCGGTAAGGCAGAGCGGGAGGAGAATGGCCAGGCGCGTCATGGAAGTTGGGTGTGGTCTTTCTGAACCCTTCCGCCTGTGGAAAATTGGCCTCCCCGTCCGCGGCGCAATGCCGCGGAAGCCGCGGGACTCAGTGCGGCGCCTCCGGGCTCTGCTCCGGCTTGCGCGGCTTCACGCGGAAGATGCGGAGAATGACGACGAAATAGAGCGGGACGAAGAAGAGGCCGAGCAGCGTCGTGGTGATGGCGCCGCCGACGATGCCGGTGCCAATGGCGTTTTGGCTGCCGGAGCCGGCGCCCGTATTCAGCGCGAGCGGGAGCACGCCGAGGCCGAACGCGATGGATGTCATGAGAATCGGACGCAGACGCTGGCGCACTGCGTGCAGCGCAGCCTCGATGAGCGTGGCGCCTCGGTCGAAGTGCTCCTTTGCAAACTCCACGACGAGGATCGCGTTCTTCGCCGAGAGGCCGATGATGGTGACGAGGCCGATCTGGAAATAGATGTCGTTCGGCATCGTGCGCATGCTCGTGGCGGCGACGACGCCGAGGGCGCCGAGCGGCATGTCCATGAGGACGGAGAAGGGAATCGCCCAGCTTTCATAGAGCGCCGCGAGGCAGAGGAAGACCATGAGCAGTGCGATGATGTAGAGCGCGGCGGACTTCGAGCCGGAGAGCTGCTCCTCATACGAGAGGCCGGCCCATTCGATGCCGATGCCGGCCGGCAACTTCTTCGCCATGTCCGCGACGGCACGCATGGCCTCGCCCGAGCTGTGGCCGGGCGCGGGCTCGCCGAGGATGGAGACGGACGGAGTGCCGTTGAAGCGCTCGAGCTTCGGCGAGGCCATCTCCCACTTCGCCGAGGTGAACGCGGAGAATGGAACCATGCCGCCGGTGGCGTTGCGCACATACCAGCGGTCCACGTCCTCGGGGAGCATGCGGAATGGCGCGTCGCCCTGCATCATCACGCGCTTCACGCGGTTGCGGTCGATGAAGTCGTTCACGTAGCTGGAGCCCCAGACGGTGCTGAGGGTGGCGTTGATGTCGTTCAGCGAAAGGCCGAGCGCGCCCGCCTTTTCCTGATCGATGCGAAGCTGATAGACGGAGGTGTCCGCGAGGCCGTTCGGGCGCACGGTGGAGAGCACGGGGTTGCCCATGCACATGCCGAGGAGCTGGCCCTGCGAATTCATGAGCGTGTCGTGGCCGAGGCCCGCGAGATCCACGAGGCGCAGGTCGAAGCCGGTGGCGGTGCCGAGTTCGAGCACTGCGGGCGGTGCGAAGGAGAAGGCGAGCGCCTCCTTGATCTGCATGAACTTGCCCGTGGCGCGGCCCTGGATGGCCTTCACTTTCTGCGACGGCAGCCGCCGCTGGTCCCAGTCCTTGAGCTGGATAAACATGAGCACCTGATTTTGTGCATTGCCGCTGAAGCTGAAGCCGAGCACGCCAAACGCGCCCTCGACGACGTCCTTCTCGTCCACGGCGAAGTGCTTCTCCATGACTTTCAGCACGGCGTCCGACTGCTCGCGCGTCGAGCCCGGCGGGAGCTGCGCCATGGCGAAGACCATGCCGGTGTCCTCATCGGGAAGGAAGCCGGTGGGCGCGCGGCGGAACAGGACGACCACCGCCGCGCCGATAAGCACGTAGGGGATGAGCGCGAGCACGCTGTGGCGGAGGAAGACGGCGACGCTCTTCGCGTAGGCATCGGCGGTGCGCTCGAAGGCGCGGTTGAACCATCCGAACGGGCCGCGCTTCCGCACATGGTGGCCCTTTGCGACGGGCTTCAGCAGCGTGGCGCACAGTGCGGGCGTGAGAATCAGCGCGACCAAGACCGAAAGCGCGACCGAGCTGACGATGACGAGCGAGAACTGCCGGTAAATGACGCCGCTCGATCCGGAGAAAAATGCCATCGGCACGAATGCCGCGCAGAGCACGAGGCCGATGCCAACCAGCGCGCCGCTGATTTGCCCCATGGATTTGCGCGTCGCTTCCTTCGGCGGCAGACCCTCCTCGTGCATCACGCGCTCGACATTCTCGACGACGACGATGGCGTCATCCACAAGCAGGCCGATGGCGAGCACGAGGCCGAAGAGCGTCAGCGTGTTGATCGAGTATCCCGCAGCGGCCATCACGCCGAACGTGCCGAGCAGCACGACCGGCACGGCGATGGTGGGAATCAAAGTCGCGCGCCAGCTTTGCAGGAACACGAACATGACGAGGAAGACGAGCACGACGGCCTCGATGAGAGTCTTCACGACTTCCTTCACCGAGATGCGCACGAAGAGCGTGGTGTCGTAGGGGTAAATCGCCTTCACGCCCGGCGGGAAGAACTGCGAAAGCTCGGCGACTTTCTTCTTCACCACGTTCACGGTCTCGAGCGCATTCGCACCGAGCGCCGGCCGGATGGCGACGCCGCTGGCGGGCTTGCCGTTGTAGCGCGCGGTGACGTTGTAGCTCTCGCTCCCCAGTTCGATGCGCGCGACGTCGCGCAGGAAGACGCGCGAGCCGTCCGGGCTGGTGCGCAGCAGGATTTCGCCGAACTGCTCAGGCGTCTCCAGCCGGCTCTGCCCCATGATTGTGGCGTTCAAAAGCTGCCCCGGCTGCGATGGCAGCGCGCCCAGCGCACCGGCGGACACCTGCGCATTCTGCGAGCGGATCGACGCCATGATGTCCTGCGTCGTGAGCTGGTATTTCACGAGCTTGTCCGGATCGAGCCAGATGCGCATCGAATACTGCGTGCCGAAGGTCTGGATCTCGCCGACGCCGGGGAGACGGCTGATCGGGTCGCGCATGACGCTTGAGTTGTAATCGGCCAAATCCGTCGCCGACATGCTGCCGTCCTCGGAGACGAGGCCGACGACGAGAAGGAAGTTGCGCACGGATTTGTTCACCTGCACGCCCTGCTGCTGCACCTCCTGCGGGAGCAGCGGAATCGCGAGGGCGACTTTGTTTTGCACCTGCACCTGCGCGGTGTCGGGATTGGTGCCGTCTTCAAAGGTGACGGTGATGGTCGAGGTGCCGTCCGACGTGCTCGCAGACTCGATGTAGCGCAGGTTGTCGATGCCGTTCAGGCGCTGCTCGATGACCTGTGTGACGGTGTCCTCAAGCGTCTTTGCCGAGGCGCCGGGATACGTCGCGATGACGGTGATGGTCGGCGGCGCGATGCTCGGATACTGCGCGACCGGGAGGCGCAGGATGGAGAGCCCGCCCGCGAGCATGATGAGAATCGCGATGACCCACGCGAAAACGGGCCGGTCGATGAAGAATCGGGACATCGGGTTTCCTCTGCGCGTCTGCCGCCGTGCCTACCGCGCTCCCGCCGCTGCGGCCGCCGACGCGACTTTCACCGGAACGCCCGGCCGGATTTTCTGGAGGTTGTTGACGATGACCTTGTCGCCCGGCTTCAGGCCGGATGCGACGAGCCACTGGTTGCCGACCGCGCGCGGCGTCTCGATCACGCGCAGCTCGACCATGCTGTTTGCGCCCACGATGAGCGCCGTCGGCTCGCCCTTCGGATTGCGGCTCACGGCGGACTGCGGCACGAGGATGGCGTCGGGATTCGTGCCTTCCTCCAGCCTCGCGCGCACGAAGAGGCCGGGCATCAGGTCGCCGCGGGGGTTCGGGAAAATCGCGCGCAGCATCACGGAGTTCGTCATCGTGTTCACGGTGACGTCCGACATTTCCAGCGCGCCCTGCTCCGGATGAATGTCGCCGTTCTCCATCACGAGCTTCACGCGCGCGTTGCCCTCGGCGTCCGCCTTCAGCCGCCCGCTCGCGAGGTCGCGCTGGAGGCGCAGAAGTTCGGTGCTCGGGCGGTTCACATCCACGTAAACGCGGTCCCACTGCTGCACTGTGGCCATCAGCGTCGCCGTCGCGGCCTGCACGTAGGCGCCCTCAGTCACCTGCGCCGCGCCGATGCGGCCAGTGAGCGGCGAAGCCACCTTGGTGTAGTCGAGGTTGATCTTGGCCGCCTGCACCGCGGCCTCGCCTGCCTGCACGTCCGCCTCCGCCATGCCCTGCGCGGCGAGCGCCTCGTCGTAGTCCTGCTTGCTTACGGTGCGGCTGTCGAAAAGCGTCTTATAGCGTTCACCCTTCAGCTTCGCGGCGACGAGGTTTGCCTTCGCGCGGGCGAGCGTGGCGAGAGCGCTGTCGTGCGCCGCTTGGTAGGGCGCAGGGTCGATTTCAAAAAGGAGCTGCCCCTCCCTCACATCGCTGCCCTCGGTGAAATGCCGCTTCAGAACGATGCCATTCACGCGGGCGCGGACCTCCGCGACGCGGAACGCCGAGATGCGCCCGGGCAAATCCTGCGTGAGCGTCACAGGCGTGGTTGCGACTGTGAGCACGCCGACCTCCATCGGTCCGGGAGGTCCACCCATGCCCGGCGGCGGCCCGGCGGGCTTTTCCTTGCAGCCAGCCAGCAGAGCAAATGCGGCGAGCATCGTGGCGCGGACCGCGTTCACGGCGGAGCTTCGCACGGAGAAATGACGCATCATTCGGTCGATGCAACCAGCCACATGCGGCGTTTTCGGGATGTCAAAGTTGGACCGCATTCGCTGGCGTTCATCTAGCGCGGCGAACACGAACTTCAACCGACATTCCGCGACACGCGTGTCAGTGGCTGCGGCCGGCGAGAATTTTTCCGCGTCCCGCGAGGTAAAGAATCAGGACCATGACACCGAAAGGCAGCAGTGCGAGCAGATCAGGGGACACCTGCGACGGCGTGAGCCGCGCATAGAAGGGGTTGCTCGCCGAGGCCCACTTTTCGAGCTTGTCGTAAAGCTCGCTGAAAACGCCGGCCATGAACGCGATGGCGATGCCGGCGATGGCTCCGCCTGCGATGTAGCCGGAGGCCATGAGAACGCCGGGGCTCTTGTCGCCTTCGGCGATGTGTTCGTCCTCGGTCATGTGCGCGTAGTCGGGGTGCTTCCGGCGCTTTGCATCCACGAGCCAGCGCACGAGGCCACCGATGAAGACAGGCATCGACGTCCCGAGCGGGAGATAGACGCCGACGGCGAAGGCGAGCGACGGGATGCCGGAAAGCTCGAGGACGATGGCAATCATCACGCCGAAGAGCACGAGCGCCCACGGCAGCTTGTGGGAAAGGATGCCCTTGATGATGTAGGAGACGAGCGTGGCCTTCGGTGCGTCGAACTTCTTCACTTCGCTGCCATCAGGGCGCTTGGTCACGGTGCCGTTGATGCCGGGGTCCACGAGATAGACGGCTTTGCCGGCATCATCCACGAGGTATTGGCGCGAATTGCCGCTCGCAGCGTCGTCCTGATGCCACACGAAGTAGCTCTTTGCGTCCTGCTTGGCCTGCGGGCCGACGAGCGTGGCCTTTTCGCTGAGCTTCGTGGCGTCGGTGCGGATGTCCTCGGTCACAGGCACATACACCTTTCCGACATCGTTGAGCTTCAGCAAAATCGGCCCGAGCACGAGTGCCGAGGCCAGCGCGCCGACGAGGATGGCGATTTGCTGCGAGCGCGGCGTCGAGCCGATGAGGTGGCCGGTCTTCAAATCCTGCGACGTGGTGCCGCCATTCGACGACGCGATGCACACGATGCCGCCGACGGAGAGCGCGGTGATGTAGAAGACGCGGTCCGTCCAGCCGAGCGCGAGGAACGCGAGGCAGGTGATGAGCAGCGTGGCGATGGTCATGCCTGAGATGGGATTCGAGCTGGAGCCGATTTCGCCGGTGAGCCGCGACGACACGGTGACGAAGAGGAAGCCGCAGAAGACGATCATCACCGCGCCCGCGATATTCATGTGCAGGCTCGGTGCGAGGAGAATCGCTGCGATGAGCGCAGCGATGCCGACGAAGACGAACTTCATCGGCAAATCGCGGTCGGTGCGCGGGACGGAATGCGCGCCGTCCTTCTGCGCGCCGATGTCGCGGAGACCGCCGCGGATGCCGTGCCAGATGAGCGGCAGCGAGCGCAGCAGGCTGATGATGCCGCCCGCGGCGACTGCGCCCGCGCCGATGTAGAGAATGTATGCGCCGCGAATCTGGTTCGGGCTCATATCCTTGATGAGCGCGGTGCCGGGCGCGAGCGGCGCGGTGAGCCCGTCGCCGAAAAACTGGATGAGAGGAATGAGCAGCAGATACGAAAGCACGCCGCCCGCGGCCATCACCGCGGCGATGCGCGGGCCGATGACGTAGCCGACGCCAAGCAGCTCTGGCGTGATTTCGCACGCGACCGAGCCGCCCTTCAGCGGTGCCTTGAAGACTTTCTCCGGCGTGTCTTTCCAGAGGTAAAATGCCTTCATCGCGACGTTGTAGAGCACGCCGAGGCCGAAGCCGGTGAAGATGGTCTTCGCGCCGGTGCTCGCCGTCTTTGCGAGCGTGTCCACTTTCTCTCCGCGCGCGGCGGCGACCTGCGACTCGTGCGACGCGCCGGCCTTCAGCACCTCGGCGCAGGCGGTGCCTTCGGGATATTTCAGCGAGCCGTGCTGCTGCACGATGAGCGCGCGCCGCAGCGGGATCATCATGAGGATGCCGAGCAACCCGCCGAGCACAGAGACTAGGATGACGCGCGTCACCTCGAGGTCGAAACCGAGGATCAAAATCGCTGGCATCGTCACGCCCACGCCAAACGCGATGGACTCACCCGCCGAGCCCGCCGTCTGCACGATGTTGTTTTCGAGGATGGTCGCGTCGCGCATGCCGAATTTCGACAGCACGCGGAACAGCGCGATGGAGATGACCGCGACGGGAATCGAAGCGCTCACCGTGAGCCCGACCTTGAGCACGAGGTAGAGCGACGACGCCCCGAAAATCATGCCGAGGATCGTCCCGACGATCAGCGGCAGCGCGCGCAGTTCGGGAAGCTTTGACGACGCCGGGATGTAGGGCTGGAAATCGTCGGCGGGCTTTTCGGATTTCGTGCTCATGGCGGGAGTGCGGTGAAATCGCGGCGCTCAGTTGGCGCGTTTGCCGGTGCTGAGTTCGTTCACGAGTGCATCGGCGCGATAGACTTTCTTCAGCGCCTCGACGATGCCGCGCGAGTCCACGGACACGGCGCGCGCGACCGTGTCGGTGTAGGCGAAATCGAGCACGAGCGACTGGATGTTGCCGTCGAAGATGATGCCGACGAACTCGCCCTTGCGGTCCACGACCGGGCTGCCGGAGTTTCCGCCGATGATGTCGGCGGTGGAGACGAAGTTGAACGGCACTGCGAGATCGATCTTCGGTTTGCTGTCGAGCCACACCTTCGGCAGGTCGAAGGGCGGGCGGTTTTCGTGCTCCGCGGCGCGCTCGTAGAGGCCAGCGAAAGTCGTGTGCGCGGGAATCTGCCGCCCGCTTTCCTCGTAGCCCTTCACGGTGCCGAACGCGAGGCGCAGCGTGAACGTCGCGTCGGGGTAGCTGCTGGTGCCTTCGAGCGCGAATCGCGCCTTCGCGATTTTCGCGTGCGACTGCTGCTTCGCCTCGCCCTGCGCCTCCATGATTTTGCGCAGCCCGCGCGCGTCGCCGTCCACGAGTTTTGCCAGCGCGATCATCGGATCGTTCGCCGCGTCCACGGCGGCGGTGCCGCCTTCGTAGAGCTTCTTGCGGAAGGCGACATCGTTCACCTTCGTGCCCTGGATGAGTTCCACCGCGCGCGCGTTCGGCGATTTGCCCGCGAGGATTTTCTGCACGAGCGGCGAGGATGCGCCCATCTCCTCGCAGAGATAAGTCAGCGAATCGGTGAGCAGCAGCTCCTCGAGGTCGGAGTGAATCGGCTTGTCGGAGAACAGCGCGAGCTCCAGCGACTCGCGGCCGGCCTCGTTGAATTCCCGCAGCCGCTCGCCGTTCGGCTTCGGGCGCTCCTCGCCGGCGCGGAGCAGCGTGCGCGCGATGCTGAACAGCTCGGAGTGAAACGCGCTGCCCATCTCGAGCAGGTTGTAGGCGCGGGCATTTTCCGCGATGACCTTCTGCGCGGCAGCAATGCGGTCGTAAGCAGCCAGCGCGTCTTTCAAATCCCCGCGCGCGGCGATTTTTTCGCGCAGCGATTTTTCCGCTGCGGCTTTCTTCGCCATCAGCTCCGGGTCGAGCAAGCCGGCGAGCCCGCCTTTGCGCGCCTTGCGGCTGTTCTGCACGCCGAAGAGGTCGTCCTTCGCGCGGCGGGCGTTTTCCTGGCTGCGGTCGCTGAAGGAACTCAGGATCACATCGAGCCGGAAAAGCCGCTGCATCGTGCGCGGCATCTGGATGTCCCGCACGTATTCCAGCTCCGCCATCGTGAAGAGCCGGCTCGTGCGACCCGGGTGGCCGGACACAAACACGAGGTCGCCCTCCTTCGTGCCCGCCTGGCTCCACTTCAGGTAATGCTGAATCTTCGCCGGCTTGCCGTTCTCGTAGGCGCGGAAAAAGCACACGTCCAAGTCGAAGCGCGGATACTCGAAGTTGTCCGGGTCGCCGCCGTAGAAGGCGATCTGCTGCTCGGGCGCGAAGACCACGCGCACATCCGTGTAGCGCTTGAAGCGGTAGAGGTGATAGCGCCCGCCTTGGTAGAGCGTCACGACGTCGCTGCGCTCGCCCGTCTTGTCCTTCGATTCCTTCTCGATCTCCGCCATCACCGCGCGGCGCGCCTTGAAGGATTCCTCGTCGCTCGCCCCCGGTTTCACCGCGGCATTCACCCGCGCCGTCACGTCCTCGATGCTCATGAGCACGTTCAGTTCGAGGTCGGGCGCCTTGATTTCCTCCTCCAGCGACTTCGCGTAGAAGCCGTTCTTCAAATAGTCGTGCTCCTTCGTGCTCACCTTCTGCAGCGTGTCCGCGCCGACGTGGTGGTTGGAAAGAATGAGCCCGTCCGCCGAGATGAACTCGCCCGAGCCGCCGCTGTTGAAGCGCACCGAGGACTTCTGCAGATGCTCGAGCCACTCCGGCGTGGCGTCGAAATTGTAGCGCCCCTTGAGCTGCGCGCGCGGCGGGTCGCTGTAGAGCCACATGCCTTCGTCCGCGAAACTCAGCGGCGCAGCGGCGCCGAGCAGCAATCCAATTCCCAAGCGAAGAGACAACGAGTCGTGTGTTTTCATGTTCTGGAAAGAGCGGAGTATTCCGGCTGCCGGATGCGGCATCAATGGCGAAACCGCCAGTTGCCGGGGAATCCGGCGATTTCCCGCGAGCGCCTGCAAAACCACCTTTTGGAATGGGCGCCTCGCGTCGCGGAACTCGGTGCCCCGAAACCCGGCAACTGCTCAGGGAACGGCCTCGGATGCGGGTGGCACCCTCGGGTGATGCAGCCGCAGCACTCCGTCTCGTGCATGCAGCCGGGATCCATTCGGGCAAAAATCCGGGCTATTTTGCCGTTCCAACGGACGGCTCCACGGTGCGCCCCGATGGTCGCGCGGTGCGCCCGAATCGCCGCGCGATACCGCTGGATGACTGCGCGGTGCCGCGCGAAGGGTCTTTGGCACGCGGAAGAGCCCCTTTTCACACCAAGGAAGCCTCGCGCGGCACCGCCCAGCCATCCAGCGGTGCCGCGGAACCATTCCAGCGCACCGCGCAATGACCCCAGCGCACCGCGCAATCATCCGGGCGTATCGCTCAATGATTCCGTGGTATCGCGGAATCATTCCAGCGTGCCCTTGGAGTGGGCGTCAGAGCGTCGTTGTCTGCCATTTAGCCAATTTTTAGGCTAAACGGCCCGGTTTTCGCCGTTCCACCCTTTTCTGGGCGTTTCGAGACACCAGCGATGATTTCTCGTGAAGCAGCCACCCCGCATTCTCCAAACGGAGCCTCTCCGGCGGTTCATCAGCCGAATCGGCGAGGCTTAAAGCGGAGGCTGGTTCAGGCAGGATCTTCCCGCGGCATTCAAATGGCTCCAAAACGCATCGAACGTTTCGGAGGAAGGCCGGCAGGTGCTTTTGAAAGGGAAGTAACCCGGCTGCGTCCGCCGCAGGTCAGTCCCCGTAGCCGTTCGGATGCTTCACATGCCAGGCCCAGGCGCTGGCGATGATCTTTTCCACGTCCTGGAACTGCGGCTTCCAGCCAAGCTCGGCGCGGACTTTTTCCGAGCCGGCGATGAGGCGCGGCGGGTCGCCAGGGCGGCGCGGCTTCTCGACGACGGCGATTTTTTTGCCGGTGACCTTTTCGCAGGTGGCGATGATTTCGCGGACGCTGGTGCCGCCGCCGGTGCCGAGGTTGTATTTGGCACTCTTCGGCGCGGTGAGGGCGAGCATGTGCGCCTGCGCGAGGTCGAGGATGTGGATATAGTCGCGGATGCACGTGCCGTCGGGCGTGGGGTAGTCGGTGCCGTAGATTTCGACGTGCGGCTTCTGGCCGAGCGCGACTTTCAGCACGTTGGGGATGAGGTGCGTCTCGATGCGGTGGTCCTCGCCGAAGGTCTCGCTGGCGCCGGCGGCGTTGAAGTAGCGGAGCGCGACATAGACGAGGCCGTGGATGTCGGAATACCAGCGGAGGATCTGCTCGAAGATGAGCTTGCTCTCGCCATAGGGGTTGATCGGCTTTTGCGGGAGCGTCTCGTCAATCGGCATGCGCTCGGGCACGCCGAAGGTCGCGCACGTCGAGGAGAAGACGAAGCGCTTGCAGCCGACGGCGTGCATCGCGTCGAGGAGATTGATGCCACCGACGACGTTGTTGCGGAAATATTTCGAGGGGTTCGTCATGCTCTCGCCGACGAGCGCGTTCGCGGCGAAGTGCATCACGGCATCGGGCCGCACTTTCTCGAGCGCATCCTCGATGTCGCAGCGCTGCTGGAGGTCGCCGATGACGAGCGTCGCGCGCGGATCCACGGCGGCTCGATGACCCTCGGTCAGGTTGTCAAAAATGGTGACGGTGTGGCCGGCGTTGAGAAGCTGTTCGACGCAGATGCTGCCGATGTAGCCGGCGCCGCCGGTGACGAGGATTTTCATGCGGCGCGCGGTTTACCGGAGAGAGCGGGGAATGGAAAGCATTCACCCGCCACCGCACGGGCTCACTGCCTTGCGCCCTGCAGCGCCTTCGGCCGCCAGTCGGGTTTGGTGAAGCGGGAGTTTGCGCGGTATTCGAGCAGCTTGCTCACGGGGAAGAGCAGCACGCCGGGGAGCCCCTGCGCGTTGATGCGGATGTCGTAGTCGATTTTGTCCTCGGTGAGCCAGATGCGGCCGCCGCCGAACATGGAGAAGCCGCTGGCGGTCACGAGGAGGTCTTTGTTCGTGAGGATGCCTTCGGCCATCGAGAAGGTGGCGTTGGCCTTGCGCGCACGGCTGTAGCCCATGCCGGGGACGAGCTTGTTCAGGATTTCACTGAGCGGGCCGAGGAATGGGATCGCGAAGACGTTGCCCTCGGCGATGGAAAGCTCGCCGTCGCCGCGCAGCGTGCGCACGTCGCCGCCCCGCGAGGTGAATGCGCAGAAACCGTCGAGCCGGCCCTTCGAGTCGTCGAAGCCGAAGTAGAGGCGCGTGAGCTTTGAAAAATCTACGCCGGCCAGGCGGACCTTCAGGGATTCGCCGGGCTTCGATTTCAGCGTGGAGACCTCGCCGTCGAGCATGACGGTGCCGCCGAAAAGATCGCCACGGACATCGGTGAGCCTCACGCTTTCGTCGGTGAAGAAAAGGCGGCCCTTCATCGCGCCGAAGTGGAGGTCCTTCTTCGCAAAGGTGTAGTCGAGCCCGCCGGGCGCCTCGGCGTTCACCGTGAGGCGCGTGCGCGTGCCGCCTTTGCGGGGATCGAAGACGCCGTCGAGGTGCAGCACCGGCGGACGCCTGCCGAAGCGGTATGGCTTCACGTCGTGCACAAGGTCGGGGTCGATCCAGATCGCGACCTCGGTGGGGAAGACAGTCGCCCTCACGTCGTTGAGGTGCCAGAGCTTGTTGTTGAAGTCGCACGCGAGGCTGCCCTTTGCGCTGCCCTCGGCGCGTTGGATTTCGAAGGAGTCAATCGAGAGGATGCCGTTCGTAAATCGGAAGTTGGCATCGGCGGAACGCGCATCGGAGCCGCGGTAGGTCGTGTGGCCGAGATGCAGCTGGCCGCTGGCTGAAAGCGTGTCGAGGCCGGGCGCGGAGCCGCGCGCGCTGATGGTGAAGCGCGGGGCGTCGTGGAATTTCACCTGCGACATCTTCGCCCGCCCCTCCTCGCCGAGAAGCGGCGCAAGCGCCTCCAGCGACACGCTTCCGGTGAGCCCGAGGCGAAAGTCGCCGGTTCCGGCGGCATCGTAATCCTGCTGTGCATTTCCGGTGATCACATGGCCACCCGCGGACTGCCGCAGCTCGAAATCGCGCACCGCCCAGCGCCGGCCATCCCATGAAACATCGGCGCTGGCGGCTGTGAACTTCACGCCGCCGAAGACAAACTCACCTGCGCCCATGTGGCCGAGGACTTGGAACTTCGGCGGAGTTCCGCCCTCCACGGCAAACTCTGCGCGCGCCGTGAGGTCGAACCTCGGCGGGAATTCGGAGTAAAAATCGGACAGGAAGCCGGGCTTCAGCGCGCGCATCAGCGCTGGCAGGTCGAGGCTGGAGCGGAGCCGGAGTTCAGCGGTGCGCGGCTTCAGAGCGAAGCTGCCGGATGCCTGCAGGCGGCCCTTCGCGTCCGTGGCGTCGATCCGCTGGAAAAGGAGGACGTTGTTCTGCAGGATGGCGGAGACGGTGAGCGCCGAGAGCGAGTAGCGTCCGCGGCGGATTTTTTCTCCGCTGAACTGCGCTTCAACCGCGATTTCCTCCGGCCTGCCCAGATCGCCGCCGAAGCTGACCGTGAGCACCGGCTGCGGGCCGTCGTATTGCAGCGCGGCAAGTTCCCGCACGATGGTCTCCGCGACTTTGTTGACGCCGCTTTTTTCCCTCGTGAGCGACATGCCCGGCGGCACGAGGAGGCTGCCGCTGGCGCGCAGGCGGATGCCCGATACCACCGCATCGAGGCGCGTGACCTGCACCTGATTGGGCGGGAAAAGGATGCGCGCATTCAGCTTGTCCACCTGCCACGAGGTGCCGAACGGATTCTGCGGGTCAACCGGGATGCGCAGGGTGGTGTCCACAAGCGTGAGCGCGTCGAGGAAGGGCTTGCGGCGGATCGCATTGGCGTAGTTCGCCTCGATCACCATCTCGTTCATGTGCGCGACGACGCGGTTGCGCGCGGGCGAGTCGTAGAACTTCACGTCCTTCGCCACGAGGCCGCGGAACGGCCGCACGGTGAGGCGTGCGAATGAAACCTCGACGCCGTGCTTGCGCACCTCCTGCACCACCAGCTCGCGCCACGACTTCGTGAGGCCGCGGTTATACAGGTAGCGGCCCCCGATGACCGCTGCGAGCAGCAGGAGGAGAAACGTGATCTGCAGAAAGCGCCGCACCGGATGAGCATTCCGCGAACTTCACGCCGCCGCCAACACTTTTCCCGGTGCGGGGAAAATTGCGCACGCTGGCTGAAATCGCGCACACGGAGCAAGGCGGCGCCGGACGCCGGAGCGTGATTTTCAGAGGAGGTGCGGGCTTGAAAATTCCGTGGCACCGGTGATGCTACGGCATCACTTCCGATGATAACGCCAAATTGTCGGGAACGCCTCACAGCCTCGGATTTCGAATTCATCGCAGGCACGCTCGCCTCGGGCCGGCGGGAGTCGGCCAGCCTCGCCTCGCTGCTCACGGACGCGGAGGCACGCGACACCATCCTCGACAGAGAGGATCTCTTCCAAGCGGTGCTCCAGGGCGACGCGCAGCTCCGCATCTCGCCGCAGTGCTACTTTTACATCCTGCTCCGCCACGTGCTGAAGGACCGCGGCATCTCAAGCCGCGAGACATGCGACTACCTCGCGTCACTGCTGGAGACATTCTCGCGCACGGAGCGCATGCGCGCGCCGGGCGGCGCAGGCCACGGGCCGCAGCAGTATGTGGGCGACCTGCTGCTCGCGCTGCAGAAGGCGTCCGCCTCGCAGGCATTCCTGCTGCGCGCGCACATCGGGAACTACACGCTCTTCATCTCGGGTGTATTTCACGACCGAGTGGAAAGCCGCAGCCGCCGCGGCGGGCCGGACATCGAGTTCTTCGAGGGCGTCGGAGCCGCAAACTTCCACTCGGCCGCCGGGCATCCTTTCGCGCGGCAGCACGCGCTCTCGCCGGTCCTCGGGGAGCTGAGCGAGCGGTTCCGCGACCTCCGCCTCGCGCTGAACGAGACCGCCGAGCGGCACCTGCACCTCGACGAGGCACCGCCGCTGATTCTTCCATGAACTCGCTCTTCGCCGAGATCACGCGCCTGCTCGAGCGCACCTATGCCGCAACCGGCGTGGCGCTGGAGGACTGCCTGATCGGCCGCGAGCGCTGCAGCCAGCTCACGAGGCTCGCCGGCGCGCAGGCGCGGGAGCTGAGCGAGATTGCGCGGACTTTCCTGCGGCACAGCGGCGACAACCTCTTCATCGGAATCTACTACTCGCGCTGGCTCATCGAGCAGCTCGAGCGGCACGATCCGCGGCGCGGGCTGAGCGACGCGAACATCAGCCACATGATCGCCTTCGTGGAGGAAATCGACCACGCGCTGCATGCCGCGCTCGCATTCCGCCGTGGCGAGCGGGGCATCGCGGGGGAGGATTTCGCGCGCAACCTCGAACTGCAGGCGCGCGTGGACACCTACCTCGTGCTCCTGCTCTTCGTCGCGTTCTTCCGCAAGACGCAGCGCATCTCGCGGACGGACCGCCGCTGGCTGCGCTTCCACCTTTTCCAGAGGGAGAACCCCGGCGCGTTCGCCGATGCAAACCTCCGCGCGCGCTACATGGAGACGACGCAGCTCGCCTCGCAATACACGCGGATGCTCGACGCGCTGAACGCCGCGCGGCGCGTGGATGAAATCCGCATTTTCCACGCTCTCGATTACGCGGGGAAAAAGGAGCGCATCCTGCAGCTCCGCGCGCCCGGTGAATCGAGCGCGGGCTGAGGCTACTTTGCGGCTGCCGGCATTTTTCCGAGCGCCTCCTCGACGGCCTCGGCGAGTTCGTGGCGCTGGAACGGCTTGTTGATCACGCGCGTGATGCCGATGGATTTCGCGGCGGTGGCGTCCACCGCGCCGCCGAAGCCGGTGCAAAGGATGATCGGGATTTCGCGCCGCTGCGCGCGGATGTGGCGGGCAAACTCGACGCCGTTCATTCCGGGCATTGCGAAATCGGTGACGACGAGCTGCCAGCGCTGCGGATCGGCGCCGAATGCGGTGAGCGCGGCGTCCGCCGAGCCGTGGGCGCTGACTTCGTAGCCGAGGGCCTCGAGCGTGCGGCGCGCGACTCCGAGCACCTGCGGCTCGTCGTCGAGAAGCAGGATGCGCTCGGCGTGGTCGCTCACGCTCGGCTGGCTGCGCGGTGTCTCCGGGGTGCGCGTGGCGGTGCCGCTGACGATCGGAAAATAAACGCGGAAAGTGGTGCCTGCGTCGGGCCTGCTGTCCACGGTGATCACGCCGTTCAGCGACTCGATGATCCCCTTAACCACCGAGAGGCCGAGACCGGAGCCTTTGCCGAGCTCCTTCGTCGTGAAGAAAGGGTCGAAGATGCGCTGGAGCGTCTCGTTGTCCATGCCGGCGCCGTTGTCCTCCACCGTCAGGCAGACGGAGCGGCCGCGGGGGATTTCCGGGCGCGCATCGCCGTCGCCGGAGACTTCGCGGGCGGAGATGGCGACGCGGCCGCCGGCGGGGCCCATCGCCTGCACGGCGTTGGTGCCGAGGTTCATGAGGATGCGCTGGATCTCGGTCGTGTCGGCGAGCACGAGCGGGAGCGAGGCGGGGATGTCGGTGGTGAACTCGACAGTCGCCGGCGTGCCCGAGCGCAGCAGCTTGAGCGAGTCGTGAAGCGCCGGCGCGATGTCGAGGGGCTGCGGTTCGGTGCGGCGCTGGCGGCTGTAGGTGAGGATCTGGATGACGAGGTCGCGCGCCCGCTCGCCGGCGCCGATGATCGAGTCGAGCATCGAGGCGAGGTCCTTGTTCTGGCCGTGCTCCATTCGTGCGAGTTCGGCGTTGCCGAGGATGGCGGCGAGGATGTTGTTGAAATCGTGCGCGATTCCGCCGGCGAGGCGGCCGATCACTTCCGCCCGCTTCGTCTGTGCGAGCTCCTTTTCGAGCCGCGCACGCTCCTCCTGCTGGGCGAGCTGGAGCTTCTGCCGGGCGAGCTGCCTGCGGATCCCGAAGCGCGCCACCAGCGCCACCACAATCACACCCGCGCCAATCATGAGCGCGCGGAACCATTTCGTCTGCCAGTAGAACGGCAGCATGTTGATCGTCACCGAGTCCATCGGCGTGACAGGACGGCCATCCGAGCCGATGCCACGGACGAGGAAGCGGTAGTCGCCCGGCGGGATGTCGTAGAAGCGGATGACGCGCTCGGTTCCGGAGGAATACCAGCGGTCGTCCATGCCTTCGAGACGGTATTCGAATTCGGTGAACTCCGGCTTCGCAAGCGTGGGCATCGAGCAGCGGATGGTCATGTGCCGCGTGCCGGCGGGGATGGTGATGTTGCCGCGGTTCTGCGGCGTGACCTGAAACAGGTCGCGCTCGGCGCGGATTTCCTCGATGAGCGCCGGCACCTCATGCACGGGCGAGGTGAATTTGTCGGGATTGATGGACACCGCGCCCTTGTGCGTGGCGAACCACAGGCGGCCGTCGCTCGCCCGCACGGAAACGGGCTGGTAGCTGCGGCGGAAGATGTCTGAAGCGAGGCCGTCGCCACGGTTGAAAAAGCGGAGCTGCAGGCGCGCGCCCCTTCTTGCCGCAAACTGCTCGACGGAGGCGAGGTCGAGGCGGACGAGCCCCTTCTCCCCGGCGAGCCAGAGCGCGCCCCGCTCCTCGACGATCGCGGCCATGGAAACGATCGGCAGACCCTGGTCGCGGGAAAGAATCAGCGGCTCGGAACCATCGCGGATGCGGATGAGGCCCGAGTTTTCCACACCGACCCACACGCCGCCTCCGGTGGCGCGCGCGATGCCGAGCACGTTGGCCGCGGGGTTCACGCCGGCAATTTCCACGATCTCCGGCGCACCGGGGGTGCGGAGCCGCATGAGACCCGCTTTCGTGGAAAACCACATCGCGCCCGATTCGTCCTCGGCGATTGCCCACACGCGCTCCGCCTTGTTGCCGTTGATGGCGGGGGTGAATTTCTCATCCTGCCATTTGAAGACGCCGCGCTCGCATCCGAGCCAGACGCCGCCTTTCGAGTCGCGGAACATCGAGCGGACGAGGGCCGTGACGGGAGGCGGGCTCTTGATGGCCACGGCTTCGTCCCCGCTGACGCGGAAAACGCCCTTGCCCGCGACGGCGGCGAGCACCGCGCCATTGCCGAGCGGAAGCAGCGAGGTGACGCGCTGTCGCGGCCCGAGTTCACCGTCGGCGGAAAGGATGCGCGCCTTTGCCTCGCCGCCCTCGATGATGAAGAGCCCGTTGCCCTCGGTGCCCGCGAGGATGCGGCCCGGCGCCGCCTCGGCCACGCTGTTGATCTGCGAACCTGCGATGCTGCCGAGGTGGCCCAGCGGGATGGTGAAATCCTGCGGCTTGAAACGGACGAGCCCGGCGCCCGCGGTGCCGATAAGCACGTTGCGCTCGCGGTCCTCGATGAGGCAGTTCACCTGCGGCCGCAGCGCATCGCGGCCGTGTTCGGGGCGGATGAGCCGGCCATCGGCCATCCAGATGCAGAGACCATCTCGGAATCCACCGACCCACAGGTTGCCACGCGAATCCTCGAGCAGGTTCACCGCACCGCTGCGGAAATCCGTGGGGCGGATGATGGTCCGCGTGATCTTGAACGACGAATCAAAGTGGCGGATCTCGCTCGGCCCCGCGACCCACATGCCGCCGTCGCGTGCATGCGTCACTCCCTGCGGATTCCAGCCGGCGGCCTCGTTTTGGAAGACCAATCCCCAGCCGCCGTCCCCGTGCTTCCACAGCCCGGCGGAATTGGCCGCAACCAGCACGCCCGTGCGGTCGAACATCGCTTGCAGAGCCGAAGACTTCGCGGATTCACGCTGTTGCGGAAGCGGGTGCGGCGAAAATCTTCCGTGGTCGAGAATGACCAGCCGGTCCCTGCCTGCAAACAGCATCCTCCCATCGGGCGCCTCGGAGGCGCTCACCACATGCATCGGAGTCCAGCCCTCCGCCTCGCGCACCTCGCGCCATTCCGACTGGCTCATCACGAAGAGCCTGCCGTCCGTGCCGAGCCAGAGGCGCCCGGTGCAGTCGCCATGCACGAACTCACCGCGCACGGGCGACGGCAGCACGCCCGGGTGCGTCTTGCCGGAGAACGGCTTTGCCCGCACGCCGTCGAAACGCACGATGTTGTCAAACACCGCGAGCCACACGTAGCCGTCCATCGTCTGCGTGATCGCCGGCACGTAGGTCGGCATCAGGCCGTCGGCCGTCTCCCAGACGCGCTGGAGGAAATCGCCGTCCACTTTCGTGGAAAACGCAGCCTCGTCGTCCGCATGCGCCGAGCTGGACGCGCAGGCGAGCACTGCGAACACCGCCAGCAGCCGCGGAAACAGGGCGCGCGTCTTGGCTGGCGTGGCTTGGGCTGAATTCATGCTCGGGGAAATCCTACCTCATAGCGTTCCCCGCGCCATTCGGAGTGTGGAAATGGGGGGTTATCAAATCGGAAGCGGGCAGCTCAGCCTTCCTTGAGCACCATTTCCAGATACTCGCGGTAGGGGCTTTTCGGCGAGTCCGCGATGCAGGCTTCGAGTCCCGCGCGGTCGATGAAGCCCTGATTGTAGGCGATTTCCTCAAGGCACGCGATCTTGAGACCCTGCCGGTTCTCGATGGCGGCGATGTAGTTGCTCGCGTCGAGCAGGCTCTGCTGGGTGCCGGTGTCGAGCCAGGCCATGCCGCGGCCGAGCACCTTCACGTGCAGCGTGCCGCGGCGGAGATACTCGCGGTTCACGTCGGTGATTTCGAGTTCACCGCGCGCGCCGGGCTTTAGGTTGCGCGCGATTTCCACCACCTCGCTGTCATAGACGTAGAGGCCGGGCACGGCGAAGTGGCTCTTCGGCTGCTTCGGCTTCTCCTCGATGCTCAGCGCGCGGCCGTCCTTGTCGAACTCCACCACGCCGTAGCGCTCGGGGTCCTTCACCTGGTAGCCGAAGACGCATGCGCCGCCGGATGAGCCCACCTGCGCGAGCGCCGCGCGGAAGAAGTCGAGCTTCCCGTAGAAGATGTTGTCGCCGAGAATCAGGCAGCTCGGGTCTTTTCCGACGAAGTCGGCGCCGATGTGGTAGGCCTGCGCGAGACCCGCAGGCTTCGCCTGCTCCGCGTATTCAAAGCGCATGCCGAGCCGCGAGCCGTCCCCGAGCAGGTCGCGGAACATCGGGAGATCCTTCGGCGTGGAAATGAAGAGCACCTCGCGCAGCCCGCCGAGCATCAGCGTGGCGAGCGGGTAGTAGATCATCGGCTTGTCATAGACGGGCAGGAGCTGCTTGCACGCGATGCGGGTGAGCGGGTGGAGGCGGGTGCCCGCGCCGCCGGCGAGGATGATGGCTTTGGTGGGGTGGCTCATTGGAAAAAGTGCTTTGTCCGCGCAGCGAAGCCGAAAACGGCAGTGCGGGGCAATGACGAATGACGAGGGCCGGGCCACCCACCTGCGCCCCGGTGGCACCGATTCTGTTCTGGCAGTCCGCAGAAAATTCCCGCAACTTTCCGTCACACGCCCGGTTTCCAAACACAACGATGAAACACGAAGAACACGACGAACTCTGGAATCTGCTCGGCAAGGCCCGGCAGCCGAAGGCGTCCGCGTTTTTCGCCGCTAACGTGATGCGCGCAGTGCGAGCCGGGGCGGAACCAAAGGCCGGTTTCCTCGCATGGCTGCGCGCAAAGTGGTATGTGCCCGCCGCCGCAGGGGCCTGCGCCGCGGTGCTCGCATTCCTCGCGCTCCGTCCGCCACCCCCAGCCGCTCCCGCTGCGGACCCGCTCGAGGGCATCGCCCTCGCCGCCGCCTCCACGCCGGAGACCGAACTGTCGCTCGACACGCTTCTCGCGCTGGACAACAACTCGATATGGCTCGCAGGCGACCCGTCCTCACTTTACTGACCTGCATCGGCGCGATGGCAGCGGCATCAGTCGCCCAGCCGCCTCCGCCTCCAGACCGGCCGCCCGGAGAGCGTGGTGATCGTGGAGAGCGCCCGCAGCGCCCGGATCCGTCGCGCCGGATGTTCCCGCATTTCGGCCCCGAGGGGGATGCGATGCGCGAGCGCGCGATGCATGAATTGCAGAAACTCACGCCCGAGCAGCGCGCGAACCTCTGGAAGACCGTGTGGGCAGTGATCAACCTGCCCGCCGAGAAGCGTCAGGCGCTGCTCGGCATCGAGGACGAGCGCCGCCGGTTCGCCCGCGATGAAATCGAGCGGGCAATCAGTGATTTCGGCCTTCAGCTCGACGAGGCTAGGAAGCAGCGCTTCGTGCAGCGCTACTTCGAGGAGCGCCGCACGATCGAGGAGACCCTCCGCCGGGAATCCGACGAGAAGCGCCGCCAGCTCGTGAACGCCATGCGCCAGCGGCTGAAGCAGGAGTTCGAGACCGTCTCCGCAAAGCCAGCGCCGGGCGACGCCTCCAAATAGAAATCCGCGAAGGACGCTTCAGAAACGCGGCAACACGGCCAGAGCCGCCCTTTGAGCCTCCGAGCACTTTTCCAAAACTCGCGCTTGCCAAACCGAGGATGCCTCGCCAAGTTGCGCGCCCTTTTTCCACAAACACGATTTTCACCATGTCCACCGAATTGATGACCGAACTCCTCGAGGCAGGCGTTCACTTTGGCCACCAGACGAAGCGCTGGAACCCAAAGATGAAGCCCTTCATTTTCGAGAAGAAGAACCAGATTTACATCATCAACCTCGGCGAGACCGTGAAGCAGCTCCACGGCGCGTGCGAATTCCTCGCAAACATCGCGGCCCGCAACGGCAAAGTGCTCTTCGTCGGCTGCAAGAAGCAGGCGCAGGAGGCCATCCGCCAGGCGGCGGAGGCGGCCGGCCAGTTCTTCGTGAACCAGCGCTGGCTCGGTGGCACGCTCACGAACCTCAAGACCATCCGCCAGAGCATCGCGCGCCTGAACTACATCGAGAACCTCGAGAAGTCGCCCGACTACTCGAAGATGGGCAAGGCCGAGATCGCCGCGGTGAAGCGTGAGGGCGCAAAGCTCCTCCGCAACCTCGAAGGCATCCGCAACCTCGAGAAGCAGCCCGATGCGATGATCGTGATCGACACGATGCGTGAGGCCAATGCCGTCGCCGAGGCGCGCCGCCTCGGCATCCCGGTCATCGCGATCGTGGACACGAACGCCGACCCGGACCTCATCGATTACCCCATCGCGGGCAACGACGACGCGATCCGCGCCATCCGTGTGATTCTGCAGAAGCTGGTGGACGCGTTCCTCAGCGGCAGCCCCTCGGGCGCGAAGAAGGCCGAGGCGGAGCTTGCCGCTGTCGCCGAGTAAAGCGCGCTTCGATCTAGTCCCTTTCCGAGAGACGAGGGTGAAGGCTCTCGTCTCTCGCTTTTTCAACCCGAAACCATCCAAACGAACCCAATCTGAACATGAGCACCACAGTGAACATTGACGCCAAGCAAGTCGGCACCCTCCGCGAGAAAACCGGCGCAGGAATGCTCGACTGCCGCAAGGCGCTCGTCGAGGCGAACGGCGACATCGAGGCCGCGGTTGACATCCTCCGCAAGAAGGGCGCCGCCAGCGCCGCGAAGAAGGCCGGCCGCGCGGCGAACGAAGGCGTGATCGCGCAGGCCATCCTGACGGGCGCCCGCGCAGGCCTCCTGCTCGAGGTGAACTGCGAAACCGACTTCGTCGCGAAGAACTCCGATTTTCTCGCGCTCACCGCCGGCTGGGCCAAGGCGCTCGCCGAGAATCCCGCGACCGACCTCGAGCCGCTGCGCGTCGAGGCCGTGCAGAAGATTGGCGAGAACATCCAGATTCGCCGCAACGTCCGCTTTGAAGTGAGCGGCAACGGCGCGGTCGCCGCCTACATTCACCTCGGTGGAAAAATCGGCGTGCTTCTCGAAGTCGGCGCCGGCAACGCCGCCACGACGGACAAGGACGACTTCAAGCAGTTCGTCCGCGACATCACGCTGCACATCGCCGCCGCGAGCCCCGTGTGCCTCAAGCGCGAGGAAGTGCCCGCTGCCCTCGCTGACCGCGAGCGCGCCATTTACCTCGAGAAGGCGCCGAAGGACAAGCCGCCGCAGGTTGTCGAAGGCATCATCAAGGGCATGATGAACAAATACTACGCCGGCGTGTGCCTGCTCGAGCAGGGCTTCATCAAAAATCCCGACCAGACCATCTCCGCCCTCATGGCGGAAAAGTCGAAGGCGCTGGGCGACACCATCGAGATTCGCCGCTTCGCCCGCTTCCAGGTCGGCGAGGAAATCACCGCCTAGTTTTTCACCGCGCGGCGCATGCTGCGCGCGTTCGAAAGCCCCGCTGTTTCGCTCTGAAGCCGCGGGGCTTTCCGTTTCCGCGCCACGCCGCCGGGCGTGACAAAACATCGCCCGCCCTCTCCACTGCGCCGATGCCGTCCGCGGAATTCCTGCTCATCGACAACAGCAACTCGTTCACGAAGTTCGCGCTGTCGTCGCGGGAAAGACTCGGTGCGGTGCGGCGCGTGCGCACCCCCGAGCTCGACTCCGCCTCGCTGCGCCGCGTGCTGCGTGGGTGGAAATTCGACCGCGTGGTGCTCTGCTCCGTTGTTCCGGCGAAAGCCGCGCTCCTCCGCGGTGAACTCGCCGCGAAGCCGCTGCACAATCTCGAACATCGCAGCAACCTCGGTGTCGGCGTGGAATATCCAAAGCCACAGACCATCGGCGCGGACCGCCTCGCGAATGCCGCGGCTGCCGCGGCGTTTTACGGCGCGCCGTGCGTCGTTGTGGATTTTGGCACCGCGGTGACGTTCGACATTCTTTCGACGGGGAAAAAATACGTCGGCGGCGTCATCGCTCCCGGCCTGGAGGCGATGACCGACTACCTCCACCAACGCACTGCGCAGCTCCCGAAAATCTCACTGCTCGAACCGCCGGGCCCGATTGGAAAATCCACAAAACACGCGATGCTTGCCGGCGCCGTGTATGGCTACCGCGGCCTCGTGCGCGAAATCCTCGCGCAGATTCGTCCCGCGCTCGGCGTGCGAAAACTCAAGGCCATCGCGACAGGTGGCTACGCGGATTTGATCGCGGCGGGCGTGACGGAAATTTCCGTCGTCCACGAAAACCTCACGCTCGAAGGTCTGCGCCTCATCGGTTGCCTGAACTTTCCCGCGGCTGGCTAGGGCGCGAGCGTCAGCCGGAGCGTCGGTGGAGCGAGTGTCGGATGGCGGTTGCCGGCAAAGCCATGAACCGCGCCATTGCCCTTCGCGTCGGTCGTTTCTCGCACAATCACGAGCGTGGCGAGGTGGTTCGCGTCGCGGCTGAGGAAATTCGCGAGCGCTTCGCCGGAGATTGCATACGTGCCGGCGACGATGCCGCGCGGCATGGTGAATGTGCCGAGCTTCACCGCGCGCGACAGATCCACCGCGCCAGCGTCGGGCGAAAAAGCAGGCGCACCTTCCCACGCGAGCGAATCGGCGGACCACGCGTCCTGCGAATCGTCGGTGACGCCATACACCGCGAACGTGTGCTCGCCCGTGAGCGATGCGTAGCCGAAGCCCGTCGGCTCGGCGTTGAGCGTGAGCGCGGCGTCGGTCACGCGGCGGCTGCCGAGCGGGTGCAGGTCGAAGCGCAGGTAGGCCTTGCGGAGAAAGTTTTTCGGCGGCGCGTTTTTAACGAGGAGCAGCGTGTCGGAGTGGTGGATCGGGCTGTTCGGCGAAACGACGTAGCCTGCATCGCCATTGCCGCCGGCGGTCGTGAGCGTGAGCGTCGGTGCGGCCGGCGAATCGGTCGCGCGCAGGAAGGCGTAGCGGTCGGGTTCGGATTCGGTCTTGTCGCCAGACTTGAAACGCTCCGCGGTGACGGTTGCGGACTCGCGCGTCATGAGCCGCAGCTTTTCGCCGCTGCGTCCGTGCTGGAGCTCGACTTCACCCTGCAGAACCTGCACCTGCGAGCGGCCGTTGTTGTCCGTGCTGATGCCGAAATCCGTGCCGTGGTCGATGAGGCGCGCGGTGACGGTGCCAACCGAAAAGCCGCGCGCCCTTTCCGGCACATGCGCCGTGAGTGCCCCTGCGTGGAGGAAGCACGCGTTCGGCCCGGTGAGTTCGAGTTCTGCGGGGCCTTCGAGCGAGACCTCGGCGCCGCTGTGAAAAACGATCCGTGCCACACCGTCCGCGAGCCGCAGCCGGCCTGCGCGCAGGGTCGAGCCGGGCGCAGTCGGCAGTGCGGAATTTTCCCAGCGCGCGCCGTTCGTTTCCACGAGTGTCGCCAGCGGCTGCGGCGCGAGTTGCGGCGTGAGCCACCACACGGCGGCACCGATGGCGACCGCAGCCGCGATTTTCAGCCAGCGCCGCGCGAAGGAAACACGGAGGATGTTGCCGGGCGCACTTTCCGGCGCGGGCAGTGTGCGCAAGACTTCGCCGAGCGGCACGTCACCGAGGCGGCTGGAACTCTGCCGCAGCGCCGCGTGCTGGTGCATGAGCGAGACGTAGAGGCGGCGCTGGGCTGCATCGCCGAGCACAAGCAACTCGAGCCGCGCGCGGTCCTCGGCGGTGAAATCGCCGTCGAGCAGTTTGTCGCAGAGTTCGCGGAGTTCGTTGGCGGAATCAGGCGGGTTCATTTTCAGTCCGGTTCAGGTTTTTCGTCACGCACTCGTGGAGGACCTGCCGCACGCGGCTGAGCAGCCGGTAGAGCGCGCCCACGGTGCGGCCGAGCCGCGGGGCGATGTCTTCGAGCGAAAGCCCCTCCTGGTAGCGCAGGTGCAGCGTCTCGCGGTGATCGGCGGGAAGTTTCGCCACGCAGTCGTGCAGCAGCCGCTCGCGCTGTTCGAGGTGTTCGGCGCCCGTCTCGGCCTCCTCGGCGACCGTGCGCAGGAAGTCCTCCGAAAAATCGAGCCGGTCGCGGTGCCTGCGCTTGCGGAAGGCGAGCACCTGGTGAAACGCGATCTTCCGCGCCCACGCGCCGAAATTCGTGCCCGGCTCGAACTTCGCGAAGTTCCGCCACATCACGACCTTCGCCTCCTGCAGGATGTCGTCCGCGTCCTGCGGATGCGGCACCATCGTCATCACGTAGGCGCCGAGCGGCCGCTCGTGGCGGGCAAGGAGGAAGACGAATTCTTCGGCGGGGTCGGCTGGGTTCATGTCGTCGGACGGAGTGTCTATCCATGTAGTCCGCGGCGGGCGAAATTGGACGCACTTTTTCGCGGCTGGGCGCCCGCATTTCCGACGCGGAAATAATTTGTCCAAAATTCCGCGTTTCGGAGCTTATCCATCAGAACACCGCATGTTTCCCCGCTCGATTCTCCACATTGCCATCCCGCTCGCCGTCGGCGCCACGCTCCGCGCAGACGAGGGGACGGACTTCTTTGAAAAGAAAGTCCGCCCGCTGCTCGAGCAGCACTGCCTCGAGTGCCACAGCCCGGCGAAAAAGGTGAAGGGCGGCCTGCGCCTCGATTCGCGCGAGGGCTGGGCGAAGGGTGGCGACGCGGGCCCCGCGATTGTGCCGGGCGACCCGGAGAAGAGCCTGCTCATCGAGGCGGTCCGTTACAAAAACACGGACTTGCAGATGCCGGAGAAACGCAAGCTGCCGGACGCGGATATCGCCATCCTCGAGCAGTGGGTGAAGATGGGCGCGCCCGACCCGCGCACCGGCGGCGCCGTGGCGAAAAAGCAGACCGGGATGAGTGTCGAGGACGGGAAAAAATTCTGGTCCTACACGCCGCCGAAGAAGACTGCGCCGCCAGCAGTGAAGGACACTGCGTGGCCGCGCGGAGACATCGACCGTTTCATCCTCGCGGAGATGGAGAAGAAGGGTGTGAAGCCCGCGCCGGACGCCACGCCGGGCGCGCTGCTGCGACGCATCACTTACAATCTCACCGGGCTGCCGCCGACGCAGGAGCAGATGGATGCGTTTGAAAAGGCGGTGAAGGTGAACCGGCGGACGGCTGTCGAGCAGCTCGTGGACGGATTGCTCGCGAGCAAACAGTTTGGCGAGACATGGGGCCGGCACTGGCTGGATGTGGCGCGCTTTGCGGAGTCGAGCGGCGGCGGGCGCACGCTGCTGTTCAAGGATGCGTGGCGGTACCGCGACTATGTGATCGAGTCGGTGAACGCCGACGTGCCGGTGGACCGCTTCATCCGCGAGCAAATCGCCGGCGACCTGCTGCCGGCGGATTCTCCGGCGGCGAAGCGGCGCAATCTTGCCGCGACAGCCTTCCTCGCGCTCGGCCCGACGAACTACGAGGAGCAGCAGAAGCAGCAGCTCCGCTTCGACATCATCGACGAGCAGCTCGAGACCATCGGCCGCGCGTTTCTCGGCCAGACGATTGGCTGCGCGCGCTGCCACGACCACAAATTCGATCCCATCCCGCAGCGCGATTACTACGCGCTGGCCGGCATCCTCGCGAACACGCGCACGCTCTTCAACTACACCGACAATGTCGCGCGCTGGAACGTCGCGCCGCTGCCCGGCGATGGCGACGACGAGAAGGCGCTGCATGCGCACGAGGCGAAGGTCGCCGCGCTCGAAAAGGAAGTCGAAGCCGCGAAGGCCGAGCTGGCGAAGCTTTCCAAGAATGTCGCGCAGGAGACCGTGAAGCCGGGCGAGGCCATCGCGCCCGCGGAGCTGCCCGGCATCGTGCTCGACGATGCCGATGCAAAAATCGTCGGTGAGTGGAAACCGTCGAAGCACGTGCGGAGCTTCATCGGCGCGGGCTACATCTCCGACAACAACACGGGCAAGGGCGAGAAGACCGTCACTTTCACACCGATGCTGCCGAAGATGGGCCGCTACGAGGTGCGGCTCGCCTACACGCATCTCGCGAACCGCGCGAACAACGTGCGCGTGACCATCTTCCACGCCGACGGAGAGGACACAGTGTATGTGGACGAAACGGAAGCGCCGCCCATCGACGGGCGCTTCATCTCGCTCGGGAAGTTCCGCTTTGAAAAAGACGGTGCCGGCTACGTGCTCGTCTCGAATGAAGGCACGAAGGGCTTTGTGACCGTGGATGCGCTGCAGCTCCTGCCCGAGGGCGAGACGGTGGCGGCAAATCCGAAGACGGAGAAGGCGGACCCGACACGCGACGCGGCGAGCAAGCGAATGAAGAAGCTCGACGCCGAACTGAAGAAGCTCGTGAAGGAGGGGCCGAAGCGTCCGACGACGATGGCGGTTTTCGACGACGACAAGGACAAGATTTGCGACACAGAGATTCGCGTGCGGGGCATCGAGAAGCAGCGCGGCGAGGCAGTGCCGCGCGGATTTTTGCAGGTCGCGCTGCGCAAGCCCGCGCCGGTGATGCCCGCGAACCAGAGCGGGCGCATCGAGTTCGCCGACTGGATCGCGAGCGCCGAAAACCCGCTGACTTCGCGCGTGCTGGTGAACCGCGTGTGGGCGTGGCTTTTCGGCACGGGCATCGTGCGGACCGTCGAGAACCTCGGCACGACCGGCGAGAAACCGTCGCATCCGGAGCTGCTCGATTATCTCGCGGTGCGCTTCACCGAGGAGGGCTGGAGCCTGAAGAAGCTCGTGCGCGAAATCGTGCTCTCCCGCGCGTGGCAGCTTGCGGCGGAGAAATCGGGCGCTGCGGACCCGGACAACCGTCTCCTTTCTCATGCGAACCGCCGCCGCCTCGACGCGGAGCAGATTCGCGACACGATCCTCGCGGTGAGCGGCGAGCTGAAGCTCGACTACCTCGGCCCGAACATCGGTGGCGCCGGCGATATCGACGCGAACAACTTCAGCGCGCAGAACACCGAGTATTCCTACGTGTATGCGGACACACGGCGCAGCGTTTACACGCCGGCGTTCCGCAACAAGCGGCTCGAGCTTTTCGAGGTGTTCGACTTCGGCGACATCAATGCGAGCATCGGCCAGCGCAACGCGAGCACGGTCGCCCCGCAGGCGCTGTTTTTCCTGAACAACCAGTTTGTCATCGAGCAGGCGCGCGCCGCCGCGGCGAAGACGCTGGAGGCGCCGGAAGCTGAGCGCATCACGTCGCTTTTCCGCCGCACCCTCGGCCGGCCGCCGACCGAGCAGGAGTGGCAGAAATGCGCCCGTTTCCTCGGCTCCGAAGCATCGCTCGAAAAATGGGCGCAGCTCCATCAAACGCTGTTCGCCTGCGTGGATTTCCGTTACCTAGACTAGTCACCCGCCATGAACCCGAATCTCTTCACCCGTCGTCAGGCCCTGCGCACACTTGGTTGCGGCTTCGGTTATCTCGCGCTCGCGGACCTCGCGGCGCGCGCCACCGTTAACCCGCTTGCGCCGAGGCCGGTGCATGTCCCGGCGCGGGCAAAGCGCATCATCTTCCTCTTCATGTCGGGCGGCGTGAGCCATGTGGATTCGTTCGATTACAAGCCGCGTCTGGATCGCGACGACGGGAAGATGATGGACTTCGACGACCTGCGCTCGCTTGCGAAGACAGGCAAGAGTCCGCAGATGCGCGTGATGAAGCCGCTCTGGAATTTCGCGCAGCACGGGCAAAGCGGGTTGTGGGCTTCGGACCTGTTTCCGGAAATGGCGAAGCACGCGGACGACCTCTGCGTGATTCGCTCGATGCACACCGAAGGCATCGCGCACGGGCCGGCGACGCTTTTCCTCCACACGGGCACGACGAACTCGATTCGTCCGTCGATGGGCTCGTGGGTCACCTACGGCCTCGGCACGGAGAACGAGAACCTGCCGGGCTTCATCTCCCTGAGCCCTGCGCTCGGCAACGGCGGCCCGCGCAACTACGGCAGCGCATTTCTCCCCGCGGTGTTTCAGGGCACCGCGATCGGCCGTGCGGGAATTCCTGCGAAGGAGTCGAGCATCCGCAATCTCCAGCCTCCGCGCACGGCGGACGAGGCGAAGCGGCAGTTTGACCTCCTGCGCGAACTCAACGCCGAGCAGCTCGCGCAGAAGCCCGGCGAGAGCGAACTCGAGGCCGTGGTGAACAGCTATGAGCTCGCATGGCGCATGCAGGGCGCCGCGCCCGAGGTGCTCGACATCACGAAGGAGTCGCCCGAGACGCTCGCGCGCTACGGCATCGGCGAGGAGAAGACGGATAATTTCGGCCGCCAGTGCCTGCTCGCGCGTCGGCTCAGCGAGGCGGGCGTCCGCTTCGTGCAGGTCAATTACGCGGACAATTCCAACAACCCCGCTTGGGACCAGCACTCGAACCTCAAGAAGCACGGCGACCACGCAAAGGCCGTGGACCGTCCGGTCGCGGGCCTGCTCGAGGACCTGAAGCAGCGCGGCCTGCTCGACGACACGATCGTGTGGTGGGGCGGTGAATTCGGCCGCACGCCCTACGCGGAGAAAAACGGCACCGGCCGCGATCACAATCCCGCGGGATTTTCCGTGTGGCTCGCGGGCGGCGGCTTCAAGCGCGGCGTCACTTACGGCGAGACCGACGAGTTCGGCCACCACGCCGTCGTGGACAAGGTCCACATGCACGACCTGCACGCCACGCTCCTGCATTCCCTCGGCCTCGATCACGAAAAGCTCACCTACCGCTACGCCGGCCGCGATTTCCGGCTCACGGATGTGTATGGAAAGGTCGTGCATGACCTGCTGGCGTGAAGAGCGCCCGGCAGAGCTTGAGTGCCGCGTGCGCGGAGTCGCCTTTTGACCGGGTTTGGCGGAGGATGCGTGCAGTCTTGAAGTTTGCGGTCTTTGGGTTCGGACTGCTCCTCGTTGCCCTAGTCGTGTTCGCATGGACGGGTTTCCCGACAGCCATCACGGTTCGGAACAATTCTGACCGCACACTGAATGAAGTTTTGGTCGTTGTGCAGGATCACACGCTCAAGTTCCCGAGTTTGAGCCCCGGAGATTCGGCACGGCGATGGCACCGCAATTCTGGCGCGGATGACAATTTCACATTCACTGCGGTGCGGGACGACGGAATGAAGATTCAAAAGGAGGACGGTTACGTCACGAGCGGCAGCTTTTTCGGGAGCGTGGAGTTTACCGTCGCACCCGTCGGCGAAATTGCGTTCGCGGAAAAATGGAACTGAACAGTCCTTCTGAACTCACGCGCTTTGCATGGAAAACGAACTCGCGTGACGTGTCTGTTTTTGACCTGCTCACGGCTCGCTGACGCCAAGCATTCGCTCCTCACACCATCTCATACCCCATGAAACCCCACATCGCCCTCGCCCTTGCATCGCTCACCACCTTCTCCTTTGCCGGACTTACGGATGAACAGAAGCGTGTGCCGCTCGAAGTGGATTCGACGGATCCGAAGGTCGCGAAGATCGTCCTGCTCGCGGGCAGCGTGAGCAGCAAGCCAGGCGGGCATGAGTATTTTGCCGGGTGCGCGATTCTCGCGGACATGCTGAAGCAGACGCCGGGGGTTTGGCCGGTGATGGCGGCGGAGGGCTGGCCGCAGAATGAGAAGATTTTCGACGGCGCGAAGGCGGTCGTCGTGTATGCGGACGGCGGCGCGAAGCTGCCGTTCCTCGACGCGGCGCGCTGGGAGAAAGTGAAGTCGCTCCTCGGCAAGGGCACAGGCTTTGTGATGCTGCACCAGGCCGTGGACGTGCCGGAAGATCGCGCTGATGAGATCCAGTCGTGGCTCGGCGGTGTCTTCAAGAAGGACATCGGCTGCCGCGGCCACTGGGACATGAGCTTCGACTCGTTTCCGAAGCACGCGATCACGCGCGGCGTCGAGCCGTTCACCGCGCCGGGCGACGGCTGGCTCTACAATCTGCATTTCCTGCCGGGCGCAGTCCCGGTCATCGCCGCCCAGGTGCCCGACAAGGCGCGCACATCCGCCGATGCGAAGGCGCATGCCGGCCGCGCGGAGACGATCGGCTGGGCCTACGAGCGGCCGGATGGCGGCCGTAGCTTCTCCTTCACCGGCGCCGACTGGCACACGAATTGGCGGGTGGAGGCCCAGCGCCGGTTGGTGGTGAATGGGATTCTCTGGAGCGCGAAGCTCAACGTGCCGGAGGCAGGTGCGCCGGTGGCGTTCAATCCTGCGGACATCACGAAGAACTGGGACGCGAAGGCGAAGCCCTCGCCGAAAGCAGGCGCAAAATCCACGACCGAAGGCCCGGCGAAACCGGCGGCAGAAAAGGCCGCTCCGGATAAGGCGGCTCAGTGATTTTCGCGGCCAGCCTGCGCCAAATTCGCATTCGTGCTTGGGATTTCGCCGAGGTCGCGGCAAAGATCGCGGCGTGATTCGGGTGTCTTCTCCCATGTTGAAAAAATCTCTCCTCCTCATCCTCGCCGGCGGCATTGCCGCTGGTGCGGCGGAGGATTACGGAAAGGGGCGGCTGCTGGAACTGACGCTCGGCAAGGCGATTCGGATGGCGCTGGAGAAGAATTTTTCAATCACCGCCCAGAAGTTTGACCCGAAGATCTTCCGCGAGCGCGAACGCACGGCGGAGGGGAGGTTCGACCCCGATTTCAGCCTGTCGTTCAAGGCTGGCGAAGATGTGATTTCGGACAGCTTCGTCCGGAACTCGACGACAAAGGTGAACTCGCACGTCTTTGCGAACAACATCACGCAGACGCAGCAGTGGAGCGCCGGGGTGAGCGGCGTGACGGTCTGGGGCCTCGGCTATGACGTGTCGTTCAACACGGATGTGCAGGGCGGGACGTCGAACAAGTTTGCCGATGACTGGACGAGCGAGATGACCTTCAGCCTGAAGCAGCCGCTGCTGCGCGGCGCCGGGACGGCTGTGAACCTCTCCGGTGTGCGCGTCGCGAGGAACAACGTCACAATCTCCGAGTGGGGCGTGAAGGAGCAGGTGATGAACGTGATCACGCAGGTCATCAACGTTTACAACGAGCTGCAGTTTGCTCAGGAGAACCTCGATGTCGCGCGGCGGTCGCGCGAGTTGGCCCGGCAGCTCCTGCGCGACAACATCAAGCGCGTGGAAATCGGCGTGAAGACGCCTCTCGACGTGACAACCGCGCAGGCGGAGGTGGCCGCGCGCGAGGAGGCGGTGATCACGACCACACGGGCGGTGAAGGATCAGGAGAATTTCCTCAAGCAGCTCGTCACGGCGGACATGCTGCTGCTGCTGCGCACGCGGGTGGTGATTGCACCGCCGCCGTCGCCGGATTTCCAGCCGAACGTGCTCGCGGGAATCAAGGCGGCGCTGGAACTGCGGCCCGATTACCAGCAGTCAAAACTCGACATCCAGAACAAGCACATCACCGTGGCAGTGACGAAAAACGATGTGCTTCCCCGGCTCGATCTCACCGCGAGCCTGAGCATGATCGGCATGGATGACGACTTCGGCACCAGCACATCGAGGATCGGCAACCGCGACCGCAGCGCGTGGAGCGTCGGGGCGACCTTCAGCATCCCGCTCGGGAACCGCGAAAACCGCGGCAATTACAACGCGGCCAAGCTCTCTGCGGCGCAAGCGCTCGTGAAGCTTCAGCAGCTCGAGCAGGACATCATCGTTCTCGTGGACAACGCTGCCGGCGCGGTGGTCACGGCCCGTGAGCGCACGGAGGCGAACCGCGAGGCGCGCCGGCTCGCGAAAGAAAGCCTCTCCGCAGGGGAAGCGCGGCTCGTTGCGGGGACGGGGACGACGTTTGAAGTGCTCGAACTCCAGAAGAAACTCGCCGAGGCCGAGACCGCCGAACTGCGTGCCCGCGCGGACTACAACAAGGCCGTCGCAAAATACCGGCTACAGACCGGCACCACGCTGCGCGTGCATGGGGTGACGGTCGATTGAACTAGGACGGGGGCCGCGCAGGCGCCGCTGCGTCCCGCACAATATCAATCGGTGGTGTCAAAAAGGGTTGCCTCCCACAAGATGTTCGGCCAAAAGGCGCGCGCGTTTCACTCCAGCCGTCCCACTCCATGAAATTCAGCGTCGCAAAAGACAAATTGCTAGAGGGTCTGCAGACTGTGCAGAACGTCGTGAGCACCCGCACCACGCTCCCGATCCTTTCAAACGTCCTCATCCGTGCCGAAAACGGCGCGCTTCAATTCACGACCAACGACCTCGATGTCGGCATGAGCTGCTCCGTCGAGGCGGCGATCGAAAAACCCGGCGGCACCACCATTCCCGCGCGCCGTCTTGCGGGCATCGTGAAGGAGCTGCCATCGTCCGAGGTGAGCGTGGAGATCGATGGCAAGAACGCCGCGTCCATCCGCTGCGGGCCGAGCTTTTTCAAGATGATGTGCCTGCCGGAGGATGAGTTCCCCGCGCTTCCGAAGCTGGAGAAGGCGAAGGCATTCACCCTGCAGCAGAAGGTGCTCAAAGACGCGCTGCGCAAGACCAGCTACGCCATCTCAACCGACGAGACCCGTTACGTGCTCAACGGCATCCTGTTTTCCTTCAAGGAGAACAAGCTCACGCTCGTGGCGACCGACGGCCGCCGGCTCGCGCTCGTGGACATCGAGTCGGAGTTTCCCCGCAGCAACGAGGTGGACGTCGTCGTTCCCGCGAAGTGCGTCACCGAGCTTCAGCGCCTCCTCGGCGACGAAGGCGAAGTGAAGCTCGCCATCGGTGAAAACCATGTCTCCTTCGAGGCTGGCGGAAGGCTGCTCGTCTCCAAGCTCATCGAGGGGAATTACCCGAACTACCGGCAGGTGATCCCGCAGGAATCCCGCGAGCGCATCACCATCGAGCGCGAGCTCTTCCTGAACGCCGTCCGCCGAGTGGCGCTGCTCTCGAGCGAGAAGTCCAACTCGGTGAAGCTCAATTTTTCCAAGAACAACATCGAGATCACCGCCAACACGCCGGACATCGGCGAGGCGCACGAGTCGCTCGCCATTTCATACAAGGGCAAGGACTTCTCCATCGCGTTCAACCCCGGCTTCCTCCAGGACCCGCTCCGCAACCTCACGGAGGAGGAGGTCCACCTCGACGTCACCGACGAGATGAGCCCCGGCGTGATCAAGATCAACACACCGTTCCTCTACGTGCTGATGCCGATGCGCATCTCCTGATTTTCGCCCGTTCGCCGCGCGGAAATGGCGCGCGGTTTTTCCGAAAGTCGCACTTGCAAAGCCCGGCGGTCGAAACAACTATCCCGCCCCCGAATTGCTCGCGTGGCGGAATTGGCAGACGCGCACGGCTCAGGACCGTGTGGGGCAACCCGTGGAGGTTCGAGTCCTCTCGCGAGCACCATCTCTGACAGGCAGAGGTGGAACGTTGCCGGAACGCGTTCCGCATAGCACTTCTAATCGTGTCATGCGTGTTAGCGGCGCCGGTTTGTGATGAGTAAAGGGGGGTTGCGCGCGCGAGGAGCACTGACGGAGGCACATCTTTACCTGAATTCGTGGAATTTCTTGTGAAACGGCGCCCGTGCTGTGTGGCTCAAACCGCGCGAGCGGATTGGCGCGGACCTGAGGACAGCTCCCGCTATTTCGTGCCGCCGCCGCGCGATCGGATTTCGTCAATGCGCGTGAACGCCTCGGTGCGCGCGGGCTTGCGGATGAGCAGGCCGAGTTGCCGCGGAAGCTGCACGTCCTTCAGCTCCACACGCACCTTCTTTGCATCCACAGGCGGCTCTGCGCCGGTGAGCGGGGGATTGATGAACAGCTCCGCGGCGAGATCCCAGGCGCCGTCCCTCGGGTGCTCCGCCGTGACGTGCAGCACGACGAGCACGGGCTTTGAGCTATCCTTCACCTCGATGGGGTTTGCCTCGTTGTTCAGCGCGAATGCAAGCGCGCCGCCTGCGTCGCTCGCGACGATGCGGATGAGATCGTGGATCTTGGATGCGCTGAAAGGATTGATCTGCACGTCTCCGCCGGCCACGGGGAGTTCGCTGCCGTGCTGGAGCAGGCAGGCGAAAAGCCAGATGCCGCCCCCTCCGGGTCGGTGAAGCTGTCGAACGGGGCCGCCGGCCGCGAGAAGGTCGTCTCCTTCTGCGTCGCTGGAATCATGAGGCTGCCTCCGTGTGCGGGGAAATCACCGGTCACGAGCGAGGTGCCGTCCACCGCTGCGGGCGATGCGGCCCAAGGACCCGACCACTCGGTTCCGCCGTCCAGCGCGCCCTTCCCGGCCGGATACTCGAAACCCTCGCTGATGCCGAGCGGCTTGGTGAAAGCCGATGGTCTGCGGCTTGCAGTCCTTGGCTCGGGGACGGGCGGCAGAGGTCCGACGCTGGCCGGGATTTTCGCTGGCACCTCCCGGACGCTTGCTCATCTGAATCGCCAGGAACCCGCGGAGAAGGGCCGCCGCTTCGGTCGCTTCGCCGATGCCCGCCCACGCGCTGGCCAGTTCCTCCGCGGCGCTCGTCGCAGCCGAGGACGGGTTCTCGGATTCCAACGCCTTCCGCATCCATCCGAACGACACCACCCGCATCCGCTCCGCCTGCTCGCGCGCCGACTCGCCGAGCGCGGCATGTTTGACGAGTCGCCCTTCGTGTGGGGGGCGAGTTCGGGCGCACGGTGTATTCGCAGGGCGTGCTCACGAAGGACTATTATGGCCGAGACCATCATCCTCGCTGCTACAGCCTGTGGGTCGTCGGCGCAGGGATCAAAGGCGGCCATGTCATCGGGCAGACCGACGACTTCAGCTACAACATCGTGAAGGACATGCTCACGTGACTTTCCCACTCAGCCGAGCGGAGTGTGTGCATTGGCCGGACATTGGTCCGGCATGCAGCTCACGCCGAATAGGCCGCGAGCACCTCGCTTCGTCTGCACATTTGGAAAAGGCCGCCGCTCGATGCGGGGTGATACGGGAGCACATCCGAGTAGCCGGGGATGATCACCTGCGCGACAGGGAATCCGAACTGCGGGTCGGTGAGGTCCACGGCGATGTAATCCTTCCCGAGGGTGCTGCAGATGTCGCGGGCGTGGGCGATGTCGTCGAGGCAGTCGCGATACTGCGGACCGGGGTCGAAGGGGACGGTCTCGCCTTCCAGGAGAAATACGGCGCTGCGATACGGCACGAAGCCGAACATGAATGCGGAGAGGAAATTGTCGCAGTCGTCGCCCTGTGTGCGGATGCGGCGGAAGTCGTGGTCGAGGAGCGCGGCGAGCTGCTGTTCGCGGTCCGGCGATGCGGGGTCGATGAACTCATGCTGCCGCCGACCTTGGGTGTATTCTGTGAACGCGCGGATGAGCGCTTCTTCGCGGTCAAACGAGGCGCCGACTTTGAAGAAGTGGTGAAACTGAAAACCCTCCGGAATGTGCGGGTCGCGGAAGTAAACACCGACGCACGGCAGCACACCTCCGAAGGAGAGGTCCTTCAATGTCACCTCGATGCCTTTGCTGCGGATGAAATCCATCTGCGCTCGGATGATCGGATGCTTCACTGTCGCGGGATCGATCGTGGGCACGACCATCCGGTTTCGCAGGACCGTGATGTGCGCGCGGCGCTCGAAAATTTCATTGGTCGCGTGGACAATGGCTTCCTCGAGGAAATTGCCCGTCGCCTTCCCACTCGGGCCGCTGATGGTGCGGATGTATTCGATGGGCACCTTCAGCGGGCGCTCGTCGCGCAGCGAAAAGGCATCCACCCAGTGCCACGCCTCATCGAGCGCGCGAATTTGCTCGATGACGTTTGGAGTCGCTGTCGCGACGTGGCTCACGAGATCCATGATCGGCAGCGCGGCCGCGACATCGCGCTCGTGCGCCCCGATGTAGCCCGGCAGGTCGCCGACCTCGCGCGCGGTGAGCCATTCCGCACCCTCGGCAAACGCACCCACGCGGCTGAATTCCGGCGTCGTCCCTTTTCCCATCGAGCGAAAATCGAGCCCCTCGATGAACATCGCCGACCAGTGAAGGTGCTCCGCGAGATTCTCCTCGTGCACCCAGTAGTCGTGCCGCTCGCGGATGATCGGCTCCAGCCGCGCGATCGTCTCGGCGGGCTCCACGCAGCGGTCGTGGGCAATCTTGATGCGGGGCTGGAGGTTCATCGGGAAGTGCGGGGCTCCAAGTCAGCATGAATCGCGTCCGCCGCCGCAAGCCCTTCCGCGACGCACTGTCCGACCGATGCGCCGCCATTCACAAGCCCGCCCGCGGCATAGACGCGCGCGGCGCTGGTCCGATGCGCGGCATCCACCCGCACGAGACCGGCCTCGGAGAAATCAACGCCATCGAGCGCGGCACGCATTGAGTCTGCCACGGACAAGCCCATTGCCTCGATGAACAGCCCCGCGTGCAACACGCTCTCGACATTGAGTTGCGCGTGGCGAATCCGAATGCCGCAGGCGCGGCCATCCTCTCCGGCCACGAAGCCGAGCGTCGCGCATTCCATCATCGCATGCACGCCGGGCTTGGCGAACCAGCTCTCCGGCATGTGCCAGTGCATCGCCGAGCGCGGCCCGCCGAAGACGACGAAAATTTCCCGCGCGCCGAAACGCTCCACCACGCGCGCTGCATCCATCGCGCTGTCGCCGCCAGCGAGGATTGCCACGCGTTCCGGCATCGGTTCCGCGGTGCCGCGTTTCGCCGACTCGAGAAAATCGAGCGCGCCCACGACTCCCGGCATGCGGGCGAGCGAGCGTTCCTGCCAGACACCCGCGGCAAGCAGCACGGCATCGAATTCCGCCGTGAGCCGCGGAAGCGAAAGCTCCGCGCTGCCGAAAGTGGTGTTGAAATGAAGCGCAAGCCGCCGGGCGGTGAGGGCAGGCTGAATCACCGCGTCGATTTCCGCATGAATGTCCGGCAGCCGGCCCGCGGGAATCACGCGTGACGGCACGCCGCCGAGACGTTCCGACGCCTCGAACAGTGCAACCGTGTGACCGCACTCGATGAGCCGGACGGCCGCCGCGATTCCCGCTGGTCCGCCGCCGACCACCGCGATGCGTCCGCCGCTCGCAGCCGCAGGAACGCGCACGCCCGTTTCGCCGCACTCCCGAGCACGCCACGCGATGGCGTATTGCAAATCGAGAATCGGCACAGGCGTTCCCGTGAGCGCGGTTTCGATGCACGCACCTTCGGCCTGCAGCCACGCGGGGGAAAGCTGCGAGGTCAGTTCGGGCAGCGGGTCGCGCGCGCGAATGATTTCACCGGCCGCGCGCTCGTCTCCGCGGAGAAACGCCCCGATGAACATGGGAATGTCCGTGAGCGTCGGGCTCGCCACCACGCACGGCGCGGCCTCGCATTGGTGACAGCGCCGCGCGCCGGCGAGCAGCGAATCCGGATCGAAGCGCCGCATGTGACGGTAGGGCGTGCCGTAGACGGAAGCATCCCGGATGGTGCAGCCCACCGGCTCGCCGCTGGCACACAGTGTCGAGCAGGCGAAGCAAACCATGCACGACTGTCCCAGCTCCATTTCGCCGCGCGTGAGAACGTCGCGCGGCGCATCGGGATACGCGAGCGCCCCGCGGCCCATGCCTGCAAAATCGATCGCATCACCGGCGATGGCCGCGGCTGCCACGTGCGGCACAAACTGCCGCAGCCAGCCAAAGCCGCTGCCAATCACTGCGACGTCTGGCGCCGCTTCGCGCAGCGTTCGCGCGATGCGCAACTGCCGCCCTAGCACGGTGAGTGGGTGCTCGTAGGGCTTCGTCGAGTCGCTGAGGGGAAGGCTTCCTCGCTCGCTGGCAGATGCACGGAGATTCGGGCTCGCGGCGGTGACGTTCAGCAGCGACACGCCCGCGCTTTGCAAAAGCTGCGCAAGCCGCACGGGTTCCGCGAGGTCGGGCTGGCGGTAGTCGGACGACGACACACCAAATCCACCGCGCGCCGCGTCGTAGGCGCTCAGCCGCACGCCGAGGGTGAGCGACGGCGATTGCGCGCGAATCGCAGCGAACGTTTCCAGCAGGAAGCGGCTGCGGTTTTCGAACGCACCGCCGAAACGGCCCGCGCGTGTGAATGCACGCAGCAATCTTCCCGCGAACGCGCGATGGCACGACTGGATGTCCACGCCGTCGAAACCGGCGCGCGCCGCGAGCGCTGCGGCATGCACGAGTTCGTCGCGCAGCCGCTCGATTGCGTCATCATCCATCGCGTCCAACTCCGCCCCGGTGGAAGAAGCGAGCTGGAGAATCGCGAGCGGCGCGGCCCTGCCCGATGCACGCACCGATTTCAGCATCGTCGTGAATGCGTTGAGCGTGGCCTCGCTCAGGACGAGCCGCTTGTGATGAAGCACGCCCGGGACACTCGGCGCGGCGTTCCCGGCGAGCGTGGACTCGAACCAAATCAACCCGAAACCGCCCTCTGCGAGGCGCGTGTAGCGGCGGCGTGTGAGTTCACCGGGCGCGCCGCCGGGCGACGCGTCGCAGCCGGTGATGGGCTGCGCGCAAAAGCGATTCGAAGCGCGGCGGCTGCCAATGATGAGCGGCTGCGCGAGCGGGGCGAAATTTTCCGCGAGCGGAATCGAAAGGCCGAGCCGTGCAATCTCCGCGCGGAGTTCCTCGCTCGTGCGCAGGTAAAACGGCTCGTAGTTGGGAATCTCCACGTCAGCGCGCTGCGGGTGCGGGTTTGCCGACGCACGCGATGTAGAGCGCGAACTCGTCGCGTCCGTCGGCACCGATGAGCGCATCCACGCGCGGCTGATGATACGACATCGCGGCGCACGCTCCCGCGCCGACCGACTCCGCAGCGAGGTAAAGATTTTCGCAGATGTGCCCGGCTTCGACGGCGATCATTCGATGCGCGAGGTAGCCGTATTTCCACTCGGTGCGATAAGGCACGGCGCTCCAGATGAAGACGACCGCGGAATCGCCGATGAACGGCTGGTCGTAGCATGCGGCCCTAACGCTTGCCGCGACTGCCGCATCCTCGCGCACAGTGATGAGTTCATGCGCGCTGGGATGGTAGCGGTAGATGCCGGGCGCGATGCCGTCCACTCGTGCGACGGCAACATAAGTCTCAATGGGATAGCGGGCGCCGGCCGATGGGGCCGTGCGGAATTCCTGCTCGATCTTCCCGTCGTCATCGCGCTGCACTGCGGCGACACCCTGCGTGGCCCAGAGCAAAAAGCTGAGTTCCTCCCGCGTGAGCGGTGCGTCGGAAAACTCACGCACGCTCCGGCGCGCGGCAATCGCATCGCGCACGGGCATGCTGCCGAGGTTGAACTTCGTCGGCGGGACAAGTGTGATGCGTTTCGCGTCGGGCGGAATTGGCTTCGACGCAGGCGGCGCAGGGATGTTTCGGCTCGCGTCGCTGTCACCACGCCAGTCGCCATCGTAGCCGCGCAGCATCACGCGGAGCTGCTCCGCAGGCAGCTCATTGAGCTTTCGAATACGGTCGGGCGGCGCTGCGGAAACGTCGGTTCGCTTCGAATCACAGCCCGCGGCGAGGAGCGCGAGCACGCAAAGACCGGTGACTCCGTGAAGCGCGCGGGCGCTAGAACGATCCATTGAGCGCCTTGTAATATTCCGCGACCTTGTCGCGGTATTGCGGTGGCGCCATGTCAGGTCCGCTTTGGACCATGTTGTCGAGCGGGCCGGCGGTGCCTTTCGCGGCAGTCGAGCCAGCCGTGCCGGCTTGAAGCTGTGCCTGCGCACGATTGAGCGCGCCTGCGGCCGTGCGGCGGAACTCGCGCACCTGCTCGATGTTGCCCTTCGCAATCGCGTCGGCGGACTGGCGAATCGCATGCGCGGCGTCCTTCAGCGAATCGACGCGCACGTTGTTCATCGAAGCCTTCGCGTAAAGTGCGTCGGCCTTCTGTGCCATGAGCGCGGCCATGCCTTCGGCAGAACCGGCTTCCTTCGAGTCGATGCGCTCGGCGCCACCGCTCATGCCAAACTCGTCAGCCTTGCCCGTCCCGAGCTTGCCACCGCCGGTCGCCTTCGTGTCGGCCTGACCTTTCAAATCGACCTGACCACTCTGCGTCGGATCCTCCGTGCGCCGCGCCTCGATGTTCTTGTCGCCCTCGCCAATCGTGCCGCTGCCGGACGCCGTCTCGCCGTTCGACATCCCCTGCCGGCCGACATTCGAGCGGCCGTCCTGTTCCTTATGGTCGGGAGTCTGGTTGCCCGATTTGCCCTGCGCGCCGAAGGACGCGATATCGCCCTCCATCACTTCCCATCCGGAAGGGAAATCGGGCATCGCGTGGTTGGTCGCACTATCGTCCGCCTCCTTCGCCATTTTCTCATTCTCCTTCATCAGGTCGCCCACGAGGTCCTGCGCAGCGGCGGCGAGTTCGGCGAGCGCAATGCCGCTCTCGGGCATCTCCGCCTTGTCGTGCGCCTCGGTGGACACCTTGTTTTCGTCGGGCTTCTCCCCAAGCCACATCTCGACCGCATCGAGCCGCTTCTGGGCTTCGCCCATCTGCGCGAGCAGCTCGTCCTCCTTGGCAAAACCCATGTCGGCCACCTTGTCAGCCCCGTCCTTCTCGGAGCCAGCCTTCTGCTCAATCTCCTGAAAGACGGAGAACACATCCTCAACGAGGTCGTTCGCGACATTGAGGTCGGTGAAAATGTGGAGGTCGTTCGGCACTTCGAGCAGCGCCTCCTTCATGTTCTTCGCGAGCTCCTTGAACTCCTCCGTCATCATGTCCGTCTGCTCGTCGTTTTTGTTCTTCTGCCCCTTCACCTGCTCCATCGCCGCAAGCATTTTTTCCTGCAGCGCTTTGATTTTCTCGAGCTTCTCCTTCGCCTCCTGGGTGGCCTCGGTGAGCAAGGCGCGCTTCTCGGCTTCCTCCTTGAGCTTGATCTGATCGAGCATCGCCTGAAGCGACCTCAGCCCCGTGAGTGCGCGGGTCTGCAACGGCACCGCGTCGCCCGGCTTGTTTTGATCGAGTCGCTCAGCGGCGATGACCATGTCCTCGCGAATCTTCAACTCGGCGGCACGTTCAGCCATCTTGTTGAACGTGTCGGCAAGCGCGGCGTCATTGCTCACGACCTGCGCGGCCTCGGCCTTGGTCGCCGCAAGCATCGCGTTCATGTCCTCGCCGAGCTTGTCCTGTGCATCCACAAGCGGGCGCGCGACTTTCGCACCGCTCTTGATGAATGAGTTCGTCTGTTCAAGTGCTGAGTTCTGCTCGCGGATAAGCGCCTCAATCATCGCGGCGATCCCGGCAACACGGCGGTCAATCTGCGCGGCACCCGCGGCATTCATCGCGGTGGTGAGCTGGCGCAAAATCTTCGTCTCCAGCGAGAGCGCATCTCCGGCGACAGCATCCTTGCGCGCAGCCTCGGCGGCGGGGATGGATTTCAGCGTATCAACCGCGAGGACCATCTCGTTTGCGTAGAGTTTCTGCGCGGCGCCCGTGAGATTGCCGAGCGGCTTGAGCGGGTTCGCGAGCAGTTCGCGCATGCCCTTGCGGATGTCGTCCTGCCGCGCGGCGGCTTCGTTCCACTGCGCCTCGGAGGCATCCTCGATGGTGCGGCGGAAATTCTCCGTGTCAGCGATGTTGCGCTTCTGGAGTTCAATCACGCGCTGGAGATTGGCCATCGCGGACTGCTCCAGCTTGTTGCGCTCCTGCGCGATGTCGCCGTGCGAGGGAAGCGTGAAGAGGACTGTCGCGGACACAGTCTCGTTCGGCGTGGAGGGGCGGTTGTCGCGCGCCACAATGCGGAAGGCGACATCGCGTCCGCGCGGAGGAACGGCGTCGCTTTTCCAAAACTGGCGGAAGGTGGCACCGCCGGGCTTCCATGACTTCACGACTTTGCCACGTGCGTCCTTTGCATCGTCGGGCTGCACTTCCTCCACAAGAACCTCGGCAACGCCATAGTCGTCCGTGACCCGGAACTCGACCTGCGGGCGCTCGCCCGGCATCAGCGTCGCACGCCCGCCGGGAGCGAGAATCTCAATGGCCGGCGCCTTGTCTGGTTCCAGTGTGTAGGCGATCTCCTCGCTGACCTTGCCCCCGAAATTATCCTCCGCCTTAAGCTTCACGGCCGCGCCTGAGTTGACCGTCACCTTGCCGAGCCACACGTTCGGCTTGCTGCCCTTGGTGAAATGCACAGGCGCCCCGGCGCCTTCGACCGTGACGCTTTCGAGCGGCGTGGCCGATGTGGTGACGATGCGCAGCTCCGTGCCGCTCGGGACGACGATGCGCCCGTCGCGCGGGTTGATCGTGCGGGTCGGGCGCCTCGTGTAGTCGGGCGGCGCGGCGACGACAGCGATTGCCGTGAATGATGGCGGCGGCCTCGTCGCGACGGCGAACCACGGCGAATTCGGCGAGTCTCCCGCACGGAAACGGTAGCGGAAGCCCGCCGTCACCTTCGACAGCTGGTGCGTAAACGCGATGTCGCCACTGCGCGCGAGCTTGCCGATGGCGAATGTGGTCTTCGGAGCATCGCTAGGCTCGATTTCCACCCGCACGTCATGCCCCTCGCGGCCGCTCACCGTGCAGCCCAGTTCTATCGGCGCACCCTGAACGACCGTCACATTGCCCGGCGTGACTTTGACGACCTTTGTGAGGCTGGCAGGCTCGATATTGGCGAATGGATTCACCGTGCGCAGGAGTGCCACGCCCCATGCCTGCCCGAAGAACAGTGTCGGGACGAGAAGCACGAGCGCGACGATGCCGAGCGTGAGGCGGCTCCGCTTGTGCGCCGCGCGGTCGCGCATCTGCTGAAAATCGAGCGCCTGCCACTGCGGCGCACCAGTGCGGACATAGGCCTCCTTGAACGGATCCCCACCCGTGTCGCGCGCAAGCTGGATGTAATTGATGAGATGGTTGTCGAGCTGCGGGAACGTTTTCTCAATCGTCGCTGCCACCCCCTCCGGCGTGTAGCACCTGCGCAGGGCCGCGCGCACAAACCACATCGTGCCCGCCGTAAGCGCGAGCAGCACGCTCCATGTCGCGATGCGGTTCCCCCTGTCGAGCTGGAGCCACATGTCCACAAGCCCGAGCAGAAATACCCAGCCGAGAATCGCCGCGAGACCCCAGGTGAAATTCAGTTCCGCGCGCCAGCGGACGAGCTTCCGGCCGATTCGTTGCAGTTGATCGAGGAATTGCGATGGCATGGCGTGCGGCGGTGGAATTGAAATGCGGCGTCAGAATCTCAGCGAGGGATCGGGCGTCTTCGTCACCACGACATTGTCCACATAGCCCGGCTTCACGAACCAGACATACACGGTGAGATAACGGAGCTGCTTGAGGTGCTCGATCGCCTGCGGCGACGGCTTCACGCCGGGAAGCTCGATCTTTTCCTGCTTCCAATCGGCGGCGGTGCCGCTGGTCGCCTTGCTCTGGTAAATCATGCGCAGCTCGCCGAGTTCCGGCTTGTCATGCGGTCGGATGCCCGGCGCCCAACGGTAGCCGGCGAAGTAGATCCGGTAGCCTCCGCCCTTCACGTCGAGCGTGGCCGTGTAGCGAAAGCCCGGCTCGAACGGTATCGCCACGCACTCGATCTTCACGCCCTGGTCGCCGGGCGAATTCATCTTCACCACATTTTTGCGCGCACCCTCGGTGACGATGGACACGTGGTTCCTGTTGCCGACGTAGTTCGAATTGCCGCTCCACTCGTAGTCGCTGATCCAGCCCTTCAGCGGATTCGCCGGATCGTCGAAGTTTCCATTTTCAATAATCGACTGCGCACGGCAGGTGAGCGAGGCGGCTAGGAAAGCGAAGCAAAGGGACAGGAGTCTGACGGGAGCGCGCATTTTGCGAAAGTTAGTATACCCGTGTGCCGCGAAGGGTCACGGCATGTTTCGGAACTTTCTAAGCCCCCATGAAGCAGCCAGCATGCTCATGAGCATGAGGAGCGCCGGCCATTCGCGCCAGAGGGTGCGGAAGTCGGCGAGCTTCTCCTCGGTCGCGCGCACGTTCAATCCACTCAGGCCGGCATTCATCGCTTCGAGGCTCTCGAAATACTGCCCCCCGCTCGCCTTCGAGATCGCCTGCAGAATCTCGTTCTTCGCCGGACGCGGCACGGTCTCGGGCGAGTAGGGCTTCACGAAGAATGCCATCGGCTCACTCGTGACGGCGCTGCCCTTGAGCTTCGCCGTCGCGGTGACTCTGTGTGGGCCGGCGAGTTCGGCATTGAAGGTGAAGCCGTAGCCGGGAAACACCTTTCCAGTCGGCGTCGTCACCTGCTGCGGCGACATGCGGTAGGGAATCTCGCGACCGTCGGGCAGCTTGATCTTGGCGTCCACCGACTCGGCCTTCACGGATTCATCGCCGCCGAGGCGCGCGTGCAGCTCGATCGGATCGCCGAAGAAAACCTGGTCGCGGTCGGCGAAAAGTTCGAGCCGCACCTTGTCGCCAGCCTCCTCGCGCGGGAGCAGCCAAGAGATGAGCTGCGTCCAGAACCGCTCATACGGCTTCACTTTTCCCGACTCCGGCCCGAGCTGCCAGCGCCAGAGCGAGTCGGTGAGAATGGCCGTCACCTTCCCCTGTCCGTAGCGCTGGGTGACGACGAGCGGCTGCGAACCCTGCGGCGTTTCCGCGGTCACGAGCGCCTGCGCGCCGGGCGAGAGCTGCACGCCGGAAAAAACCGAAAGCACCGGCGGGATGACCTGCCACAGCGCCGCGTCGCCCGCGAATGCCGGATGCCCGCGCGCGGAGTCGGTGAGCTTCACAGGGAGCGGCTTCTCGCTCTCGATGGTCTTGATGTCGCCGCCGCGCACGGGGAGTGTCTTGCCGAGGTCCGTGCCCGTGAGTCCACCTGCAGTCCACGCCTTCGTGCCACCAAGCAGGACGAGGCTGCCGCCGTCCTCGACGAACTTCACGAGGTTCTTCGCGCGCTGCTCGCCGAGTTCCTTCGCGTCGAGATTTCCGAGCATCACGATTTTGAAATACGCGAGCTGCTGCGGGGTCATGTCGGGCGTCACGTTGCCGACCTGCGTGCCGCCGACGGGCGCGCCGTTCGGTCCGGTGAAAAATATAACCGGCGTGACCTGCTGTTCGCCGAGCAGCATGCGGCGGAGAAATTTGTATTCCCAGCGCGGCACGCCCTCAACGTAGAGCAGCCGGTTGCGCGCATCGATCGCCTCGACGCTGAGCTGATACTCGTTGTCATCCTTGTTCTTCTCGCCCGCGAGCGGCGGCACGAAAACGCGGTAGGCGTAGGTGCCGAGCTTCGCGTGCTCGATCTCAAACACCAGTTCACGCTCGCCGCCCTCGTCGGGAATCTGCGTCGGCTTCTCCGCGACGAGCTGGCCGTTTTGGAAAATCTGCACCGTCACGGGCGCGCCGCGCGTGCCTTGGCCGGACACCTTCACCTTGAACTCCGACTTGAACCCGACCGTCACACGACGCGACGCGGTCACGGAGTCAACGCGCAGGTCGGGCTCCTGCTGCCAGCCGCCCGGCGGCTCGAGCCGCAGCGTGTGAATCGGAAACGGCCGCTCGCCGCCGGCCCAGTCGTCGAGCGCCTCGCGCGTGTCCGCACCGTCGGTGAGCAACAGCATTCCAGCGACATTGAGGCCCGCGTTGCGGTCGGCGATTTGCTTGAGCGCATCACGGAGCGCCGTCGCGCCGCCGTCGGGCTTCAGCTCGCCGACTTTGGAAAGCGCGACATTTTCCCCGAGCTGGGACGCAAACGGATACACCTCGATCTGGCACTCAGCGCCGAGCGACGCGTGCCATGGCTGCTTCAGCGCGGCCTGCGCGGTGCCCCAGCGCGCGGGGACGTCGGGCGACGGCGAAAGCGTCATGCTCCGCGAAGTGTCGAGCGCGACGATGAAGCGCGGCTTCAGCAACTGCGTGACGGAATTCTTGAACCCCGGCATCAGCATGCACCACGCGACGCCCAGCAGGCTCAGCGTGTAGAAAAGCGTGACCAGGATATTGCCCAAGTTGCGCGGCAGGCACCGCCAAACCGCAATCCCGCCGAGCACAAGCGCGGTCACGAGCGCGATGAGAATCGCCGAAGCCGGGATGGTGTGCTCGTAGATGATCATTTCTCGGCGAGCGCGGCCTCCGTCTTTGCGTCCGGCTTCTTCATGCGTCCGGCAGCGTCCACGCTGACTTGCGCGCCCTGCCTGCGCCCGGCGCGTGCGAGGAAATTGGCATAGATGAACTCGATCGCGATGAGGACGAACGCCAGCCACAGCAGGTGCTCTCCATACGTGCGCCCCACACGATGCTGCTCGATCATGCGCTTAAGGGCCGTGATGTCCGTCGCGACGTGCGCGTCCTCGATGCCGAGGCGTTTCGCGACTTCGGCCTCGGGAATCGGCGTGAGGTCGGATTCGCCACGCGGGAGGTTCACCGCGAGCGCGGGAAGCGGCGTGGGCGTATCGCCAGTGCTCATGCGGTAGATGCCGGGCTGCGTGAGATTTTCCGCAATCATCACCGTGCGCGCCTGCACGACCGAGCTGCGGATGCTCACCGGCTGCGAGTCCGGCGCGAGCAATGTGGGCGTGCCTTTCAGGTCGGGAAATCGCTCGCTGAGCGAGAGCGCGTCAGTCGCCCAGACGAACGGCGCCTTTGCGCCGGTCGCGCCCGAGTAGTCGGCGCATTGCAGGATGAGCGGCAGGTAAAACGGCGAGAGCGGGAAGTCGCTCCACGTGCGATCCGCCGCGACGGCGAACATCAGCACGCGCCCGTCGCCAAACGGCCGGTCGAGCAGGAACGGCTGCTCCGCGCCCATGGAGACGAGTCGATCAGTCGCCTCATGCACATCCTTCCACACGAGGTGCCGGCGAATCGCGAGCGCAGGCACGGCGATGCCCTCGCGGAGCGGGCGCACGAGCGGATGCTGGGGTTTGTCCCACGTGAGCGTGCGGTTCTGCTGCCCGAGCGGGACATCCGCGACAGCGCTCGGCACGCCGGGCAGACACGTCCACGCCTTGTAAGCGTCCGCAGTCGCCTTCATGCCCGGGAAAATCACGAGCAGGCCACCGCCTTTCACATAGTCCTCAACAGCGGCGATTGCCTGCCCCGGCAGCGGGATTGCGTTGCACAAAATCACGCATGCGAAATTCGAGAGCGGCTTGTCGGTGACTTGATCCGCCGTGACGGTGGTGACTGCACTCGGGCGGCCGAAGCCCGTGCGCAGGGCGGTGCGGATGAAGAGCGTGTCGTCCGGGGAGCCGACGACGAGCGACGGCATCTCATCGAGCACGCGGATGATGAAATGGAAGCTGTCGTCAATCGGCAGATTGTCCTCCGGTGTCTGGATGCGCGCGGTGTGTGTGCCGACCGAGAGCGGCGGCAGCATGAACGACGGCGCGGCGGCATCGGGGTCACCCGCACGCATCGAGCGGCGGCCCGCCTCGCGGTCGTCGATGAAAAGCGTCGTCGTCGTGTCGGCGGGCGCGCCCGTGCGCTTGAGCGACGCGGTCACTCGGATGTCCGCACCCTTGCGCACCACCGTCGGCTGCAGCTCGACGGAAGTCACCGCGGTGTTCTCCGGCTTCGGCACGCCGAGCATGGAGATGAACACGGCGGTCTGCTTGTCGAGCTGCTCCGCGCTCCACTGCGCGGCATCGCCTGCCGCCGCTGCGCCGCCTTTCTCCGCGGCGAAGCTCTGCCACGGCAGCGCCTGGTTGTCGGTGATGATGTGAATCTCGCGCTCGCGCCGCGTCTCGGATTTGCGCAGCGCCTTCATCGCCGCGGTCACCGCAGGCGCAAGGCGCGAAGTCGTCGTGCCCGGTGTGAGCGTCTTCAGCCGGCTGATTCCCTCCTGCTTGTTGCCCACCGGCTCCGCCACGAGTGCCTCCGGCTGCTCGCGCGCGAGGTAAATGCAGAAGCGGTCCTTGTCGCTGAGCCCCTCGATGAGAGTGCGCGCCGCGTCGAGCGCGTTGTCCCACACCACACCGCGGCCCGTGCGGTAGTTCATGCTGTAGGACGCATCGAGCACGATGGCCACGTCGCGCGGTGCTTCGCCGAGCCATCCGAGCCCCTTCGCGCGGATCATTGGCATCGCAAACGCAAGCCCGAGCAGCGCCATGATGAGCGTGCGCAGCAGCCACAGCAGGAAATTCTCGAGCCGGATGCGCCGCGATGAATGCTTCTCCGCGAGCTTGAGGAAGCGCAGCGTCGGAAACGGCATCTGAATTTTCCGCCGGTTCTGCATGAGATGCAGCACGAGCGGAATGGACGCCCCGATGCCCGCGAAGATGAGGAAGAACGGCGAGAGGAACATCGCGCTATTTGGAGAGGCGCCGCCGCTCCTCGAGGTAGGCGCGCACGAAATTCTCAAGCGGCTGGTCGGTGCGCACGAGGCGGTAGTCGATGTTCATCCCCGCGCACGCCTTGCGGTATTGCTCGAGGAATTCGCCGAAGATTTTCCGATAGTCGGCGGCGAGACCGCGCGGGTTCACGGAGAGCAGCTCGTTCGTTTCGAGGTCGCGCAGCTCGCACGGTTTCTTGAACGAGAGATCCACTTCCGCGGGATCGAGCGTCTGGAAGACGATCACGTCGTGACGCTGCTTGCGAAGGTGCGCGAGCGCCTTGATGACCGCGGCCTCGTCGGTGAGCAGGTCGGAAATCACGATGACGAGCGCGCGGCGCCGCACGGAGCCCGCGATTTCGTGCAGCGCATCTGCGACGCCGGAGGTGGACGCCGGCTCGTGCTTCTGCACGTGCTTGAGCATGTTGTTGAGGTGCTGGAACGAATTCCCGGCGTCCATGCGCACGTCCACTTTTTCCGAGTGGAGGAAGAGGCCGACTGAGTCCCGCGCCTTGACGATGACGTAGCCCAGAGCGGCCATGAGATGGCAAGCGAACTCGAACTTCGTCGGCCCGTCGCCCGAGGTGTAGTTCATCGAGGCGCTGCGATCGAGCGCGACATAGACGCGCAAGTTCGTCTCGTCCTCGAAGCGCTTCACGAAGTAGCGGTCGGTTCGCGCGAGCACGCGCCAGTCAATGTGCTTCGGGTCGTCGCCCTGGCCGTAGGACTTGTGCTCGGCAAACTCGGAGCTGGGGCCGCGCAGCGGGCTGCGGTGCGCGCCGGCGAGGTTGCCCTCGACGGTGTAGCGCGAGAGCAGCACAAGCCGCCCGAGCTTGTGCATTTCCGCGGGATTCAGGAACGCGGAGATGCCCTCCTTCCCCGAGTTCTTCTTCGCGGCCTTCGGCTGTGGTGCTGGCTGCGACATCAGGGCTTCGGGAAGATTTTCCAGTGCGTGAAGTCGGACACTGCGATGATCTTCGCGCCCGCAAAGGCAACATGCAGATCGCCCGATGCCTGCCCGACGGCCACGATGGCGGTGACGCCCCTTCCGACGCTGCTGAATTTCACCGCGCTCGCGCCGCCCGGCGCGGCGACGATCTGCGCGGGCACGGCGGCGATGCGCGAGGCATACGGTGCGGCGAGCGCGGACTTCATGTCGGAAAGATCGCCGAGCACCATGCTCTGCAGCGAGTATTTCTGGTCGGTGAAGCCGGTTGCTTTGAGAGAACCGGTAAGGCCGGTGAGGCGGTAATTCCACTGCTGGCCGAAGCGATCAATGAACGGCGGACGCACGTCGGCGGGAATTTTCGGATGCTTCGCAACAAGGTCGAGCGTCTTCGGGTAGGCGACTTCCTTGCGGTAGTAGAACTGGAGCGCGGCTGCGACCTTCTCGCGGTCGAGCCGCGTGAACCATCCCTGCGCAATCGCGCGCGACGCATCCGCGACTGGCCCGCGCGGCGCGGTGAGATGCGGCTCGACAAGCTTCAGCGCCTCCGCCGTGCGCCCCACGCGGAAGTGATGCCACGCCTCGATGTCCTCGACGATGGGCAGCAGCGGATCGCTGGCGTTCGCCTTTGCGAAGCTGCGGCATGCCTTGATCGCCTCGTCGTGGTCGTCCGGCTTGGCGATGTGCTCCTGCCACAGTTCGAGCAGCGCGTCCTCGTTTGCGGCGGTCGCGATGCGGGCCAGTGCGAAGACTGCGCACATAGCCACTGCGAAGCACCGCAGAAAAGGCACGCGCATTTTCATCCGTGATGTCGTCACGGCTTCGCCCGCTTGGCGGCTTCGGCAGCACGTGCGGCTTTGCGCTTCGCAATTTCCGTTTCGAGGAATTCGAACCACGCCTTCGGCCCTCCCTTCTTCATGATATCGTCTCGCTGCAGGAGCAGGTCGCGGTCGCGCGCTTCGAGGTGAATCGGGCGCGGCCCCTCTGTGTAGCTGTAAAACGTCGCGCCGGGCCGCACTTCAGCGAGCAGTTCCTTGCCCATCTTCGGGCTCAGACGGTCCTTGTGCCGAATGATGGGCTGTTCGAGTAGGATCGCGCCGGACTGCGGGTCGAGGCCGAGCACGATGCCGGTGACAGCGATGGCGCTGCCCTTCTCCGTCACGGGATCCTCGCGGAGCAGCGCGAGCGAGTTCGGCATTGTGACGGTGAATTTCACATCGAGATACGACGCCGGCTCGAACGCGGTGATACGCACGCCGGTCGCGGCGCCTTGCTTCACCTCGTCCATCTCCATGATTTGCAGGTAGCGGAAAAAATGCGGGCGGCCCTTCGCGTCGTCGAGCACGGCCTTTTTTCCCGAGGAACTCTTCGCTTCAACAAGCGCGAGGGCGAAGTCGTTGCCGTTCGATGTCGCTGCGCGCGCGGTGAATGCGAGGCAGAGCAGAAAGGCGGCGGAAAGAAATGTGCGGCGGTCCATATCAGTGCGTCACCGAATACATCAGGATGTTCTGCCCCATCTGAATCGCGCTCACGTCATTCACACCGCGCGCGTAGGGCGACTGGCTCATTTCCCATCCGCCGGCGAGGCCGAACGGGCTGTAGATTACGCCATAGTTGCCGTTGATTTCGATGCCGAGCAGTTGCGGCTCCGTGCGCGCCTGGCCGCTCTCCTGCATGAGCGCGGGCGTGACGCCCACGGCGGTGATGTTGTTCGGCTCCTTGAAAATGTTCGACGTCACCGGGATGCGCGCGAGCGGCTTGTCGGGCAGCACCGAGCGCATGATCTCGCGGAACGACGCGTCGAATCCCTTCCGCCCGCAGCACGCCTCGGCAAACAGCATCCCGCCATTCTCGATGTAGCGTTTCAGCGCCGCCTTTTCCTCCTTGCTGAGATCGAACTGCTCGTGGCCCGTCATGTAGATCACCGGCGAGTTGAAAATCGCCGCGTCGGTGAGCCGCAGTTCCTTAAGCCCGAACTTCACCGGGATGCCCGTGCGCGCATTGAAAGTCTGGAGCATCACCGAGAGCCCCGCGTGCCGCGTCTTCCACACGCCGTCATACACGACCTGCGCGAACGACACGGTGTCCGAGTAGGCCTGGAGCTTGTCCACGAACTTCATGGACTGCGCGGCGTTCTTCGCCCACGCGCGCATCGAGGAGGCGTAGGTGAGGATGTTCACGCCGAGGCGGAATGCGGACTCCGGCTTGTAGGCCTGCCATTCCTCCTTCACCTCCCCGCCCTGCCAGCCGACGGCCATGCACCAGCGGGATACGAGCGCGACCACGCGGCAGTTCACCTCGACCGCGTCGAACCACGGCTCGTCGCCCTTGTAGCCGGATGCCGCGACGGCCTTCGTGTATTGCACGCGGTCCACGTCGTAGTGCGAGTGGAAGATGGGATGGTCGGGCGTGATGCGCTGGATCGGCTGCTCGGGAAACATCAGCTTCAGCTCGCGCACGACGGAGTTGTAGAACGGCGCGGAGCCGAGGCCCGTGTTGTAGATGATCATGCCTCCGCTGAGCAGGTAGTTGCGCAGCTTCTCGCGCTCGGCGGGCGTGTAGGCGAAATTGTAGTGGCCCGAGCGGTAGAGGACGGGGTTCTTCTCCGGGTCCGGGCTGATTTGCGCGAGCGTGCGCACGTCCATCTGGAAGTTCGCGTCCACCTGCTGCTTCATCTGCTTGAGCAGGTTGTTCACGTCGTTCGGCGTGGCGTTCCAATAGACATCCGCACCGTAGAGATCCTTGCCGCTCTGCGCCTGCGCGTCGGCGGGAAAAAGGGCGGCGAAAGCGGAAACCAACGCGATGCAGAGGAGCGGACGCATGATGTTGCTGGGAGAAGTCTCGCGCATGGGATTTTGTTTGCTGCCGCCTAAGAACAAAGGCAGGGTGGCATCGTCGTTACACCGACCGCATTTTCGACTCAACCCCGAAGCACCGAACCTCCATGAGACCGCGCACAGCAAAGCATGTCATGAACTCGGCTCTCGCCGCGACGCTCTGCACGGGCATCGTCCTCGCCGGCGACGGCACTGGCGAGAAGGGATTTGTGCCGCCACCTGTGGAGATGAAGAAGCCGCCGGCGCCGCCGCGCACGGCATCATCCGCCGAGACAGTCCTCGCATGCTGCTGCTGCCCGGTCACGCCGATGTCGCGCACCGAGGCGAAGAAGCCGCCGCAGCCGCCTGTCCTGATCACGAAGATCAAGGAGACCGAGGCGGACACGGTGAAGAAAAAGTAGGTGCGCTCCTTGCAGCGGAATCCCCACACGCGCGCCATTCCTGCGCGGTGCCTCGCCCTTCTTCTCACCGCGCTATTTCTCACGCTCCTCGCTGCGCGCTCCGCTGCCGCGGATGAGTGGCAGCTTCCCGAGGCGACGCTGCGATACAGGCTCGATCTCGTCGGAAAGCCCACCCACGCAAGCGCGGGCTACTATGCGCGCCTACCCGATGGCGGAATCCTTCGAGTGGCCACACCCGCGACCGTCGTGATGACCGACGACGGCAAGGTGCTGCCAAGCTACCTGCTTTGGCACAACCCTGAGGGCGGCTTCTCGATCGTCTTCGGCGACGCCGGCGACGCGAAGGCGGTGAATGTTTACATCACCCCGGTGCGGCAGGCACAGCTTTGGCGGCCGAACACCGGCATCACACCGAGCGCGATCCTATGCGCCGATCCCGGCCACGACACGATGAACGCCGCGAAGGCGCTCGGGAACTTCGGGCGCGTCGGCCCCTCGTCGCACACGATCAACAAGGCCGGCATCCCGCGCGCGCCACTGAGCATCGGCGGCGACGACACCGGGCGGCCGCAGCCCGCGGCGTTCTACCTTCTCGCGCACGTCAACGCCGCAGACACCGGTAGATACTGGCTCGCGCCATTTACCCACCATGGCGCGACTGAGATATTCGTGGACGGGACAAAGATCGCGGTGAAGGAGGAATCGAAGCAATGGGGCGGCACCGGCGCATATGTGGAGCTGAAGGCCGGCGTGCACCGCGTGGAAATCTACCAGACGGCTCCGGGCACCGGACCTTATAACAACAACCCGAAGAACGGCGGGCTCATGTTCCTCACATGGCGCGGGCCGAAGGAGAAGCTGAAGGGCGTCGATTCGCGCGTGATCAAGAACGAGGAAATCGTCCGCTCCGGCGGGTGCCGACTCACCGGAGTCGATGCGAAGGACGGCAGCCCTGTGGCGTGCGCCCATGCAAAACCGGGACTCGTCTATTGGTTTGGCGACGAGGAGCCGCTCATCATCTACACCCTGCAGGCACTCGGCAGCGCGCAGGGCGCGACCTACACGTGGACATTTCCAGACGGCGGCACCGTGGAAGGCGCCAGCGCGCAGTGGCTGCTGCCGGGGTTCCGTGAGAGCCGCGTCCGGCTGACCGCGAAATCTGGCAAATTTGTCTCCCTGAGCGTCACGCCGATTTTCGGCTTCGGCACTGAAGCAACGAGCCTGAACAACCCGAAGCATCGCGAAGCATTCCGCGAAACACTCACAAAGATGCTCGCCGGGTATCCGCGCACGCCCGACCCGGTGGCCAACTGGGGTGACGCGCATTGGAACAACCTTTTCCGCACCGTCGAGCAGGGCGAAGGCCACGCGCTGCTTCGCCAGCTTTTCACCGACCGATGGGAGACGGTGAGAAAGAAGCTCGGCAACGCGCAGGTCGCCGGACTGCAGGACGTGCTCGTGGAAATCGCGCAGCGCGACAACGCGAAGGAAGCCGTGCAGTGGCTCGAGAAATTCTTTGCCGCCGAGACCGACACCAACCGAAAGAACGATCTCCGCCTCCGCAACGCCGAGACACTGATGTATTACATCGGCGACCAGAAGGGCGCCTCCACGCTGCTCACCGCACTCGCCGCAGCCGCGGGTGACCTCGGTGAGCGCGCCAAGCTCCGCCTCGGCGACCTCGCGCTCATCGAGGGCGATCTGAACAAGGCCACGGGCCTCTACGCCGAACTCCAGAACGCCGCGCGCGCGCGCCGTAACGCGGGCAGCGCCATCCCAGCGGGCGCAGGCGCTTCGCAGCCGGCGGGCGCCGAGGCCAAATCCGACCTGCTCGGCCGCGGCGGTGCGCTGCAGGACGTCTCGCTTTCCGAAAACGTGCGCACTCTCATCGCGGGTGATTTCCTCATCGAGGCCCGCAAGGCGCTCCAGCTCTGGGAGCGCGAGTTCCCGCTCAGCAAGATCAGCGGCGACTACATCATCCGCGAGTCGGAGTATTACATGGCCGCCGGCGACTGGAAGCGCGCCCGCCCGATGCTCGAGGCGTATTGCCGCGAGATCGACGCCTCAAGCTTCCTCCCGCGCGCCGCGTCCATGCTCATCACCTGCGTGAAGCAGTCGAAGGAGCCGCGCGACTCCATCCGCGGCATCATCGAGAAGGTGAGCGCCCGCCTGAAATTTCACCCCGTCGCGAAGGAACTCGACGCCTTCCTCGCCGGAAAATAGCCCGCGACCATGCTCACGAAAATCCTCTCCGCCCTCCTCGCCTGCACGCTCCTCGCCCACGCAGCGGAACCGCTCGAGCGCACGCGCCTCTACACCGCGCCGGACGCTGCGAGCCCCGGAGGTCTGAAAGGCCGCATCAAGAATCCCGCGCAGCCCATCGAGCAGATCCTCGCCACGCCCGCGTCCGATCCCGAGAAGGTCTATCTCGGCGAGGTCAGCGGCTCGAACCGCGACACGTTCGCCTTCAAGGGCCTGCCCGTCGGAAAATACGATCTCATCGTGATTTTCCAGAACGACTTCTACGAGGGCTTCCAGCTCGTCCGCGCGACAAACACCCTCACCACCGACGACATCGCGAAGATCGAGGCGTCCATTCAGAAATCGGAGCCCTACTGGCCGAAAAAATTCATCCACCGGCTCGAGGGCGAGTCCGGCCGCGGCAACATGGCCCGCGCCGTCGTCACCTTCTTCCGCGACAAGGGCTCCGAGCTCCTCCTGACGCAGTTCGAGGGCAAGTCCTCGAATCCGAATTTCCGCCGCACCTTCAAGCTCATGCTGCTCAAGGACGTCGGCCCCGGCTGGCAGATCACCCGCGCCCGCGACCTCTATCCCATCTGGAGCGACCCGAAGCGCCCGCTGCCGAAGCACCACCACTCCTCCCAGCTCACCGCGATCCGCGTCGCCGATGCCGTGAAGGACATCGGTGAACTTGATCTCGCACGCTGACCCCGCGAAAACCGCAGACAACACATGGCCGCGATCTCCATCAAAGCAGGACCCAGCGCCGGGCAGCGCCTGACTCTCCTCAGTGATAAACTCACCATCGGACGCAGCCCAAAATGCGATCTGCATCTCGACGACACCGCCGTGTCTGGCAACCACGCCGAGCTCCGGCTTGAGAATGGCGCGTGGAATCTCGTGGACGTCGGCAGCTCAAACGGCACCGAGGTCAACGGCGTCAAGATCAGCTCCACCCGCCTCCGCGAGGGCGACGAGGTCATCATCGGCAGCACCCGCTTCATCTTCCGCGCCGACGAGGCCCCCGCCGACGCCGCCCCGCCCGCTACCAGCCAGGAGGAGCTCGCCCTTGTCGAAAAAATGCGCGCGCACACCGAGCGCATCCGCACCGAGGTCGGCCGCATCATCGTCGGCCAGCGCGAGGTGCTCGACCAGATCCTCATGTGCATCCTCGCCGGCGGCCACGCCCTCCTCATCGGCCTCCCCGGAATGGCGAAGACCCTCACCGTCCGCACCATCGCCCAGGTCCTGAACCTCAAGTTCAAGCGCGTGCAGTTCACGCCAGACCTCATGCCCGGCGACATCATCGGCACCGATGTTCTTGAGACGAACCAGCAGACCGGCGCGAAGGAGTTCCGCTTCATCCGCGGCCCCATCTTCTGCAACCTGCTCCTCGCCGACGAAATCAACCGCACTCCGCCGAAGACGCAGGCCGCGCTTCTCGAGGCCATGCAGGAGAAAATGGTCACCGCTGGCAACACCAGCTACACGCTCGACGAACCCTTCTTCGTCCTCGCGACGCAGAACCCCATCGAGCAGGAAGGCACCTATCCGCTCCCCGAGGCGCAGCTCGACCGCTTCATGTTCAACATCTGGGTGGACTACCCGCTCCCCCACGAGGAGGAGGAAATTCTCCGCGCCACGACGACGAGCACCAAAGTCGAAGTGAGGCCCGTCCTGACCAAGGACGAAGTGCTCCAGCTCCAGTCCGTCGTCCGCAAGGTCCCCGTCTCCGACCACGTCATCAAATACGTCACCCGCCTCGTCGGCGCCACGCGCCCGGGAAATGAAACCTCGCCGCAGGTCACCAAGACCTACGTCAGCACCGGCGCCGGACCCCGCGCCGGCCAGTATCTCATCCTCGCCGCAAAGGCCATGGCCATTCTCGAAGGCCGCATCCACGTGAGCTGCGCCGACATCCGCCGGGCCGCACCTCCCGTGCTACGCCACCGCATCCTCACGAATTTTGCCGCCGACTCCGAAGGCCTCACCCCCCTTCACATCGTGAAGAAGCTCCTCGAGGAAGTCCCCGAGCCCGGCGCCGAGGCGTATCCCGCCGTAGGTCAAATAGCGTAGCCGCTCACGTCGCGCACCCGAGCCGCCCTGTCGTGCGGACTTATTCACCTCAGCGGTTGGATTTCTGCACGCCTTGCAGCCGCCCTCGTGGGATGCACGGAGATCGCTCGAACAAGGAAAATGGAGGCGAGGGGAGTTGAACCCCTGTTCCGCCAACGGAGGTTTCCCAACGTCTAGCAACACCCTCCGTCTCCGCCGAGAGTTCCGCCCGCTCCGGGATTGCCGGGTCGTCCGGGTCGAGGATTGGCCACGGGGTTTCCGGCTCCAAAGTTGAATCCAAGTTGCGGCTGATCCAAGCCTTCAGCTTTTCCGGGTCGGCCAGCATCATCGAAAAGTCCCGGTAGTTCGAGTCCTCTCGTGAGCACCATCTCTGAAAACCAGAGGTGGAATTTTCCGGGTTAGCGCGTGACTTCGAAGATGGCCCGGCGGAGTTCCTCGGAGGAGACGGGCTTGGAGAGGATGCGATCGATGCCCTCGGGAGTCTTCCCATTGCCCATGAAGTCGTCGCCGAATCCGGTGAGCATGATGATGTGCGTGCCGGCGCTGCGTTCCTTCACCTTCTTCGCGAGCTGCTCGCCGGAGATGCCGGGCATGGACTGGTCGGTGATGATGAGGTCGAAGGCGCCCTGCTCGAAGCGCACGAGCGCCTCGGTGGAATCCGACATTGTCACGGCCTGATGCCCGTCGGCCCTGAGGTATTCGGCGATGAGTTCGCAGATGATGTCCTGATCGTCCACCACGAGCACATTGAGCGTGCGGTTAGCCGCCGACTCCTCAACCTCGCCCGTCTCGGTGACCACCTGATCCGTCGCAGGCAGGACGAGGGAGAACGTGGTGCCCCTCCCCTTCTCGCTGGCAATCTCGATGGTGCCTCCGTGGCGTTGGATGATGCCGTAAACGACCGCGAGCCCGAGGCCCGTGCCCAGTTCGCCCTTGGTGGTGAAAAACGGCTCAAGGCAGCGCGCCTTCTCCTCCTCGGTCATGCCGGTGCCCGTGTCGCGCACTTCGATCCGGACATTCCCCCCGTCGCTCAGCGTGCCGACGGTGATGGTGCCGCCCGCGGGCATCGCATCCACGGCGTTGAAGATGAGGTTTGTGAGCGACTCGCGGAGCTCCGGCGCGCTGGCGTGGACGTGCGGCACTTCGGTGAAGTCGGTCTTCACTTCGACCGTCGCACCCGAGGCACGCGCCTTCGCCTTCCACTTCGGCTTGGTGAAGGCGATGGCCTGCTCGCACAGGGTGTTCACCTCCACCGGGGCGCGGAGTTCGTCCGCCTCAGCGGGCCGGTAGAAGTCCTTCAGGCGGCTCACCACGTGCGTCGCGTCCTGCGCGGCCGCGATGATGTGCTTGAGGTGCGAGAGCTCCTTCGCGTCGGGAGCGTTTTTCCGGAACCACGGCAGCAGCAGCTCGCCGTAGCCGAGCATCATGGTCAGGGCGTTGTTGAAATCATGCGCAATTCCACCCGCCATCATGCCGAGCGCCCGGAGACGCTCCTGCTTCACCACCTGCTCCTGGGTGGCGCGAAGCTGCTCGAGCGCATTCTCCAGCTCGATCGTCCGCTGCCGCACCTGATCCTCCAGTTTCAGGTTGAGGAAGCGGTTTTCGAGGAGGTTGCGGATGCGGCAGCGCACCTCGGTCGTGTCCAGCGGCTTGGTGATGAAGTCGCTCGCCCCCTCGTTCAGCGCCTTGCGCCGCGTTTCCGCAGTGACGTCCGCAGTCAGCACGACGATCGGCAGGAAATTGTCCGGCGGAATGATCTCCTTGAGCTGCTTCATCACCTCGTAGCCGTCGAGGTGCGGCATGTGCAGGTCCGTGAGCACGAGGTCGGGCTGAAACTCCGCAAACAGCGGGATCGCCTCGCGCGGATCCGTCGTGCAGCGCCATTCCAGGCCGCCGAAGTTTTCGAGCATGCGCTCCAGCAGGCGCACGTTGGACGGCTCGTCATCCACGACGAGGATTCTGGCCGGTGGCAGTATGATGCGGGACATGGGCTGATGTTGCACCGAAGTGTTCGGTGGACACCCGGAAAGAAAGCACGTGATATGCCCTCCGAATGCCAGATTCTGGATTGAAACCCAGCCCCGGCCCCGCGCCGGGAAAAGGCGCGGCGGTTCGGCGTCTCTTCGGCGCGATCGCCCGCCGCTACGACTTCGCAAACCACGTGCTGAGCGGGGGCCTGGATTTTCTGTGGCGGCGGCGCGCGGTGAAAATCGTCCGCGGCTGGGCTCCGGCCCGGGTGCTCGACCTGGCCACCGGCTCGGGCGATCTGGCTCTCGCCCTGGCGAAGGCGTGCCCCGCCGCCGAGGTGCTGGGCGCGGATTTCTGCCTGCCGATGCTGCTCACCGCCCGGTGCAAGGGTGTCGCGAACCTCATTCAGGCCGATGGCATGTCGCTTCCGCTGCCAGACGCAGTGTTCGATGCCGTCACCATCGCCTTCGGCCTCCGCAACATGGAGTCACTGCAGCGCGCGCTCGCGGAAATCGCCCGCGTCCTGCGGCCCGGCGGCCATGTGCTGGTGCTGGATTTCTCGATGCCGCGCGCGCCGCTTCGCGGGCTCTACCGCTTCTACCTCCACCGGGTGCTGCCGTGCTTCGCCCGCCTGCTCACGGGCGACCGGCAAGCGTATGAATACCTCGGCGCGTCGATCGAGGAATTCCCGGCCGGCGCGGCGATGAACGCGATGATCGAGTCTGCGGGATTTGCAGACGCGAAATGCGAGCCGCTGACGGGCGGCGTGGTCTCGCTTTACTCCGCGCGGCGGAGTTGAAGCGCGCTTACTTTGCCTCCGGCTTCGCATCCGGAGCCGGCGGAGTCCCAGGCTGCGGGGCCGGATTGGAAGGCGGCGCAGGTGGAGCAGGTGGCGCTGCAGCCGGAGCAGGCGGCGGAACAGGCGCGTTCCCGGGAGCCGCCGGCGGCGCGGGTGTCTTCGTGGGCGCGGCGGGCGGCACCTCGATGAGCGAGGCGTTGATCGCATCGAAGTCCGGCTTGCTCAGCAGGAACGTGCCGGTCTTCCCCTCCAGCGTCGCATGCCACAGTTCATCTGGCGTGTTGCTCCCGATGGCCAGCCTGCCTGTCTTTCCATCCGCGAGCTTGAAGGTGAGGACCACGTTCGGCTTCTCAAGGCCGTGGGCTGCCGCGTTCGTCGCACCGGCCCAGCGGACGGCGCGCACGTTGGCGAGCGTGTTCACGAGCGATTCGGCGGCGATTTGGTTCACCTTTCCCTCGCCCTTTGCGAGCTTCCATTTCTTCTCCTTGTCGCGGTCGAATGCGAGCGTCGGCTGGCCCGCACGCGTGATCTCGAAGGTGGCGACGTCCTCCGCCTTCAAGTCCTGGATTTTCAAATCCTGCCACTGCAGCGGGTCGGTCCAGATTCCCTCGAGAAGCGTCACGGGCACGGCCACGATGAACGGCTCGTCGTCGATCTTTGCGTAGCCCGCGTCGCCCTCGAACTTGCCGAGGATCAGCTTCGCGAGCGGATGGTCGCCGGGCTTTGTCTCCGGCGTGCCCTCGCTCGAATAGCTGCTGAGCGTCACCGTCGCGGTCGGGGCGTCGAGTCCGTATTGCTTCAGGTCGCCGGCCACGTCCGCGACGAAGCGTATGACCTTCGTCGAGGTGAGGTCGGCGAGGAGCTTGTTCGCCGCGCCACCGTTCACCGGGACGTCGTTCTGCTTCTCGACCTTGCGCACCCATTCCTCACCATTGCGGCCGAGGACGATCTTCGGGCGGCCCGGAGCCTCGATGGTGATGCGATCCACCATGTCCGTCTGCACCCGCATGATGCTCTGGTCGCGGAGGTCGTTCGGCTGCGTGTCGATCAACGACTCGACCGCCACGGGCACCGTGAAGACGCCGTCGCGGTTCGAGAGCTTCACATACACGTGCGTCGGCGCGGGCGGCGTCTCGGGCTCCTTCTTGGGGTCCTTCTTCTCCTCCGGCTTCTTCTCCTCGGGCTTGTCGGTCTTCTTCGCGCTGCCGATCTGCAGCGACACCGGCTCCTTCGCTCCCTCGGCGTGGAAAGTGATCGTCGCGCGCGGCTCATTGAGCCCGAGTGCGCCGAGATCCTTGGTATCGGCGACGAAATCCTCGATGCGCGGCGTGGTCGCGTTCGAGATGAGGTCCGTCACCTTCTGGTCGTCCGCGCGGCCCTTGAACGGCCGCACCAGCGACCAGTGTCCGGAGGTCTTCTCCGCCTCGATCTCGCCCTTCGCCGTCTTGATGATCACGCGGTTCACCTGTGTGGCTGTGAGGTCGCTGAGCTTGCGGTCGCGCCAGTCCTTCACGCCCTTCAACGCCTGGTCGCGGAGGTCCTTCGCAGCCACATAAGCCGTGTCCTTGCCCTCGACGCGCATGTAAACGCGGCCCTCAATCGCGGTCTCCTTGCCGATGAGCAGCTCCACGGGGTTCTTGCCGCCGACCTTGATGCTCACGTCGCCCTTCGTCAGGCCGTATTCGGCGAGCCCGCCGCCCTTGCCGGAGGGAACGGGATCCATGCGCAGGCTCTCCAGTGAAGTGAGCAGCGTCGAGATGGCCATCGTGTCCACGCGGTCCTTCACCGGCGAATCGAGCAGCCAATTGCCGTCGTCGGTCTTGGTGAACTGGAGCGTGCCCTCGCTGTTGCGGATGGTCACCGACTTCACGGAGTCGCGGTCCACCTGCACCGGGCGGCCCTTCTTCGCCAGCTTGTCGTCGGTGCCTTCAAACTTCGGGTCCACCCATTTCAAGTAGGCAAACAGCCCACAGAGGAGGACGAGCAGGATGAGTGTATTGCGGGTTTTCATGGCTTGGTGAAATGCGGATTAGTTCTTCCCGCGCGCGCGGCGCTTCTGCTCCACGGCATTTGCGATCGCGGCGGTGATGCCGACGCCAAGCGCGATGGCAACGGAGGCCCACACGCCCATCGGGATTTCGTTCATCTTCGTCGGCTTCCAGAGGCCGAGCTTCCACTGCAGGGCAAACCATCCCGCCAGCAGCAGGAGGAACACGCCCGCGAGCCAGAACGTGAGCAGGAAGACATTCTTCCCCGAGCGCCACATGAGGTGGTAGAGGCCGAAGATCGCGATGATCGCCGGGATGAAGAGCATCACCCACCAGCGGATCGTGCTTACCTGCGCGTCGGAAAGCTTCAGGCTCTGCTTCTCCTTCACCTTCGGCGGAATGCTGATGAGGTTCTCGCGGTTCAGCAGCCAGTTCACGCTGTTGAGAGCCAGCTCGAGGCTCGCCTGGCCGACTTGCAGGCCCTTGTCGGTGAGGAAGTCGCCGTTGCCGAAAACCACGAGGCGCGGAGTCTCGAGTTTGATCTTCGGATCCGCCGAGGCGCCGCGCTCCACAGCGGCGGCGAGCGTCAGCGGCGCGACGTGATCCTTCTTCGGGTCGAAGAACGGGATGTTCGAGCGGTCGCCCGGATTGTATTCCGTCTCGCCCCAGAATCCCTCCGGCGCGGCGAGCAGCGACGTGATCCGAAGCTGCGCGGCCTTCTCCATGTTGCGCTCGAGCTGGAGCGACTGCGTGGCTCCATACATCTCCGTGGCCACGCCATCGAGCTCCTTCGTGATGGGCGAGCCCTGATGGACGATGACACCCTCCAGCGGCTGCATGCCTGCGAGATTGCCGAGGCTCACCACGCGGATTACCACGTCGTTCTGCGGGCGCACGCCGCGGGCGGCGAGCCAGTTGTTGAGGTTCGGCGTCTTGCCTCCCGTCCAGCCGAGGGCGACGAAGATCCGGCCCTTCTTGTCCCAGTAATCGGTGAGCAGCTTCAGGTCGCGCTCGGAGAAGTCGAACTTCGGCCCGAGCACCACGAGCATGCTCGCGTCCTCCGGCACCTGATCCTTGTCGGCGAGCTTCAGCGTCTCGGCCTTCAGGTTCTGGCGGGTGAGGAATTCGCGGAAGCCCCCCAGCTCGCGCGAGTTGCTGTCGTATTCACCGTGGCCGGCCACGAGGTAGAGCTTGTTCTGCTTCGTCTCCGTCAGCTCCAGCAGCGTGCTCGTGAAGACCTGCTCGCCCTTGAAGCCGATCATCTGCGGCGGGCGGCGCTGCATCATCATCGCCATCTGGTCCATCTGCTCGAACTCGGCGAGGTCGCCGCTGTTCACGAACTTGTGGCGGCCGTCATAGACGAAAATCACCACGTTCTCGTTCGCGCCGAACTTGTATTGCGTCTGCAGCTCCCGCGCGCGGGTGAGGTTCGCATACGGGTCCACCTCCTCGACGGAGAGCTTGTCCTTCGAGGCAAACTTGTATTCGCGGAGCAGCGCCAGCGCATCGCCCTCCACCTCGCCGGCGGTGGCAAACATCACGATGACCTGCACCGGCTTCTCCAGGCTGCCGAGCAGCGACTTCGTCTGCGGGCTCAGCGTCGTGTTCTTGCCGCGGCTCCAGTCCCAGCGCGCGTAGTATTTGTTGCCGAGCCAGTTCAGCATCACGAGGCCGACGATCACGAGGAGGATCTGCGCGATGATGTTGAAGCCCACCTCGATGCGCCCGACACGGATTGCCCGGCCGCCGGCGGATTGCGATGTGTTGTTCGTTTCCATGGTCGTAAAGGGTTTGTCCGGTTAGGCGGATTTGAGTTTGCGGCTGTGGAAGACGTGGTGCGTGAGCAGCACGAAGAACGACGTGGCCGAGAGATACCAGACGATGCGCCGGGTATCCACGAGGCCCTTGGTGAAGTCCGACAGGTGCGCCACCGGCGAGAAAAACTCCGAAACCTGCGCCACGCGCGGGTCCGTCACGTTCAGCAGGCGCGCGATGATCATCGGGATGAAGATGTAGAGAATCGTCACCACGAGCGTGATCACGGCCGCATTGATCTGGTCGCGCACCAGCGAGCTGGCGAACACGCCGATGCTGATGAAGAGCATCCCGAGCATGAAGAGCAGCAGGTAGGCGCTCGCGAGGGCGCCGAGGCTCTTCGCCGCGGGCGCGCCGTGGCTCACGATGTCGAAGACCCAGAAGCACGCCGCCGTCGGCAGCAGCAGGATGCCGAAGAAGATGGATGCGCCGAAGAACTTCGCCAGGACCACGTGCCAGTCCTTCACCGGCGCGGTCATCAGCATTTCCACGGTGCCGAGGCGGAACTCCTCGGAGAAGGAGCGCATCGTGATGAGCGCGGCGATGAACGCGAAGATGAAGACGAACAGCGCGTTCAGGAACACGATCTCGAGGATCGTCACGTCCGCGGGCTGCTTGTTCAGGATGCTGACGTAGCTCTGGAAGTTGAAGCCCATCAGCGCGGCGAACAGCGCCATCACCACATACGCCACGGGCGTGTGGAAGATGCTGCGGAGTTCGCGGATGAGTTGGACAAGGAATGTTCTCATGCGGGTGTTGGTGTCTGTAGTTTCGGGTGCGGCGGCCGGCTATTTCTCCGCCATCGTGAGGTCGGCGAACACGTCCTCGAGCGTCGCGCTCTTCTGGTGCAGTTCGCGGACGGGCCAGTTTTTCTCGCGGGCGAGGCGCAGGATCTCCTCGCCGGGCCGCGCATTCGCATCGAGCCGCAGCTTGAAGATGTTCCAGTCGCCGTCCTTCGTCTCGGTCACGTCCTTCACGCCCGAGATGCTGCGGAGCGCGGCGGTGGCGCCCTCGCCGGCGCGGGCCTCGAGGCGCAGCTCGCCGACGGAGCGGTGGTTCTTGAGCAGGTTCTCCGCGGTGTCCGACGCGCGGATCTTTCCGCGGTGAATGACGACCACGCGCGAGCACATGATCTCCACCTCGGGGAGGATGTGCGTGCTGATGAGCACGGTGCGCTTCAGCGCGAGGCTCTTGATGAGTTCGCGGACGGTGCGGATTTGGTTCGGGTCGAGGCCGATGGTCGGCTCGTCGAGGATGAGCAGGTCGGGGTCGTGCACGAGCGCATCCGCGAGGCCGACGCGCTGGCGGTAGCCCTTGGAGAGCGCGCCGATGAGCTGCTTCTCGCGGTCGGCGATCTGGCAGAGCTCGAGCACGTCGCCCACGCGCTCACGGACCTTCGAGGAAGGCACGCCCTTGAGCGCGGCGCGGTAGCGGAGGTATTCGGCGACCTTCATGTCGGGGTAGAGCGGCGTGTTCTCGGGCAGGTAGCCGAGCCGGCGGCGCGCCTCGATGCTCTGGGTGAAGACGTCGTAGCCGGCGATGCTCGCGCGCCCGGAGGTGGCGGGCAGGTAGCTGGTGAGGATCTTCATCGTCGTGCTCTTCCCGGCGCCGTTCGGGCCGAGGAAGCCGACGATTTCACCCTTGTCCACTTGGAAGCTGATGTCGTCCACGGCGGTGAACGAGCCGTATTTCTTGGTGAGGTGTTCGACTTGGATCATGGAATTTGATGGTCGTGCGCTTGCGAACCGTCCCGCCGATGCCCCGACATCCTGTGCATTGCGCACGATGCCGGTGGAAGGGTCAACGACTGGACGAACGCTGGGTCACAGGCGGCTCTGCGCCGCCAAGGGGCGCGGAGGATTAGCAGGCGCGGGGGAGTTGGCAAGAGGGTCTTTTTGTCGGCATTTCTCAATGCGGATTTTTCGGACACGGTAAGACCGCCGAGCCCGCCGGATGTTCGATGAAAAGTGCTTCACCGCACCGCGCGGGCGCGCCGGCGTGCTACCTTGCGATGAGCTGGAAGGAGTCGCTCACGAGCCGCTTTCCGCGGGCCGTCTGCTGGATCCACGCGAGGCCGAAATCCACGCGGCTCCCGGTGTCCACCTGCTTCAGCAGCTTCTCGATCGCCTTCGGGCCGTCCACTTCGTAGCGCCCCACGGCGGCGACGAGCATGCCGGGATACATCCCCGCGCCAGCGGCGGGCGACTTCGGCTCCACCTCCGCGATCAGCGCGCCGGAGCCCTCGCGGAAGCCGCTCTCAGCCGCCGCCTTCGCGTCCACCTCCCGCAGCACGAGGCCGAAGAACTTCCGCGCGAGGCTCGGCTTCTCCGCCACCTTCTCGCCGCGCGCGATCTTCTTGAACTCCTCCACCTTCTCCCGAACCACGGTGCCGGGAATGGCGAAGCCGATGCCCTGCGTGGGCACGCCCTGCGGGGTGAATGACATCTTCACCGACGAAATCCCCACGAGCCGGCCCGCGATGTCCACCACGGGGCCGCCGCTGTTGCCGGGATTGATGGCCGCATCCGTCTGCACAAGGTTCTGATACTCGATGTCGCCCACGGTCACGCTGCGGCCCTTCGCGCTCAGGATGCCGCGCGCGACGGACGACCCGTAGCCGAGCGGGTTGCCGAGCACGAGGCACGTCTGGCCGAGCAGGTTCGGCGAGAGGTCGTTCAGCGCGATGAAGGGGAACTTCTCCGGCGCGTCCACCTTGATCATCGCCAGGTCGTGGTCCGGGTCGCCGGTGATGTAGCGGGCCGAATACGTCTTCCCGTTCGGCGTGGTCACGGAAATCTTCATCTCCGCCGCGCGCTCCACCACGTGCGCGTTCGTGATGATCGTCCCCTTGTCATCGATGAAAAAGCCCGTGCCGAGGCTCTGCACCTTCTGGTGGACCGTGCGCGGCGGCCGCATCAGCCCGCCGAAGAACTCGCTGTAGAGCGCATCCATCGGGTCGCGCACGGTGCGGCGCACGATGGCCTCGGTGTTGATGTTCACCACGGCCGGCAGCGCCTTCGCGACCGCCTTCACGGAAGGCTCCTGCGCCGGGTCGGCCTCGTTTTTGTCCAGCTCGGCGCGCGCGGAAGAGGCGTCGCCAAGCGCGAGGAGCAGCAGGCAGAGGTGCAGCAGGGTCTTTTTCATAAGCGTGAGCGGGTGCCTACGACAACGAACGTGCGCCGTCGCTCAAAATTCCTCCCAAAGACGGCGCATCCCCCTCCGCCGAATTCCCCTGCTCCGTTCCATTTCCCCACGGCAGCAGCGGGATGGCTTGCCCCCTGCTCTTCCCGGGCACGTTGCGCCGGATCACCGGCGTCGCAATCATCCATCCATAAACCGAAATCATCACATGCTTAGAAAACTGAACACACGCCGCGCGGGCTTCACCCTCGTGGAAATCATGATCGTGGTCGCAATCATCGCATTGCTCGCCGCCATCGCCGTCCCGAACTTCCTGCGCTCCCGCAAGCGCTCGCAGGCCACCTCGATTCTCGAGGAACTCCGCATGATCGACACCGCAATCGACCAGTATGCCATTGAGAATGGCAAATCCACCGGCTCCGCGTTCAACTGGACCGACCTCCAGAAATACGTGAAGACAGGCACCCGCCTCTACGGGGCGCTGAGCACCAACTCCCCCCTCGATATCCTCGGCAATAACTTCTACAGCGACGGCACGATCGACTCGGCACACCCCGTCACCGTCGCCCAGTATTCTTGGGAGGCGCTCTCCGACGTCGCGCCGGCCGCCTTCTGGTCGCCATACAACATCCCGTAGGCGTCAGACCGCACACCAGTCGCAGCGCCCGGCCTTCCGAAAGGAGGCCGGGCGTTTGCTTTTCCGGCCATTCGCACCGAGCGCGATGCGCCATCGCTCAGGAGTCCTGGCAAAAACGGCGCATCGCGGCCTCCGAATCCAAAAGCCCAGCCCATTCTCCACGGCATCAGCGGGATGGCCCGCCCCCTGCTTTTCCGGTGCGCGCCGCGCCGGATCACCGGAGCGGCAATCATACATCCATACATAAACCGAAATCATAACATGCTCAGAAAACTGAACACCCTCCGCGCGGGCTTCACCCTCGTGGAAATCATGATCGTGGTGGCAATCATCGCATTGCTCGCCGCCATCGCCGTCCCGAACTTCCTGCGCTCCCGCAAGCGCTCGCAGGCCACCAAGATCCTCGAGGACCTCCGCATCATCGACGCAGCCGTCGATCAGTATGCCATCGAAAACAACAAGACCGAGGGGCAGGTGGCCTATTGGCAGGACGTCCAGAAATACGTGAAGACCGACTCGCCGCTCTACACGTCCGGCGGCTTCGATATCCTCGGCAATCCCGTTGCCGGTTGGCCCCTGGTGCCCGGCAGCACCTGGGCCGTCTTCGGCATCGGCGGCTCCGTAAACGTGGTCGTCAATCCGGCCACGTTCAACGCCCTCTCCGACGTGGCTCCGCGCGAATTCTGGTCTCCCTACCTCGACCCGCGCTGATCCTACCAGCCGCAGACGCGATCCATCGGCTGACGCCCGAAACGGAGGTCACAGGGATCGCCTCCAGTCTCACAGCACCCGGCCTTCCGAAAGGAGGCCGGGTGTCTGCTTTTCCGCGCCGCTCGCCCGCAGCGCTGCGGCGGGCACAAAGCACGCGCACTCTTTTGCAAAATTCCCCCAGCGGAATCGCCGGCAGCCGCTCTATACTCGCGCACCATCATTCCAAACTCCGACATGAGCACCGAATCCGCACCCGCCACCATCACCACCGCCGACTTCGCCAGCCTCCTCGCCAAGGGCGCCCCGGTCGCCATCCTCGATGTCCGCACCCCCGCTGAATTCGCCGAGTGCCATGTCACCGGCGCGAAGCTCGCCCCCCTCGACGCGCTCGACCCGAAAAAAGCCGCCGACACCCTGAAGCCCGCCGACGGCGCCCCCATCTACCTCCTCTGCAAGGCCGGCGGCCGCGCCACGAAGGCCGCCCAGCAGTTCATCGCCGCAGGCATCGCGAATGTCTGCGTCGTCACCGGCGGCACCGATGCGTGCGTCGCCGCCAATGTCGCCGTCGAGCGCGGGGGAAAGGCAGGCATCCCGCTCGACGGCCAGGTCCGCATCGCGCTCGGGGCATTCCTCCTCCTGCTCTGCCTGCTCGCCCGCTACGTCCACTACAGCTTCGCCTACCTCATCCCGCTCATGGGCATCATGCTCATCGTCTCCGGCGTCACCGGCTTCTGCGGCATGGGCCTCATCCTCGGAAAAGCCCCGTGGAACCAGAACAAGGGCACCGATTCCTGCCGGATCTGCTGAGCCGGCGCCGCAGGCCGGAATGGGTTGCTGGCCCCGCTCCCGGCTCCCTGTGGCAAGGGTGGTTCCAGTGGGGAATCCGGGAGGGAAAATCACGGCTTCCGCTCGTGACTTCCCATCTCTCGAATTCAACATCGGGCACCGCGTCCGCGGCCGTCATTTTCGGGTGCTGAAAAACCATTTTCTAGCACTGGTGAGCGGTTTTTGAGTGCTGGAAAATCGTTTTCTAAGGCTCGGCAGCGATTTTCCAGTGCTGAAAAATGATTTCCTAGGGCTGGGGAATCATTTCCCAAGGCTGGGGAATCGTTTCCTAGGGCTGGAAAATGACTGACGCGGGCTGGAAAATCATTTTTCAGCACTGGAAAATGACTCCCCAGCACTGGGGAGTGGCTCCTTTTGACCACCCCGAGGACGAAAGGCCAAAAACACCCGGCTTTTCGGCTTATTTTGCAAACTTAGGACAAGATGAGCAGGATTGGCAGGATTCACCGTGCCTATTAAGTTGTTTGACAAGGAGGCTGGCGGGAGGTGAAGCGTGCGCTCCGCGCACGCTTCCGTGCCTTTCCGATGGGAAGAAACCCGCGCGGAGTGCGCGTTCCACCTCCAGTCACCCGCTTCCGGCGTTTTGGCAGACAACCGGATAGGCATGAAAGCAACCATGCCTATCCGGTTCGTTGATAAAGCAAGAGGTGGGAAGGTGGAGCGTGACCTCCGGGCACGCTTCTGCCGGGCGAAACGCCAGGAAACGCGCCCGTAGGTCGCGTTCCACCCCGGCTTGGCAGACAACCGGATAGGCATGGAAGCACCCCCCAGCCATGCGAAACCCGCGATAATCCGCGCAATCTGCGGATCTTCCCGCCCGCGCTAGTTCGTCTTCAGCACCTCGATGAACGCCTCCTGGGGGATGTTCACCGTGCCGATGGCTTTCATGCGCTTTTTGCCCTCTTTCTGTTTTTCGAGGAGCTTGCGCTTGCGGGAAATGTCGCCGCCGTAGCACTTCGCGGTCACGTTTTTCCGCATCGCGCTCACGCTTTCGCGGGCGATGATCTTGCCGCCGATGGCCGCCTGGATGGCGACCTGGTAGAGCTGCGTGGGGATGACTTCCTTGAGCTTCGTCGCCAGCGCGCGCCCGCGGGCCTCGGCCTTGTCGCGGTGGACGATGCTGCTGAATGCATCCACGCGCTCGCCGTTCACGAGCATGTCGAGCTTCACGAGCTTGTCCGCGCGGTAGCCGGCGTGCTCGTAGTCCATCGAACCGTAGCCGCGCGTGATGGATTTCATCTTGTCCACGAAATCCACGAGGATCTCGTTCAGCGGCAGGTCCACGGTGAGCATCACGCGCTTCGGGTCGAGCGTCTCGGTGTGATCCACGATGCCGCGCTTGTCCATGATGAGCTGGAGCATCGGCGAGATGTATTCGTTCGGGATCATCACGAAGCACCGCACGATGGGCTCGCGGATTTCCTCGATGACGGACGGGTCCGGCAGCGTCTCCGGGTTGTCCACTTTCAAAATCTCGCCGTTCGTCTTCACCACCTCGTAGATGACCGAGGGATACGTGGCGATGATGTCCATGTTGAACTCGCGCCGCAGCCGCTCGATGACGATCTCCATGTGCAGCAGCCCGAGGAATCCGCAGCGGAATCCAAAGCCAAGCGCGACGCTCGATTCGGCCATGTAGTGGAATGCGGCGTCGTTGAGCTGGAGCTTGCCCATCGCGGCCTTCAGGTGCTCGAAGTCCGCCGTGTTGATGGGGTAGATGCCGCTGAAGACCATCGGCTGCAGCTCCTGGAAGCCCTCGAGCGGCTCGGTCGCGGGCTGGCGGGAATTCGTCAGCGTGTCGCCGACTTTCACCTCGGTGACAGTCTTGATGTTCGCAATCACGTAGCCCACGTCGCCGGGCCCGAGCTCGTCCTGCGCGAAGAACTTCGGCTGCTGCGGGCGGAAGATGCCGACTTCCTTCACCTCGTAGGCGTTGTTCGTCGCCATGAGGCGCACCATGTCGCCGGCCTTGATGGCGCCGTCCACGACGCGCACATACACGACCACGCCGCGATACGTGTCGAACGTCGAGTCAAACACCAGCGCGCGGACGCGTGCGTCGCGGTTGTCCGGCGGGGGAGGGATGCGCTCGATGACGGCCTCCAGGATTTCCTCGATGCCGATGCCCTGCTTCGCGCTCGCGAGGATCGCCTCCTCCGCGGGAATCGCGAGGATCTCCTCGAGCTGCCGCGAGACGTTCGGCAGGTCGGCGTTCGGGAGATCAATTTTGTTCACCACCGGGATGAGCTTCAGCTTCTGCTTCTCCGCGAGGTGAAGATTCGCGACCGTCTGCGCCTCGACGCCCTGCGCCGCGTCCACGATGAGCAGCGCGCCCTCGCATGCGGCGAGCGACCGGGAGACTTCATACGCGAAGTCCACGTGCCCCGGCGTGTCCATGAGGTTCAGCTTGTATTCCTTCCCGTCCTTCGCGCGATACATCATGCGAATCGGGTGCGCCTTGATGGTGATGCCGCGCTCGCGCTCGAGGTCCATCGCGTCGAGCATCTGATCCTGCGCCTCGCGCTTCTGGATGGTGCCGGTGAATTCGAGCAGCCGGTCCGACAAGGTGGTCTTGCCGTGATCGATGTGGGCGATGATGCTGAAGTTGCGCGTGTTGCTCGACATGTAGTGCCTTGGACAAATGGGGCGGTATATGGACTCCCTCCCCCCGCG